>NZ_JAIXZS010000026.1 GCF_027489515.1 Novosphingobium sp. | reverse complement strand
GGCAACCTCGACTATGGCCGCGTGATCGCGACGCCCGACATGATGGGCATCGTCGGCCGCCTCGGCAAGGTGCTGGGCCCCAAGGGCCTGATGCCGAACCCGAAGCTCGGCACCGTCACCCCCAACGTCGCAGACGCGGTCAAGGCGGCAAAGGCTGGCCAGATCGAATTCCGCGTCGAAAAGGCCGGCATCATCCACGGCGGCATCGGCAAGATGAGCTTCTCGAACGAAGCGCTGCGCGCCAACTTCGACGCGTTCGTCGATGCGATCGTCAAGGCGAAGCCTGCCGGCGCCAAGGGCAAGTACCTGCGCAAGGTCGGTCTGTCCTCGTCGATGGGCCCCGGCCTCAAGGTCGACGTGGCGGAAGTCCACGGCGGCTGATCCAGCCGGATCGCTTCAATACAAAGGGCCGGGAGGGGAAACCTTCCCGGCCCTTTGCGTTTCCACAGCCCTCTCCCCTTCAGGGAACAGGGAACTGCCTCAGCGCCCCTTCGTGAGCGGCGAGGCATAGTCGGGATCGTGCGCAAACGGCAGCGGCGCGCCCTCGCGCAGCGCCGCCAGCACGGCGGCAAAGTCGGTCCGGCAGCGGAAGCCCAACTCCGCCTCGGCCAATGAGGGATCGTAGACCCGCCCCAGGCTCTTGGGCAGCTGCCAGCCCCGCGCGGCAAACAGCGCCTCGGCATCGGGGAACCGTTCCCGGATGAGCGCGGCAGCATCCTGCTTCAGCGCCGCCGCATCCTCGCGCGCGAACGGCGGCGGCGCGCTCACCAGATAGAGCCCGAAGCCGACTTCGCGCACCTTCTCCAGTGCCGTCACATGTGCTGCCGCCGCATCCTCCACCGTCAGCCGCCGATGCAGGAACTCGATCGCCTTGAGGTTCTCGCCCGAAGGCCGCTTGTGTGTATCGTCATCCTCGGGGAAGAACCGCGCGGTGCGCAGCACCACGGTGGCCAGACCATGCTCGGTTGCATAGAGCCGGCACAGCCCTTCTGCTGCCAGCTTGGTCACGCCATAGATGTTGCGCGGTGCCAGCGGACCAGTCCGTTCGTCCAGCCACACCGCCTCGGACGCTTCCTCGCGCCTGATCGCCTCGCTGATCATCAGCGAGGTGGTGGACGTCATCACGAACCGGTCATGCCCCGCAATGCGCGCGGCCTCGAGCAGGTTGAGCGTGCCTGTCACGTTCACATCGATGAAGGTCTGCACCGGATAGCGCGCGATATCGGGCTTGTGCAGCGCTGCCGCGTGGATCACCGCGTCGATCCCCAACCCCATCGCCCGGTCCACCACCGCACGGCTGGCGATCGTGCCGACGACATGCGTTTCCGGGCCAGGCGCCGCATCGAGACCCGTCACCGTATGCCCGGCCGCGCGCAGCGCCGGAGCGAGAAAACGGCCGAGCCAGCCGGACGAACCGGTAAGAAGAACGCGCATCAGGAAGCCTCCTTCGCCAGATTTGCCCGCGTATAGCACTCGATCACCAGGCTGATCGCCCGTCCGTCCGCGAGCCGCAGCACCGCTTTGTGCGAAAGCACCGTTCCCGCCGGACAGCCCTCGGCTCTTCCGCGCCTGCTTTCCAGCCGCTCGCGCCGAAAGCCCAGCGGGCGCACCACCGTGCCGAAAGGCGTTCGCGACGTTTCGAGCTTGGAGTTCATCGCCGGGGTCAGCCGGGCAGGGACATACCAGTTCTTCGCGTCGGAAAGCACCGCGCCGCCGCAGCGCAGCCGCACATGGCGGAAGGCCAGCGGCTCTGCAGCGCCGACGCCGAGCGCCGTGCGGATAGTCGGTGTGGCAGCTTCGCTTGCGCCCTGCTCGGTATCCGCGACGATCTCGGCCGGCGCCGCAATCCGCTGCGCCGCGCACCACTGGCCCAGCGCGGCCGTCGCGCTGTCATGGGCTGCCAGCGTGCGCTCGAAGCGTGTGAGCGTTGGCGAGCAGGCAGGTAGCATGAACGCAAGGCCTGCTGCCGCTACCAGCCGAAGGATCAGATGCCCCCCGGCACCGAGGCGCGGCCAAGCGCCGCCAGCCCGTCGACCAGCACCTGTGCGCAGGCATCGAGCTCAGCCTGATCGGTCGAGCGGATCACGAAATTCGCGCCGACCTTGCCTTCGCGGAAGAAGGGATAGCTGCCGATCTGGCAGCCCTCGTGGGTCTTTTCGGTCTCGCGCAGCAGGTCGGCCACTTCGCTTTCGGCGACCCAGCAGCCGATCGTTGCCGAAAGCAGCGGCAGGCCGCCTTCCAGCGTGCCCGTCAGCCCGTCGAGCATCTGCGCGGTGATCCCCGGCACGCCCGCCATCAGGAACACATTGCCGATCTGGATCCCCGGCGCGCCCGAAAGCCGGTTGGGGATAAGATCGGCGCCCTCCGGCACCCGCGCCATGCGCAGCCGCGCCGGATTGATGCCGCCGCGGGTCTCGTAATAGCGGGTCAGCATCGCTTCGGCCTCGGGGTGGATCACCACCGGCACGCCGAGCGCCTCAGCCACCGCATCGACGGTAATGTCGTCGTGCGTCGGCCCGATCCCGCCCGTGGTGAACAGGTAGTCGTTGCGCACGCGCAGCGCGTTCACCGCCTCGATGATCGCCGCCATGTCGTCCGGCACCACACGCACTTCGCGCAGCCGAATGCCCTGCACCCCCAGCCACGTCGCGACCTGTGCGATGTTCTTGTCATGCGTGCGGCCGGAAAGGATCTCATCGCCCACGACAATCAGCGCGGCGGTCCAGATGCGGGAAGCTTCGGTCATGCGGGAACCGATAGCGCAAACGCAGACGCGTGCAATGGGCCTTTGAGGGGATTGCGCCGGGCGGACTGGCCGCCCGCCAGTTCACAAACACCTTTCCTACACACCCTTATCGGGCGAAAGGTCACGGGCGCTCTTTGAACCGTGGTTTCCGTCGTACGCTGCACCGGGCACGCTCCTCCCGTCGCCATTGTGGCAGGGAGGCTGGCGGATAATGCCCGGCTCGGGAATAACAGACGCGCGTGTCAGTTATTCCCGAGCCGTGTTTGGCAGCGATTCTGCCTATTATTGTCAAAGATCAGTAGGTTAGTACCAAGAAGCCGGAATTGCCGGATTTCCTCTGGACCGTGTCAACTGTGTCAACCTCTGCGCCGCCTCCGCCACCCCCGCGCCTTCGCGGGAAAGACGAAGGGTAAGAGGAGAGGGACGCTACTCTGCCGGTTCGACCACCTCGCCGGCCTTTGCCGCCACCGCGCCGCTCGCCTTGGCAAAGCGCATGATGCCGTCGTCGAGCGGGTCTTCCTTGAGGTACTTGCGGTCGAACAGATAGTCCTGGTTGAGCCGCCACGGCATCGTCTTGGCGTTCTTCGGCTGGATCGAGAGCCCGCGCTGGATGTAGCCCGAGGAGAGATCGAGCGGGGTGTCGGCCTCGAGCGCGCTTTCGTCGGTGAGCACAGGCGTCGCGCTGTCCGCGCCCACTTTCTTCATGTGGTTGAGCAGGCGGCAGACGAAATCGGCGTCGATATCGGCGCGCAAGGTCCACGAGGCGTTGAGGTAGCCGAAGACCTGCGCGAGGTTGGGCAGGTTCGAATACATGCAGCCCTTGTAGTACCAGCGCTCGTTCATCCGCACCGGCTGGCCGTCCATGCCGAGGGCGATCTTGCCGGCCATGGCGAGGGCGAGACCGGTGGCGGTGACGATCACGTCGCAGTCGAGCCGCTTGCCGGACTTGAGCTGGATGCCCTGCGCATCAATGCGCTCGATATTGTCGGTGATGATCTCCGCCTTGCCCGCCTTCATCGCATGGAACAGGTCGCCATCGGGCACGAGGCACAGGCGCTGCTCCCATGGGTTGTAGGGCGGGGTGAAGGTGGCGGGATCGTACTTCGGGCCGAGCGCTTCCTGAAGCTTCTTGGTCAGGAAGTCCTTGACCTTCTGGGGCTGATTGCGCGCCCGCTTGTAGACCATGTCCTGCATGAACACGTTCTTGAAGCGCGTGATCCGGTAGGCGAGCTTATCCGGCAGGAACTTGCGCAGCGTGTTGGCGATGGCATCGCGCGCCGGGCGGATCGCGTACCAGGTCGGCGTCCGCTGCAGCATCGTGACGTGTGCCGCTTTCTGCGCCATCGCGGGCACGATGGTGACGGCGGTTGCGCCGGAGCCGATCACGACGACGCGCTTGCCGGTGTAGTCGAAGTCTTCGGGCCAGAACTGCGGGTGGATGATCGTGCCGGCAAAGTCGTCACGGCCCGGGATCGCAGGGTCGTAGGGCGTGTCATAGTCGTAGTAGCCCGAGCCGAGATAGAGGAACCGCGCGGTGGTGCGGCTTCGCTGGCCGTCGGCGGCTTCGGTGGTGATTACCCACCAGGCGTTGCCGCTTTCCCAGTTGGCGGAGACGACTTTGGTCTCGAAGCGGATGTGCTGGCGGATGCCGCGTTCGGTGGCGATGCGGTTGAGGTACTCGAGGATCGATGGCCCGTCAGCGATGGACTTCTCATGCTTCCACGGCTCGAAGATGAAGCCGAGGGTATGCATGTCGCTGTCCGAGCGGACGCCGGGGTAGCGGAACAGGTCCCAGGTGCCGCCAAGCTGGGGGCGGCGCTCGAACAGGGCGTAGGTGCGGTCGGGGCAGAGCATCTGCATGTGCGCGGCCATGCCGATGCCGGAAAGGCCGGCGCCGATGATCGCGACATCGATGTCCGGCTGCCCGGCGCGCCGCGTGTCCTCGAAACCCATGCTGTCCTCCACTGTTATTGACATGCATGATAGCAGTCGGCGGCATGATTGCCAGTCTGTTTAGGCGGGCAGTTAAACGCGGCGATTGCGCTTTTGCCGGCTCGGCGACACAAGGGCAGCCATGCCGATCATCGCCGCGCGCCGCTATACCGAGGGGAGGCCCGACCCGGCCGATCTTGCGCTGACCGGTCAGCCGGTGGCCGAGGCAGCGCTGCCGCGCGGATGTTTCGACTGGATCGGGCTTGCCGATCCCACGGCCGAGGAAATGGACCGCATCGCGTGCCAGTTCAGGCTCCATCCGCTGGCGGTTGAAGACGCGCTGAACCCGCGGCAACTGCCCAAAGTCGATATCTATGGTCAGCAGTTGTTTGTCGTGGCGCGCACCGCAATGATGACGGCTGACGATACGATCACCTACGGGCAGACCGCCGTGTTCCTCGGCGCGCAGTTCATCGTGACGGTGCGGGTGGGTTCGGCGCGCGCGCACGCCGACCTGCGCCGCGCGCTGGAAGCGGATAGCGACCACCTCGCCGAGGGTGCCGACTATGTGCTCCATGCCGTGCTCGATTTCATCGTCGATGGCTATCTTCCGATCGCCGACCAGTTCGAGGAAGTCGCGCATAGCATCGAGGAATCGGCGATCGACCAGTTCCCCGATCCGGCCACGATCCGCCGCATCTTCCGCCTGCGCCGCGAGCTCAGGCGGTTCGAGCGGATCATCGGGCCGATGGAGGAGATGACGCAGCGTCTGGCCGAAGCAGACCTGCCGGTGATCGACCCTTCGGCGCGCATCTGGTTCCGCGACGTGCTCGATCATGTGCGGCGCGCGATGGCGCGGATGGAGGGCCTCAAGGAAACACTGGCGGCGGCGGTGGAAACCGCGGGCCTGCTCGAACAGCACCGGCAGGGAATGATTACGCGCCAGCTGGCGGCGTGGGCGGCTATCCTCGCAGTGCCGACGGCGATCGCGGGCATCTACGGCATGAACTTCGATTACCTGCCCGAACTGCACTGGCGATGGGGCTATCCGATGGTCTGGGCTCTCATCATCACCATCTGCGGCGGGCTGCTCTGGCGGTTCCGGCGGATCGGCTGGCTGTAGTTCAAGGTTCGATCCTGCCCGCCCCGAGCAGCTGCGCGTTCAAGGTGCCGCCAGCGAACATCATCTCGTCGAGCGCGGCGAGAACATGGTCTTCTGACGCCCGTCCCGGGCTTGCGGTGTCTTCCAGAACGCGCTGGGAAATCCGGCGCATCAGCTCTTTGATAAAGGCCGCACTGACACCATCGGTCCGGTCGATGATCCGCTCCAGCACAGCCGGCAAGAAATGTAGACCGCCGCTGTAGAGCAGGGCCAGCTTGCGCCTGCCATCTGCATCGGGCAGCGGAAACTCGATCGCCTGATCGATGCGCCCGGGCCGGCCGGCCAGCGCCTGTTCGAGATGCTCGGGCCGATTGGTGGTGAGCACGAAGAAGATGTCTGAGTCCGGGCGCAGCCCGTCCATTTCGTTGAGCAGCTTGTTGAGCAGGATTTCCTCGCCGCCGCTGCGCATGTCGGCCCGATTGCGCGCGACGAGATCGGCGTCCTCGATCACGAGGATTGCGGGCTGGAGCAGGCGGGCGAGCCCAAAGTATTCGTTCAACAGACCCACCTGATCGGAAGTGACCAGCAAAGTGGTGTGGCCGGGCAGGCTGCTGGCGATGTAGCGGATCGTATGCGTCTTGCCGGTGCCGGGTGGGCCATAGAACAGGAGGCCTTTCTTGGTGGGCTGACCGATCGCGCGAAGCCGCTCGCGCAGCTTTGCAAACTCGATGACATTGCGGTCGAGCAGCGCAAGCGTCTGCTCCGGGAGGATAACGTCTTCGCGCGCCACGGGCGGCAAGCGGTAGACGGTGACGCCGGTAGCCATGCCCTGCCACTGGTTCTCAGCCTCGAGCGAGAGCACTTTGCCGCGATAGGATTCGGCCTTCTCGATGACCTTCTCGATCTCGCGGAAGTAGTGCGAGACCAGTTCGGCACCGCTCTGGCCGCTGGGTACGGCGATCTCGATCCTCACGCTCTCGGTGCCGCCATGCCCGGTTTCCTGCGAGACGATGGCGCAATGCCGCACCCCTTCATGGTCAAGCAGCCAAAGCGCGGTTCCGACACAGCGGCGGGGGGTCTCCTCGCCGATGTCGAGATCCGAAAACTGCACGGGCGCGATCACCTTGGCGGAATGGCCGGTCTCCCAGAGATCTGCAAAATCGACCGACTCATAGCGATAGCCAGACTTGATCCCCAATTGCCGGACCGCTGCTTGATCGAGAACGCGATCAAAGGCGAGCTGCAGGTCTGCCCGCATCCGCGCGGGAAAGGTTCGAACCGACGATTCGATCTCGCTCAGACTGATGGAGCCGAAATGCCAGGCGAGCACTTCGTGGGTGAATTTGAACTGCGCAGTGGCGACGCCCTCGGCAAGGTGCGCCGTCGCTGCGATGATGCAGGCGTCGCATAGCGCCTTGCCCTCGCTGCGATACAGCGAGCGGGCATGTGCGGCCGGCTTGGCGCAGAGCGTGCAGGTTTCCTGGCCCACTGCTTCGCTGCCGGTGGGGGTGGAGCGCATCAGCACGAGCGAATGGCCGGCGCTCTCGATCCGCTCCCGCGCGGCCGCCACCAGCACGTCGGCCACGCCACGGGGCCACAGTCCGCAATCGCCTTCGCCATAGTGGTGGGCCGTCGTCCCGATCAATTGAGCGTCAATCGGCGAGCGGCCAAAGACCGTCTGCAACAGATCAACGACGAACGGGTATGGGGTGTTCTGATCGTTGATGATCTTGATCTGAACGAGATCGGGAACGATTTGGTCGGTCATAAAGCCCCATGAACGCTGCTGCAATACTGCCTATTCGAGCAGTAAATGCGCAATGCTTGTTGCAGCGTTAAGGCAGGAGCTTCCAGTCGATTGGTGCCGTGCCCTGCTCCGCCAGAAACGCATTGGCGCGGCTGAAGTGGCGGCAGCCGAGGAAACCGCGGTGGGCTGAAAGCGGACTGGGGTGCGGGGCTTCGAGGATCAGGTGCGGGCCGCCACTGGCTTCGCGGATCAGCGCGGCCTTGGCGCGGGCATGGCTGCCCCAGAGGAGGTAGACGCAAGGCGTGCTGCGCTGTGCCACGGCGCGGATCGCGGCATCGGTGAATACTTCCCACCCCTTGCCCTGATGCGAGCCGGCCGCTCCCGCCTCGACCGTGAGCACCGTATTGAGCAGCAGCACGCCGCCCTTCGCCCATGCCTCGAGGCAGCCATGCGCTGGCCGCGCAAGGCCGAGGTCGGCTTCCTGTTCCTTGAAGATGTTAAGCAGGCTTGGCGGGATCGGAACGCCGCGCGGCACCGAGAAGGCAAGGCCATGCGCCTGTCCCGGCCCGTGATAGGGGTCCTGCCCCAGAATCACGGCTCGAACCTGCGGCAGAGGCGTGTGCGCAAGTGCGGCAAGCCGCGTTCCGGCGGGAGGATAGATGCGCCTACCGGAAGCTTCCTCGGCGCGGAGAAAACCGCCCAACGCACGCAAAGGGCGGCTCGTCAGCACGCTTTCCAGCGGGCCGCGCCATGTTTCGGGGATAACGGTGGCTGTCATACTACGCGCAGCGTAAACCTTTTGCTGCAGTGCGGGAATACCATTTGCAAGGGGGTACTTCCCCTTGCTATCCGCCCCTACGTACTTTTGGCTGTGTACGCGGGGATTTCGGTATGAAGATCGCAATGGTGGGCTCCGGCTACGTCGGACTGGTATCGGGTGCCTGCTTCGCCGATTTCGGCCATGACGTGGTTTGCATCGACAAGGATGCGAGCAAGATCGACCGGCTGGTTGCCGGGGTGATGCCGATCTACGAACCCGGACTTGCCGAACTGGTGGCCGGCAACGTGCAGGCTGGCCGGCTGTCGTTCTCGACCGATCTGGCGGCTTCGATTGACGGTGCACAGGCGATCTTTATCGCCGTCGGTACGCCGTCGCGGCGCGGCGATGGCCATGCCGACCTCTCCTATGTCTATGCGGTCGCGCAGGAAATCGCGGACGGGCTGACCGGTCCGGCCGTGATCGTGACCAAGTCGACGGTGCCGGTCGGAACGGGCGATGAAGTGGAGCGGATCATCCGCGAACGGGCGCCGGACGCAAAGTTCGCCGTCGTTTCCAACCCCGAGTTCCTGCGCGAGGGCGCCGCGATCGGCGATTTCAAGCGGCCTGACCGCATCGTCGTCGGGGCCGAGGAAGAGTGGGAGCGCGGCGTGATGACCGAGGTCTATCGCCCGCTGTTCCTCAACAAGGCGCCGCTGCTTTTCACCGGGCGGCGCAGCAGCGAACTCATCAAGTACGCCGCCAACGCGTTTCTCGCGACCAAGATCACCTTCATCAACGAGATGGCGGACCTGTGCGAGAAAGTGGGCGCTGACGTGCAGGATGTCGCACGCGGGATCGGTCTCGACAACCGCATCGGCTCGAAGTTCCTCCATGCCGGGCCGGGCTATGGCGGCAGCTGCTTCCCCAAGGACACGCTAGCGCTGCTCAAGACCGCCGAGGACTATGCGAGCCCGGTGCGGATCGTCGAGGCGGTGGTGCGCACCAACGATACCCGCAAGCGCGCCATGGGCCGCAAGGTGATCGAAGCCATGGCCGAAGCTGGCGTGGGCGAGCCGCGTGGTCGGCGCATTGCGCTCCTCGGCCTCACCTTCAAGCCCAATACCGATGACATGCGCGATGCGCCCTCGATCGCGATTGTCCAGGCGCTGCTCGATGTGGGCGCGCAGATCGTGGCCTACGATCCGGAAGGCATGGCAGCGGCAGCTCCTCTGATGCCAGAGGTGACCATGGCGAAGAGCGCGTATGAAGCGGTCACCGGTGCTGATGCCGTTGTACTCGTGACCGAATGGGACGCTTTCCGCGGTATCGACCTCGAGCGGGTCGGCCAGCTGGTGAGCAGCCGCGTGCTGGTCGACCTGCGCAACGTCTACAATCCCGATGAAGTGCGCGGCGCCGGATGGCACTATAGCAGCGTCGGACGCACGTAACGCTTGGCATCGCGCCGATTCCCGCGCTTGCCGCCACTGCGGCGAAGGCCTAAGCGGAGCGAATGGCTGTTTACCTTCATGAAGAAGACTTGCCCGAAGGCGTGCTCGCGCCGGGGCCGGTTGCTGTCGATACAGAAACCATGGGGCTCGTCACCCCGCGTGACCGGCTCTGCTTGCTGCAGATATCCGATGGGCATGGTGACGAGCATCTGGTGCGCTTTGCGGCCGGGAGCAGCTACGCCGCCCCCAATCTGCGCGCCGTGCTCGCCGATCCTGCGCGGCTGAAGCTGTTTCACTTCGCGCGATTCGACCTCGCCGCGATCCACTACTACCTCAAGGTGATGGCTGCTCCGGTGTTCTGCACCAAGATTGCCTCGAAGCTGGTACGCACCTACACCGACCGCCACGGCCTCAAGGAACTGGTGCGCGAGCTGCTCGGCAAGGAGATTTCCAAGCAGCAGCAATCGAGCGACTGGGGTGCACCGACGCTGAGCGACGCGCAGCAGGACTATGCCGCGTCCGACGTACGCTATCTCCATGCGATGCATCTGATCTTCGTCGAGAGGCTGGCACGCGAAGGGCGTACCGACGTGGCGCAGGCCTGCTTCGAGTTCCTGCCGACGCGAGCTCTGCTGGACATTGCCGGCTGGGCAGACCGCGACATCTTCAGCCACGAGTGAGAGCTTGCAGGTGACATTGACCAGATGCCCGGGACAATGACGCAGAAGGCCGACAACCTGCGCGGTCGCCGCCAGCATTTCGCTGCGCCCGGCGGCTTCCATGATCGCATGGTCCGGATGGTGGCGATGGGCATGCCCGCGCTGATCGGGGCCCTGCTTGCGGTTCTGGTGATTGCGCCGTTTTCCCCGCGCGGTGAAATCAGCTTCCTGCTCGATCGCAACAAGGTGGCGATGGTCAATGACCGGCTGCGTGTGGTCAGCGCGATGTACCGCGGACAGGACGATTCCGGGCGGAACTTTTCGGTCACCGCGGGAAGCGCGGTGCAGCATTCGGAAAAGCGCGACGAGGTCGAGATGCGCGACATCACCGCGCGTGTCATGCTGACCGACGGGCCGGCCAGCCTTACGACGGGCGCGGGCATCTACGATTTCGCCAAGCAGAAGATCGACGTGCCGACCCCGGTCAACTTCGAGACGTCCGACGGCTATCGGATGATCACCGGCGGTGCCGATATCGACATCGGCAAGCGGCTCCTCGTCAGCCAGGGGCGGGCGGAAGGCCGCATTCCTGCTGGCACTTTCTCGGCCGACAGGATAAGCGCGGATCTTGAGGCGCGTACCATCACGCTCGATGGCCACGCCCGCCTGACGATGGAGCCAGGCAAGCTGAAGATGCCATGATGACGTTGATCGAAGCCCTCAAGGCCGGCCGGCCGCTACGATCCTTTGCGATCGGTTTCGGCGCGAGCGCCGCCCTTGTCGCGGGCGCGCAGCATCTTTCGGCGCAGGCCATCGCTGCGCACAACAGCAAGGCACCGGTCAACTACGCGGCTGACCGCATCGAGCTTCAGGACAAGCAGAACCGCGTTGTTCTGTCCGGCAGCGTCGACATTACCCAGGCCGATCTCACCATGAAGGCTGCACGGACCACGGTGGCCTATACCGATACCGGATCGCTGCAGATCCAGCGTATCGAAGCCACCGGCGGCGTCGTCGTCACGCGTGGAAGTGAACGCGCCAGCGGCGATGTTGCTGTGTACGACTTCGATCGCAAGCTCATCACGATGGCAGGAAATGTTGCACTGCGACGTGGAAGCGACACACTCAATGGCGGACGCTTGGTGATCGACCTCACTACCGGCATTTCGAACATCGATGGCCGGGCCTCTGGCGGTTCCTCTGCAGGATCCGGGCCGCAACCGAGTCGCGGAAATGGGCGGGTCAGCGGCAGTTTCACCGTGCCAAAGACCTAAACGCGATCCTGGCCGGGGTAACGCCTTGGCGAGGTAAGCCGAGAGATTGAAGCGCAGTGCGCATTCCGCTTGCCTTGCGCCGCACTGCAGCTAGACGTTTCGCATCGGCACAATAGCGTAGGTATGTTTACATGCTCAGCGGACAAGGCAAGGTTGCACTTATCACCGGCGTCACCGGGCAGGACGGGGCCTACCTCGCTCGGCTCCTGCTCGAGAAGGGGTATGTCGTCCACGGCATGAAGCGCCGTTCGTCTTCCTTCAACACGGGAAGAATCGAGGATATCTACGAAGATCCGCACGTCCCGCACCAGAAGTTTCACCTCCATTACGGTGATTTGACGGATGCGACGAACCTGATCCGCCTCGTGCAGGAGGTCCAGCCGGACGAGATCTACAACCTGGCTGCACAAAGCCATGTGCAAGTTTCGTTCGAGACACCCGAGTACACGGCGAACGCCGACGCGATCGGCACGCTTCGCCTGCTTGAGGCGATTCGCATTCTGCGTCTCGAAGGCAAGACGAGATTCTACCAAGCCTCCACTTCCGAGCTTTATGGTCTGGTGCAGGAAGTACCGCAGCGGGAGACGACGCCGTTCTATCCGCGCTCGCCTTATGGCGTGGCGAAGCTTTACGGTTACTGGATCGTGGTCAACTACCGCGAGGCCTATGGCATCCATGCCTCGAACGGGATTCTGTTCAACCATGAAAGTCCGCTGCGCGGCGAGACTTTCGTGACCCGCAAGATCACCCGGGCGGCTGCGGCCATCGCGCTGGGCCGCCAGGAAAAGCTTTACCTCGGCAACCTCGATGCCAAGCGCGACTGGGGCCATGCCCGCGAATACGTGCGCGGCATGTGGATGATGCTGCAGCAGGACGAGCCTGACGATTACGTGCTGGCGACCGGCGAGACGACCGAAGTCCGCGAGTTCGTGCGCTGGGCCTTCGAGGATGTCGGCATCGAGATCGAATTTACCGGAGAAGGTGCTGCCGAGAAGGGCCATTGCAAGAAGACCGGCAAATGCCTTGTTGAGGTCGATCCGCGTTACTTCCGTCCGACCGAAGTCGATCTCCTGATTGGCGATCCGACCAAGGCGAATCAGAAGCTGGGTTGGACCCACGAGACGTCGGCCCGTGAGCTGGCGCGTGAAATGGTCCTGTCCGACCTTGAAACCATGCGTGACGCCCCCATCGCCAAGGACGCCTGACATGTCAGGAACTTTCGATCTGGCCGGCAAGCGTGTCTACGTCGCCGGGCACCGCGGCATGGTCGGCTCGGCCGTCGTGCGGAGACTGGCACAGGAGAATTGCACGGTGCTGACGGCAAGCCGTGCGCAAGTCGATCTGCGCGAGCAGGCGGCGGTTCGCGCATGGTTTGCGGCAGAGAAGCCGGATGTCGTGGTGCTCGCCGCCGCGAAGGTCGGCGGAATCTATGCCAACGACACCTATCCGGCAGAGTTCCTCTACGACAACCTCATGATCGAGGCGAATATCATCGAGGCTGCCCGGACCCAGGGCGCGGCCAAGCTGCTGTTCCTCGGCTCTTCGTGCATCTACCCCAAGTTCGCCGAGCAGCCGATCGTCGAGGAATCGCTCCTTACCGGGCCGCTGGAGCCGACCAACGAATGGTATGCGGTGGCCAAGATCGCCGGGATCAAGCTGTGCCAGGCCTATCGCCGACAGTACGGCTGTGACTTTATCTCGGCGATGCCGACCAATCTCTATGGTCCCGGCGACAACTACGACCTTGCCAACAGCCACGTGATGCCCGCGCTGATTCGCAAGGCTCATGAGGCCAAGCTGGCCGGGGCTGACAGCATCACGATCTGGGGCACTGGCACCCCGCGCCGCGAGTTCCTGCATGTCGATGATCTGGCCGATGCCAGCGTATTCCTGCTGAAGTCCTATTCGGATGATGGCCATGTCAATGTCGGTTCCGGCACTGACATCACCATCGGCGAGTTGACCGAGTTGGTTTGTGGGGTGGTCGGTTTTCAAGGCCGGATCGAACGGGATCTGACCAAGCCGGATGGAACGCCACGCAAGCTGATGAGCAGCGACAAGCTGCTCGGCATGGGTTGGGCGCCTTCGATTGGCCTGTCTGACGGCGTTGCTTCCGCATATCGGGATTACGTCGCTGGAAACCTAAAGCAGGCGTTGGCCTGAGTTTCGATCCCGAATCGCAGTTAAGAGAGGTAGGCCGGGGTGAAGCTGCTGATTCTAGGGCTGAATTATGCGCCGGAACCGGTTGGGATCGGCCCCTACACAACTGGCCTCGCCGAGGAGATGGCATCGCGCGGTCATCAGGTCGAGGTGGTTGCCGGCAAACCCTATTATCCGCAATGGCGCCCTTATGCGGGCCAGCCTAAAGGACGCACGGACACCGTCGAGAATGGGGTCAACGTTACAAGGGTGCCGCACTATGTTCCGGCGACGCCCAACGGATCGCGTCGTCTTCTTCATCACGCGAGTTTTGCGCTGTCTGCGAGTGCGCCGATGATGGCAGCGGCCCGCCAAAATCCTGACCTGGTCCTAGCGATTGCGCCCTCTTTGATGTCTGTGCCCATAGCTGCGCGTGCCGCAGGACGCGCCCATGCTCCGCTCTGGGTCCACATCCAGGATTTCGAAGTTGAGGCCGCCTTTGCGACCAATCTTGTCAAAGGGGGCGGACCGGTAGAGCGATGCGCGCGGGCGGTCGAACATCGTATCCTCCAGTCAGCCGCGCGGGTCTCCACGATCAGTCCGCAAATGTGCGCCAAACTGATCGAAAAGGGCGTCCCCCCGGAACGCATCTATGAGCTGCGGAACTGGAGTAACGCAACGTTTGCGCCCAACGACACTCATGGTGCTGCCTATCGCCAGGAGTGGGGCATCGGTGATCGCAAAGTCGCACTTTACTCTGGAAACATTGCCAACAAGCAAGGCATCGAGATCGTAATCGAAGCGGCGCAATTGCTTCGCCACCGCTCGGATCTGGTCTTTGTGATCTGTGGTGAAGGCCCCAATCGGATCAGGCTGGCACAGATGGCCGAGGGCCTCGCAAACGTCCAGCTTCATGATCTGCAGCCAGCCGAACGCATGGGCGATTTGCTTTCGCTTGCATCCCTGCACCTGCTTCCTCAGATACCGGGTGCTGCCGACCTCGTCCTGCCCTCCAAACTTACCAACATGCTGCAATCCGGGCGTCCGGTGATCGCTACCGCCGATCCGGGAACCGGGCTCTACGCGGAAGTGGATGGATGCGGACGACTGGCTGCGCCGGGCGACGCTCAAGCGCTTGCGGATGCAATCATCAGTCTCATTGACGATGAGGCAGCCCGACTTGAGTTAGGTCAGGCCGCCCTTGTGCGAGCAAGAGAGCGTTGGGGCCGCAAGTCCATTCTCGATTCCCTCGAGAGTGCAATTCAGGAGTTGGTACGCGGCAGGTCGACCGGTGCCTAAAGCCGGAGGGATTTGGTGATCTTGTGCGGCGGACATCGCGCTGCCCGGAACCGCTGCTGCGTATTCCTGGGGACACCGTCAGCATCTGTACACTGTCGTGCATCCATGATGCCGCAATCCGGTGGCCGGCAATTGAAGGTGCGACAAGGATGACAAGCACGACGACATTCCGGCTGATGGTCAAACTGATACTGGCCCCATTGCTGTTTCTCCCCTGCACCGTCGCGCGCCCATCCGAATACCGGCTTGTCGCCGCCTCAGGCCACGCGGGCTCACCGCTCGACACCGGCAGCCCGGGGTTCGGCGCCGATGGCACAACGTACCTGCGCGATGAAAAGCAGCTGATCGTCTTGCGAAACGGGACCCAGGTTGCGGCGATGGATTTCGAGAAGCTGGCCG
This sequence comes from Novosphingobium sp., assembly GCF_027489515.1. Taxonomy (GTDB): domain Bacteria; phylum Pseudomonadota; class Alphaproteobacteria; order Sphingomonadales; family Sphingomonadaceae; genus Novosphingobium. Next base: position 49,100 of record NZ_JAIXZS010000026.1, on the reverse strand, counting down.
AGGTCGCGATCAACCGCGACATTCCCGATGTCGCCGGTCAATGGGATCGCCGATGGGACAGGGGCTTCATGAATGACAAGTCCGTCGTGTCCGATGCCTCGGGCAGGCTCTATACGTTGCTCATTCCGCGATATTCGAACCTCCGCAACGCCGCGCTGCTGTGGTCCGACAACGGCGGGAGGGACTGGCACGCCCTGAAGCTTCCGGGCCGCAACGCCGCGATCGAACGCCCTGACGCGTTCAATGATCATGCCGGACCACCAACAGTGCTCAGCTTTGAAAACTACGGCGGCGTGGTCGGCAAGCGGCTCTGGCTGAACCTGTTCAAGGACGTTGGCGGCGCAATCCTTCCCGATGGACCGTCGATCCTGATCAGCAGCAACAGCATTCTTGCCGGAAACCATTCGGGTGCCGCCAATTCAACCTTCACAACCAAAGGTCAGGTCTTCGTTGCTTTCAACGCCGATGACTGCTCGACCACCGGGACCAAGATCGTCGTCCGGCAAGTCGACCGGGCCAGGCACGCCTTGGTGGGTGACGAAGTCGTGCTAGGCCGCAGCCTCACGCAGGCGTGCGCCGATGGACATGACATCCCGGCGATCACAATGGGGCCAGACCGGCGTCTCATCGTCATTATCGGCGCCCATCATGCGCTATTGCAGTGGGTGCGTGCAGACGCGCAGGACTCAGCCGTTGGCGGCTGGTCTTCCGCCAGTCCGATCGGCACAAGCGGCCTCGCGAAGGGCGATGTCTTCACATATGTCAGCCTCGCCATGAGCAGCGACGGCACGCTGAACCTGATCTCGCGGCTGACCGATGCGTCGGCCCGCTATCCGCTCGTGCAGCTGCGCAAACCGTGGAACAAACCCTGGCAGCGATGGCCGGACGGCTCGATCGTTCGGCCGATAGCCGAGCCGGATCGATCACACTATTCGGCCTGGCGGCAGCGCTTGACGGTGGACAGCCTCGGGCAACTCTATCTGAATTTCCGCTATTACCCGAACATGTTGACTCGGGCCGAGGCGGCGCAGGAAGGCCTTGTGGGCACGGAAACGAAGGACTGCGGCCATGGTTTGTGCTGGTATGTGACCATGCGCGAACGGGGCGCCGTCACGCTGGTTTCAACCGACGACGGCCTTACCTGGCATTGATCTGGCGTCCGCGGCCACGACCGCGTGCTGTGGTCGCCCGACCACCGGGGGCGTAGACGGGCAAGCGACGATCCGGTCCCGGCGCACGCGCTCTTTCGCGTGTCGCACGCGTGCCGCTGCCAACCAGAGCCTGCATGGCACCGTACACGATCAGGCTGATCAGCAACGAGACGGCTAGGAAGGACGTGTCAAAACGCCACCATGCAAACCCTATCATGGCACCGATGAAGCCCCAGACCGGATCGCGCTGGCCCAACTTGCGATAGACAAGTTCGTTCGCCATGATCGCGATGACCACGAGTGACGGCCAGAACACCCATGAATTGGCGAAGGGCTCGCCGATGATGTAAGAATTCAAGGCCAGCTCGGATTTGGAGAAGTTGCGGCCAAGCAAGAGCGCAAAGGATTCGGGCCGATCGGGCCAGATCGAGCGCGGGATGATCACGCCGAGCGGACGGGTGAAATAGGCCCCGAAATCGACGCTGATATAGCTGTAGTGCTTCACCTCCCAGTTGAGCACGCTGAAGGTGAAGGACTCGAACAGGCCATTCATCGCGTCCACGAATGGCAGGGATCTGGAATTCACTTCCACAGCTTTTGCAAACGCATCCGCGAAGCCCGACAGCGAATAGCCATAATTGCTGACCTGACCTCGAAATTCCGGCCAGAGCGATCCGATATAGACACCACCAAACAACAGCACAAAGAAACCGAACAAGATGTTGTAAATTTTGTTCCACGAACCAATCAGCAAAAGAATGCCAAAATAGACAACCGTAACGCGATTGAAAGTCATCAAGAGATCCGACACACAAACAAACAGACCAATGGCGGCCAACTGGTACCGACGTTTCGGGTCACGAAGCGTGAGTATGCCCAGAATGCCGAATACCGATGTTCGGGTGAAGTTTGAGAAGTACTTGATGATGACGTAGATCGGGCTCTCGGAGAGAAGCGTAGAGGTCGCCTGATACCAGTGCTCGCCATCGGCGACGCCAGCTCGATAGAACACAAAGATGGTGGACGCGTAATAGATCACCAAATTCATGCCGAGCAACCAATGCACATAACTCCAGCGGAAGCCACGGCGATTGCCATTCCTGCGCGGGGAAGCGGGTATCTGTGCGGCAGCAGGTCCACCAACCGGTGGTATCGACATCAAAGCGGACCTTCGACGCAACATTAACGCCGGGAGATAAATCTTAAGCCCGCATACCAGCAGAGACGCGGAAAATATCACGAATGTCGTGCTGATGTCTTCGTATGGCAGATAATCTTCGATCTGAAGAAAGTTTGAACCAATGCGGCCAGATAGCAGAATGAAAAACATTGGAATCGTTATGTAATACGTCAAGCCGAGAATTACGCCGTCGATAAATTGAAGGCGTTGAACATTTATCGCCCGCAACGCCGTCGCGTTCACCATCAATATCAGGATATAAACTAATATGACGACTAGCGTTACCATGGGTCAGGGCCAGTTCTTTCGGATAACTTCATAGCGTGATACGCGCTTGCGGACGCAAGGTGTTCTCGAACATCTTCAAACAGGAACCGCCCTGCCTCCGTCCGTTCACCGTGGCGATAAGCTGAAACCCAGACCTGCTGTAGCTTTCGGGACTGGCAGTGCTGCACTGCACAAGCAGTACAGTTCGGAGCGGCGAAGTGGCAAGCATTAATGCGCGCAAGTCTGGGGAGTCGGGCATAACGCAGGCCGGAATGAGGTCCTGTCCTTGCGGCACTACCCGCGGTGTCCACTTATCAGACCCTTCCCCAAGCAGGGCAAAAGACTTGGCCATTACTCTTCCTTGAAACTGCGCGTGCGCAGGGCCTGAGCGGGATTGCCTCCGTAGATCATCCAAGGATCCATCGCCCGGACCGCTACCCCGCGCGCTGCGAGCACTGCGCCTTCGCCGACAGTGACGCCCGGCCCGACAAAGGCATCGGCAGCGACCCATGCGCGGTCATCGATCCGGATCGGCCGCAGGACCAACTGGAAGAGCGGATCCGAAACATCATGGCTGCTGGCGCAGACATGCGCGCCCTGGCTCACCACAACATTCTTGCCGATGTCGATACGGCCCTGGTTGTAGAGCCGCACTCGCGGTCCGATCAGGCTGTCATCGCCAATGGCCAGATTGCGTGGAAGCCAGACAACTGTGGAGCCGTAGATCCGTACGCGGGCACCGATATCGGCGCCGAACGCGCGCAGGATCGCGCAGCGCCACCGATGGAGCGGCGGTGGTGTCCAGCCCGCCAGCACGGCCCAGACCAGCATGAACATCGTGCGCTCGATGCGATTGCGCAGCGTGAAGAACGACTGCGTGTTGTTCTTCATGTCCCTGCGGACATCGCGCAGGCCGGTCTTGTCCGGCGATGGTTGCGAGAGGTTCATGGTCAGGCCCCAGTCCGTTGCATGATCGCAGCTTCGTGCGCCGCAATCTCCTCGGGCTCAAAGCGCCACTTGATAAAGCGGGCTGGCACGCCTGCCATGATGGCATAAGGTTCGACGTCTTTCGTGACCATCGATCCTGATCCGATCACGGCGCCGCGTCCGATGGTGATGCCCTCGATCAAGGTCACGCGCTGACCCAGCCAGACGTCGAGTCCCAAGGTGGTGACGGGACGACCGGCCTCGGGGAAGGCGAGACGGGTGGGATCGCCAACGCGGTTGTAATCATGGTCGGCGCCGACGATCTTGCAGCCGGCGGCGACCATGCAAAGGTCACCCACGACAACCGGCCCGTGCGCTTCGAAGCCGCCACCTAGATAGGCAAAGCGGCCGACCTTGCTGCCGGGCGCAATAACGAGCGATTTTCCGCGCTGCCAGTGAAAGCCCTCGCCAAGCTCGGCCAGCCGGTACTTGCGTTTGAGCCAGGGCACGAGGAACTTGCGCGCGAGCTTCTTTTGCCAACCTTCGATCTCGTTTCGGCAGCGTTCGATGATGGCATCGTTAGCGCGTTCAGGCTCGGGCAGAGCTTGCGTGACTTCCCGCTTATTGGACGACTTTCTAGGCATTGCCGGTCACTTCCAGGATCACTTGCTCGATGAGAGCGGCTTGCACATCCGGGTTCCACCGATCGTGCACCGCAGCACGGCAGTTCTGGCGCACGACCTGCCGATCGCGGCCGGCCGCCAGCCAGTCGCTGATCGCGGCGGCCAGGCTTGACGCATCATCGCACCTAAAAAGGCTGCCAGTAACGCCGTCGGTCAAGGCCTCGACCTCCGGCATCTGCTGGTCCAGATTGTCATGCGTAATCGCCGGCGTGCCGTATCCAAGGCTGTGCATCGCGGTCAGCCCGATCTTGCCCGGCGAGACCGTCAGATCGGCGTGATAGATCAACTGGCCGGTGATTTCCTCGTCATAGCATGCCCCGTAAAAGTGGACGCTGAGGCCGAGTTCCTTCGCCGAGGCCTCGAGCGGGGGCCGCTCGGGGCCATCTCCCACAAGCAGAATGTTGACCGGCTTTCCTTGCGCTTTCAGCATGTCGGCTGCCTTCAGCAGCAGATCGAACCGGCACAGCGGCGTGATCCGCGCGGTGCAGATCAGCAAGGGCAGCGATGGATCCGCAAACAACGACTGCGGACGAACGCTCGCCAGCGCTCCCGATTCGATACGGGCGACAATGCTGTCGGCGGCTTCGACATCGAGACTGTTATAGATGACGGCAATCTGGCTTTCGGGATAGCCGGCGGCAACTCCCAGGCGCTTGCCGCGTTCGGCATACAGCATCATCCGATTGGCAAGGCCGAAGTACAGATTGCGAATCCGCCGCTTCATGCCGCTTTCCGGCTTGAGCCAACCGTGCGCCCAGAATAGCACCGGGCGTCCGCGCAGCCGTGCGAGGACCGCGGCGACCCATGTCGAAACAAAATTGAGGTCGGCGAGATAGATCAGCGCGTCATAGTTTCCCGACACGGCCGCGCTGACGGCCTTGGGCTGCCACATGGCACGTCCAACCATGCGAAACGGTGCCTTGACGAAGCTGCGGAACGATTCGGGAGCCATGTGTTTGATTCCCTGGTAGGGCAAGCCACTCCCGTAGAAATCATACTGAATATTCGTTGACTTATCCATCGCTGCCACGACGGCGGAGCGATAATGCGGCCACAGGTGATAGACGACCGCTACGCGCAAAGGCCGGTCCAACGTCAATCGATCTCTCCTGAGCGCATGCTGACCGGAATTTCCGTTCATGATGGACCTTTTCCTAGCAGGGAGTCACGGGCAATCAATGGGAGGAAGCAGCTGCCCAATCCGATAGAGCCTGAATAAGACACAAGTTCTTCGACATCGAAGTCCAAAAATGCTGCAACTGCGTTAAAGACCTCAATGCGTCCGTTTGGCAAGCGTGAATGGCCATCTGTAGAGCACTACGCTGTCGACAGGCTGACGCACTGGCGGAGGTTATGCAGAGGCTCGGTCCGCGCCAAATGCCTTGCAATGCAAAAGCTTGAAGGCTCACCCCGTTCCTGCGCGGACCAGCGCACAAATTCATGTTGCATTGCAGCGCAAACCGTGCATATCCAAGCCCCGCGACAATTTCTATATATCTGAATTTGCCGCACTTTATTCAGAGGGGTGATAATGCATTGCTCTGGTGACGAGCGCGGGATGCCGCTGCTTGCGCAAGGCTGCGCTTCGCCGATGCGTTGGCCGGCCCGATCGGTCGCGCCATGAAGAAAGTGCTGTTCGCGTTCCTCGCGACGGGCGTCATGCAGTTGTCGAGTTTCGCTAGCGGCATCATGCTGGCGCGGATGCTGAGCCCTTCGCTGCGCGGCGAAGTAGCGCAGGTGATTGCGTGGTTCAGCTTCATCGTGCCGGTGATGATGCTCGGCATCAACGACAGCGTGGCTTACTTCCGCTCACGCAATCCGGCCGAAGGTACCGCCGTCTTGGCAGGCGCCTTCCTGCTGTCGATCCCGTTCATTCTGATCGCCACTCTGATGTGTATCACGGTGATCCTGACGATTTTCTCCAGCAGCAGTGCGCTGGCGATCAGCGGGGCCTGGCTGTTTCTGTTCTACGCGCCGTTCTATCAGTGGCAGCAGATCTTCTACTCCTACTTTCAGGCCGGCGCGCGCCCGGCGGTCTGGACAATCGCGCGTGTCTTGCCGGGGCTGGTCTACATCAGCGGCCTCTTTCTGGTCTGGTACAGCGGCCATGCCTCGCCGGCTAATGTGATTGCGGCGAACGTCATCAGCCTTGCAGTGACCCTGGTGGTCTGTGCTGGGATTGTCCTGCGGTCTGGCGAGCCATTCAAGATGCCAGAGACCGCGCTGATTGGCCGGGTCTTTCGCTTCGGCGTGCCGGTGATCTTCCAGCGCATCGCGATCGTCTGCCGCGACAATCTGGACCGGATGATCCTGCCCTTCTTCGTAACGGCCAGCGATCTCGGGCACTATGTGGTCGCCGGATCGATCGCCTATCTGATCTACGTGGTCGGCATGACGATCGACCTGGTCGGTTTTCCGGCGATGGCAGCGGTGAAGGACGACGATGCGCGCCGCCGCCTTGCCGAACTGTGCATTTCGATGACGTTCCTCATGCTGATCATACTGGTGACCTGCTTTGCGTTCGTGATCGAGCCGTTGGTCCTCCTGCTGTTCGGCAAGAATTATGCGGCCTCGACTGCTCTTGCCCCCTGGTTTCTGATTGCAGGCGCGGCGCAAGCGCTCCGCATCGTCGTTGGCGGGGCGTTCAAGGCCTTCAATCTCAGCGGGCCAATGATGCGGTTCGAGTTTGTCGGCTCGGTCATCATGCTGGTAGTCCTCGTCGGCGGCGGCTCGCACTTCGGTGTGTTCGCCGGCGCTCTGGCCCATATCATCAGTGCCTTTGTCTCGTTGGCCATCGCGCTCTACGCAGCGGTGCAGACGCTGAAGCTTTCACCGCGCCGGCTGATGCTGCCGAGCAAGTCCAACTTCGTGCTGATGTGGTCCATCCTGTCGCGCAACGTCAGGCCGGCCGATGCGCCGAAAGGGAACCCGACGTGATCATCGATCTGGAATTGGACTCCGCAGGTGACCGCTTCGATTGCGATATCGCGATCGTCGGTGCGGGCGCCGTCGGCATCACGATGGCGGTGGAGCTGGCGAGCAAGGGTGCCGATGTGCTGCTGATCGAGGCAGGCGGCGAACGGATGGAGTCCGCCAGCCAGGCGCTCTATCTCGCCGCACAGTCGGTCGGTCATCGGCTGCCCGGATTGCATGAAGGTCGCTATCGCCTGCTCGGCGGCACCACCAATTTCTGGGGCGGGCAGCTGGTCCCCTTCGATCCGGTGGTGTTCGAGAAGCGTGAATGGCTGCCCTACAGCGGCTGGCCCGTCACGCGTGGCGAGGTGGAACCTTATTACGAACGGGTGTTCGATGTGCTGGGCTTAGGCTGCCTGCGCACCGATGCAGAAGTCTGGCAGCGCCTCGCGGTTGATCCGCCGGCCCTTCGCGAAGGGTTGGAGTTCTTCATGACACGCTGGCTGCCAAACCCCATCCTGCCTCAGGTTTTTGCCCGGCAGTTGCGTGATGGAGCGCTGCGAACGCTTGTCCACGCCAATGTCACGCAGATCACTCCGGCGGCCGAACACGGCGCTCAAAACCACCTCGCCGTGCGTACCTTGGGCGGCAAAACGGCTACCATCAACGCGCGCCGCGTCGTGCTTGCCTGTGGCACGATCGAGATCAGCCGTTTGCTGATGCTGCCGACCGGCGGCGACAAGCCGGCGCCGTGGCATGCATCGCCGTGGCTTGGCCAAGGCTTTGTCGATCACGCCGATTGCTATGCGGGTGAGGTCATTCCGACCGACAAGGCGGCCTTCCACGCCTTGTTCGACAACATCTATCTCGACAAGTGCAAGTATCACCCGAAGATCAAATTGGGCGGGAATGCCCAGCACGAAGCCCAACTGCTGGGCATCAGCGCGCATTTCCTGTTCCTTTCGAGCATGAGCGAGCATCTTGCAAATCTCAAGATCTTCGTTCGTTCGCTCATGGGAGGGCGCAAGCCGGCCAATCTGGCCGCTGTGCCGGCCCATCTCTTCGCACTGTGGAAAGTCGCGGTGCCGCTCGCGCTGCGCTATCTCCGATCGAACCGGGCGTTCAATCCCAGCGATCGCGGGATCAAGCTGCGCCTTACCGCCGAGCAGTTCCCGAACCGTGCCAGCCGGATCAGCCTGACCAACCAGACCGATGCGCTCGGTTTGCCGATCGTCGCGGTCGACTGGCAATTGAGCGGCGAGGAGATCGAAACTTTCCTCGAATTCGGCAATCGCTTAAAACGGGAACTGGAACGGCTGGGGTTGGCCCGAATCGAACTTGATCCGCGGCTTGTGGCGCGCGATCCTGCCTTCCTCGCTACCGTGGACGATGGCTATCACCAGATGGGAGGCGCGCGAATGGGTCTGACGGAGGCTGACGGCGTGGTCGACACCAATCTGCAGGTCCACGGCGCGCACGGCATCTACGTTGCCGGCGCTGCGGTTTTCCCGTCCACCGGTTTTGCCAATCCGACCTTCACGGCCATGGCACTCGGTCTTCGCCTCGCCGATCACTTGCGGAGCGCAGCATGAAACAGGTGCCCCTGCCTGACGGCACCCCCACGTCGCAGATCGGTTTCGGCTGTGCCGCGCTTTTTGCCGGGCCCGGCCTCGAGACCGCGCGGCGCCTGGTCGGCGCAGCGCTCGACGCGGGGATCCGCCATTTCGATACGGCGCCGGCCTATGGTTCCGGAACCTCTGAAGATGCGCTTGCAGCGGCGCTGGAGGGACGAGACCACGGCGTGACAATCACGACAAAGCTCGGTCTTGCGCGACCGGCAGCCGCCGCACCTGCCTCGGCGGGCCTCAAGCTGCGCCAGTTTGCGCGCAAGGCATTGGCATTCGCGCCGGGACTGAAGGCCAAACTCGGTCAGCGCGCCTATCAGATGTCGCGGCGAACTGATTTCTCGATCGACGCGCTGGAGGCTTCGCTGGCCGATAGCCTGAAGCGCTTGCGGCGTGAGCGGGTCGACGTGCTGCTGCTTCATGAGCCCGAGCCGCATGACGTGACCGACGAGCTTGCGCGCTGGATGGAAGACAAGGTTGCGCAGGGCCGGGCCGGCACCGTCGGTTTCGGCGCGAAGCGGACGAATCTGGCAGCGGTCCTTGCGAACTGGCCCAACACGCCCTTTGTCCAGACGGACTGGTCGCCGGAAGGGCTGCCGCAGGGCGCAAGTGGAACGATGCACTTCCGTTCCTATCACGGTGCCCTGCGCAGTCGCGCTGAAGTGGGCGCCCGGATCGATGCGGATGCGGCGCTGCGGCAGCGGCTTGTTGCCCATGGGATCGACCTTGCTGCGCCCAACGCCAGCGCAGAGGCTGCACTGGCGCTTGCGCTGGGCGATAATCCCGAGGGATTGCTGCTGATCACCTCGTCCAGCCCGGAGCGGATCGCCCACGCCGCCAAGGCCGCCGCGCTCCGGTGAAGTCACACGTTGCGCTGCTTCGTGCCGCGCACGCCGTATGTGATCGTTCCCGGATTGAGGGCCCCGGCCGAGCGGTTGCGCACCTTGACCGTGAATTTCCCGGCAGACGAGACCACAGCCCAGATGTCGAAGTTGTCGTCGATCAGTGTCGACGTCACATCGACGCGGTCGCCCGGTTCCAGCCCGTTCAAGGTGAATTCGCTAGTCGCGTAGATCGCACCTGCTGCGATTGGTCCAGGCGAGATGGTCAGGCCTCCCCGCTCGAGCAGGCCTATGCCACCCCAGATGCGCTTCGTCGGGGTGCCGGTGGTCGTCTCATCGATGGGAAAGATACGGTTGCCATTGCCCAGCGCCGTGTTGGTACCGGCCGGATTCGCCCTGTTTAGGCCGGACGTGCAGTTGAGCAGCGCATAGCTGGTGATCGCGCCCGAAAGCCGGAAGCCAGTGCGCTGGCTCACGTTCTCACCGGTGTTTTCACTGCGCACCGCCTTGATTTCGACCACCCGGACGTCGGCAACGTTGACGCCGATCGAGGTGCTCGCCGCGTTGCCCCAACCGCTGTTGAGAACCGAGCCGCTCGTGATCGCGAGTTCGTCGGCATACTGTGCGGTTATTCCGTCCGACGCGGAACTGTCGATATCCACGTTCTCGAACATCACCTTGCCGATGTTGAAGGTCGACGAGCCCAGCACGACTATGCCCTGCGCGGTTGAGAACCGCGATTTGACATGGCCGAAGTGCAGCGCGGATTGCGCCGCGTTGCTGTTTGAAAGCTGGATGTAGACGGCATTGCGGCAGCCTTCGGCAATGACCTGCCCCACCGACGCATGCTGTACGCATTGCTTGACCGAGACCGCTGCCCCGGCGCACCCCACAGCGATTACGCGCCCGACCGTGCAGTTGTCTCTGCCGGTTCCCATCGGCGGATTGCTGCCACCGCCGATGCCGTACTGATTGCCGTTCAGCATGAGCGCATCAGTGCCGCCATCGCCGCCCGCGTTGTCGATAACGACCGAACCGACTGATCCGTTCTCGGTTCCATTGATCATCACGGCGCCTTGCAACGTTCCCTTGATCTCCGGAGAGAAATAGCCATTCGGCCAGCCAGCCGCGGCCATGCTGGGCAGGGCCGCGCCCGCGACAGCCCTGTCCTCGATATTGCGGCCGATGACATTGCTGATGGAGATGTTGGGCAGGAACTTCGTTTTGATGAGTTGCCAGCCGATATTCTTGCCCACCACCTTTCCGATCACGATTGGGTCGCGGCTGACGTTCTCGAGGATCATGTTGTTGGCCAGCGTCAGCCCACGCTTCCGATGCCCGGAGACTTCGACCGATCCGATGCTGATGAGCCCAAGGGCGCCCTGCGCGGACGATGTTGCAATCATGATGCCATTGCCGACTGCGATCGAACCGTCCGAAGGCGCCGTGGTCGTCTCGCCGCGATAAGATCCAATCCGGATGCTGCGGTATCCGCCGGTTATCAGGATGTCCGCATTCTCGTTGCCGTTGGCTATATTGCCATAGCCGTCATCGACGCCGGTATAGCTGATGGCATCGCGCGGGTTGCGGCCTTCCCATGCACGGATCACGCCGGCACGGAAATGACGCAGGCCGAAATGGGCCGCATCGTCGATCTGCGTGCAGATGCCATGCCCGCCGAAGCCGACGAGATAGACCCAGTCGAGCTCCACGTCAGTGTTGCGGGCCCGCAGTCCGCAGCCTGAAGCGTAGCCATTCGAAGTTCCATCGCCTTCAAGGCGTAAGTTCTGCAGCACGATCTTGCCGGTGGCGACAGCTGTCAGCAAATTCAGATTGGAAGCGCCCGCCTTGAGCACGCTGTCCTCGCCCATCCCTTCAATCACGATACCGCTTGGCGGAATCACCAGGCTCGAACTCAGCTTGAAGGTGCCCTTTGGCAGCTTGATGCGGCGGCTCGATGCGGCCGCCTCGGTCGCGACATCGGCCAGTGCAGAGCTGCTGTCGGAGTTGCCTCTCGCATCGGCGGAGGAATGGTCCGTCAGCCAGATCTCACCGCGCTTCATGATCTCGAACACGGTCTGCGGCCGCATGTTGCTGCCGCTTTGCCGGGCACCGATCAGCGCGGCGCCTTTGCCATTGGCGGTCGATGCGAGGTCTGCAGTCCTTGCGGCAATTTGCCGCGCATAGGCGTCTGTCGGTATGGTTCAGCTCCCCGCCCGGATCATGAGGGTCGCACCTGCGCCCTGGCGGGCACGCAGGAAGCAATTGCCCGGCAGGCGGTAACGTCCCGCCGCTACGATCGTGCTGAACGACTGGCCGGTCATGTCGATGGCGAGGCAATCGTTGAACGCCGCTCCGTCGAAGCTGTCCTGAAAGATGTAGGCCGTCGTCGGTGTGCCGATGATCTGGATCTCGACGTCGGGATAGACCCGGGCGTTGAATGCCACCGCCGGTGCCCAGTTGACGGGTAGAACGATCGGCAAGGCGGTCACTTCCGCGAAGGTCTCGTCTCCCATATCGACCAGACGCTTTTGGCGATTGCCGACGGTGGTGTAGGTGTAATCTGGCATGACATGCTCCTGGCATGAGTATTTCCGGCGATCCCCAGGCGTGCGGTGGATCGGCAGGCAAGTGCCAACGATGGATCAGACCGGTGAGGGATCGGGATGTCCGCCCATTTGGTCTATGTTCCATATACGTTCCAACAAGTCAATGTAAAAACCAAATAGGTTAGTTTGCCGATGGAACTGGGCGTTGCCGAGGCGCGCTTGCGGGGCGCCCGAACATGTGTGGGAGGTGCCGATAGTCGCCGCTTGTCTGGCTTCGTGGCTGCTCAGGCGACGCTCGCCGGTCGACCAAGGCCGATCGCGTCCTGTCCTGCACGGCAAGACTACAGGCTGCGCCGAAGGGCTGCCATAAAGGCTATCAAGTACAACTGCGTGGTGAGGGCTTACCCAGTGATCAGACCCGGAAGATTCAGCACCGGACCCGAGGGAGCGCTCATGTCAACGGACCGGCGAGGATTTCCGGCCAAAAACGGCCCGAATTCTGCACCACAGACCAGTCATCCGCCAAACGACCGCCTGCGATGGCGGGGCATCACAACCGCAAGTTCTAATCGTCTGAGGCCCCGCCGATTGGACTTAGCGCCACATCGCCAAGACGGACACGAGCATGCGGGGCAAGCCAGAAAACCAGTTGCTGCGCGGGGCATTCCCCATCGACGGTGAAGTCCTGGCTCCATGATCCCGGCTTCGCCGCGCTTGCGATACCGCGGGCGGCGCGGCTCAGGTCGCTCTGGCAGCCAAGCGAAACCTGCAACGCCTGCGCCAGCGCAGGATCGGTTCCCGGCGTACGCCAGGTCAGCCGATACCGTCCCGGTTTCAGCACCAAAAGTTGCCGAACAATCGGGAGCGTGACGGTCGCCGTGACCTCGAGGGCGAGACTGCGATCGGGGGTTCCCTCGTCGACCATCGCGATCTCGGCATCGCCGCGGTTCGAAACTTGCCAATCGAACCCGAAGGTCGCCTTCAGCGTATCGAAATGCTCGAAGCGGCCGTCATAAACGAGCGCGTCCGAGGAACCGCAGTTCAGGCGCCACACCGATTGCGCTTCACCCAGGAGGCCCTGGTTGATGAGCTTCTGGGCAAACAGCTGGGTCGCGGGACAGTCCCACACGCCGGAACCGGTCCGCAGCATCAGATCGACGCGTTGCCGCAACTGGTCGTCAGGAAGATCAGCGATGTTGATCACCATGACACGTGCCCATTGCGGTGCGAGCTTGAGCCGCGTTGCCATGGCGGCACGGCCCTCTGGCGTCGATGCCATGACCGCGATGAACCGGTCCCGGTTCTCGTCATCCGGGGATTGGCGCAGAAGGGCATCGAGCCGCTCAGCGGCGACCTTGTAGTCGCTGCCCTGCAATGCCTGATCGAGCCAGTAGATTTGCGTCATCGGGTCGCGCCAGCCCAGTTGGCCGGATACCACGAATGCTTTCTGGGCCTCGGGAAGGTGCTGGGCGTAAAGTTCTGATCGGCCAAGCAGCGAAACGGCCTGCGCCGAGATAGGGTCTGAGAGGATCGAGCGGCGGGCAAGGGCGATCGCACTTGCTGGCCCACTGCGAACGAAGGCGTTGGCAGCCTTCGCCCTTGCTGCGCCTGTATCGTATGGCCAACCGACAAAGCTCGGGGAGTTCGGGAAGTCCTTGCTTTGTCTGTCGGAACCACTGAGCAACGCCGCTGCCGCCAGCACGAGCAGTCCGAAGACCGCAACTGCTCCGCGCGCCTGGACGAACAGACCTGGTGCCGCTTCCTCCGCCATGGCCTAGTTCGCTGCGGAGTTGCTGTACTGGTAGTAGTTGTAGCCGTAGTACTCTGAATAGCGATTGCTCGCGTCGTTGGGGTCGAACTTCGTCAGCACGCCGCCAAGTACGTTTGTCCGCATGTTGCGCAGGCGGCGGAGCGAAGCCTTGAGAGAACCACGACGGCTGCGATCCGACTGGATCACGATCACAACTCCGTCGACTAGCGCGGCCATCAGCGGGGCGTCCGCAAGGCCGAGGATCGGGGGGCTGTCGAGCATGACCAGATCGAACTGCGCCGAGAGTTCCTCGATGAGCTGATGCATCCGGTTCGAGCTCAGCAGTTCGGTCGGGCTTGGCGGGATCGGACCCGACGTGATGACCTTGAGATGCTCGATGTCGGTACTGCGCAGGGCGTCCTCGACCGAACTTTGGGCCGTCAGAATGCTTGTAACCCCAACGCTGTTCTCGGCGTTCAGCATCGGAATGGCACGGTGCAATGCCGGACGCCGCAGGTCGCCGTCGAGCAGGACCACGCTCTGTCCAAGCTTGGCAATGCCTCTGGCAATCGCAAGGCTTGTGGTTGACTTGCCTTCCGAAGGCTGAGAGCTCGTGACCAGCATGGTCTTTGGCAAGCCTTTCGGGGTCGAGTAGAGCAATGCGCTTCGCAGCGAGTTGTACCCCTCGCTGATCGCAGACTTGGGATCCTCCATCGCCACAGCGATATCGAGATCCTGAGCATAAGGGATCACCCCGAGCAGCGGCATCTGGAGCTTGCCTTCGACATCCTCGGGGACCCGGACTGAGTCATCGAGCAGGGTGCGCAGGTAGATGAAGCCAGCCGCAGTGCCGAACCCGACGATAAGCGCCAGCAGCAGGTTGCGGAAAAGGTTCGGCGAGCTCGGACGGATCGGCGGTACCGCCGTATCGATGATGGAAATATTGCTGGCGCTGATGCCGGCTGCCGCGTTCAATTCCTTGAAGCGCTGCAGCAGACCCTCGTAGACGGTACGGTTGGTATCCGCTTCGCGTTCCAGCAAGCGGTACTGGACCAACTGATCCTGCTCGGCGAGCGAGGAGCCCTTGAGCTCGGCAACCTGCTGCTTGAGACTCTTTTCCGCTTCGACTGCGGCATCGTATTGCTGCTTGACCGAAGCGCGAATGCTGCGGGCAACGTTTTGAATCTGCGCATCGATCACGCCGACTTGCGCCTTGAGCTGCTGCACCGCTGGATAATCTTCGAGGTGATTAGCGCGCTGTTTTTCAAGCTCGGCCATCTGGCGTGCGCGTTCGGCCAGCAATTGCGAAATCGCCGGATTGGCGAGCACATCGGGTGAATTAAGGGCGTTGCCGACCGAGATCAGGCGCCAACGTCCTTCTGCGGCGATTCTGGTGGCCTGCGCCTGGTTAGCGGCCGAGTTGATTTCGAGCAGGCTGGTTGTCGTCACCGAACTGCCGACTTTTCCGCCCTGACGCGACCCGCCGTCACTCGCATCGCGATCGCGGATAAGGCCAGCTTCACGTGCGTAGGCGTTGAGCTCACGCTCCGACCGTTCAAGCTTGGCGCGTGCTTCCGCAAGCTGACCGGAAATGAACTCACGCGCATAAGCGGAGCTGTCGAACCGGCGCTGAAGATTGGTCTGGATGAATTCCGATGCGAAGGAATTTGCGATCTTCGCAGCAAGTTCTGGCTGCGTGCTGACGAAGCTGACTGTCGCAAGGCGAGTGTTGCGCGGAAGGTCAACGTCGCGCGCACTTTCAATCATGCGGATCGTCATATCCTCAAGCTCTGCCCGCGTCAGATTGGCCGGTGGCTGGCGGACGCCCATTGCATCGTAGAACTTCGCATTGCCGACCAGCCGCAGCTTTTGCGCAACGCGTTCGGAAAGCGCCCGGCTCTTGAGAATCTCGACTTGCGTCTGCAGGAACCGCTCAGTGTCCGTCGCCGCAACGACTGGATCCTGCATCGTGTCGTCCTGCTTGCCGAAGACCTGCGCAGACTGATCGTTGATCTGAAGCGTCGTTTCGGCGGTATACCGCGGCGTTTGCAGCATCGTCACGATGACCGCCAGAACCAGCGTAGCCGCCACGATCACGCTGATGATGACGAGATTGGCCCGAACCGTTGCGATGATGGCGCGAATATCGAACGACGGTTCGCCGTCCAGATAGGGATCGTTGTCGCCATAGCTGTAGTAGCCGCCGTTCGTGGCCGCTTGTTCGGTGATGGGGGTCTGGTCGGCTGTGCCGGGAACTGTGGTGATCTGCTGCACGATACCGCCGCCGTTAGAAACGAGTGAAAACGTTGAAGAGGGGAGCTGCCTGCAGGACGTCTCGATAGATCGACTTTGCCTGCGAGAAGCCTACGACAACCACATCGCCGCCCAGGATCTGAGGATCGGGGTCTTGCCCTGCACGGATCCTGCCGAGATCGAAACGGGCAGCCAAGCGCTGGTTGTTGATCGTCCGGAACACCACCACTTCGTCAAGCTTGGCAATCCGCGTTGGGCTCTGCGCAAGCGCGATGGCACCGAGAAGTGTTGTCTGGTTGTCGACCGGATAAGCGCCGGCCTTCATGACCTGGCCTTCCACCGTAACAATCTGACCGGTCTGCTCGATCACGTTGAGTGTAACGTCGGGATTGCGGAGGAAGCGCGCGCCGAGCTTAGTTGCAATCAGCGTGGATGCCTGTGCCGGGGTTAGTGTCGAGATCTTGACAGCACCGACCAGCGGGACCTGGATAAAGCCCGCGTCGTCCACAGGCAGTTTCTCGATGTTGAGATCGGGCTCGCCGAAAACCGACAGGGAAATGATGTCACCTGGCGCGATCAAATACTCGGCTGGCGTCACTGCCTTGTCGATCGGCGGGATGATGGAATAGGCAGCATCTCGCGATGGAAGTGCACTGTAGAGGTGCGAAGAACATGCAGCGAGGCTCGCAGAGGCGAGCAGCAGAAGAGTGGCCGAGGATTTCTTCACTGTAATCAATGCCCCTTGGGGAAAACGTGCCTGCCAAAATGAACGATGCCAGCTTCTATGGCCCAGTGCAACATTGCATGGGCGCCCATAGATTCAATAAGTCACTGCCGATTACGCTGCGGTGCAGCAGGCTCCATGAGGAGGGCTACCGCAAGTGCGGTAAGCATCGCCAGCGACATGCTGCGCATCGGATAATCGACAATGGAATGGAGTGCTTCGATCGTGAGAACGCCGCAGCTGAAGAGGATCTGGGCTCGTCTTGCTGCAGCCGTGTCCGATCGGTTCGCCATCATGATTGCGCGCACGATCAGGTAGCCGACCACGAGCAAAATCGCACCGAGCACGAAGACCCCAGGCAAACCGGCTTCCAGAAGCCATTCGAGCCAGTCGTTGTGCGCGCGCACTGGACGGGTCTGATCCACCACCTCGAGCCGTTCCGCAGCTTCAAGCATCGGGACGATTGTTCCGATGCCGCTGCCGAACGGCCAGACCTGTCCCATGGCGTACCAGGTGTCGGCCCAGAGATCCCAGCGTGCCTCTTTGGTCAGCCAGAAACGCGCGAGAACTTTCTGCATGGATTGGGCTTGCAGCAACAAGGCACCGCCAAGAACCAGAGCCGCCGCACCTCCGCCAAACCAGAATGTTGAAATGCGCCGCAAGCGCAGGCGCGGCCAGAGGATGGCAGCGAAGAACAGGAGTGCCGGAGCAGCGAGGCTGATACCGGTACGCGATCCGGTCATGAACAGACCGACCATGATTGACATGGAGCCGAGGAACAGCCCCGCCCAGGTGAGTGCATGATGACGACCGTCGCTAAGTCTGTTTGTCGCGAGCGCGCCCATGGCCAAAAGCGCGATGAGCAGGAAATCGGACTCCGCGTTACGGTTGGCCTGGAAGCCTACCAGCGTCCCCGCGCTGAACTCGCTGTAGAGCGACCAGTCAAATCCACCGGTATGGGAGAGCTGCAGCACGCCGAGTGCGAGCGAGATGAACCCGCCGATGACGATGACCGCAAAGAGCCAATTGCGACCCCGCAGCGAGAGCCGCGATACCTGCAACATCAACAAGACAGGACAGATGATCGCCAGCAGCGAAGCAAATGTCCGTGCCGGTGCCATCGTGAGCGGCATCCACGACTGATCTGCACCGATCAGTGCGAGCGACTGCACTTCGATCGCCCGGCCGGGCAGCTTCTGCCACAGCGCCGGCGGAAGCGGCACCAGATGCAGTACCGGCATGAGCAGTACAAGCGCCGCGAGTAGCCAGGCGGGGCGCTGGACTGATCCAAGTCCACGTTGCCATTCGGTCGAAGCGACTAGCGGTATCATGATCAGCGCTGTCAGAACCTGCAGGACCATTTCAGTCCGGGGGTTCACCGTTCCGCCGCCGCCGAGCGCAATCGCCAGGCCCACCAGAGCCATGCACAACATGGTTCCCGGCAGAGGCTTAGTGTTTGGCGGGGGAAGGGCATCAGCAGTGCGGCCCGACGAAGCGCGTCTCTCGCTTGTGCGCGAATCGTCTGCAGCAGCTGTTGCGTACGCCCCCGCCATGCCTGTGCCTCCCTTGTAGACCTTGAGCAAACCACGCACGGTAAGCGTTCAAGGGAAATCCCGATTGCTTGCCGCCACGATTTGTTCAGAGTCGAAAAACGCGTCGCGTACTTACGAAAAGGGCCCGCAATGCGAATTGCGAGCCCTTCACGTACTCATCAAATATCTGGCAATCAGCCGCCGTTGCTGTCGCCCGACTTGGTGGCTTCATAGAGGCCGAAACCAAATGCACCGGCAGCGAGCACGCCGATACCAATATCGGTGCCAGTGACCTCACGCGATTCGCGCGATGCCGGAGCAGCCGTGCGGATGACCTTGGTCTTCTTCACCGAGACAACGCCCGGGGTTGCAGCGCCGGCGCGGATCGTTTCCGCGTTGGCAGCCGTGCTGGCGAAAACCACGCCAAGCGTAGCGGCACCGGCCATAGCGATCTTGAACATGCTCATCGTCCCACACTCCATTAACTCTACAGGAAAACACTTAGTAGGCTTTCGCGATTCGTTCAACCCGAATGTTGCGTCGCGAGTAACTTAATGCTGCACATGCGAAGCACAAAAAGTGATTTAGGTTGAGACACATCGATTCCCACGTTCAACCAAATTCGCATGTGCAATCGCTCTGTCGCAGCAATCCAACGGCTCATCTTCAAAACGCGCGGTCGTGAACAAGAACCGCAAATGTCGCAAAAATGATCCTGATATCGCGAATGGCATTCCAGCCATCGAGATACTCAAGGTCTGCCTGGAGCCGACTGCTCAAATCCTCTTCCGAGTCGGTCGCTCCGCGCAGCCCGCGGATCTGCGCAAGACCGGTGAGACCGGGCTTGAGCGAATGGCGCAGCAGGTAGCGCGAATCGACTTCCCAGAACCGTTTCTGACCAGCCAGAGAGCCAATCGCATGGGGCCGCGGGCCAACAATGCTCATGTCGCCGCGCAGCACATTCAGGAGCTGCGGCAACTCGTCGATGCTCGTCTTGCGAATGAAACGACCGATCCGGGTAATGCGGTCATCGTCGCGGCTGGCGGAACGCGCACCGCTGGCGTCGAGCTTCTCGACCCGCATCGAACGGAACTTGTAGATCCAGAACAGCCGGTTGTTCCGCCCCTGACGCTGCTGGAGGAAAAACACCGGACCGCGATCCTCGAGCCAGATCAGCAGGGCAACGACCGATAACAGCGGAGCGAGTGCCAATGTGGCGCAGCCGGCAATGAGGACGTCTATCGCGCGCTTGACCGCCCTTGCCCTGAGACCAAGGGGCCCCACCGACACAACCAGCGATCCAAATCCGAACCCGCGGCCCGCGCCAAGCACACCGAGTTCCTGCACTTCGGGATCAACAATCTCGCCGCAGATGTTCGAGCCCTTGAAGACAAGCGCCCAGTCCTTGCGACGCGCTGGCGGACAGGTCACGATCACCCGGTCCATGTTCGTCATGAACATGCCGAGGCGATCGAGCATATGTGGGTCGTTGCGATCAGGGCGAAGCCGATGCTCGCGCGTATCGATATGCCATGCATGCGGAACGCGCACCGGGCTTCCACCGTCATCGATGACCAGCACATTCTGCGCGGTTGGTCCACAGCCCGAACGGATGATCGGCTGAGTGACAGCTCTGGCCCAGGCCAAGCCGGCAGCGACGACAACGAGGATGGTTACCGTCGAAACGCGAGAAAAATGCTCGCTCGACTTGGTGAAGAAGGCGACGAAGATCATCAGCGTCAGCGCACTGGCCATCGCCAGCATCGAACGTGACTGGCTGTATCGCAGCGAAGTCAGAGCCTGGATCGAATATGCCCGCAGCATGAGCGCTGCACCCCAGTAAAGGGGGACATACAGATTAATCTGCTGCAGGGTCTGCGGATCGGACGCATTGCCCAGATAAAGCAGGCTGACGAGCAGTGATGCCCCGACGATCACGAGGCCATCAATCAGCATAAGCAGCAGATAAGCCTGAAGCCGCCGCTTCTCGAGCGAGGGTGCAAGAGGAAGACGCAGCTGCCGCTTGGCGCCCGCAGGCGCTTCGCCCCCCGCGCCATTCGGCGACGTGACGGTTTCCCTGTCTCGTTGCAACGTCGTCATGTTAAATGCACCCTCATGAACCGCTAGAAATCAGCGCTCCGGTTGTGCGACCCGGACGACAAAGTTCTTTTGAACAGATTCCTCGATATCGGTAGGAATGCTGCGTTGCAATACGTACAGGGTTGAACGACAAAAACAAGCGATTCAGTGCATCCCACCTCGCAGCCGGTCGGACATGTGCGGCAACTCGTCGGATATCAGCGGGCAGCAGCCCGTGCAATTTCCGCAAGTCCTTGAGAAAGCACCAATTCGCCATTTCGGTTATCGGCGAGCAATTGGCGGTGCAAAGCCATCAGCCGCTCAACGAGGCGTCCCAGTTTGCGCCCGCGCCATCGGCGCAGTTGTTGGGCAAGATCGGGCTTGTCCCGAAAGAAGACACGCCTGGCAGCCATCTCTTGCTCAAGAAATGCATTGATATCGCTTCGTCCGCGCATGCGTCCTGCCAGTTGTGCCAATTGCGCGGCGCGGCGCTCAAAGGCGAGCAGTAGCCCGACGGCATTGAGTTCGAGTTCGTGAAAACGCACCAATTCGGAGGAAAGTCGCGCCGTGTCGCCCGCCAGCACGGTGTTTACCAGCGGCATGAAGCTGTCATCTTCGCTGACGGCGGCGATCGCATCAAGCGCTGCCGCATCGGCTCTTCGTGGCGACTCGGGGCTGGCATCCAGATAAAGGACTAGCTTCTCAATCTCGCTTCGCGCCATCCGCGTGTCCAGCGCCGCACCGCGAGCGATTCGCTCGGCGAGTTCATCGGTCAGAATCAACCCAACCGGATCAGCCATCTCACGCACCGCCAGCGTCACCGACCGAATGTCCGGCTGGTGGAACATCGTGACAAGAGCGTCGGGGCGATCCGAGAGCAGTTTGGCGATGCGCGACTTGTCCGTCGCCGAACCGGCGATGATGAAAACCGGCCAGCCCCTAACCGGACTGGCGAGGAGCGTCTCGACAGCGTCGTAGACCTCATCTCCGGAGCAGCGGACATGGATCTGTCGCTGGTCGCCGAACAAGGAAACCGACCGCGCCTCGTCCGCGAGCCTGACCGGGTCACGGCGCAAGTCGCCACCCGCCAGTTCCACGCGCTCGAAGTGGCCTTGCTGCGCTGCAATATGGCCCGAGAGCCGAGCAGCCGCATCGGCTGCACCGGCTTCATCCGGGCCGCAAAAGTAAAACACTGAGGCGTCCGCTGCCGCGCGCGCAATCTGGCTGGCAAAGTTCTTCTGAGTCGCCTTCACGGCAGGCTTAGCCAGCCTTGCGCAGCTTCGTGGCCACGCGGGTCACGATCTGGTCAGCGACTTCGTGGCTCAGGTTCTCGAGCGCAGTCTGCTCGGCCGCGATCACGGCATATTCACTTGAGACAATATCGATGCCAGCGTCTGCCCCAGCGGTAGCGTCCAGAACAATCTCGCCACTGGTTAGATCGACAAGCTGATAGCGCGCCCGCAAGGTCCGCCTTTCACGGGTCACCGCATCATTGGAAAGCAGGCCGAGGCCCTGGAGCTGCTCATCAAGCCGCACGTCGAGGCGATATCGCGGGGTGCCTTGCGCGCCAGCGCCGAGCCGGTCGACCAAGGCAGCGCGTATCAGCCAACCCGCCTTGCCTTCGATTGAGGTGACGTCGACACCGGCCAGCGCGCGCGCAACGGTGCCGCTGCCGCCACCTGCATACATTGGCTGCAGGCCGCAACTGGCCAGCATGGCCAAAGGCGCAAGGGCGGCGAAGACGACTTTACGCGACAAGGTTCACCAGTCGGTCGGGCACCACGATCACCTTCTTCACATCCGCCCCGTCGAGCGCACGCTGCACCTTGTCCGAAGCGAGAGCAAGCCGTTCGAGTTCTTCGCGCGGGGTTCCCTTCGCCACGGTCAGCGTGTCGCGCAGCTTGCCCTTGACCTGCACCGCCACGGTCACATCGTCATCCACCAGCAGCGCGGGATCGACAGCCGGCCAGGCGGCATCGGCCACCAGCCCTTCGCCGAAGGCCGCGAAAGCTTCCTCGGCAAGGTGCGGCATCATCGGAGCAACCAGCAGCAACAGAGTGCGGACTGCGGTCGTGCGGTCGGCTGATGGCGGAGCCTTCTCGGTCGCGCCGGTCAACTCGTAGATCCGCGCAACCGCCTTGTTGAAGCCCAACGCCTCGATGTCCTGAGCCACCGCGTGAACGGTCTGATGCGTCTTGCGACGCAGAGCTGGATCTTCGCCCGTTGCACCCGCATCCGCCGCACCGAACAGGCGCCACAGCCGCTGGACAAAGCGCCAGCAGCCTTCGATGCCCGCTTCCGACCACGGCAGATCGCGCTCCGGCGGGCTATCCGAGAGCATGAACCAGCGGATCGCGTCTGCGCCGTACTTCGCGACGATCTCGTCGGGATCGACCACGTTCTTCTTGGACTTCGACATCTTGATGACGCGGCCGATCTCGACCGGCGCGCCATCGGCCTTGAGAATTGCACCATCCGCCGTGCGCTCCACCTCGCCAGGCGAGAAAAACACCGGCTGGCCGTTCTCGGGGTTGCGCCGTTCGTAGGTCTCGTGGGTCACCATGCCCTGCGTGAAAAGGCTCGCGAAGGGCTCTTGCACTTCGAGCTTTCCGATCCGGGCCAGCGCGCGGGTCCAGAAACGCGCGTAAAGCAAATGCAGGATCGCGTGTTCGATACCGCCAATGTACTGCTCGACCGGCAGCCATTTCCGGATGGCTTCGGCGTCGAACGGTGCATCACCCGGCTGGCTCGCAAAGCGCAGGAAGTACCACGAGGAATCGACAAAGGTATCGAGCGTATCTGTCTCGCGGCGCGCGGGATGGCCGCACTGCGGACAATCGACATGCTTCCACGTCGGGTGCCGGTCGAGCGGGTTACCCGGCACGTCGAAGGTCACGTCCTCGGGGAGCACGACCGGCAGATGCTTCTTGGGCACCGGCACCACGCCGCAGACCTCGCAATGGATGAACGGGATCGGCGTGCCCCAGTAGCGCTGGCGGCTGACGCCCCAGTCGCGCAGGCGCCACACGGTCTTGCCCTCGCCCCACCCTTCGGCTTCGGCGCGGGCGATCACGGCGGCCTTGGCTGCCGTCACGTCCATGCCGTCGAGGAAGCGCGAGTTCACCAGCTTACCGGCGCCAGTATAAGCTTCGTTGCCCTCGAACACGGGATCGGTCTTGTCGCCATCGGCGACGACGCGGGTGACCGGCAGGCCGTACTTGCGCGCAAAATCGATATCGCGCTGGTCGTGCGCCGGGCAGCCGAACACGGCTCCGGTGCCATAGTCCATCAGCACGAAGTTGGCGATGTAGACGGGCAGCTGCCAGGTCTGGTCGAGCGGGTGCAGCACCTTGAGGCCGGTGTCGAAACCCAGCTTCTCTGCGGTTTCCAGTTCGGCTGCGGTGGTGCCGCCCTGCTTGCACCTCGCAATGAAAGCTTCGGCTTCGGGCGAATCCTTGGCCAGGGCCTGCGCGATCGGGTGATCGGCGGCAATCGCCACGAAGCTTGCACCAAACAGCGTATCGGGCCGGGTCGAATAGACTTCGATGTCTTCGGCGAGCGGAGCGACCGGCTTGAAGCGGAACTGCAGGCCCTGCGACTTCCCGATCCAGTTTTCCTGCATCGTGCGGACCTTCTCGGGCCACTTGTCGAGGCCGGAGAGACCTTCGAGCAGTTCGTCGGCGAAGTCGGTGATCTTGAGGAACCACTGGTTCAGCTTGCGCTTTTCCACCAGCGCGCCCGAGCGCCAGCCGCGCCCGTCAATCACCTGTTCGTTGGCGAGCACGGTCATGTCGACCGGGTCCCAGTTGACCGTCGATTCGCGGCGATAGACGAGGCCGGCGGCGTAGAGATCGAGGAACAACGCCTGTTCGTGGCCGTAGTATTCCGGCTCGCAGGTCGCGAGTTCGCGGCTCCAGTCGAGCGCGAAACCGAGGCGCTTCAGCTGCGCCTTCATGTTGGCGATGTTGGCGCGGGTCCAGCCGCCGGGGTGGACGCCCTTCTCCATCGCTGCGTTCTCGGCCGGCATGCCGAAGGCGTCCCAGCCCATCGGGTGCAGAACCTCGAACCCGCGCATGCGCTTGTAGCGCGCGAGGACGTCGCCCATCGTGTAGTTGCGCACGTGGCCGATATGGATGCGCCCCGAAGGATAAGGGAACATCTCGAGCACGTAGCTGCGCGGCTTTGGCGAAGCGTCGTCAGCCCGAAAGGTCTGGCGCTCGTCCCATTTGCGCTGCCAACGCAGATCGGCGCTGGCAGGGTCGAAACGCACAGGTTCTGGGCGGACGGGTTCTGGTCGGTCGGCAGTCATGCCGCCCCCTCTAGGGAGCGGCGCGATGCCGTGCAACTGTCAGGCTAGGGCAAACCCGCCCGGATTTCAGCCTTTGACCAGCGTCTGGCGCCTGAGATCGCGCGCTTTGGTCAGGATGATGTCTTCCAGTTTCTGGACGGTAGCGGCTTGAACCGGGGCATCGACCCAGTTGCCGGCCTGGTTGACCTGCCGGCTTGCCGCGATCCGCAGCGCATCAGCGCGCAAGTCCTGATCGAGGATCGAAACAGAAAGCTTCATGCGTTCGCCTGGATTGCGCGGGTTCGCATACCAGTCGGTCACCACCACGCCGCCGTTGCTGTCGGTCTGCACGAGCGGCATGAACGAAAGTGTCTCGAGCGTGGCGCGCCACAGGTAGGCATTAACGCCGATCGTCGTCACCTTGCTGGCCGCGAGGTCCAGTTTGGGGCGGGGCTTGCCGCTGCAGCCAGCGACCAGACCGGTCGCGGCGATGACAAGCATGCCGGTCGTGATACCCCGGACGAAGGCAGAAGAAATGCGGGGGCGTGTCGTCACGTGCATACTGTCCTTGCTGGCAGGAACTCAGCGGTCGCGCCGTTTTTCCTGCCTTGTGAAATCCGCGCCAATCCGGCGCCTTGCCGCTGGCGCTCTATCATCCCGTTGACGCGCGCCGCAAGGGCAATGCATCGAATGGCTCATTGCGGCTTGCGATGGCCTGAACAGATCGAACAAGGTCGTCTGCCAACCGGGATGATGTGGGCTCGATGCAACAGGTCTCACAAGACACGCGCCCAAGCTTGCAGAAAATCGTTGTGCTACTGGAAATTATCCTCGGACCACCGTATGTCCTACCTACAGACTCGGTCGCGAGTTCCGTCGGAGCTGCCATTTTTTGCGGCTCGGCAAATGGGAAAGTCAGGTTGGCCATGAATGGCAAGACGATCAAGGGAGCCAAGACGCGCGGTGTTGTCCGTGCGCGTGTGCTGCCATTGGTCGGTTGCGCGCTGCTTGGCATGGTCGCGGCGCCCGCGCTGGGCAGTGCGCTGACGGGTGGTTTTGCGTCTGCTCCAGTTAGCCTTTCGGCACGTGGCGGCATCGGCTCGTTCACGCCCGCATCCGTCGATCCGAAGCTGGTTTCGGAAATCACGGCGCAGATTCAGGGGCGGAGTGCTGGTCACGGCCGCTTGTTCCGTTTCACGCCGGCCGGCATGGAAAACCGTCCTGACCGCGCCGTCACCGTAGCTGTGCGGGTCAGCGGTATCGGCGCGCAGGATCTGGTCGTGCGCACGGCGCTCCCGGCAGGCGTCAGCGCGCTAGGCGCTGCGCCAGTTCGGATTGCCCCGATGGTTTACAACCTCGGCCTTGCGCGCGGCTATCAGAGCTTCGCAGCGACGCCAGGTCTCGCTCGCGAGTCGCGTCTCGATATCCAGCGTCTGGAAATGCCTGATCTGCGTGCCATTGGCCGCAAGGACAGCTTCGCAACGGCGACGGCGAACGCCTCTGCACGCCTTGCCCCGCGAATTGAACTCGATACGCGGGATCATGTCGGCCACACGCCGCGGACGTTCGAAGGCCAGAACGACTATCAGGTTGATCTGGGCGGTAGCTATCGCCTGACCCGCAACCTCGATGTCACGGCAGGCGTCCGGTACTCGCCCGAGCGTGATCGGCTTCGTCCGCTCACCGATGGCAAGAAGGATAGCCAGGCGGTCTACGTCGGAACCCAGTTCCGGTTCTAACCCTTGCTGTTGTGAACCGATGCGGTGCAGTCGTATGCCCGCAGCCTAAGTGCTTGTCGGCCAGCAGCCTTGCGTTTACCCTCCCCGCGATGGACCGGAGAGGGAGAAGACGATGACGCGCGTTGCTGTGGTTACCGGGGGTACTCGGGGTATCGGTGAAGCCATTTCCCTCGCGCTTCAGGCGCAGGGCCGCACGGTCGTCGCCAACTATGCAGGCAATGAGGAAAAGGCGCGCGCGTTCACGGAGCGGACCGGGATCAAGGCCTATCGCTTTGACGTGGGCGATCATGAAGCGACACTCGAAATGTGCGCGCAGATCGCTGCTGAGGTTGGTCCGATCGACATCGTGGTCAACAATGCCGGCATCACGCGCGACGGCGTGCTCCACAGGATGACTTTCGACGACTGGAACGAGGTGATGCGAATCAACCTCGGCGGCTGCTTCAACATGGCCAAGGCCACGTTCCCCGGCATGCGCGAGCGCGGCTGGGGCCGCATCGTCAATATCGGTTCGATCAACGGGCAGGCGGGGCAGTACGGCCAGGTCAACTATGCGGCTGCCAAGTCGGGCATTCATGGCTTTACCAAGGCGCTCGCACAGGAAGGCGCGAAGTACGGCGTTACCGTGAACGCCATCGCGCCGGGCTACATCGATACCGACATGGTTGCTGCCGTGCCGGCGCCTGTGCTGGAGAAGATCGTCGCCAAGATCCCGGTCGGCCGCCTTGGCCAGGCCGAAGAGATCGCCCGCGGCGTGGCTTTCCTCACCTCTGAAGACGGTGCGTTCGTGACCGGCTCGACAATGAGCATCAACGGCGGTCAGCATATGTATTGATTGGTGGCTGCCCCGCCCGTTCTTGGGCGGGGCAGGACCTCGCGTTTACTCGACGGTGATTCCCGCAACTTTCCAGCCGTCGCCTTCAGAAGCCATTTGAAGCGTTTCCGTCACGCGGGTTTGGTTGCTGTAGCGGGCCGTGAACGTGATCACCCAATAGCCCTTGGGCGGTGCAGCCGTGAAATCGACGGTGGCGAGTTCGCGCGATATCGGTTTCCCAACCCGGGCGCGCACCGATTGCGATGCCTGGGTCCACCAATCCACCGTGTTGAGCAGTTGAAACGACTTGTGGGTTGCCTGCCAGCTTCCGGCCCAGTCATCCCGATCGAGCAGAGCAAGGAACCGCAACGCCGCGCCGGTTGCCGCAGCCTCGCTGGCCGAGGTTGGCGCAGCGGCGACCGGAGTACCGGACGCCGCGGCAGCCAGCAGGCTGCCTTCGGATGGTGCGCCGGTTCCGGAAAGGGCAAGCGAGGCAAGCAGGGCTAGGCTGATGATCATGGCAATTCCTCCGAAGATCCAGCCGGCGCGGCGCCTATCGCCGCGGCCTTTGACTGGCTCGCGGTTTGGATGTGCCGCAGCGGTTGGGGCCGCATCCCCGATTGCTTTGTCCCCAAAGAATTCGGGAGGCCTTCCTTCGATTTGGTGGAGCAGGCGCGCTGCCTCCCGGCTGCTAGAGACGGACATCTTGCGCCGGGCATCGCGAAGCCGTTCGTGGACGGTATGGACGGATAGGCCAAGGTGGCGCGCGATCGATTTCGCATCGTGACCACCAACGAGCAGGCGCAGCGTTTCCTTTTCCTTTTCGGTGAGTGCCTGATATCCGCTCGCCATCTCGCCGATCTAGAGACGCCGCCTGTTGCGGGCCACCCCCAATAATTCGTATCGCTCTTCCATGCCCGAACTCTACCACCCTCCCGTCAAGCGTTCGGTCGAGATCGCCGGGCACAAGACCTCGATCAGCCTGGAACCGCTGTTCTGGGATTGGCTGCGCATGGCGGCCGAAGCGGAGAGCGTGCCGATCAACGCCCTTGTCGCCCGGATCGATGCCGAACGGATTGCTGCAGAAACGCCGCCGGGGCTCGCCGGTGCGATCCGCCTCTGGCTCGCCTCGCGGGCACTAGAAGGCTGACAGCGCGAAGCCTGCTGCCGCGGCGACGGCGAGGGTCGGCATGATGCCCCGTTTCAGAGGGAAAAGCATCGCGGCAGCGCCGGCGGCGATCACGGCGGCGCGCCAGTCGAGGCTGGCGATGTCCGGCAGCCCCGCCGCCGACGTGCGGCCAAAGAGCACGTGCAAAGCAAACCACAGCGCCAGATTGGCGATCACGCCGACGACAGCTGCTGTGATCGCCGCCAGCGCGCCTTGCAGCCGTTCGGCGCGCTCAAGTCGTTCCATCCACGGCGCGCAGGCGAAGATCCACAGGAAGCAGGGGGCGAAGGTGACCCATGTGGTCAGCCCTGCGCCGAGCAGGCCGGCAACCAGCGGCGAAAGGCAGCCCGGATGGCGCCAGGCTGCGATGAAGCCGACGAACTGGGTGACCATGATCAGCGGACCGGGCGTGGTTTCGGCAAGGCCGAGGCCGTCCGCCATCTCGCCGGGAGAAAGCCAGCCGAACCCGCTCACGGCCGCCTGCGCCATATAGGCGAGCACTGCATAGGCTCCGCCGAAGGTAACGACGGCGAGGCGCGAGAAGAATAGCCCGACCTGCCACAGCACATGATCGGGGCCGAGTGTCACGAACACCAGTGCCAATGGCAGGGCCCAGATCGCGAGCCACACGGCGACCGTCTGCACAGTCAGGGTCGCGAGCCGGCGCGGTGCCTCAAGCGGGCCGTCGCCGAGTGCCGCATGGTGCGAGCCCAGCCACTGCGGCGACCATTTGGCCGCTGCCGCGCCGATCACGCCTGCAGTGAGAATGACCAGCGGAAACGGTGCGTGAAGAAGTGTCAGTGCAAGCGCAGCCAGAACCGCCAGCACCAGTTTGAAGCGGGTGCCCAGTGCGCGCCTTGCAACCCGGAGCAGCGCCTGCACCACGACGGCGAGCACCGCCGCCTTGATCCCCAGGAACAGCGCAGCAAACCAGTGCAGGCCCGCTGCGGCAACATAGAGCAGCGAAAGCCCCAGCATGACCACCGCGCCGGGCAGAACGAACAGCAGCCCGGCAATCAGACCGCCGCGGACGCCGTGCAGGCGCCAGCCAATCCACGTCGCCAGTTGCTGCGCTTCGGGGCCGGGGAGCAAGTGACAGAGATTGAGCGCGCGCAGGAAGGCGCCCTGTTCGACCCAGCCGCGCTCATCAACCAATTCGCGCTGCATCAACGCGATCTGCCCGGCAGGCCCGCCGAAGCTGAGACAACCGATCCGCGCGAAAACCCGGGTCAGTTCTGCCAGCGTGGGTTCAGACATCAGTCGCCGCCGACGCGCTCCACGTCCGCGCCAATCAGCGCGAACTTTTCCTCGAGCCGCTCATAGCCGCGATCAAGGTGATAGAGACGGTGGACCTGCGATTCGCCTTCTGCCGCAAGGCCGGCAATCACGAGGCTCATCGAGGCGCGAAGATCGGTCGCCATCACTTCGGCGCCGTGAAGCTTGCCGACGCCGTGAACAATGGCGGTGCGGCCCTTGGTCTCGATGTGGGCGCCCATGCGGTTGAGTTCGGGAACGTGCATGTAGCGGTTCTCGAAGATCGTCTCGGTGAGCACGCTCGAACCATTGGCGAGGCACAGCATCGCCATGAGCTGTGCCTGCATGTCGGTCGCAAGGCCGGGATAGGGCGCGGTTGAAAGCGTGACAGGGCGCAGCTGGCCGTCGCTGGCTATGCGCAGTCCGCCACGGACGGGCTCAACCAGCACGCCCGCGTCGCGCAGGGCCTGGATCGTGGCGGCCATATCTTCCGCGCGGGCGCCCGCGAGCGTGATATCGCCACCGGTGATCGCCGCCGCACAGGCATAACTACCCGCCTCGATCCGGTCCGGCATGACCATATAGGTTGCGCCGTGGAGCCGGTTCACGCCATGGATGGTGAGGTCGGACGTGCCGATCCCTTCGATCTGCGCGCCCATCGCGACGAGAAGATTGCACAGGTCGACAATCTCGGGCTCGCGCGCTGCGTTGTGCAGCGTGCTTGTTCCCCGCGCGAGGACGGCGGCCATCAGTGCGTTCTCGGTCGCGCCAACCGACACGATCGGGAAGCTGTAGTCCCCGCCCGGCAGGCCGCCGTCGGGCGCAATCGCGCGCACATAGCCCGCGGCAAGTTCGATCTGCGCACCGAAGGCTTCCAGCGCCTTGAGGTGAAGGTCGATCGGACGGTTGCCGATGGCGCAGCCGCCCGGCAGCGAGACAGTCGCCTCGCCGGCGCGCGCCAGCAGCGGCCCGAGCACAAGGATCGAGGCGCGCATCTTGCGCACGAGATCGTAGGGCGCGACGGTCGATGTGAGCCGCGTTGCCTGAAGGGTCATGACCCGCCCGAAGTCTTCAGGGCGCGCACCGGCAATCGAGGTCGATACGCCGAACTGGTTCAGCAGGTGCTGGAAACCATCGATATCGGCAAGGCGCGGCAAGTTGCGCAGCGTTACCGGCTCTTCGGTAAGGAGCGCGCAGGGCAGCAGCGTTAACGCTGCGTTCTTCGCGCCCGAGACTGGAACCGTGCCGGAAAGGCGGTTGCCGCCACGAATGATGATCTTGTCCATCGCAGTCGTTTAGCTTTTTTGGTTGTCTGCGCAACAGGATCGAAATGGTGGCGCACTAGCACCCCGTTATGTCACAGTGACTGCATGGCCATTGCCGGCCGCTCAACAAGGGGACCAGAGACGACATGACCGGTAGCAATGCAACGCAGCCGCTGCGCAAACCCGTTCGCAAGGCGGTGTTCCCCGTCGCCGGGATGGGCACGCGTTTTCTCCCTGCTACCAAGGCGATCCCCAAGGAAATGCTCCCGATCATCGACCGGCCGCTGATCCAGTATGCGGTGGACGAGGCGCGCGAGGCGGGCATCGAGCAGCTAATTTTCGTGACCGGTCGGGGCAAGACCGCGATTGTCGAGCATTTCGATACCGCTTTCGAGCTCGAGCGCACGATGAGCGACCGCGGCAAGGATCTTTCCATCCTCGATGCCACCCGCATCCTGCCCGGCAATCTCGTGACCGTCCGTCAGCAGGTGCCGATGGGCCTCGGTCATGCGATCTGGTGCGCCCGGGCCATTGTCGGCGACGAGCCCTTTGCGATCTTCCTGCCCGATGAGCTGATGATCGGGACGCCCGGCTGCATGAAGGAAATGGTCGACGCCTACAACGAGGTCGGCGGCAATCTCATCAGCGTGCTGGAAGTGCCCGAGGAGGAAGTCTCCAGTTACGGCGTCATCGCGCCCGGCGCGCGTATTTCCGACAAGCTGACCGAAGTGACCGGCCTGGTCGAGAAACCGAAGCGGGAGGACGCGCCCTCGAACCTGATCATTTCCGGTCGCTACATCCTGCAACCCGAAGTGATGCGCACGCTTGAGGGGCAGGAGAAGGGTGCGGGGGGCGAGATCCAGCTCACGGACGCGATGGCGCGGATGATCGGCGAACAGCCTTTCCACGCCGTCACCTTCACCGGGCGGCGGTTCGATTGCGGCAGCAAGGCCGGCTTCGTCGAGGCGACCCTGTCGCTGGCGCTCGAACGGCCCGACATGGCGGACGACGTCCGCGCGATCATGCAGCGCTTGCTGGCACAGTAACGCGAAGGGGTCAGGCCGCCTTCCAACGCAGCGGAAGGCGCTTGAGCCCGCCGACGAAGGTGGACTTGGCGCGCGCGGGCTCGCCCGCCAGTTCCACGCTGTCCAGTCGGTCGAGCAGAACTTCGAACAGGATACGCATTTCAAGCCGCGCCAGATGAAGGCCGAGGCACTGGTGCGCGCCGGCGCCGAAGGCGAGGTGACGGTTGCCCTCGCGGGCCGCATCGAATCGGCGCGGATCGGGGAACTGTGCCGGATCGTGATTGGCCGCAACGTAGTTGAGCATCAGCCAGTCATCCTTGGCGATCTTCTGCCCGCCTAGTTCGGTATCGGCCGCAGCGGTGCGCATGAAGTGCTGCACCGGGGTGGTCCAGCGAATCGCTTCCTCGACGATCCCGGCGAGCAGGCTGCGATCCGCCTTGACCCGGGCAAACTGCTCGGGATCGCGGGCAAGCGCCAGCATCGCGCCAGCGGTCGATGCGCTCGTCGTGTCGTGCCCGGCGCTCGCGGTGATGATGTAGTACCCCGCCGTTACCACATCATCGAGCGGCTGCCCGTCAATGGTGCCGTTGGCGATGACGGTGGCGACGTCATCAGTGGGGTTCTTGCGGCGTTCGGCGGCGAGCGCGGCGAAATAGGCCTCGAAGTCCTTCACCGCGCCGGCCACGATCTGGGTGATCATTTCGGGCGGGAGGTCCTTGATCCCGGACTGGTTGAGCTCTTCATCCTGTCCGCCGAACATCTGCTGGGTTAGCACCAGCATGCGCTGCTCGTCCTCTTCGGGCACGCCGAGTATCTGCATGACGACATGCAGCGGATAGGGCGAGGAGACGAGCTTGGTGAAATCGCCTTCGCTGCCGGCGGCGAGCAAACGGTCGACGGTGGCTTCAGCGATCTTGCGGGTGCGCGCCTCGATCGTGCGCAGGTTCTTGGGCATGAACCAGTCCTGCGTCAGCCGCCGCAGCTTGGGATGCAGGGGCGCATCGAGCTGGACGAGCGACTGCACGAGATGCGGGCTGCCGCCTGTGATCGCGCGGGCGAGCGCATCGGTGCTGCGCAGCGTGAAGACAGTCGGTTTGGGGTGGTTGAGGAAGGTGACGTTGTCCTTGCTCACCGCCATCACTTCATCGAACCCGCTGACCAGCCAGAACGGCTCGTGCAGATCGGCCGACGAGATGACGCGGCCAACTTGCAGGCCTTCGCTGCGCAGAGTGTCGAACTGGTCAAGCAGCGGATCCCAGGCAGCATAGGCGGCGGGATCGATGACGGCGCGGCCGATTTCTTCCGGGACGATGTTCTCGGTGGTGGTTGCCATTGCGGTATCCTCGATCTGGTCAGGCGGCTGCTGCGGCCGCAGCTTTGTACTCATCGCGCAGCAGGCGCTTGAACAGCTTGCCGGTGGGTTCGCGCGGCAGATCGGCGCGGAAGTCGATCTGGCGGGGGAGCTTCACCCGGCTGAGCTGCGGGGCGAGCCAGGCAAGGAGCTCCTCGGCCAGGGCGGGGCCAACTTCATCAATTTCATGCGGTTGAACGACGGCGACCACGCGCTCGCCCATGTCCGGATCGGGGGCGCCGATGACCGCGACGTCGGCTACTTTCGGGTGTGTAATCAATAGGTTCTCAATCTCCTGCGGGTAAATGTTGACCCCGCCCGAGATGATCATGAAGCTCTTGCGATCCGTGAGAAACAGATAGCCATCCTCATCCTCCCAACCCACGTCGCCAAGGCTGGTCCAGCCGTGCTTGTTGGTGGCGTCGCGCGTCTTGTCGGGATCGTTATGGTAGGCAAAGGGATTGCCGCCCTCGAAGAAGACCTGGCCTTCGGTGCCGCGCGGCACTTCATCGCCGTTCTCGTCGCAGATGCGGATCGTGCCGAGCAGCGCCCGGCCCACCGAGCCGGGCCGCGCCAGCCATTCCGGGCTCGAGATGAAGGTGAAGCCATTGCCTTCGGTGCCGGCATAGTACTCGTTGAGCACCGGGCCCCACCATTCAATCATCGCGCGCTTGACTGGGACCGGGCAGGGCGCTGCCGCGTGGATCGCGCCGCGCAGCGAGGAGAGATCATAGCGCTTGCGGACATCCTCGGGCAGCTTGAGCATGCGCACGAAGTGGGTCGGCACCCATTGGCTGTCGGTCACCTTGTAGCGCTCGATCGCTTCCAGCGCCTTCTCCGCATCGAACTTTTCCATGCACACCACGGTGCCGCCGAAGCGGTGGATGGTCATCGACCAGCGCAATGGCGCGGCATGGTAGAGCGGTGCGGGGGACAGATAGACCGCATCGGGGCGAATGCCGAAGGGGCCGCCCGCCAGCATGATCAGCGAGTTGGCGCCGCCAATCGCGGGGTCTTCGGGAAGGGGCACGCGCACGCCCTTGGGCTTGCCGGTGGTGCCCGACGAATAGAGCATGTCGCAGCCCGCGCGTTCGTCGGCGACGGGGTCGGCCGGCATCGCGGCAAGGGCCGCTGCAAGGTCATGTTCACCGCTGCCGCCAAGGCGAAGCTGGGCGACTTCGGGCGCCTGTGCCGCGACAGCATCGAGCAGCGGCGCAAGCGCGCCCGAGCCGACCAGCAGCTTGGCGCCGCTGTCACGCGCGATATAGGCGACTTCGGGAGGGGCGAGGCGCGAGGAAATCGCGACGTAGACAATCCCCGCGCGCTGCGCGCCCCAGCACAGCGAGAAGAACACGGGGTGATTCTCGAAGCAGAGCGCAATCGTATCGCCGATGCCAATCCCGCGCGACCGCAGCAACTGGGCGAAGCGATTGCTCTGCGCCTCAAGCTCGCCATATGTCACGACTTCGCCGCTGCCGGACATGATCACCGCCGGCTTTTCAGGATTGGTCCGCGCGTGGAAACTCGGGTGGTAGTGCATGCGCATCCTCTCAGGATCTGCGGCTCGATCAGACCGCGTTCACAGAGAGTTTAACCGTTCGATTAAGACGCGCAACGGGATTCATCGGTTTTGGCAAATCTGAAGGCACGTTTCGAGCCGTCGTGCAGGCTGAAGGCCGGTTGTGCTCTTGCCAAAAAAGAAGAAGGCGGCGTTTCCGCCGCCTTCGTCCCATCCTCTCCAAGATGACTTTTCGTCGCGGCGATCAGCGCGACAGCGGGGCGGGCACATCGCTCTGTGCCAGCACGGTCTCGGTCGACACACCCGGCGCGACCGTCTGCATGTAGGGAATGGGGTTCACGGCCTCACCGCCGATCCGCACTTCGTAGTGCAGGTGTGAGCCGGTCGAGCGGCCGGTCGAACCGACATAGCCGATCACGTCGCCCTTGCGGACGCGCTGGCCTTCGGCAACCGCGATGCGCGACATGTGACCGTAGCGGGTTTCCATGCCGCCGCCATGCTCCAGTTCGACGAACAGGCCGTAGCCGCCAAACCAGTCAGCCTTGCCGACAACGCCATCAGCCGAAGCGTGGATCGGGGTGCCGGTCGTGGCGGGAAGATCGATGCCCTTGTGAGCGCGAAAGCCGCCGAGAACGGGGTGAACGCGCATGCCGAAGCCGCTGCTCATGGCGCGGTTCGACGAAACGGGAACGAGCGAGGGGATCGAAACGCCGCCATTGCGCTGGGCGGGCGCTGCAGCGCCAAGCGGTGCGCCCGTTTCGAGGGCCTTCCAGCTTGCGAACAGCTTGTGGAACTCATCGTCGGCGGGGGTGGCGGTGGTGCCGTTGCGGGCAGCTTCGGCGGCGCGGAGCGGCGCAGCAATATCGGCCGATGCGGCGCTGTTCGCCATGGCAGGAGCCGAAAAGAAACAGGCAGCAGCTCCGATCGAGCCCAGCACCAGTTTCAAAATCTTGTTGTTTATCATTACGACCCGCTAACCCTTAACCGCCCGGATCTTGCAGCATCACATGCGCTGCTTGAAAGCCCGGATCGACCCACCTGGTTCCTGCCAACAACCCGCCGGATCATCCCGGCCTGCCTGGCAAGTCCCCTGAGACTTACGCGGAAACCCCTCCCGCTGCCTCGATGGAAACCGGTTAGGGGGAAGTGTCTTAATCAGACAACCCCTGTCATCAATTCGTACGATAAACCGGCAGCACGACGCGCTGAGTCGTTGAACGGTGGCTTAACAGCTCCTCGAAAATGCCGCGTGACGAGCGCTTTCCAGTATCCCGGCGGCGATTCCCGGCGTTCGTCGCACAGTTTGAGGAAGTGCGTTGTGCCGTAGCGCACATGCCTGATTTCGTCGGTCAGGATCCGCTCGAGAATGCGGGCCGACCGCTGGTCCCCTGCGGCGACAAAGCGCTCGATCGTCACCGGCGTGACGTCCAGCCCGCGCGCTTCGAGCACCATCGGCACCACGGCAAGCCGGGCAGCCAGATCGTGCGCGGTTTCGCGCGCTGCATCCCACAGCCCGTCGTGCGCAGGCAGGGCGCCGTAGTCCGAGCCGAGCGTGCGCAGCCGGCGGGCGAGCAGCGAAAAGTGCATCGCCTCATCGGCTGCCACATCGAGCCAGTCGCTGACAAATTCCGGCCCGCGCTGCTCACCGAATCGGCCGGCGGCATCCAGCGCGAGGTCAATCGCCACGAACTCTATGTGCGCGAGCGCGTGGAGCAGCGCGAGCCGCCCGCGTTCCGAACCGCCGCGCCCGCGCTTGGGCATGGCATTGGGTGGGAGCAGCTCGGGCCGGGCCGGGCGCGCGGGCTCGTCCGGCATCAAGGCATCGAACACGAAGGCCAGCTTTCCTGCCGCCCAGTCACGCCGCACCGCACGCGTCGCCATCGCCTTGGCCGCAGGATCGGCGGTGAGCATCGCTCCCCGGATCGCTGCGGCAATGCTGGTCATCGTCATGGCAGAACCGGTCAAAGCGCCTTGGCGGTGGCCAGCACGTCTTCGGCGTGACCCTTGACCTTCACCTTGGGCCAGACCTGCGCGATCACGCCGTCTGCGCCGACGAGGTAGGTCGTGCGCTCCATGCCCATGTAGGTGCGGCCGTACATCGATTTTTCGGTCCAGATGCCGAGCGCGTCCGAAAGGCCGCCCTCTTCCGCATCGGTTGCCAGCGGCGCGGCGAGACCGTGCTTTTCGATGAACTTGAGATGCTTCTTGGGCGGATCCTTGCTCACGCCGAGCAGCGCGGTGCCGGCGGCTTCAAACTCGGCCGCAAGGGCTGAAAAGTCCTTGTTCTCGGTGGTGCAGCCGGGGGTATCATCCTTGGGATAGAAGAACAGCACCAGCTTGCGGCCCAGAAAATCCGACGGCTTCACGGTGCCGCCGTCGGGCGTGGTCATGGCAACATCAGGCAGCTTGCTGCCCGCGCCGATCGTCTCGCTCATTCGCAGATCTCCAGTTCCTCATCGAAAACGGTGTGCCAGCAGGCCGCGATGGCGCGGCGGGCTGCCAACACGGCAGTCAGCAGCCCCGGCCAATCGGCGAGACCGCATGCCCGCGCGACGATAGCGCGGCTGGCTTCGGGCGGATAGCGTCCGTCGGGGGCAACCAGACGGACGACTATGAGCAGGCGCGCAAGCAGATCGTGCGCCGCGCGCAGGGGCGGGGAGAGCAGGCCTGCAGCAATAAGTCCATCGACTGCCAGACCGAGATCGGGATCAAGCGCGGTCCGCTCGCGCAGTTGCAGATAGTGGACCATAAACTCGAGATCGACGAGTCCGCCGCGTGCCAGCTTGACGTCGAGCGGCCCTGCAGGCGGCTTGTGCAGCGCCATTTCCGCCCGCATGGCAAGCACATCGGTGCGCAGCTTGTCCCTGTCGCGCGGGCGGTGCAGCACCGTATCGATGATCGCCGCAAGCGCAGCGCAATCCTCGTCCGTGCCGAACAGGGGCCGCGCGCGGCACAGCGCCATGTGCTCCCAGGTCCAGGCATCCTCGCGCTGATAGCGGGCGAAACTATCAAGGCTCACCGCGATCGGTCCCTGCGCGCCGCTGGGGCGAAGGCGGACATCGACCTCGTAGAGCGCGCCGGCTGCGGTCGGCGCGGACAAAGCTGCGATGACCCGCTGGGTGAGCCGGTTGTAATAGAGCGTGCTACCAAGCGGGCGGCCCCCGTCCGATTCGCCGGTATGATCGCCGCTGAACAGGAACACGAGATCGAGGTCCGAGGCGTGGGTCAGCGCCGCGCCGCCCAGCCGGCCGAGGCCGAGGATGACGAGCTCGCTACCCGTGATACGGCCGTGCGGGCGGACAAACTCGGCGCGCGCTGCCTCGGCCAGCACGAGGATAGCTGCCTCGGCAATGCGCGAGAGCGCGGCCGCCACATCGAGGGGGTCGCGCCATGCCTCGCCCGTCTGGCTTTCGATCAGCTGCACGCCGAGCGCGAAGCGCCACTCGCCGACCTTGCGGCGCACCGCATCGAGCAGGCACTGATAGTCATCGCCCGCCTCGCAGCGGCGGAATTCGGCGGCGAGGCTTGCGACGCTGCCGGGCAGATCGAAGGCGCTGCGGTCGATCAGGGTGTCGAGCAGATCGGAGCGGCGGGCGAGCTCGTCGGCAAGTGTTGGCGCGTGCGCGAGGACCCGCATGACGACGCCGAGCAGCGCGGGGCGTGCCTCGAGCAGCTGGAAGATGTTGATGGCGGAGGGCAGCCCGGCGAGCAGCCCTTCCCAGCGCGCCAAGGCGCGCTCCGGATCGGGCGCTGCGGCGAGCGCGCCGAGCAGCGTTTCGCGCAGACGGGCGAAGGCAGCACGGGCCTCGGCACTGCGCAGGGCGCGGTACTGGCCGTTCTCCCAGCTTTCGATTCGCGCGGCCAGCACTGCGGGTTCGGCAAAGCCGAGCGCCTTGAGTTCCTGCTCAAGCGGGCGCGTGGTGACGGGCACGGCGCCGGTGGGGGCGTACGTCGCGATGAGCCCGTCGAACCGGCTGCCGACCGCTTCGGAGATTTGCGCCAGCTCGTCGACCAGTGCGGCGCCGGAGGGCAGACCATCGAGCCGGGCCACGGCATCGAGCTGTGCGGGATCGGTCGGCAGGCTATGGGTCTGCTGATCGGCGACCATCTGCAGGCGGTGTTCGAGCGTGCGCAGCCGGTCGTAGCTCTCGCCAAGCAGCGCAGCGTCTTCGGCGGCGACAATCCCAGCCTCGGCCAGCGCATCGAGCGCTGCGCGGGTGCCGCGCTGGCGCAGCGCCGGATTGCGGCCGCCATGGATCAGCTGGTGGGTCTGGGCGAAGAATTCGACCTCGCGGATGCCACCTCGTCCGCGCTTGAGATCATAGCCCGGCCCGACTGCCTGCCCGCCGGCGTAATGATCGCGGATGCGGGTGGTGAGCCGGCCGATTTCGGCAATTGCGCCGAAATCGAGGCTGCGGCGCCAGACGAACGGGCGGATCGCGTCGAGGAAAGCCTGCCCTGCGGCCACATCGCCGGCGGCCGGGCGGGCGCGGATATAGGCGGCCCGCTCCCAGGCCAGCGCGCTCGATTCGTAGTGCGTGATGGCGGCCACGAAGGGCAGCGCGAGCGGGGTGACTTCGGCGGCGGGACGCAGGCGCAGATCGACGCGGAAGACATAGCCTTCGCTGGTGACCGCGCTCAGCAGCTCGACCACGGTGCGCGCGATGCGCTGGGCGCATTCGGCCGGATCGTCCCGCTCGCGGCGGGGCAGGAGATCGGGATCGTAGAGCAGGATCGGGTCGATGTCGGACGAGTAGTTGAGCTCGCCCGCGCCGTGCTTGCCGAGCGCGATGGCCGAGAAGCCCTGCGGCTCGGCATCGGGCACGCGGCGGCGCATGGCGGCGATGATCGCGGCATCCAGCGCTTGATCGGCAAAGGTGGAAAGCTCGGCCATGATGCGTGCGAGCGGCAGCGCGCCGGCGAGATCGCCGATGGCGAGCGCCACCGCGAGCGCAAGCCGCTGGCGGCGAAGCGCGACGCCGGTGTCCGGCTCGCTGCGACCCGCCGCATGCGCGGCGGCGAGGGCATCCTCGATTCGGCCGGCGGCCAGCAGATCAGCAAGATCGGGCAGGCGCTCGAGGCCGCGGCACAGGAACGGCGCTTCGGTGCGGGCGCGGTGGAGGGCGTGGGCCCAGTCTGTTGCTGCGTTGTCCGTTGCTGCGTTGGTGCCGATCATGGTGCTGCGATGCCCGGTCGGCGCGGTGCGATCAAGCGCATGCGTGCGGCTTGCCAGCAAGCGGGGGCTCTGCCACCTGTGCGCCCCACGCCCGATCTGGCGCCATGCATGCCAAATGAGGAAAATGAGGATGAAAATCTGCACGTCGTTGGGCCGCAGGGTCCTTGCCCTCTTGTGCGGTGCTGCGCTGGTCATGCCGTTGGCGACAAGCCACGCCGCGCCCGCCGTGCCGCCGGTCGACGAGACGCTGATGCGCGACACGATCCGTACCCTGTCTTCGGACGAGTTCGAGGGGCGTGGGCCGGGTACGGCAGCGGAGCCCAAGACGCTCGATGCGATCATCGCGCGGTTCAAGGCGGCGGGGCTCCAGCCGGGGAACACAGGGCCAGATGGCAAACCGACGTGGCTGCAGGATGTGCCGACTGCGACGATCACCGGAACGAACCGCAGCCCGCTCACCATCACTGGCGGAGCGGAGGCGCTGACGTTCAAGCCTTCGAGCGATTTCGTGGCTGGCAGCTACCGGATCACGCCGCATACCGAGGTGAAGGACAGCGAGCTGGTCTTCGTCGGCTATGGCATCAACGCGCCGGAGCTCGGCTGGAACGACTATGCCGGGATCGACATGAAGGGGAAGACTGCGGTCATCCTCGTCAACGATCCGGACTATGCGATGGACGGCGAGGACGGCCTCTTCCGCGGCCGCCGCATGACCTATTACGGGCGCTGGACGTACAAGTTCGAGGAAGCCGCGCGGCAGGGGGCGACGGCCGCGCTGATCATCCACGATACGTTCCCGGCGGCCTATGGCTGGCAGGTGGTCGAATCGAGCTGGTCGGGCGCGCAGCACTTCGTTCAGACTGCCAACGACGGCGCGGACCAGACTATCGCGAATGGTTGGGTCCAGAAGCCCGTGGCCGAAGCGATCCTTAAGGCGGCGGGCAAGGACCTTGCTGCGCTCACGGCAGCGGCGCAGACGAAGGGCTTCAAGGCGGTACCGCTTGGTCTGAAGGCCAACCTCTCGTTCGACAACACCATCGAGAAGGCCAATTCGCACAATGTGGTGGGCTTGCTGCCCGGCAAGACCCGGCCCGATGAATACGTGCTCTATACCGCGCACTGGGATCATCTGGGGCGCTGCAAGCCCGATGCATCCGGCGATGACATCTGCAACGGTGCGGTCGACAACGCGACCGGCGTGGCCGCGCTGGCTGCGCTGGCGAAGATGAGCCGGATGGCCGGCCCGGCGGCACGCAGCCAGGTGTTTCTGGCGGTGACGCTGGAGGAATCGGGTTTGCTCGGTTCGGAATACTATGCCCAGAACCCGGTGTTTCCGCTCGCCAAGACCGTGGGCGGGGTGAACATGGATGCGCTTCCCGTCGGCAGCCCGGCGAAGGACGTGACCGTGACCGGCGGCGACAAATCGGAGCTGACCGCGATCCTGCACAAGGTTGAAGCCGAAATGGGGCTGAGCGAAGCCCCAGAAGACCATCCCGAGCGCGGATACTACTACCGCTCGGACCACTTCAGCTTTGCCAAGCGCGGTGTGCCGATGTTCGCGGTCGAGCGCGGCACCGATCTTGTTGTTGGCGGTAAGGCCGCCGGGACCGCGATCTCGGACGATTACACGAATGTGCGCTATCACCAGCCGAGTGACGAATACGAGGAAAGCTGGGACATGTCTGGCATGAAGCAGGATGTGAAGCTGTTCTACCGGCTCGGCCGCGAGCTTGCTGACAGCGCCCTTTGGCCCAACTGGCACCCGAACGACGAGTTCCGCGCCATCCGCGACAAGAGCCTGGCTGAAACGAAGGGCAAGTAAAGCCATGACCACGATTGAACTGCGGATGCCGCCTGAATGGCATCCGCAGGACTGGCTATGGATCGGTTTTCCGCATCTGGCGGAAGAATGGTCCGGCGTGATCGATGCCGCGCAGGAGCAGATCGCCGCCTTTGCGAGCGCCGTTGCCGACAGCGGGCAGCAGGTGCGCCTCATCGTGCGCGACGCAGCCAACGAGGCCCGCGCGCGCAGCCTTGTGTCTGGCGCCGTCACGCTGGAGCGCCGGGTCTATGGCGATGTCTGGCTGCGCGATACCGGGCCGCTGGTCGTCTGCGGCGGGGAGCAGCGCTGCGCGCGGCTATTCGGTTTCAACGGCTGGGGCGGCAAGTACCTGATGCCGGGTGACGAGGCCATCGGCGCAGACCTTGCCGCCAGCGCAGGCCTCGCTGCCGATCGCTGCGACTGGATCCTCGAAGGCGGCGCGCTCGATGGTGACGGGACGGGGCTCGTTGCGACCACGGCGCAGTGCCTGCTCAATCCGAACCGGAACCCTGCGCTGAGCAAGGCCGATCTCGAAGCGCGGCTGGCGCGCGATCTCGGCTACGACCGCGTGCTCTGGCTCGGGGATGGCCTCATCAACGATCATACTGATGGTCATGTCGACAATCTGGCCCGCTTCGTGGCGCCGAGCCGGCTGGCGCTCCCTCGCGCAACGGGTCCGGACGATCCCAACGCCGCGATCTATGCCGATGCGGCGGCACGGGCGCGGGATTTCGGCGTGGAGGTGGTGGAGGTCCCGTCGCCGGGACTCGTCGAATGGGGCGGCATGATCCAGCCGGCCAGCTACATGAACTTCGTCATTGCCAACAACGTGGTGATCGTGCCGGTGTTCGGTACGCAGCATGACGAGGATGGCGTCGCCGCCATTGCCGAACTGTTCCCGAGGCACGCGGTGATCGGACTGATGGCCGATGCGGTGCTCGCGGGAGGCGGCGGGTTCCATTGTTCCAGCCAGCAGATGCCGTCCATCTGAAACTTGAGGGGCGTGATTATGCGCCCCTTAACCGGCTGATGGTATGGCGCGGGTCATGACACAGACAATCCTCGTGGTCTTCGGCACGCGGCCGGAAGCAATCAAGATGTTCCCGGTGGTGCACGCGCTTGCCGCCGATCCCGCATTTCGCGTGGTCACCTGCGTTTCGGCGCAGCACCGCGGCATGCTCGATCAGGTGCTGGCGATTGCCGGGATCGTACCCGATCACGATCTCGATCTGATGAAGCCGGACCAGACGCTCGACGGGCTCACGGCGGCGCTGCTCACGGGGCTGGGCGGCGTGATGGATGCCGAAAAGCCGGATTGGGTGGTCGTGCAGGGCGATACCGCCACCGCGATGGCGGGTGCGCTGGCGGCCTATTACCGCAAGATTCCCGTGGCGCACGTCGAGGCGGGGCTGCGCAGCCACAATATCTATCACCCCTGGCCTGAAGAGGTGAACCGCAAGATCATCGGCACCATCGCGGCGCTGCATTTCGCACCGACCGAGACTTCGGCGGGAGCGCTGCGGGCCGAGAATGTGGCCGCCGATGCTATCCACGTGACGGGCAATACCGTGATCGATGCGCTGCAGTGGGTGAGCGCGCGAATCGAAGCCGAGCCGGCGCTCGCTAGCGGCCTCGCCGAACTGGAATCACGATTTGCCGGCAAGCGGATCATCGGTGTCACCAGCCATCGGCGCGAAAACTTCGGTGGCGGCCTCGAAGCGATTGCCGAGGCGATCCGGCAGATTGCAGCGCGTGCAGACGTGGCGCTGATCTTCCCGGTCCACCCCAACCCCAATGTCCGCAAGGTGATGGAAGGCGCGCTCGGCGGCCTGGCCAATGTCGCGCTGATCGAGCCGCTCGACTACCCCCATTTCGCCCGCCTGCTGGGCCTTGCCGAAATCATGCTGACCGACAGCGGCGGGGTGCAGGAGGAAGCCCCCGCGCTCGGCAAGCCGGTGCTCGTGATGCGCGAGACGACCGAGCGCCCCGAAGGCGTCGAAGCCGGCACCGCGCGGCTCGTCGGCACCGACACCGCGCGCATAGTTTCCGAAATCTTTACTCTGCTCGACGATAAGGCTGCCTATTCGGCCATGGCGCGCGCGCACAATCCCTTCGGGGACGGGCACGCCGCGCGGCGTATCGTGGAGCTCTTGGGGAATGTCCGCTAAAATCGGAAACGGCGATCAGAAGCCGCAGGTCTGTGTTGTCGGCCTTGGCTATATCGGACTTCCCACGGCCGCGATCATCGCCCGCTCGGGCTGCCCGGTGCTCGGGCTCGATGTGACGCAGAGCGTTGTCGATACGATCAACCGCGGCGAAATCCATATCGAGGAAGTCGATCTCGACGGGTTGGTGCAGGGCGTGGTGCAGCGCGGCCTGCTGCGTGCCTCGACCCAGATCGAACCCGCCGACGTTTTCGTGATCGCGGTGCCGACGCCGTTCGCCAAGGACGGCCACCACACGCCAGACATCTCCTACGTACAGGCGGCTGCCAGCGAGGTGGCGGGCGTGCTCAAGCCCGGCGACGTCGTAATCCTCGAATCGACCAGCCCCGTCGGCACGACCGATGCAATGCGCGACCTCATGGCGGGCCTGCGCCCCGATCTCAAGTTCCCCGGCCTGACCCGCGAGACGCCCGATGTCTCGATCGCCTATTGCCCCGAGCGCGTGCTTCCGGGCCGCATTCTGGAAGAACTCACCAACAACGACCGCTCGATCGGCGGCATTACCCCGCGCTGCGCGCGCAAGGCGCTCGCCTTCTACAAGCGATTCGTGCGCGGCACCTGCGTGACGACCGACGCGCGTAGTGCCGAAATGACCAAGCTGGTCGAG
The DNA here is from genome assembly GCF_027489515.1 of Novosphingobium sp. Classification (GTDB taxonomy): domain Bacteria; phylum Pseudomonadota; class Alphaproteobacteria; order Sphingomonadales; family Sphingomonadaceae; genus Novosphingobium. Next base: position 4,372 of record NZ_JAIXZS010000026.1, on the reverse strand, counting down.
AACGCCTACCGCGACGTGAACATCGCTTTTGCCAACGAGCTTTCCATCGTGTCGGACCGCATGGGCCTTGATGTGTGGGAAGTGATCCGGCTGGCCAACCGCCATCCGCGCGTCAACATCCTGCAGCCGGGCCCGGGTGTGGGCGGGCACTGCATTGCAGTCGACCCCTGGTTCATCGTGGCAAGCGCGCCCGAGGATACGCCGCTGATCCGCACCGCGCGCGGGGTCAACGACCAGAAGATGCACCACGTGATCGCGCGGGCCACCGAGCTGATCGAGGCTCATCCCGATGCGCGGATTGCCTGCCTCGGCCTCGCCTTCAAAGCCAATATCGACGACTTCCGTGAGAGCCCGGCGCGTTTCGTGGCGGCACGGATCGCGCGCAAGTACGGCCCTCGCGTGAGCATCGTGGAGCCCTATGCCAATGCCCTGCCGGTCGAGTTCACCGACACCGGCGCGAGCCAGATCGACCTCGACGATGCGCTAGAGACCTGCGACCTGCTGATCGTGCTGGTCGATCACGATGTGTTCAAGGTCGTCCCACTCGCTGAACGCAGCGGCAAGATCGTCTACGATACGCGCGGCATCTGGCCTGATCAGCCGGATGCGGAGACCGCCGGTACCGCGCTCCGGCTCGCGAGCTGAACTGATTCGGGCGAACCTGCCCGTGGCCGGAAGGATCGCCATGAGACTACCCCTTCGGTTGGCCGCCGGCCTCGCGGTCCTCGGCACCATCGGCTGCAGCGGGCTCGGCAGCGAATCGAACGCGCAGACGGCATCGCGCGGCCCTGGCGCCGCGCAGCAGCCTGGGTTGCCGCCGCTGCAACCCGTGGTCCCGCCGGACTTGCCGCCGCCGACCACCCCGGCCGGCTATGCCGCGCACGATGCGAGCTATCCGTTCTACATGCCGATGCAGGGCCTGCGCCGGCCCGCAAACCGCTTCTTCGTGAAGTGCGATGCCTCGCAGGCGGCAGGGCGCGAGGTCTATCAGGGCAACGATGTCGCCTCGCTCTATGGGCGGGCTGAGGGCGGCCTCGAGTTCGTCTACGAAGCGCGCGACCGGGCCGAACGGCCCTGCGTCTATCCCTTTGCGCCGAGCCTGCCGGACATTGTCGGCAATCTGGACGGCACGCAGTACATCTTCCGCTCATCGGAGCCCGGGGCACGCGTCACCTTCCGCAGCGGCGACCAATGGGCTGTTCTCAGGATCCGAGCGCTGGAGATGGGCCGTGCCCGCATCCATTTCGAGATGCGCGATATCGAGCTCGATTTCCCCGGCGCGATCCAGCCGATGGGGGCGGTGCATCTCGAAACCTACGGCGGCGCGCCGCCGGGTCTGTTCACTGCGGTCATCCGGCGCGCGAAACTGTTCGGCGGCAAGAACGCGATCTTCGCGCCGAGCGGGGAGACCATGCTCTATGCCGAAGACAGCGAGATCACAGGCAACGTGGGCACCGCGGCCGATCAGGAGCACAGCACCTACATCAACGGCACGCTGGTTTCGCACTTCCGCAATGTGCGCTGGCAGGGGCAGAAGGGCTGGAGCAATATCGCGAGCGGGCACCAGCTGAAGGACAAGGCCTACCTGCGGATCTACGAGAACGTGACAGTCTCGAACGCGCCCGGTCAGGGGCCGCCTTCGGCGATGCCCCTGATCGACGCGACTTCGTTCGGGTTCACCTGGTCGAACAACCTCAGGATCGAGCGGATGGCGCCGCTTCAGGAGCCGCGCGAGGCGCTCGTCGATCTGCGCAGCGAGATCCTCTACGGCAACCCGCAGCATTACCCCTGGCCGGTGATCGCGACTTCCGAGTGGCGCATGCCTTCCGCGCCGCTCGGGGTGCTGGATCAGGTTTATCTCTCGGTCTTCTTCAATACAGACGTCCGCAGCTTTCGGAGCGAGCCCTACGTCTTTGCGCTCCGCCCATGGGGGCGGGGCTTCCAACCGGGCACGGCAACGATCGCGGGCGAGGGCCTCACCCTTAAAGGCGAGCAGCGCGCGGTTTCGCTGGCGTTCGGCACACGCGGCACCTTCAGCAAGGCCTATTCCGCCGACGGCTGGACCTACGCCAACCCACGCCTTGCCGATGACATGTTATGGGTGGCTGACCGCGACGCCTTCATCCGGCATGCGCTGGGGCTCATCGGACGCTAGGTGCCCGCTGCACTCCCGCCAGCGCGCGCGGATGGCATCGCTGGTATCGCGGCTGCCATCATGGCTCCAGCCGGGTTCGCGGACGAGATAGGCCAGCTTGTAGCGCCAGGGCGCCGTCACGAAGTCCTGCGCGATGCCCTTCCATTCGTGGAACACGCTGTGGAGCAGATGGAAGGTGCCCAGTTGCCGGATCACGCCGTAGTGCGCCGGTTCCTCGTCGAGTTCGGGCTGGAAGGTGCCGAACAGGCGGTCCCAGAACATGAACACGCCGGCATAGTTGCGGTCGAGATAGAGCGGATTGGTCGCGTGGTGGACGCGGTGGTGCGAGGGGGTGTTGAAGATCCACTCGAACCACGCCGGCATGCGCCGCACGGCCTCGGTGTGGATCCAGAACTGGCCCACCGTGTTGGCCGCTCCTGCGGTTAGCAGCATTTCCGGGGGGACCCCGAAGAAGGCCGGCCAGATGCGGAAGGTGAAAGACAGCGCGAGGAACCCGGTCCAGGTCTGCCGCAGGGCGGTGCTCAGGTTGTAGTGCTGGCTGGTGTGGTGATTGACGTGCGCCGCCCAGAACCAGCGCACGCGGTGGCCAGTGCGATGCGCCCAGTAGTAGTTGAAGTCATCAAGCAGCAGCACCGCGATCCACGACCACCAGGCATACGGCACGGTCGCCACGCGGTGCGCATAGAGCCACATGGCTGCCGCATAGATCAGGCCGGCGACGAGCGCGCCCGCGATCGTGCTGCCGAGGCCCATCAGCAGCGAAGTCAGCATGTCGCGCGGTTCGTAGGCTTCGGGCGCGTGGCGGCGCGCCCAGGCGATCTCGATCAGGATCATCGCGACGAACACCGGCACGGCATAAGCGATCACATCGATCGGCTGGCTGATCGGCTGGCTGAGCGCGGCCAGCAGGGGTGCAAGAAAATCGGTCATTTGCGGGCCCCCAGTCGGCGCAGGCTGGCGGCCCAGACTTGCGCCTTCTCGCCCAGATCGAGCGTGATGCTGCCAAAATGGGCATCGTCCGTCGAGAGCGTCAGGAAGCCGCGATCAAGCCGCACCCCGGCATGCGAGGACAGGACGCGGGCGGCGAAGCGGGCGCCGTGGCGGCGGATCAACATGACTTCGCCCGCCCGGTTGCGCAGCAGCGCACCGATCCGCGCCCGGTCGAGCGCGACCTCGACCGGTTCGAACCCGCAGCGCGCTGCTTCGGCGAGTGCACGTGCTTCGGCTTCATCCGTGATCCTGACGTCGCCGCCCAAGTCGAGTGCGCGCACAAGCAGGAAGACGAGGAGAACCGCGATCAGGGAACCGGCCGCCTGCAAGGCGATCGCGGCACCGGGCAGGGCCAGCAGGGCCTCGAGCGAAGACATCGACGGTCGCCGAACTCAGCGGGCCTGCGCGGCGAGGAAATCGAGCTGCGGCATGATCGGGCTTACATCATAGCCCGCACCCGCGGCATGCGCGGCGATCGCATCGGGCGCCATGCCCATGCGCGCCTGCGCAAGTGCCCAGAGCAGGGTGGAGCGCGTGCCGGAGCGGCAATAGGCGAGAACCGGCTTGTCACCCGCTGCATCGAGCGCGGCCTGCATGGCCTCGACCTGCGGCATCGAGAAGCCCGCATGGGTCACCGGAATCGCGACATAGCCGATGCCGGCGGCGCTGGCTGCGGCTTCGATTTCGGCGCCTGGCGTCTGGTCCGGCGATTCGTCCTCGGGCCGGTTGTTGATGATGAAACCCACACCCAGAGCGACAGCCTCGGCAACATCAGCCACCTCGATCTGCGGGCTGGCATAGGTCTTGTCATCGATCTTGCGGAACATTGGGCAACCTCTCTTTCGCCTTTGTTGGCCTACCGGTTGTGCGGCGGGCTGAAGTCGGGCGGGGCGCACGCGCCGGGCCAAAGGACCGCAGGACAGGAAACCAGGGGCATGGCCGCCTCCATTGCCCAAACTGTCCGCCAAGGGCAAGAGCCGCGGCCGCATGGCACAAAGGCAACAGTCATCCAAGCCCGTGTGCCCGGTGCCAACGAATCCGTTCGCTCTTGAAGCGTTTGTTGGCTATAGTCTTAATTGCAGAGGATCAGGCGAGCAGAGTCTCGCGAATTTCCCTTGTTGTGCCGTCGGCAGCCGCGTCCGGCTTGCGGCACCCAGGAAAGCAGGGGCGGAACGAAGGTTTATTGGTTTTTATGGGTTTTGACAGAGGGCGGCGGGGTCGCGGACG
>NZ_JAIXZS010000032.1 GCF_027489515.1 Novosphingobium sp. | reverse complement strand
GCCGACTTGCCGGTGCGGCCGCGCAGGTAATAGAGCTTGGCACGACGCACGACGCCGCGGCGGACCACGGTGATGCTGTCGATGTTGGGCGAGTAGAGCGGGAACACGCGCTCCACGCCTTCGCCGAACGAGATCTTGCGAACGGTGAAGTTCGAGCCGAGGCCGCGGTTCGAACGCGCGATGCACACGCCTTCGTAGGCCTGAACACGGGTGCGCTCACCTTCGACGACGCGCACGCCGACGCGCAGCGTATCGCCAGCGCGGAAATCGGGGATGGTCTTCTTCGCCTTGAATTCGGCGATGGCTTCAGCTTCGAGCTGCTGAATGATGTTCATGACTCAATCGTCCTGCACTTCACGCTGCGCGCCAGAGGCAGACTGGACCCGAACGCCGGTGTGGCGCTCCCAAAGGTCCGGCCTGCGTGACCGGGTATCGTCTTCAGACCGGCGTTTCCGCCATGAAGCGATTTTCGCATGATCCCCCGATCGCAGCACTTCAGGGATCGTGCGCCCTTCCCATTCCTGGGGTCGGGTATAGTGCGGATACTCGAGGAGACCGTTCTCGAACGACTCTTCTGACCCACTGGAAGGCGCGCCCATTACGCCGGGAAGCAGCCGAATGCAAGCATCGAGGAGCATGAGCGCGGCAGGTTCGCCTCCGGAGAGCACGATATCGCCGACGGAAACTTCCTCGACGCCCCGCCCTTCGAAGATCCGCTCGTCGAAACCCTCGAACCGGCCGCACAGGAGGATGACGCCGGGCCCCTCCGCGAGTTCGCGCACGCGGGCCTGCGTGAGCGACTTGCCGCGCGGGGTGAGCGCGATGACGGGGCGGTCCGCGCCCCCTTCCCGCGCATGGTCGATGGCCTTGGCCAGCACATCGACGCGCAGCACCATGCCCGCGCCGCCGCCTGCCGGGGTATCGTCCACGGTGCGATGCTTGTCCGCCGCAAAGTCGCGGATCTGGACGGTATCGATCGCCCATTTGCCCTCCGCCATGGCGCGGCCTGCAAGGCTGACGCCGAGGGGGCCGGGGAACATCTCCGGGTAGAGCGTGAGGACAGTCGCGTGGAAGGTCATCTGAATGTGTCTGCCTTTTCGCTGGCCGCCACGCGGCCGCGGCCCGCAAGTGCCAGCCCGGCCCAGCCCATGGCAAGGCCAAGGCCAAGGAAAAGTGCAGCCGCCGAAAGCCCCATGAGGCCGAAGCCGATCGCCATCCCGCAGGCATCGGTGCCGCACCGACTGGCAGGCGTGAGCAGCGTCGAGACAACCAGATACAGCGAGGGGATCGTGATCAGAGCCGGAAACGGCAGAGCGACCGACCAGAGAATCCGCCGGCGTCCCCAGTCCGTCCGCCAGCGGCAAAGGCAAAAGCCGAACAGCAGGGGCAGGATCAGGCCGAACAGGAGCAGCGGAAGGATCATCACACCGTCCAGTTCTCGACCTTGAGCCCCGGCACATCGGCGAAGTGCTTCACGTTGCTTGTCACCAGCACCAGCCCCAGCGCCAGCGCGTGGGCGGCGATCAGGCGGTCGAAGCTCTTGCGGTTCACCCCGATGGCTTTGGCGATGCGGGCGTATTCACGCGCAGCCGCCGTATCGTAATCGTGGCAGCGAACCACGCTGATGAAGCGGTCGATGCGCTGGGCATCAGCCACGGGGTCCTGGGATTCACGCGCGCCGACAAGCAATTCCGAGGCCGTGATCGAGGAGATCGCGAGGCCCTTGCGAAAGCTCTCCTCGACCCGGCGACGCGCGGCCGCGCTGCGGCCATCGACATAGTCGATGCAGATGTTGGTATCGAGAAGGTACATCAGGCAGCTGTGCTGACCGTGGGCTTGTCCCAGTCGCGGTCATCCTGCTCGATGTCCCCGCGCCCATCCTTCATGAAGCCCGGTGACATGCTGCCATAGAGCGACAGCAGCACCTGCAGCGCATCCTCCTGCTTCCAGAAGCTGAAGGTGCCATCTTCGTGCGGCACGACGACGACTTCATCGCCTTCGGCGAAGCCCCAGCCCTTTGGCAGGCGCAGCGCCACGGAATTGCCCGACTTGAAGACTTTGGCGACGAATTCTTCGCTCATGGCACGCTCCGTATATACATCGAGTATATACACAATGTTCGATGGATTCAATCCTTCCCCTCGAACGCAAACCCCAACGATTGCAGCGTGATCGGCTTGGTCGGCGCGAGGAGGACAGTACCTTCGATCCGGCCCTTCTCGCATTTCCACGCGAACGTGCCGCTCATCGCGCCTTCTGCCGTGATAGACGCGGCCGTGTCGCAGGCTCCGGACTTGGCTTTCGTCTCCGCCAGCACCTTGGCCCAGTTCGCAGCCGTGCGGTCCATCGGGAAGTTCATCGAGACGCGGCCTTGCAGCGCGTCGATGGTGCCGGCGGCCCAGACGGTCTGCGCGGCGGTGTAGAAGCTCGCGAGTTCGGGCGAGACGGGTTCCGCCCGCTTCACCAGCACGCCCTTCGCGGTGAGCAGCGCGGCAATGTCCCACACCGGCTGGCTGGGGCCAGCGTAAGTGCGGTTGGTGAGCGCAAAGAGCGCAGCGCCGTATTCGGGCAGGACCATCACGTGGCTGCCATAGCCCGGATAGCCGCCGCCGTGGGCGAGCACCGTGCCGTAATCGCAATCGGTGATCACGCGCCAGCCCAGGCCATAGGCGATTGCGCCGGGGCACTGCTTGTCGCCATCAGTCGCATAGCGGTGGAACACGTTGGCATTGTTCGCGCCGCGCATGATCTGGCGGACGGTGGCCCGCTTGGCGGGGCCTGCGTCCTCCCCATCGCGCGGGGGCCAGGCGGAGGTGATGAAGCCGAGCCACTTGGCATAGTCGTTGGCGCTGACCTCGAGGCCGCCCATCGCATTGAACGCGCCGTCCTTCATCGTGGGCTCCTCGGCCCACGCGTCGTTTTCCCAGCGGTAGCCGATGGCACGCGTGTCCTTCGGGTGGGCGAGCACATCGAAGCCACTGACGGTCATGCCCAGCGGGGTGAGCACGCGCTGCTCGACGAACGTTCGGTAGGGCGCCTTCGTGATATTGGCGATCACCCGGCCGAGGATCGCGTAGCCCAGGTTGGCATATTCGTGGCGCATCTCGGGCGCGCGGGTGAAAGGTACGCCGGCCTTGAGCAGCGCGGTGAACGCCGTCTGCGAAAGGACCTGCTGCCGGTCACCCCAGGGATCATCAGTCACGAAGCCGGCGCTGTGGGTGAGCAGATCGCGAACCGTGATGCGCGGGGAATCGCTGGTGGGATAGGTCCAGCCGCGCATCTCGGGGACATAGCGATCCGCCGGATCATCGAGCGCCAGCCGCCCCTCGTCACGCAGCTTGAGGATCGATAGGGCCGTGAAGGCCTTGGTCATCGAGGCGATGCGGAACAGCGTATCGGGCGTGACCGGGCGCTTGGCGGCAAGGTCCTGCACGCCCTCGCCCTTCACGTAGGCAAGGCGGCCGTCCTGCACCAAGCCGAAGACCATGCCGGGGATGTGGTTCTCGGCCATCCACTTCGTCAGGATCGCGTTGATCTCGGTGTCGAAGGCTGCGGGATTGGTGGCAGCAGCGGCGGTCTGGGCGCTCTGGGCGAATACCGGTATCGGCGCTGCGATGGCCAGTGCCGCCAGAAGATTTGCCTTGAACCGCATTGCGTGCCTCCCACCATGTGAGAGCAGGTTGGCAGCATTTGTTCGTCATGGCGAGAGGCCAGACAAAGCAGCCCTCAGCTGCCGCAGCCGCCGCAGCCTCCACCGCCGCAGCCCCCACTTCCGCCGCTGCAGCCGCCGCTGCTGGAGGTGTCGCCGCCGCCTCCGGCGCTGCGCATGCGGTGGAAGTCGGAGAGATACGCGCCGATAAGCACACTGGTGCCGAACAGCGCGACGGCGAGCGGGGCCTCGTCGGTGGGCGCGGCGCGGCGCAGGCGGGCGGCTTCGGAGCGGGCGTCAGCGAGGGCAACCTTCCCGGCGCGGGTTTGGCGATCCAACACGGCAAAGCGCAGCACGGCCACAATTGCCGTGACGATGAGCAGCGCGGTGAGGATGCCGACAGGCCGGTCGCGCATCGTGCCCACGATCCACTTGGCCATACCGAAGAGGAACAGGAGCGCCAGCGGGGCGGTCTGGAGCAGGCGCATCTGCTGCCGGGTGGCGGCATCCATCAGCAGCCCGCGCTGCGCAAGCTTGTGCTCGGCATTCTCGGCAGGCCCCGCGACAGCGAGCAGCATGTCGCCCCAGCGCATCGGCGAGCCGAGCGCAACCACGCGGCGTTCGGCCAAAGTGCGCCCGCCGTTGCGGTCCCGGATCTGCAGCCTGCCGTCGCTTTGCACGCTGACCGCACCGACGGACAGCAGCCGGACCGCGACGGTCTCGGCATAGCGTTCGCGGCCACCGGCGAGCAGCGCGAGTTCGTCCTCGTCTGTCGGACGACACGGGCGGCCTTCGGGGCGCAAGTACCGCGGGATGACGAAACTTGCGATCAGCGCGATCACGGCGAGTTCGCAATAGAGGATCAGGAATTCAGGGCCGTGCAAATCGAACGGGCCAAGGCCTGTCATAGCAGACTCCACAAGGCATAGGTCAGAGCTGCGAGCAGCCCGCCGCCGAGAAGCCAGCGGTAAGGCAGGATCAGCACCTCACGGGGGTGAACGCGCCGCGCCTTGGGATCAATCAGCAGGCGGCGGCGCGCATCGGGCCAGATATCCTCGGGTGCGGGGCCGAAGGCGGCCTCGTAGCTGCGCAGGGTCTGGGCGTACTGTTCGAAGAAGCGTTCACCTTCCGCCCGCCCGCCCTTGGTGGGGCCGTGATGCAGCGCGCGGCCGAGCACCTCGGGGCAGAGCCGCTCCCAGTAATCGCGCGTGTAGGTGAGGTGCAGGTGCCAGGCCTGATCGACCGCATCGGAGGGGGTGACGGGGTGGGTGGCCGTGCCGGCAAGGTAGAGGAAGCGGCGGTATTCCTCGAACACGCGCGCGGCATGCTTTGCGGTCCAGCCGTTCTCGCGGGCGAGGCGCTGCGTGAAGGAAAGGTCGGCATCGACTGGCCCGACCTCGTACGTCGAAAGGGCCTGCCACAGCGGACTTGCTGTTGCCGTGCATGACGAAGCGAAAGGCGCGTTCATCTGAGGCAGGGTATACTGCTGTGCTGTTACCGGTTTGTTACCGGCGGCGCGATCCAGACTTCGGGCGGTGCCACGCCCCGCGCGCGTTCGGCGGCCATTTCCGCGAGCAGCCATTCGCGGAAGCGCTCGATCTTGCGGACCCCGGAGCGGCCTTCCGGACGGACGAACCACAGCGAAAAGGGCGGCAGGAAGACTTGCGGGAACGGCTGCACGAGCGTGCCTGCAGCAAGTTCGTCGCGCCAGAACAGCGGAGTCATCAGGGCAGCGCCGAAGCCAGCACCGGCGAGGCGAGCTTCTTCCATCTGGCTGTCGAAGGCGATGCCGGCGGGCGGCGCCGCATCGGGCATCTCGACCCCGGCAACCGCGAACCAGCTTGGCCACCACGGATCTTCGGGCGCAAGGCGCTGGACGCGAAGCAGGTCTGCAGGTTCGCGGATATCGTGTTCAGCGATGAAGCCGGGCGAACAGATCGGCGAGACGTGATAGCGTATCAGGAATTCGGCCGTGACGCCGGGCCACGGCCCCACGCCGGAGCGGATGGCGACGTCGATACCGTCACGCGCGAAATCGGTGATGCGGCCGGTCGTGGCGAGGCGCAGGGCCAGATCGGGCATCGCGACCTGGAAGCGTCCGATCCGCGCGCTCAGCCAGGTGCCGCCGAACGAGGGGATCGTGCTGATCGCAAGGACGCCGCTGTCGTCCGCGCTGAGATTGGCAAAGGCCGTGGCGATATCGGAGAGCGCGGCGGAGACGGCGGGCGCAAGCCGGCGCCCGGCCTCCGACAGGCGCACCCGGCCCTTCTCGCGCAGGAACAGCGGCCGGCCGACCCGGTCTTCCAATTGGCGGACCTGATAGCTGACCGCAGCCTGCGTCATCCCCAACTCTTCCGCAGCGCGGCTGAAGTTCTCCAGCCTTGCGGCGGCTTCGAACACGCGGACGGCGGACAGGGGCGGCAGATCAGGCATCAGGCGATGATAAGGCCACCTTATACGACATGCCAGAGCTTTTGTTGGCCGCACGGCCCGCCGGCAGGCACAATGCAGCCATCAGCAAAGGAGATGCGTGATGATGGATGAAGTCTGGAGCCGTGGTTGGGCCGAAGCCCACAAGGCAGCCTTGCAGGCACGCGAGGATCTGGTGCGCGAGGGCCGCCCGGTGCCGAGCCTGTGGGACGAACTGCGCATGCTGGTGCGCGATCTGATCACGCCGCCAGCGAAGCAGCACGCCGAAACGCCGTGCTGCGATCCCTCGACGTGTCAGTCGGCGGCGTAAGCCGCTTCGATCACAAGCCGTTCGCCGTTCCATTCGGGCACGGCTTCAGCGCGCATCGGCACCATGAAGCGTTTGCGAGGTTTGCCTTCTTCGGCAGGCCGCTCGATCTCGAGCACATCGCCCGCGCCGAAATTCTCGACCGCGATGCAGGTGCCCAGCACCTCGCCCTCGGTCGAGACGGCGGGCAGACCGATCAGATCGGTATAATAGTATTCGCCTTCCGCCAGCGGCGGGAGGCTGGCGCGCGGCACTGTCAGCACGGTGCCGCGCAGCTTTTCAGCAGCAGTGCGGTCAGCCACCTCGGCAAAGCGGGCGATGGCGCCACCCTTGCCGTCATCACGCAGCTTGGTGAGCGTGAGGGCGCCGTCGTTGAACAGTCGGTGGGCCTTGAGGCTTTCCACCCCTTCCCCGAACAGCTTGAGCCGCACTTCGCCGCCCACGCCATGCGCGCCGCTGATCGCAGCGAGCGTGACGGGGCGGCCGTGCATTTCAGCTTAGCCTTCGGCCTGCTCGGCAGCAGCTTCCTCAGCGGGAGCTTCTTCAGCAGCCGGGGCTTCTTCTGCTGCCGGGGCAGCAGCAGCGGCGGCAGCGGCTTCTTCGGCCTCGCGCTTGGCTTCTTCAGCCTCGGCGATCTTGGCCGCACGCTCTTCAGCGCGCTCCTTGGCCTTCTTGCCCGGCTCACCCTTCGCAGGGTTCACGGTGGGGGTGCGCTCCTTGATGCCGGCCTTGTCGAGCATGCGGGCAACGCGGTCGGTCGGCTGCGCGCCGACGCCGAGCCAGTAGCGCACGCGGTCTTCGACGAGACGGACGCGGTTGGCATCATCCTTGGCGAGGAGCGGGTTGTAGGTGCCGACCTGCTCGAGGTAGGCGCCGTCGCGGGGCGAGCGGCTGTTGGCGACCACGACCTTGTAGTAGGGGCGCTTCTTCGAGCCACCGCGCGAGAGACGAAGGGAAACCGACATACTTCAAACCTTTCCGACAAAAACTGAAACTGAAACTGAACTTGAAATCATTTCTTCCTGAGCAGATCGCCGAGGTTGGCGGGCATATTGCCACCACCCAAACCGGGGAGACCGGGCATGCCGCCCATCCCTGCGCCCATGCCGCCACCAGGCAGCTGGCCGGGGCCGGCATCACCGCCACCACCGAGACCGCCCATTCCGCCACCGCCGAACATCGCAGCGAGGCCCTTGAGCCCGCCCATCTTGCGAATCTGCTTCATGGCTTTCGCCATTTCCATGTGCATCTTGATAAGCTTGTTGACGTCCTGCACCTGCGTGCCGGAGCCTTTCGCGACGCGGATCTTGCGCTTGGCGTTCAAGAGCTCGGGCCGCTCGCGCTCCTTGGGCGTCATCGAGCCGATGATCGCGTCCATGTGCAGCAGCACGCGGTCGTCCATGCCCGAGTTGGCCATGGCCTGCTTGGCCTTCTTCATGCCGGGCATCAGGCCCGCCAACACGCCGAGCCCGCCCATGCGCTGCATCTGCTGCAGCTGGGTGCGCAGGTCGTTCATGTCGAACTGGCCCTTGGCCATGCGCTGCGCGAGCTTCTCGGCCTCGTCCGCCTTGACCGTGGCGGCCGCCTTTTCGACGATCGAGACGATATCGCCCATGCCGAGGATGCGGCCGGCAACGCGTTCGGGATTGAACTGCTCGATCGCATCGAGCTTTTCACCGGTCGCCGCGAACTTGATCGGCTTGCCGGTGACGGCGCGCATCGAGAGCGCTGCACCGCCGCGCGCATCGCCGTCCATGCGGGTCAGCACGACGCCGGTAAGATCAACTTCGCCCGCGAAGTTCTGCGCGACGTTGACCGCGTCCTGACCGGTGAGAGAATCGACGACCAGCAGCGTTTCACGCGGGGCCGAGACTTCGGCGACCGCCTTCATCTCGTCCATCAGCGCCTGATCGACGTGTAGGCGGCCCGCAGTATCGAGCATCAGCACGTCGACCGCCTGCAGCTTCGCGGCATTGATCGCGCGGCGGGCGATCTCGACAGGCGACTGGCCCGGAACGATCGGGAGCGTCGCAACACCGGCCTGCTCGCCCAGCACCGCAAGCTGTTCCTGCGCCGCCGGACGATTGACGTCGAGCGAGGCCATCAGGACCTTCTTGCCCTGCTTTTCCTTGAGCAGCTTGCCGATCTTGGCGGTCGTCGTCGTCTTGCCCGAGCCCTGAAGGCCGACCATCATGATGACGACAGGCGGCGTGGCCGCGAGATCGAGATCGGCCGTTTCCGAACCCAGCATCTCGACCAGCGCGTCGTTGACGATCTTGACGACCTGCTGGCCGGGGGTGACCGACTTCAGCACCTGCTGGCCGGTCGCTTCCTCGGTCACCTTGTCGATGAAGCGGCGGACGACGGGGAGCGCGACGTCGGCTTCGAGGAGCGCGATGCGCACCTCGCGCATGGCAGCCTGGACGTCTTCCTCGCGCAGCGCGCCGCGGCCGCGCAGGCGATCGAACACGCCTCCAAGCCGGTCTGACAGACTATCGAACACGCTTTGCGCTCCTTTTCCCGGTGATCCCGTGCATAACGCGAAAAACGCCGGTGGGCGAAACCTCGCCGACCAGCGTATGGCGCATCCACGGAAACCGGGACAAACTACCTTGAAAAGGGGGCCGGAGCCACCTCTTGCTGCCGCGCGCTTACGCGAGTTGCGGCTGCGGCGCAAGTCCCCCGCCGCGGCTGCGGCAGAGTGCCCCGCCGCGGCTGCGGTGCAAGTCTCCCGCTGCGGCTTCGGGAAACAGCGTTGGCAGGGCGAACTTAACCAAAACTTCAGCCCCGTTAGCTAATGATCCGGATCGGACCCGAAAGGAATGGGCAAGCCGATCATGGCCGACGATGGGCAGCACAGGACCGATGCGGCGGGCGAGAAAGTCCCGCTGAAGCGCGCCGAGCGGGATCTTGTCGCGCTGGGCATCCTTGTCGCCGCCATTTTCCTGTTCATCGGCACCGGTTCGACCGTCCTTACCGGCATTGCCCGCAGCTGGATCTACGGGGTCGGCAGCCCGGACGTACTGCTGACCAACGCGCTCATCCTCAATATCGCGCTGCTGATCTTCGGCTGGCGCCGCTATGCCGAACTGCAGACCGAAATCACGCAGCGCCGCAAGGCCGAGGAGAATGCAACCCGTCTCGCCTGCACCGATGCGCTGACCGGCTGCCTCAATCGCCGCAGCCTTGACGATGCGATCGCCAAGCTTGTCGACGACGCTGCGCAAAACGGCGACGAGGTCGCGGTGCTGATGATCGACCTCGACAAGTTCAAGCGCTCGAACGACCTGCTGGGCCACAAGGCGGGCGATGCCGTACTTGTCGAAACGGCCCGGCGCATCGAGACACAGATGCCCGCGCGCTCCATCGTGGCGCGGCTGGGCGGGGACGAATTCATCTGCGCGGCGATCTTCACGCCGGGCGGAGAAAGCGCGATCGAACGCCTCGCGGTGCGGATCAACGACGCGCTCGCAGAGCCCATCTTCTCGGGTGTGCTGCGCGCCGAAGTGACCGCCTCGATCGGGATCGCGGTGGGCTCGAGCGGGGCGGTGCACAGCGCGGCCCATGTCGCGCAGGATCTGCTCCACCGCGCCGATCTTGCCATGTATCAGGCCAAGCGCCGCGGACGGAACCGCTTTGCGTGGTTCGAGCCGAGCATGGAAAAGGAGCTGCGCTTCCGCAGCGAGCTTGAGCAGGGCATCCGCGACGGACTGAAGCGCGGCGAGTTCGTGCCCTATTACGAGAAGCAGATCGACCTCGAGACTGGCGAGATCACCGGCTTCGAGATGCTGGCTCGCTGGCTTTCCCCGCGCCACGGCATCGTGAGCCCGGACGTCTTCATTCCGGTCGCCGAAGAGATCGGCCTCATCGCGGACCTTTCCGAAGCCCTGATCACACTTGCCCTGACCGACGCGCGGGCGTGGGACCCGCGCCTCACGCTCTCGGTCAATATCTCGCCGGTGCAGCTGCGCGATCCCTGGTTTGCACAGCGGCTGCTCAAGATGCTGGTCGCTGCCAATTTCCCGCCGACCCGGCTCGAGATCGAGATCACCGAAACCTGCCTGCACGAGAACATCGCGGTGGTGCGCTCGCTGATCACCAGTCTCAAGAACCAGGGCATCCGCATCAGCCTCGACGACTTCGGCACCGGTTACTCGAGCCTCGCGCAGCTGCGCACACTTCCGTTCGACCGGATCAAGATCGACCGCAGCTTCGTTTCCACTCTGGCGCGCAGCGCGGACAGCGCCTCGATCGTCGAGGCGATCTCCTCGCTGGGCCGCGGGATGGCGCTGCCGATCACGGCGGAAGGGATCGAGAGCACCGAAGTGCTGAGTGCGCTGCGCCGATTCGGCAAGTTCAAGGGTCAGGGCTACCTCTATGGCCAGCCGGCTTCGGCCGCAGAAGTGCGGCGCAATCTGGCCGAGCAAGGGCTTCTCATCGGCCCGCTACCGGACAGCGCGGCCCCTGAGATACCGAGCACCCGCATCGCCTGAGACCGTTGCGCCGTGCCGCGCGCGCGCCTAGACGGGCGGCATGTCTGTCGCATTCCGCAAGATGCATGGCCTCGGCAACGATTTCATCGTGATCGACGCGCGTGACGTGCCTGTGGCGATGTCGCATGCACGTGCTGCGGCGCTGGCCGAGCGGCGCACCGGGATCGGCTGCGACCAGCTGATCGTGCTGGAGCCTTCGCAAGCGGCTGATGTGCGCATGCGCATCTTCAATGCCGATGGCAGCGAAGTGGAGGCCTGCGGCAATGCCACGCGCGCGGTCGGAATGCTGCTGGGAGGCGAACAGCGGATCGAGACTTTGGGCGGGATGCTCGCCTCGAGCGCGACCGGCAGCGGCGTTTCCGTCGACATGGGCCCAGCGCGCTTCGGCTGGGACGAAATCCCGCTCGCCTACGCGATGGATACGCTGGCGATGCCGGTCGGCTGGGAGGACCTCGAAACCCCGGCGGCGGTCAACGTCGGCAATCCGCATGTGGTGTTCTTCGTGCCCGATGCCGATACCATCGATCTCGCGCGGCTGGGTCCGGTGATAGAGACCGATCCGCTGTTTCCCGAGAAGGTCAACGTCGGCGTCGCTTCGGTGCTCGGACCCAGTCATATCAAGCTGCGCGTGTGGGAACGCGGCGTGGGGCTGACGCGGGCCTGCGGCACTGGCGCCTGCGCGGCGGCGGTGCTCGCATTGCGGCGGCGGCTGGTAACGGGTCCGGTGCAGGTGGACCTGCCCGGGGGGCCGCTGGAGATCGCCTGGGCCGAAGGCGGCACGATCCTGATGACGGGGCCGGCGTCCTTCAGCTTTGCCGGCACCTTCGACGAGGATGATTTCCCACTGTGAGCGAAGCCGTTGTGACGCTCGGCTGCCGGCTCAATCTTGCCGAAAGCGAGACGATCCGCGGGATGGTCGCGGGCTCTTCGCAGCGCACGGTCGTGGTCAATTCCTGCGCGGTGACGGCCGAAGCGGTGCGCCAATCACGCCGCGCGGTGCGGCGGCTGCGCGCGGCGAACCCCGATGCACGGCTGCTGGTGACCGGCTGCGCGGCGACGATTGCGCCCGAGGACTTCACCGCGATGCCCGAAGTCGACGGCGTGGTGCCCAATGCGGCAAAGCTCGAAGCGGCGGCGTGGCAGGCGCCCCCTGCCCCCCTGCCCGCACCAAGCGCTCGCCATACCCGCGCTTTCGTGCCGGTGCAGACGGGCTGCGATCATGCATGCACCTTCTGCATCATCCCTGCTGGGCGCGGCAGAAGCGCGTCCCAGCCCATTGCCGAAGTGCTGCGCACGGTCGAGGGCCACCTCACAGGCGGCGCGCGCGAAGTCGTCCTGACCGGGGTGGACGTCACCGGCTGGGGTGCGGACCTGCCGGGTGCGCCGAAACTGGGCGATCTGGTCGCCGCGATCCTTGCCGCGTTTCCCGCCCTCCCCCGCCTCCGGCTCTCCTCGCTCGACGGGGTGGAGATCGACGGTCTGCTGTTCGAGCTGATCACCGGCGAGGCGCGGATCATGCCGCATGTCCACCTCTCGCTGCAGGCAGGGCACGACCTCACCCTCAAGCGCATGAAGCGCCGCCACACCCGCGCCGAGGCGGTTGCGCTCAGCGAGCGACTGCGCAAGGCACGCCCGCAGATTGCCATCGGCGCAGACCTGATTGCGGGCTTCCCGACCGAAGACGACGCCATGCATGCGGCCAATGTGGGCATCGTCGCGGACTGCGGGATCGTCCACGGCCATGTCTTCCCCTATTCGCCCCGCCCCGGCACGCCCGCCGCGCGCATGCCGCAAGTGCCGCCGCCTGTGGTGCGGACACGTGCCGCCGAAGTGCGCGCCGCCGTTGCCGCCACGCGCACGTGCTGGCTGGAGGGGCTGATCGGCTTCCCGCGCGAAGTGCTTGCCGAGCGCGACGGAACCGGCCATTCCCCCGAATTCGCCCCCTACCGCTTGCCCGAAGGCACGGCTGCGGGGGAGATCGTGCTGCTGACACCGACCCGTATCCGCGAAGGCCTGCTGGAATGACCCCCGAGACAAGCGCAACCACGAGCGAGAGCGGCTGGACAGATCGCCTGCTCGGGGGCCTGCGCAAGACATCCGAACGCCTGACCGAGAACCTCGCTGGTCTCGCCGGCGGCAACCGCCTCACCGACGCGCAACTCGACGACCTCGAGGACGCGCTGATCCTCTCCGACCTTGGCCCGCGCGCTGCATCGCGGATCCGCGCCAAGCTCGCCTCGACGCGCTTCGAGAAGGGCGTGGACGAGGCCGCGCTCGCCGAAGCGGTGGCGGGGGAGATCGCGGCGATCCTGCGGCCCGTGGCCAAGCCGCTCGAAATCGTCGCCTTCCCGCGCCCGCAGGTGATCCTTGTCATCGGCGTCAACGGTTCGGGCAAGACGACGACCATCGCAAAGCTTGCGCACCTGTTTCAGGAGCAGGACTATTCGGTGATGCTGGCAGCAGGCGATACCTTCCGGGCCGCCGCCATCGGCCAGCTGCGCGTCTGGGCAGACCGGCTCGGGATCGAGATCGTCTCGGGCGCGGAAGGCGGCGATCCGGCTTCGATCGTGTTCGATGCGGTAAAGGCCGCGACCGACAAGGGCATCGACGCGCTGATCGTCGATACTGCCGGGCGCCTCCAGAACAAGCGCGAGCTGATGGATGAGCTCGCGAAAGTGCGCCGTGTGCTTGGCAGGCTCAATCCCGAAGCGCCGCACGATGTGGTGCTCGTGCTCGATGCGACAAACGGACAGAACGCGCTCCAGCAGATCGAGACGTTCAAGGAAGTGGCGGGCGTTTCCGGCCTCATCATGACCAAGCTCGACGGCACCGCGCGCGGCGGCGTGCTGGTGGCGGCGGCAGAGCAATACGGCCTCCCCATCCACGCCATCGGCGTGGGCGAGAAGATCGACGATCTGCGGCCCTTCGATCCGGATCTCGTGGCGCGGGTGATTGCGGGAGTGCTGCGGTGAACGAGCCGACCGCGAAGCCCAAGCCCAAGTCCTCGTGGGTGAACCTCCTCGTCGATTACGGCCCGCTGCTGGTATTCTTCCTTGCCTATCGCTGGTTCAGCCCGAAGGACGCGGGCAGCGAAAGCCTGGGCGCGGTGGTGGCGGTGACCAAGTCCACCATGGCGTTCATGGTCGCAACGGTGGTGGCGCTGGTGATCTCGAAGTGGCGGCTCGGCCATATCTCGCCGATGCTCTGGCTTTCCACGATCCTCATCGTCGGCTTCGGCTCGCTCACGGTGTTCCTCGGCGATCCGGTATGGATCCAGATCAAGCCGACTGCGATCTACCTGCTGTTTGCCGGCGTGCTGTTCGGCGGCCTGTTTCGCGGCAAGGCCATGCTGCGCACCTTGCTGCAAAGCGCGTTCGACGGGCTTTCCGATGAAGGCTGGCTCAAGCTTTCGCGCAACTGGGCCTGGTTCTTCCTGTTCCTTGCCGGCCTCAATGAAGTGCTGCGCCACACAATGTCGTTCGACACCTGGCTGCTGGTCAAGCTGTGGGGCGTGAGCGCTCTCTCGTTCCTGTTTACCTTCGCACAGATCCCGATGCTGCTGCGCCACGGACTTGGCGAAGAAGCAGCGGCAGAGGTCGAACAGAACCCGCCTAACGGTTAACGCTTGGCACCAAAATACAATGACAAACGGGCCAAAACCCGCATATGAACCACGTCGGACCGGCTGGGTGGCCGGACAGCCATCAAAAGACCATCTCTTCGGGGGAAACATAAATGGCAAAGTTCTTTGGAAATCTGCACCTCGTGCTCGCCGTCGGCCTGGCCGCCGCGATCGGGGTCATGATCGCGTTCCACGCCAGCGCGCCGGTTGACAGCAACTCGGTGTTCCGCTGGGCACACGCGTTCTTCGGCATCCTGTGGATCGGCCTGCTCTACTACCTGAACTTCGTGCAGGTGCCGACCATGCCCAAGATCCCTGCCGAGCAGAAGGGTGCGATCACCGGGCACATCGCGCCCAAGGTGTTCTTCTTCTTCCGCTATGGCGCGCTGCTCACGCTGATCACCGGCCTCGCGATCTCGATCGTCGATGGCTACGGCCACGAGGCGCTGACCTTCAGCGGCGAAGGCAACGTCAAGCTGATCGGCGTCGGCATGTGGCTCGCCATCATCATGGCTTTCAACGTGTGGTTCATCATCTGGCCGGCGCAGAAGAAGATCCTCGGCATCGTCGAGGCGACCGCAGAGGAGAAGGCCGCTGCCGCTCCCCGCGCACTCTTCGCCAGCCGCACCAACCTGCTGCTCTCGCTGCCGATGCTCTACTGCATGGTGAGCGCGAATCTCGGTTGATTGACTGCTGTTTAGCGCCCACAACGGCGCGGCGTCCCCAAGCGGACGCCGCGCCGTTTGCGTTTGTGGGGGGGACCCGCGCGCACCGGACGAAAGTCCACGCCAGAAAGGTATTCCCCAACCATGCGTACAGTCACTCTCGCAGCTTTTGCCGCCGCCCTTGCGCTCTCCGCCTGTTCGGAAAAGACCAAGGAGAACGCCGCCGAGACCGCCACTTCGGCCGGTGAAGACATTTCGACCGCCGCGACCGACACGAGCGAGGCAGCCAGCACGGATGCCGCAGCGGCCGGCGCAAAGGCCGATGCCGCGCTGGACCGGGCGAAGGAAGCCGCGGACCGGATGGGCGATCGGATCAAGCAGGGCGCGGACGAGGCCAAGGAGGCCTTGAAGCCCACGCCTTCGCCCACCCCGTCGCCGAAGTGATCTGGCAGAGGGGGGCGTTGGTGCCCCCCGACACCGCCGTCAGATCTTGAGCTGACTGCCGAGTTCGACCACGCGGTTGGTCGGCAGGCGGAAGAATCCCATCGCATCCGCCGCGTTGCGCAGCATCCACGCGAAGAGCATTTCCCGCCACAGCGCCATGCCGGGCACGTCTGCCGGAATCAGCGTCTGGCGCGAGAGGAAGAAGCTCGTGCGCATCATGTCAAACGGCTCGCCGCAGACCGAAACGCCGCTCAGCGCGGCCGGAACGTCGGTCTCCTCCATGAACCCGAAGCGCAGGATCAGGCGGTAGAAGCCCTGCCCGAAGTCCTTGACCACTGCGCGGTCAGCCGGCTCGACCGTAGGCGCGTCGGCGATCTGCACGGTGAGGACGACCACGCGCTCGTGCAGCACCTTGTTGTGCTTGATGTTGTGGAGCAGCGCCGAAGGCACACCCGCCGCTGCCGAGGCCATGAATACCGCCGTGCCCGGCACGCGCGCGGCGCTGGTGTGGGCCGAACGGGTAAACACCTCGAGCGGCAGCGCGCCTTCGGCCATGTTCTGGCGCATCAGTGCGCGGCCACGCGACCAGGTGGTCAGCAGCGTAAAGATCGCCAGGCCCATCAGCAGCGGCACCCAGCCGCCATCGGGGATCTTGGCGAGATTGGCGCCGAGGTAGGTCGCATCGATCGCGAAGAACAGTGCGAGCAGCGGCAGCGCGAAGACCGGCTTCCACCGCCAGAGTTTGAACAACACCACCGCAAGCAGGATGTTGTCGATCAGCATCGCCCCCGTCACCGCGATGCCATAGGCCGCGGTGAGATTGCGCGACCGCTCGAACACCAGCACGAGGAGGATCACCGCGATCATCAGCGCCCAGTTGATCGCCGGGATGTATATCTGGCCAAGGCTGGTCGAGGTGTGGCGGATCGTCATGCGTGGGATGAAACCGAGCTGGATCGCCTGCTGCGTGACGAGGAACGCGCCGGAAATCACTGCCTTCGCCGCGATCACGGCCGCTGTTGTGGCGATCACCAGCAAGGGCCACTCGAAACCCGGGGGCGCCAGCAGATAGAACGGACTGTGGATCGCTGCCGGATCGCGCAGCAGGAGGCCCGCCTGCCCGAGATAATTGAGCACCAGCGCGGGCAACACGAAGACCAGCCACGAGACGCGGATCGGCGAACGGCCGAACTGGCCCATGTCGGCATAAAGCGCCTCGGCGCCTGTCACCGCGAGCACGGCGGTGCCCATCGCAATGAAGCCGTGCCACGGATCGGCCTGGAACATCGCCAGCGCCCATTGTGGTGAAAGCGCCCAGATCACCTGCGGATCGGCGGCGATACTGCGCAGGCCAAGCAGCGAGATCGTGGCAAAGTAGAGCAGCATGAACGGCCCAGCCCAGCGCGAGGCCCAGCTGAGGCGCGTGCCGGTGGTCTGGCTCTTGGTGGCGAACAGGGCGATCACGAGGGCGACCACGATCGGGACGACAAGGCGGTGGAGATCGGGATTGTAGACCGAAATACCCTCGACGGCGCTCATGATCGAGACCGCCGGAGTGAGCATGGAATCGCTGTAGAACAGTGCGGTGGCCAGCACGCCGAGGAGAATGATGCCCTTGCCCCAGCGGCGCCCCGTGGTGTGCTGGTTGATCAGCGCGAGCAGCGCGAGACTGCCGCCAGACCCCTTGTTGTCCGCCCGCATGATGACGGTGACGTACTTCAGGGTCACGATCAGCATCATCGACCAGAACATCAGGCTGACAATGCCGTAGACATGCAGCCGGTCGAGCGGCAGCGGATGGTGGCCCGCGAAGGTATCGCGCAGCGCGTAGAGCGGGCTGGTGCCGATGTCGCCGAAGACGACGCCGATCGCGCCTACGGCGAGGCTGAGACCGCCGACCTGCCGCGCCGCGGACGCGGCTTCAGCCGCGTAAGGGGCGCTCTGCCCTCCGCTTTCCGGTGCAGCGTCAACCACAGCTTCGTTCATTGTCAGCAAGTCCCCGGGCATCGGCCCAAACCACGGCAGGCATAGCACATATGCCCCGAACGGCGGCGCGCTTTAGCACTGCCCCATGGTGCCCGCAATGGGACGTACACGCGTGTCAGTAGCGCCGAAACTCGTGGATAAACGCTTGGTTTCAGGGATTATTGCTGAGCCGGCTTGGCCCCCGGCGCCGCAGCCGGCGGTGCCCCCGTCATGCCGCCCTGCATCTGGGCCTGTTCGGCGATGATCGAGTCGAGCCGCGCCAGACGCGCCTCGAGGTCAGGACGGTAGGGTGCATCGGCGGGCGAACGGACGAGGAGTTCAGCCCACAAGGTGCGCGCTTCGGCCAGACGCCCCGATTGCGCGAGCGCCAGACCCATGAAGAACGGCGGACCGGGATGATCGGGCGCGATGTTGGCGGCCTTCTGGAAAGCGAACTGCGCAGCCGGTGTGATCACGCCATCGGTATGGCCCACGAGCGCATTGCCGAGCGCGACCCACAAGTCGGCATCCTGCGGCGACTTCGCGATGGCCTTGCGCAGGACATCGGACGCGGCGCCATACTGGCCCTGCCGGGTGAGCGCATCAGCGAGGATCAGCCACGACTGGCCCTGTCCAAAAGCCGCGCCCATCTGCTGGCGCTCCTTGATCAAGGTCTGATCGGCAAGCTTCGCGTTCTCGACCGGGGCCTGCGGTGCGCCAGCCTGCCCGGGATGGCCCTGCAATGCATAGCCCGAAATGCCGAAAAGCAGTGCGGCGGCGGTGATCTCCCAGCCGGTGCGCGGCAGCTTGAGCAGGAACGCCATCACGCCCCAGACGACGACGGCAATCAGCAGGATAAAGACCCAGGTCATGCGCCCTTACTCCGGCGGAAACGCCCGCGCAGCAGGAACGCCGCGAGCGCGAGGAACAGCAGCGGGGCGGCAAACAGCGGCCATGTCAGCGGCTTCACTTGCGGCGTATAGCTCACGTAATCGCCATAGCGCTCGATCAGCCACTGGCGGATCGCCTCGGGCTCCTCTCCGGCCGCGATGCGGGTGCGCACCTGATGGCGCATGTCACCGGCCATCGGCGCATCGGAATCGGCGATCGACTGGCTCTGGCACTTGAGGCAGCGCAGCGTTTCCATCAGCGCCTGCGCCTTGCGCTCCTGCGCGGGATCGGCAAGCTGCTTGTAGGCATAGGGCGCGGGCGGCAGCATGTCCTGCGCGGCAAGCGGTGCGGAGAGCGCAATGAGCGCCAAAAGCGCGAGGAGCAGGCCGCGCATCACTGTGCCCCCCCTTCGGCTTCGGCCAGCTTGCGCAGGATCAGCGGAATATCCTCCTGCCGGATATCGCCGATATGCTGATAGCGGATGATCCCCTTGCCATCGACAACGAACGTCTCGGGCACGCCGGAAGAGCCGATGGCGAGCTGAACCTGGCTCAAGTCATCCTTGCCGATCCGCGCGAAGGGATTGCCGTACTGGCCGAGGAAGCGGGCCACGTCCTCCTTGCGGTCGCGAATGGCGACGCCGTCGATCTCGACGCCCTGCTTGGCGAGCGCCGCGAGCTGCGGAGCCTCGACCGCGCAAGGGACGCACCAGCTCGCGAAGACATTGAGCAGCCGCGGCTTGCCGCCTTGCTGGAACTGCGCGGTGGCAAGGCCGGGGCGCTCGTCGGTCGCGGGGGGCAAGTCGAACGCGGGGAGCGGCTTGCCGATGAAGGCGCTCGAAACCTCGCGGTCCGCTGGCCAATAGAGCCCGACGATGACCAGCGCCAGAAAGCCCGCAAACAGGCCGAGCGGCAGCCATACGGCGAGGCCGGGACGCTTGGATTGCTCCGCCGTGCTCATCGGCCCTGCCTTTCACGGCGCCAGGCGATCTTGTCGGTCGCCACGAG
Organism: Novosphingobium sp.; assembly: GCF_027489515.1. Classification (GTDB taxonomy): domain Bacteria; phylum Pseudomonadota; class Alphaproteobacteria; order Sphingomonadales; family Sphingomonadaceae; genus Novosphingobium. The sequence continues at coordinate 7,100 of NZ_JAIXZS010000032.1, read as the reverse complement.
GCGCTTCACATCGCGCGCGACGCGTCCCATCAGCGCGAGCAGGCCGCCCAGCGCAACGAGCGCGCCGCCATACCAGATCATCGGCACGAACGGCTTCCACCAGAAACGCATCTGCCAGCGGCCGTCCTCACCCTCTTCGCCGAGCACGGCATAGAGCTGACCGTTCCAGCGCGTCAGCAGCGCACTTTCGGTACGGTTACCCGGCGGATTGGCAAACACGCGCGCCTGCGGATGGAGCACGGTGGCCGCGCCGCCGGCATAGCTTGCCGCCACGGTCGCCTCGAGCGCAGTCCAGTTGGGCCCGGCAACGGGGCCGATATCCTGCAGCGTGACCTTGAACGGGCCGACCTGCTGGCTGTCACCGGGGTTCATCGCTGCAAGCCGCTCGGTCGAGAAGGCGCCCTCGCTCGCCATGCCGAACAGCGCAACGGCAATGCCCAAGTGGCCGATGACCATCCCGTAGGTCGCCAGCGGCGTGCGGCGCAGGTTGCGGCCCACCAGCGGCTGGAGCGAGGCAACCGCAAGCCCCGGCGCGATCGCAAGGCCCAGCGCGGGCAACAGATTGATCGGCGCGAAGAGCAATTCTACCGCGAGCAGCGCGGCCGCCATCACGGCTGCGGGCACCGCGATCTGCCAGGTGATCCGCCCGCCCTTGTCCTCGCGCCAGCGCAGCACCGGACCGACCGCCATGACCAGCATCATCGGAATCGCAAACACGGCGGAAACCGGGTTGAAATACGGCGGGCCGACCGAGACCTTCACGCCCATCGCTTCGGTCAGCAGTGGATAGAGCGTGCCGACAAGGACGATGCCGAGGATGCCGCAGAGCATCACGTTGTTGAACACCAGCGCAGATTCGCGGCTGACCACGGCAAACCGCGCGCCTTCCGTCACCGTGCTGGCGCGCAGCGCAAACAGCAGCAGCGCGCCGCCGATGTAGATTGCCAGCAGCGCAAGAATGAACGAGCCGCGCGTGGGATCGACCGCGAAGGCGTGGACGGAGGTGAGGATGCCCGAGCGCACGAGGAACGTGCCGACCATCGACATCGAGAAGGCGATCACGCCGAGCATCACCGTCCACGTGCGCAGCGCGTTGCGCGCGGCGAGTACGCTGCACGAATGGAGCAGCGCGGTGGCCGCAAGCCAGGGCATCAGCGAGGCGTTCTCGACCGGGTCCCAGAACCACCAGCCGCCCCAGCCGAGCGTGTAATAGGCCCAGTACGAACCAGCCGTGATGCCGAGTGTCAGGAATATCCACGCGCCGAGCACCCAAGGCCGCATCGCGCGGGCAAAGGCAGGGCCGACATCGCGCGTGACGAGCGCGCCGACTGCGAAACTGAACGCGATCGAGAGCCCGACATAGCCGACGTAGAGCGTGGGCGGATGGAACGCGAGGCCGATGTCCTGCAGCAGCGGATTGAGCCCGGCGCCTTCGGGCGCAGGCTCAGGCAGGCGCGTGAAGGGGTTCGAGGCGAGCAGCAGAAAGGCATAGAAGCCGAGGCTGACGAAAGCCTGCCCCGCCAGTGTGGCGATCAGCGTTTCCTCGCGCAGGCGCTTTTCGATGAGCGCGACGAAGCCGCCGGCCATGCTCATGATCGTCACCCACATCAGCATCGAGCCTTCGTGGTTGCCCCAGGTGCCCGCGAGCTTGAAGATGAAGGGCTTGGCCGAATGGCTGTTTTCCGCAACCAGCTTGACCGAGAGATCGGTGTTGAGGAACAGCCAGATCAGCGCCGCGAACGCGCAGGCGACCAGCAGACCCTGCAGCATCGCTACCGGACGCACGACGCCGGCAAGGTGCGCGGTCGCAGGGCGCAGCGCAAGCGCGCCAGCGACAAGCTGCAACACGGCAAGTGCTGCGGCCATCCACAGCATCGCAAGGCCGAGTTCAGCAATCATGGGTGGGCGCTCATTTCGTCTCCGCAATCACGGCCTTGGCCTCGGCCGTGCTCATGTTCTTCATTTCGCGCGGCACATACTTCTCGTCATGCTTGGCAAGCAGATTGTCAGCCACGAATGTGGTGCCCTCCATCCGCCCCTCGGCAACGACGCCCGAGCCTTCGACGAAAAGATCCGGCGTGATCCCGGAGAAACGGACGGGCACGCGGGCTTTGTCGTCCCTGACGATGAAGTTGATCGTGACGCCATCGGCCTGCGTCTTGATCGAGCCCTTCTCGACCATGCCGCCAAGGCGCACCGCGCGGCCCGCCTCGGGCGGTTTCGCCGCAAGTTCGCTCGGCAGATAGAAATAGGCCGCCTGCTTGCTCAGCGCAAAAGCGGCAAGCATCCCCGCGCCGATCAGCGCGACGAGCGCGAGCACGATCAGCACAAGGCGCTGATGCTTGGGCTTGATCATGGAGGACTTGGTGGTGGTGTTCATTTCTCACGCGCCTTATCGCGGCGCTTCTCGGCGCGCTTCATGGCCCAAAGGGTCCAGCCCACAAGGACAAGGGTGCCGATCACGCCGATGGCGAGCGCCGCCATCACGAACTGCCACTGATCGAGCTTTTCGTGCATCGTGTGCTGCTTATGCCATCGCCTTGCGGCGCAGGCGCGCCTCGGTCTGGATATCGGCGAGGAGCATGCGCATGCGCGCCAGCACCAGCCCGCCGAAGATGAGCGTGAACCCCACCGCCGCGAACAGCAGCGGGTAGAGGAAGGCCGCGTCGATCGAAGACTTCCCTGCGGTGATCGAGGGCGGCTGGTGCAGGCTGTTCCACCACACCACCGAACGGTTGATGATCGGGATGTTGACCGCGCCGACAAGGCCGAAGATCGCGGTGACGCGGCTGGCGCCCTCACCTGCAGCGGCATCGCGCTGCGCCGCGCCCGCCAGCGCGATATAGCCGAAATAGAGGAAGAGCAGGATGAGGAAGCTCGTCAACCGGCCATCCCACACCCACCATGTGCCCCAGGTCGGGCGTGCCCAGATCGAGCCGGTGGCGAGGCAGATGGCTGTGAAGGCCGCGCCCGGCACCGCTGCCGCACGCGCCGCGATCCCGGCGAGCGGATGGCGCCACACGAGTTCGACAAGGCTTGCGATCGCGATTGTCGACCAGCCGGCCATGCCGAGCCAGGCCGAAGGCACGTGGATGAAGAGGATGCGCACCGTCTGGCCCATGAGCCGGTCCGGCGGGACCATGAACAGCCCCCACGCCAAGGCGCCGAACGCGAGGATCAGCCCCGGCACCAGCATCAACGGCATCAACCAGCGCGCCATGCGCAGGAAACGGGCAGGATTGGCAAAGCCATGCATGGGCGGGCAGCAACGTCCGTAAAGCTGGCGGTACAGTCGAACCTGTCCGCGCGCCCCACCTCTGCCACCTGCCCGCATGGGGAGCAAGAGATTAGCGCGCCTGAACCTAAGTGCAGGCGGGCCTACTGTCTCAAGATGGGGAGAAATGGGGCGACCGATGGGGTTCGAACCCACGACCTCCGGTACCACAAACCGGCGCTCTAACCAACTGAGCTACGATCGCCACACACGCGCAGCACACCGACGCATCGGCACTGCGGACGCGCGCTTTTGCAGAATGAGCGCGATTTGGGAAGTGGAATCTTGCGGAAGGCAAGCTGCCGCTGCCACGCTATCGCTTCTTCCTTCATCCTTGCGAGCGTAGCGGAGCGGCTGCCGCAAACAAAAAACCCCGGCGGAGGCCATCCGCCGGGGTCTCCTGTTCAAAGCAGTTACGCGATCAGAACTTCGCGCCGACCGAGACGGTGACCGTTGCCGGTGCCGCCCAGCCCTGGAAGAACACGGTGGGCAGCGACTGCGTGCGGTAGGCCTTGTCGGTCAGGTTCTTGCCCGCCACGCGCAGGAAATAGCCCTTGTAGTTGAGCGTGGCCGAGGCATCGAGCAGGCCGTAGCTGGGCTGGATATCGTTCAGCGTGCCGAACGTGCCCAGCGAGAAGCTGTCGATCCACGAGTAGCCAGCCGTCAGCGAGAGCTTAGCATCGGCCGAAAGCTCGCGGATGTAGCTGCCGCGCACGGTGAAGTTGTTGCTCGGCACACGCTGAAGGAGGACACCAGTGAAGTCCGCCGTCGTGCCGGGTGCGCCGGCCTGCGCGCCCGGACCGATCGAGGAAGTCTGGCCGTTGACCTTGCCGTCCTTCACGTTGGCATCCTGGATACCCAGCGTGCCGGACAGCGAGAGGCCCTTCATCGATTCGGTCATCTTGCCGAAATCGAAGTCCAGCTCGAACTCGAGGCCCTTGATCTGGACCTTGGGGAAGCTGACCACATAAGTGTTGGTGCCGGGGCCGTAGCCGGGCGTCACGACCACTTGCGACTGCTGGAAGTCCTTGATGTCGTTGATGAAGCCGGACGCGTTGAAGGTGATCGCCCGGTTCAGGAAGCGAGTCTTGAAGCCGGCCTCGTAGGTCGTGTTGGTCTCGGGCTTGAACGAGAGGAAGTTGTTGCCCGAGCAATCCGGCGGAGCGGCTGCGACACTCTCTGCACTACCGCCACCGCCTCCGGAAACCGGGCCGCAGTTGGTCTGGCCAGGCTGCCGTTCCGAAAGCGTGCCACGGATCGAGAAGCCGCCAGAGCGGAAGCCTTCCGAGCGGTTCACGTAAAGCAGCACGTCGGGCGTTGCCTGCCACTGGATGTTGAAGCGGGTGATCAGCTTCTGCCAGCTGCGGCGATCATTGATCGGCCCCACCAGCGGAATCGTGCCGAGCAGGATGTAGCGGGTGTCAAACCGCTTGGCCTCGAAGATGTTGCGCACGCCGCCGGAGATCTTGATCGTGTCGGTCGGATTGAGGTCCACGTTGCCGAAGAACGACCAGCTGTGGTCCTTCTCCGCCGAGAACTGGTCGATCGCCTTGTTGGTGTTCTGGTGCAGCGTGATCTTGTGATCGTAGTAGAAGGCCCCCACGATGTAATCGACGAGGCCGTTGGCCGCACTGCCCTGAAGGCGCACTTCCTGAGTGAACTGCTTGTAGGTCTGGTCGCGGTTGGTAAGCAGCTGGCTGCCGGTGGCCGCGAGCAGCGGGTTGCCGACGCTGGTGCAGCCCGGCGCGCCCTTGCAGGTGCCGTCGAAGTCCTGGTTCACCGTATCGCCCGAGGACATGTACGAGGTCTGCGATACGAGCTCGCCGATCGGGGTCTTCGCCTTCAGCGCAAGGCTGACGATGTTGGTGTTCAGGCGGTCCTGGTCGGCATCGAGATTGTTGCCGATCTCGCGCGGCTTGAGGCCGTCCGGGCTGCCGGTCTCGGGATTGTACTTGGGCCAGATCGCCGAAGGATTGCCACCCGAGAGGATGTTGGCGGTAAGGATGTTGCCGAACTGCACCGGCGTGCCGCCGCCGGTCTGGTGGATATGGTCGTAGCTGAGATCGGCGTTCAGCCACTCGGCCAGATCATAGTTCAGCTTGACGTTGAACGCGCGGTAATCCGAATTGCCGGCGCGGCGGTTAGTGAAGACGTTGTTGAGAATGCCGTCGATGGTGCGGTACTGGCCGGAGAAGGCAATGCCGCCCCGGTCCCCCAGCGGCACGTTGACCACGCCGCGGCCATAGAACTCGTTGAACGAGCCATAGCCCGCCTCGAGGCTGACGCCCAGCTTGCGCGTCGGCGCGCAGCGGGTCAGGTTGATCAGACCCGCCGTGGTGTTCTTGCCGTAGAAGATGCCCTGCGGTCCGCGGTCGACCTCGACCGAGCAGACGTTGAACATGTCGAGCAGCTGGCCGGTGTTGTTGCCGAAGAACACGCCGTCCTGGATCACGCCGACCGGCGGGCTCTGGGTCTTTTCCACGTCGGCATAGCCCTGCCCGCGGATGAAGATGGCGCTCTGCCCCGGGGCGGCCGTGCCGCTGCCGATGAACACGTTGGGCGCCGAACCCTGGATATCCAGCAGCGAACGCGGTGCGAGCAGCGCAATGTCCTCGACCGTGAGCGCGGTAAGTGCGACGCCGACCTTCTGCTTGTCAGACGCCTGGCGCGTCGCGGTCACGATGATCACATCCTTGCCGGTTTCCTCTGCTGCGCTGCCGCCCTGATCTGCGGCATCGGCAGCTTCGGCCGCATGGGCCGGCATGGCCAGGGATACTGCAACCGCCGCGAGCGACGACCAGCCAAGAACGCGCGTGTACCGCATGCCTTTCTCCTCTCATCCAATGGGCGGCCGGGGCCCGCGGTTTGCGCCCGCAGTGCGAAGTCCCGGCTTCAGACAAAAGGTTTGGCAGCGGCTGGTCTTGCGACAACCGCCAAAAATGAGAGGTTTGTGGCGAATTCACCGCACGGATGTATTCACGCACCAGTACCGTTGGTTAGTCGCGGTGCCGAATTGCCAATCTATTGGTCGTCGATTGCCGCACCGTCCTCGATGGCCGAGCGCAGGACCGGCAGCGCGGCAAGCACGGTTTCAAGATCGGTCGGGGCAAGCCGGTCGCGGAAGCGGGCCTCATGCGCGGCGATCCGGCGCCATGCCTCGGCGGCCTGTGCCGCGCCCTTGTCGGTGACCCTGAGCGCGAGGCTGCGGCCATCGACGCGGGTGCGCGCGACAAGCCCACGCTCGATCAGCCGGGCAATGATAGGCACCATATTGGCCCGCTTGATCGCAATCGCCTCGCCCACTTCGCTCTGCGAGCAATCGGGGTTCTCGGCGATGACCAGCAGCGTGGTGATCTCCGCCGGGCGCATGTCGAAATCGGAAAGGGTGCGAACAAAATCGGCCATCAGCACCGCAGTCGCGCGGCGCATCTGATAACCAAGCAATTTGTCGAGGGCGTTAGTCAGGACTGCCATGCACGCTGTTTCACCTCGCCGTGCCGTGATGGCAAGGGCCGCAGAGAGGGGATTTCACGAAAAAGGGCGACCAAAGCCGCCCTTTCCTGCACCAGAACTACGCTGGCACTCACTTCTTGAGCGTGAGACCACCGAAGCGCTTGTTGAACTGCGCGACGCGGCCGCCCTGATCGAGCTGGCGGGTGCCGCCGGTCCAAGCCGGGTGCGAAAGCGGATCGATTTCGAGCGCCATGGTGTCGCCTTCCTTGCCCCAGGTCGAGCGGGTCTCGAACACGGTGCCGTCGGTCATCTGCACCTTGATCATGTGGTAATCGGGGTGGGTATTGGCTTTCATGGGTCTCGCTCCACTAGG
>NZ_JAIXZS010000038.1 GCF_027489515.1 Novosphingobium sp. | reverse complement strand
GGGGATGGTCCTCGCAAGGCCTCTGTAAGGAGTATGGTCATGCGCACCGGCGTGATCGCGAAGAAGGTCGGGATGACCCGGCTTTTCCAGGACGACGGACGGCACGTGCCGGTTACCGTCCTGGCGCTTGAAAATTGCCAGGTGGTCTCGGTCCGCACCGAAGAGCGCGACGGTTACGTCGCGGTTCAGCTCGGCGCGGGCAAGGCCAAGCAGAAGAATGTTGCCAAGCCGCAGCGCGAGCACTTCGCCAAGGCTGAAGTCGAACTGAAGATGGAAGTCGCCGAGTTCCGCGTCGCTGATGACGCGCTGCTCGAAGTCGGTTCGACCATCGCCGCTTCGCACTTTGTGCCCGGCCAGTATGTCGACATCACCGGTCACACCCAGGGCAAGGGCTTTGCCGGCGCGATGAAGCGCTGGGGCTTCGGCGGTATGCGCGCCACCCACGGTGTCTCCATCACCCACCGCGCCCACGGTTCGACTGGTAACCGCCAGGATCCGGGCCGCGTGTTCAAGAACAAGAAGATGGCCGGCCACATGGGCGACCGTCAGCGCACCCAGCAGAACCTCGAGGTCGTCCGCACGGATGACGAGCGTGGCCTGATCTTCGTCAAGGGCTCGGTCCCCGGCTCGAAGAACGGCTGGCTGCTCGTTCGCGATGCGGTGAAGGTCGATCGCCACGCCGAGGCGCCTTATCCGGCCGGTCTCAAGCAGGCCGCCAACACCAACGACACCACGGCGGCTGCCGACACTCCCGCGGAAGACACCGCGTCTGTCGAGACCACCGTCGATGGTCAGGAGGGCTAAGTCGTGAAGGTTCAGGTCCTCAATCTCGATGGCACCGCAGCCGGCGAAGCCGAGCTCTCGGATGCCGTGTTCGGTGTGGCTCCCCGCGCCGACATCCTCCACCGCGTCGTCACCTGGCAGCTCGAGAAGCGCCGTGGCACCGCCCGCGGAGCGCGTGAGCGTTCGGACGTGGCGCGTACCGGCAAGAAGCTCGGCAACCAGAAGGGTGGCGGTGGCGCTCGTCACGGCGATCGTGCGGCTCCGATCTTCATCGGCGGCGGCAAGGCCCATGGCCCCCGCGTCCGTGATTTCGATCCCTCGCTCAACAAGAAGATCCGCGCTCTGGGTCTGAAGATGGCGCTCTCGACCAAGGCCCTCTCCGAAGGCCGTGGTCTGGTCGTGGTCGACACGCTCGACACCGATGGCAAGACCGCCACACTGGCCGCGACGCTCGCCAAGGCGGGCTTCGGCAAGAAGGTCCTCGTGATCGACGGCGAAGCGGTGAACGACAACTTCGCCCGCGCCGCGCGCAACATCATCGGGGTCAACGTGCTCCCGGCGGTCGGCGCGAACGTCTACGACATCCTGAAGCATGATACGCTGGTGCTGACGCGCGCTGCGGTCGAAAAGCTGGAGGCGCGTTTCAATGGCTAAGGAAGGCATCGACACGCGTCACTACGACGTGATCGTGGCTCCCCACATCACCGAGAAGTCGACGCTGCTCAGCGAGCACAACGCTGTTGTGTTCAAGGTCGCCGACAAGGCCACCAAGCCGCAGATCAAGGCTGCGGTCGAGGCTCTGTTCGGCGTCAAGGTCACCAAGGTGAACACCTTGAACCAGGACGGCAAGACCAAGCGCTGGAAGGGCAAGCCCTACAAGCGTTCGGACTTTAAGAAGGCTGTCGTGACGCTGGCTGCAGGCCAGTCGATCGACGTCACCAGCGGTATCTGAGGCGCATAGATCATGGCACTCAAGAACTATAACCCGACCAGCCCCGCCCGGCGCGGCCTGATCCTCGTCGACAAGTCGTCGCTGTGGAAGGGCAAGCCCGTCAAGGCGCTGACCGAGGGCAAGAGCAAGACCGGCGGCCGGAACAACAAGGGCCACGTGACCAGCCGCGGTATCGCGGGCGGCCACAAGCAGCGCTACCGGTTCATCGACTTCAAGCGCCGCAAGTGGGACATGCCCGCGACCGTCGAGCGTCTGGAGTATGACCCCAACCGCACCGCGTTCATCGCGCTCGTCAAGTACGAGGACGGCGAGCAGACCTACATCATCGCCCCGCAGCGTCTTGCGGTCGGTGACGTGGTCGTCGCCGGTGAGAAGACCGACGTGAAGCCGGGCAACGCGATGCTGCTCAGCCAGATGCCGGTCGGCACGATCATCCACAACGTGGAGATGAAGCCGGGCAAGGGCGGTCAGATCGCCCGTTCGGCCGGCACCTATGTCCAGCTCGTCGGTCGTGACCGCGGCATGGTCATTGTCCGCCTGAACTCGGGCGAGCAGCGCTACCTGCGCGGCGATTGCATGGGCACGGTTGGCGCGGTGTCGAACCCCGACAACTCGAACCAGAACCTTGCCAAGGCTGGTCGCGGTCGTTGGCTCGGTCGTCGCCCGCTTACCCGCGGTGTCGCCAAGAACCCGGTCGATCACCCGCACGGTGGTGGTGAAGGCCGCACCTCGGGTGGCCGTCATCCGGTCACGCCGTGGGGCAAGCCGACCAAGGGCGCCCGCACCCGTCACAACAAGCAGACGGACAAGATGATCATCCGTTCGCGTCACGCGAAGAAGAAGAGGTAACACCCCATGGCACGTTCCGTCTGGAAGGGACCCTTCGTCGACCTGCACCTCCT
>NZ_JAIXZS010000106.1 GCF_027489515.1 Novosphingobium sp. | reverse complement strand
GCCCGAACCCTACAAGGGCAAGGGTATCAAGTACGCCGGCGAGTTCATCTTCCGCAAGGAAGGGAAGAAGAAGTAATGGCCAAGCTCTCGCTCTTCGATCGCCGCCGCCAGCGCGTCCGCACCGCGCTCAAGGCTCGTTCCGGTGGCCGTCCGCGGCTGTCGGTGCACCGTTCCGGCCGTCACATCTACGCGCAGATCATCGACGACGCCGCGGGCAAGACGCTCGCTGCCGCCTCCAGCCTCGTCAAGGGCCAGAAGGCGATCGGCGCCACCGTCGACGCCGCCGCGCAGGTGGGCAAGGACATTGCTGAACGCGCCAAGGCTGCCGGCATCACCACCGTCGTGTTCGATCGCGGCGGCTTCCTGTTCCACGGCCGCGTCAAGGCGCTGGCCGATGCTGCTCGCGAAAACGGGCTGGAGTTCTAAGATGGCTGACGAAACCAACCTGGAAGGCGCACCTGTCGCCGACGTCGCTGCCGACGCTCCCCGCGAGGGTCGTGGTGGTCGTGGTGGCGATCGTGGTCGTGGCCGTGGCGGCAATGACCGTGGCGGCGAGCGTGGTGGCCGTGGCCGCCGCGATGACCGCGGTCGTGGCAACCGCGACGAGGACGGCGGCGAAGAGCTGATCGAGAAGCTCGTCCACATCAACCGCGTCTCCAAGACCGTGAAGGGCGGCAAGCGCTTCGGTTTCGCTGCGCTCGTTGTGGTCGGCGATGGCAAGGGCCGTGTCGGCTTCGGCCATGGCAAGGCTCGCGAAGTGCCGGAAGCCATCACCAAGGCGACCGCTTCAGCCAAGAAGACGATGGTCCGCATTCCACTCAAGGAAGGCCGCACCCTGCACCATGACGGCAAGGGTCGTTTCGGCGCCGGCAAGGTCAACCTGCGTTCGGCTCCCGCCGGTACCGGCATCATCGCCGGTGGTCCGATGCGCGCCGTGTTCGAGAGCCTCGGCGTTGCCGACGTGGTGACCAAGTCGGTCGGCACCTCGAACCCCTACAACATGATCCGCGCGACGTTTGACGCGCTCACCGATCAGACCAGCCCCAAGTCGGTTGCGCAGCGTCGCGGCAAGAAGATTGCCGACCTGTTGGGCCGTGGCGGCGCTGCTCCGGTCGAGGCCGAGGCGGAAGCCGCGGCTATCGTGGAGTAATCGATATGGCCAAGATCAAGATCAAGCAGATCGGTTCGCCGATCCGTCGTCCCGAAGCCCAGAAGCAGATCCTTATCGGTCTGGGCCTCGGCAAGATGCACCGCGTGGTGGAGCTCGAAGACACCGCCGAAGTTCGCGGTGCCATCGCCAAGCTGCCGCACATGGTCGCCGTGATCGACTGACATTCGGCGCAGGCCGCTTCGCAGGCGGATGGCGCAAGCATGATTGAAGGCCCCGGCAGCAATGCCGGGGCCTTTTGCTTTGGCGGAAATGGGCGGGAAGGTTTGCACTAAAAGTTACTAAAGGTAATACCCTATAGGGAGGATATGGATCAACCTAAAGTAGTATTCCTGTCATGATTGCATGCTCTGAGCGGGTTCGAGCGGCGCAGGTGCACCCCTGCGTCACACGACCCGGCGTTGGGGTGGCGGTTTCCTCGCTCCGTGCCGGATCAGATCGATCCCAATCGGAGAACACACGATGCGCTTTCAGATCCTTCTTCTTGGTGCCGCCAGCCCGATCGCGATCGGCATCACCGGCCTGTTCGCACCAGCGATGGCCCAGTCGACCGGCTCGGTCGATTTCGACAATGCGATCGTGGTGACCGGCACGCGCAGCGTGCAGCAGGTGGCAGGAGTGGCTTCGCCGGATACGCCGAAGGCCAAGGCCGTCCTCACCCAGGAGACCATCCAGCGCCAGAACCCCGGCCAGACGATCCTCGATACAATCAACCTGATTCCGGGCGTCAGTTTCCAGAACAATGACGCCTATGGCTCCGCCGGCGGCACGCTGAGCATCCGCGGGTTCGATTCCAGCCGCATCAGTCTTACCTTCGATGGCGTTCCGCTCAACGATTCGGGCAACTACGCCATCTATTCGAACCAGCAGCTTGATCCGGAGATCATTGCAGAGGTCAACGTCAACCTCGGCACCACCGACGTAGACAGCCCCACCGCTTCCGCAGTTGGCGGCACCGTCAATTACCGCAGCAAGAACCCTGATCATGACGCCGGCCTTCTGTTCTCCGGCTCGGTCGGCGAGTACAATTTCCGCCGCGGCTTTGCCAAGATCGAGACGGGCGACCTGACTGACAGCGGTACCCGGGCCTGGTTCTCCGCCAGCACTGCCAAGAATGACAACCCGTTCAACAACTACGGCAAGATCAACAAGCAGCAGTACAATGCCAAGATCTACCAGCCGCTTTCCGGTGGCGATTTCATCGCGATTGCCGCGCACTACAACCAGAACCGCAACAACTTTTTCGGTTCGCTGCCGCTGCGCAACGATGCCAACCGCACCGTCGGCTCGGGCTCGGGCAACCGCTTCCCCGCCAACAGCGACGAGCGCGGTTATGCGGTTTCCTATCCCTGCACGGTGGCGCTCGGGGTGATGGGCGTGGCCGATACCGCCAACACCTGCGGCACCGAATTCGATCGCCGCTACAACCCGTCGAACACCGGCAACGTGCGCGTGTCCTCGCGCTTCACGCTGGCTGACAGCCTCGTTCTCACCGTCGATCCGAGCTACCAGTGGGTCAAGGCCAACGGTGGCGGCACAGTGACGGGCCTTGAAGGGACGCGCACCATCGGCACCACGGCCTACACCGGCTTTCTTGGCGGGCGGTACTACTTCGGCAAGGATCTCAACGGCGATGGTGATGCGCTCGATGCGGTCACCCTGCTTGCACCCAGCCACACCGAGACCGCGCGTATCGGCCTGATTGCTAGCCTCAGGTGGGATATCGATCCTGCCAACTCGGTGCGTTTCGCCTATACCTATGACCGCGCGCGCCATCGCCAGACCGGCGAGGTCGGCACCCTGCAGTTCGATGGCGAGCCGACCGATGTCTTCCCCATCAACAACCCTCTCACGGCCTCGAACGGCGTGGCCGTGCAGAAGCGCGACCGCCTGTCCTATGCGATCCTCCAGCAGGTCGCCGGTGAGTATCGCGGCGAGTTCCTTGGCGGCAACCTGATCGTCAACGCAGGCGTGCGCGCGCCCTTCTTTAAGCGCAACCTGACAAACTACTGCTTCGCCACCTCGGCGAGCGGCTTTGTCGATTGCTTCGGCCAGGATGCCATACTCAACGCCGCCTATGCTGCAGCGAATCCGTATTCTTTCAACAGCACCACGAACAAGATCACCGGCTTCGCACCGCCGCAGCAGCGCGTGTTCAATTTCAACCGGGTCCTGCCCAACGTCGGCTTTGTCTACCGCTTCGGGGGCGGCGTCAGCTTTTTCGCCAACTACTCGAAGGGCCTCTCGGTTCCGGGTACGGACAGCCTCTACAATGCATTCGTTTTCCCGGTCGGCACCGAACAGGCGCAGCCGCGGCCCGAGACGACCGACAACTTCGATGCCGGCCTGCGCTATCGTACCGGCAAGGTGCAGGGCGAAATCTCGGGCTTCTACAACAAGTTCAAGGATCGGCTCGCGAGCGCCTACGATCCCGAACTCGATACGACCGTCTACCGCAACCTCGGCAATGTGAAGAAGTACGGCTTCGACGGCTACTTAGCATACCAGCCGATCCCGCAGATCAGCCTCTACGCCTTCGGCAGCGTGCTCAAGTCCGAGATCCAGAACGACGTGCAGGTCAACGCGGCAACCTTTGCCGCCACCGCCGGCAAGCGCGAATCCGGCATCCCGACCTATTCGTTCGGCGGCTCGGTGCGCGGCTCGTTCGGGCCGTTCGACCTTGGCGTGACGGCGAAGCGCACTGGCCCGCGCTACTACAACGACGAGAACCTCCCCGTCACCGTCGGCGGCACCGACGTCTATCCGGCGCAGATACCGGCCTACACACTGGTCAATCTCGATGCGCGGTTCAACCTGAAGGGCATCGGCCGGGCCAGCTTCCTGCAGCTCAACGTCTACAATCTGTTCGATGAATTCTATGTCGGCGGCGTGGGCGGCACGCTGCTGCACACCGCGACCTACTTCGCCCAGATCGGCGCCCCGCGCACGATCAGCGGGACGCTGACGATCGGTTTCTGATCGGCGGACCCGGCCCGGACCTGAGCCCAGCGCTCAGTCCGGGTCGGTCACCCGATAGCGCAGCGTGGCTTCGCCATTGGCGGGTACGCTGACGGTCCATGTCGGGCGGCCGAACTTTCGCGGGAGCGATGCCGTGGGGCGCAGCAGCTTCTCGCCATCGTTGAGCCGCAGCGAACCTTCGAACTGGACCGGCCAGGGGTTGGCGTTGGTCACCTTGGCTTCATAGTCGGTCCAGTGATCGCCGGACTTCGTCTCGCTGACTGCGACGTGGACTTGCGGCGAGCCGGAAAGCCTGAATTCGACGTCCTCGTTCACCGCGTAGTCGCGCATGCCGCCCTTGCCGACCAGCAGCAGATCCGCGCCGTAGGGTTCAAACACCGCGACTGGCCCGCCCGGCAGCGCCACACCGAGGCCATCTTCCTTGCGATTGCGCGTGCGCAGTTTGATCGAGGCATTCTCATCAAGATCCGGGAGAAGATCGGCGGTGTGCCAGATCCTGAATTTCACAGCCTCAAGGTTGTGCATGGCCACCTGCTTCTGTGCATTGGCGGCGACCGTCGTCGGCATCGGCACGCGGTAGAGCTTGAGATCGCCGAGTCCTTCCTCGATCACTGCGACTGGCGCCGCCTGAACGCTATCTGCGCGGCGCTGCGCCGTTACGACGATATCGGCCATCTCGTTCATCATCATCGGCGCTGGTGCCGGCATCGGCGGGGGAGGCACCACCGTCGGTGCCGGCACGCGCGGGCGCAGATAACAGCGCAGAACCAGATCGCCGTCCTGCGCCTCGCGTTCTTCGCGCGCATCCTCGCGGTCCAGCTTGCCGCCGACCACGGCCGTGCTGGCATTGGCAAAGCTGGTGGGATCGCTGCTTGCCAAAGTCACCCACGCAGTCAGCCCGGCCTTGCCCGTCTCCGGGTTCAACCGCACCACATAGTTCGTCTGCCAATCAAAACCCCAGGCGAGGTAGGAGAGCTTGATCGTCGCCCGCTGCGCCGCAGCGCTTTCCGTGCGGACAGAAAGCGTCGGCTTGGCGGAAAGACCTTGGGGCAGTTCGGTATAGACCAGCGCATCGGAAATCCCGCGGCCGCAATCGGCAATCTCGAAGCCGTTCTTCGTCTGCACGATCGCCGCACCGTCCGGCGCGGAACGGATCACCGCGCGTTCCTCGGTCACCGTGCCCTTGCCGTCCTTGCCGCTGTGCCGCCGCAGGATCACCGGGCGGCCATAGGCGCGGGCATAGAGATTGCGCGCCGAAAGCAGATCGGCATCAAGGTTCTTTTCGCGCACTCCCGATGGCAACCCTGTCACCAGCGCGGACTCGGGCAGCATCCCACCCGCGACGCCCTCGAAGCGGATGGTGGCAGCACCTGCCGGAATATCGACGGTGCGTGTTTCCGTGATCAGGGCATAGCCTTCGAGCCAGTCGAGATTCATCGCCGTATCGGCATCGCGTTCAGGCGCGCGGTATATGGTGACGCCTACCGCGTCCGGCCCCGCCGAGGTCACGGTCGGCTCGTCCGCCGCAGCCAGCGGCGCGGCCGTCACCAGCATGAGAGCTGCCAGAGTATGCGCGTGCTGCACCGCGACCCCGCTCAATAGCGCGTGTCGAACTGGACGGTGAGGGTGGTCTCGCCGTTGGCAGGCACGTCGAGCGCCCACACCCGCTCATCGAGCGTGCGCTGCGTGCCCTTGACCGTCTCCAAAGGTACCCGCGTGTCGCTCCACCAGTTGTCGAGCCCGGCCTGCACCAACTCGACTTTGACCGGCGAAGGCCGCGCATTGGTCACCTTGTAGGTCATCGTCGTGCGCCAGTAGACCTTCTGCCGCTCAACCGTGACGTCATCGGTCTTGCCGTTCACGGTCACTCGCCAGCGCCCGGTCTTTTCCCATTCGTCGGCGGTGATGGTCTCGCGCTTCTCCACCGTGGGCTGCACTTTGACGTCGAAGGCCTCTCCCGTCTTCAGCGACAGGGTCGATCCCATCGGCGTGTGATCGATGCCCTTCTCGCCAATGAACTGCGGCTGTCCGCGCGCATCGCGCATGTAGACGCGCACGGTGCCCGCCGGCAGCGCATCGCCCACGCCGCTGCCCTTCGCGGTGGACAGCTTGAGCACCGTCGCAAAGCTCTGCGCCTCGTCCGATGCGCCCAGCCAGCTGTTGCGGAAGTAGTACCCCTTGCTCGCGGGCGCACCCGCCACGTCGAGGAAGCTCACCTGCTTCTGCTGCGCATTGGCGACCGTGGTGCGTGCGGCGATGGGATAGACGTAGAAATCCCCCAACCGCTCGCGGTTCGCGCTCTGCGTGCCGGGGACATAGCCGATCTGGCGCTGTACGAAGCGCGGCCCGCCGCCCGCGTAGGTGTTGTTGTCCTGCCCCGGGCTACCCGCCACCAGCAGCACACGCGCGTTGGGGAAGCTGGTGCCGGTGTTGTTCGTCAACGTGATCCAGCCCTGCAGGTCCATCTTGCCCGCCGTCTCGTCGAACAGCGCGACATAGTCCGCCTTCCAGCCAAACCCGGACGACAGATAGCTCAACGTCACCGTGCGCGGGCCAGCATCGGCGGCATTGAGCGTGATCGAGAGCGTCGGCCGCGCACGCAAGCTGGGCGGCAGGCCGGAGAACAGGATGCGCGCGCCATAGCTTTCAAGCACTTCGATGCGGTCGCCGATCCGTACGATCGTTCCGCCATTGTTGGCCAGCACGGTCGCCTGTTCGCGCGTTTCCACACCCGTCGCCGGATTGGTGCGCACCAGCGTCACCGTCTGCCCCACTGCCTTGTCGAGCAGTTTCTCGGGCGAAAGCAGGTCATAATCGAAGTTCTGCTCGACAATGCCCGCGTCCCCGCTGCCCAGCGTGACCGTTTCCGGGCGAATCATCGCCGAAACGTCCGGGAATTCCTGCCGGTTCGTGCCTCGCTGCAGCGTGATCTGCCGCTTGTCC
Source organism: Novosphingobium sp. (assembly GCF_027489515.1). GTDB lineage: Bacteria > Pseudomonadota > Alphaproteobacteria > Sphingomonadales > Sphingomonadaceae > Novosphingobium. The sequence goes on along the minus strand of NZ_JAIXZS010000106.1, from coordinate 7,729 downwards.
TGCACGAGCGCGAGATCGTTGTTGTAGATGGTGAGCGAGACATCGCCCTGTGCCGAACCAAGGGACGCCGAACCGGCGGGCGCCGCGCTTTGCGCCGCGACCGGAACCGGCAACGCCGCTGCAAGGCTCAATACCGCAATGCGGGCATGGCTGGTGTGGATCATCGCTTGCTCTCCCCTGCGCTTCACTGCGTTTTTTCCGCAATCCGCCATTGCCCGTTCCTGAACCGATAGATGTGCGGTGAAATGCACCGCTCCTGCTCGGCGCAATCCTTGCGCACCGTCTCGGCAAAGCCGTCGAGCTTGGCGCCGTCCGGCATGACGAGCCCGCAGCGCCTGCTTGCGGTCTTTGGCGCGGTGCTGCAATGGGGGATCGCATCCGATCCGGCAGGCCATGCGCGGGGGCCATGTCTGCAAAGGGGTGACATTCGCCACAGCTTCGCCTAAGGGCCGCGCTCCCATCAGCGCGACTCAAAGCGAAAGCGAGTGCTACGACATGACCAAGCTTAACGAACTCTCCGACAATTATGGCGCCCGCAAGGGCCGCATGCGCGTGGGCCGCGGCATCGGCTCCGGCAAGGGCAAGACCGCCGGTCGCGGCCAGAAGGGTGCCAAGGCGCGCTCGGGCGTGTCGGTCAACGGGTTCGAAGGCGGCCAGATGCCGCTCCACATGCGCATCCCGAAGCGCGGCTTCAACAACATCTTTGCCAAGGACTACGCCGAGGTGAACCTCGGCATGATCCAGAAGGCGATCGACAGCGGCAAGCTCAGCACCGACGGCGTGATCGACCATGCCGCACTCAAGGCTGCCGGCCTCGCGCGTGGCGGCAAGGATGGTGTGCGCCTCCTCGCCAAGGGTGAACTCACCACCAAAGTCAGCTTCCTCGTCGCCGGCGTCAGCGCCGGTGCCCGCACTGCGGTCGAGGCGCTCGGCGGCTCGGTCGCGCTGCCCGAAGCGCAGCCCAGCGAGCACGAGAAGAAGACGGCGCGCCGCGAAGCCAACAAGGCCGCCAAGTAAGCGACAAAACGCCGGGGGGCAGGTGCCAAACCGCCCCCCGTTTCGCGTTTATGCCTGCCCCGTCCCGATAAATTGCAGGCCGGGGGTTCGACATTGCCGAACCCTCCCTATATGGGCTAGCCACATAGGCACTGCGGCACAGCCTGCAGTCAGCCCAGCATCAAGGCTTGAAACCCGAACATGGCATCCCGCGCCGATAACATCGCCAGCACGCTAAACCTGGCCAACTTCTCGAAGGCGACCGAGCTCAAGTCGCGCATCTGGTTCACGGTGGGCGCGCTTATCGTGTTCCGCTTCCTGAGCTTCGTGCCGCTGCCGGGCGTCAACCCGATGATCCTGGAAGAGCTCTACAAGCGTACCCAGGGCGGCGTGCTGGATATCTTCAACGCCTTCTCGGGTGGCTCGCTCCAGCGCATGAGCCTCATCGCGCTCGGCGTGATGCCCTACATCACCGCTTCGATCGTGGTGCAGCTGGCCTCCTCGCTTCATCCCGCGCTCGCCGCGCTCAAGAAGGAAGGCGAAAGCGGGCGCAAGAAGCTCAACCAGTACACCCGCTATGGCGCGGTGTTCCTCACCGCCATCCAGGGTTACTTCCTGGCCGTCGGGCTCGAAGCGTTCAGCGCGTCGAGCGGCCTGCAGGCGGTGGTCGATCCCGGCTACATCTTCCGCATCGGCGCAGTGATCAGCCTTATCGGCGGCACGATGTTCCTGCTCTGGCTGGGTGAGCAGATCACCAGCCGCGGCATCGGCAACGGCACCTCGCTGATCATCATGGCCGGTATCGTCGCCCAGATGCCGACGTTCTTCGGCAACCTGTTCGAGCAGGGCCGCACCGGCGCGACAAGCCCGATCTTCATTGCTGGCATCGTCTTGCTGCTGGTCGGCGTCGTGATCTTCATCTGTTTCTTCGAGCGCGCCTCGCGCCGCCTGCTGATCCAGTATCCCAAGCGCGTCACCCAGCGCGGGATGATGGCGGCTGACCGCAGCCACCTGCCGCTGAAGCTCAACACCGCGGGCGTGATCCCGCCGATCTTCGCCAGCTCGCTGCTGCTGCTGCCGCTCACCATCACGCAGTTCGCCGGCCGCTCGGTCGCGCCCGATAGCACGATGGGCCAGATCATCGTCGGGCTGAACCAGTACCTCGGCCACGGCAAGCCCGTTTATATGGTGCTCTATGCGCTGGGGATCATCTTCTTCAGCTTCTTCTACACCGCGATCGTGTTCAATCCGGAAGAGACGGCGGACAACCTCAAGCGCAACGGCGGGTTCATTCCCGGCATCCGTCCCGGCAAGAACACCGAGAAGTATCTCGATTACGTGCTGACCCGCATCACCGTGCTGGGCGCAGCCTATATCACCGTGGTCTGCGTGGTGCCCGAGGCGATCATGGCCGAAACCGGCATGGGCTCGCTGTTCTTTGGCGGCACCAGCCTGCTCATCGTGGTCAACGTGACGGTGGATACCATCACCCAGATCCAGTCGCATCTGCTGGCGCACCAGTATGGCGACCTTATCAAGAAGGCCAAGCTGAAAGGCCGTATGCGCTGAGCCGATCATCCGGGGGTCGGTTGATCGAGCTGGAATCCAGCCAGCGGTAGAGAGGGGATTGCAGGCGTGAACATCATCCTGTTGGGGCCGCCGGGAGCCGGCAAGGGTACCCAAGCGCAGCGGCTTGTCGAGCGGCATGGCATGAAGCAGCTCTCGACCGGCGACATGCTACGCGCCGCCGTCAAGGCCGGCACGCCCGTCGGCCTCAAGGCCAAGGCCGTGATGGAAGCGGGCGAGCTCGTTTCGGACGAGATCGTCTCGGCACTCATCGGCGATGAACTCGATGCCATGCCCGACGGCATGGGCGCGATCTTCGATGGCTACCCGCGCACCGCGCCGCAGGCAGAATCGCTCGATGCCATCCTCGCCTCGCGCGGCCGCGCGCTCGACCACGTGATCGAACTCGAGGTCAACGAGGATGCGCTCGTCGAGCGGATCACCGGCCGCTACACCTGCGCCACTTGCGGCAAGGGCTATCACGACACCTTCGAGAAGCCCGCCGTGGAAGGCACCTGCGACAAGTGCGGTGGCCACGAGTTCAAGCGCCGTCCTGACGACAACGAGGAAACGGTGCGCACGCGCATGGCCGAGTACCGCGCCAAGACTGCGCCGATCCTGCCGATCTATGAAGCACGCGGCATTGTCAGCCGTGTCGACGGAATGGCGGATATGGACGCCGTGACGGGTGCCATCGAGGCCATTCTCGTATAAAGACCTACGCGAAGCCCCTATCCGGGGGCTGAAGGCGGGGGCAGATCATGCGGGTAATCGGGCGCGGGCTGTGGGGCGGGGGCCTTGTTCTGGCATCGCTGGTCCTGGCCGTTCCCGCTGCTGAAGCCGATGTCGTCACCCGCACCGAAACCGGCTTCGTGGTGCGCCTCGCCAGCGAAGTCACGGCGCCGCCCGCCGAAGCGTGGAAGACCATCCTCGCCCCCGCGCAGTGGTGGCAGAGCCAGCACACGTTCTCCGGCGATGCCGCGAACCTCAGCCTCGATCCGCAGATCGGCGGCTGCTTCTGCGAAGTCCTGCCCCGGCCGGAGGGCGCGCCCGCAACCCAGAAGCCCGGCGGCGTGCAGCACATGCGCGTCGTCTACATCGAACCGCCGCGCGCGATGCGCCTCGTTGGTGCGCTGGGGCCACTGCAGAGCGAGGCGCTCGCCGCGACGATGACGATCACCGTCAAGCCCACCGACACACCGGCCGGGAAGGGCTCGCGCATCCTGTTCGAATATGTCGTCGGCGGCTTCATGCGCTACAAGGTGGATGAGATCGCGCCCGCCGTGGACCGTATGCTCACCGCGCAGCTCGCCAGCCTTGCCAGCAAGCTCGGTCCGATTGCCGAGCCGGTCGTTGCCCCGCCCGCTCCGAAGGCCGGCTCCGCGCCGGAAGAGGCAGCGCCTGCCGGCGAAGCGCCCGCGAAGCCGGTCGTCCCGCTCAAGGGGGCGGAAAGCTTCAGCCTGCCGCCCGCCGGTGGCAAGGCGCCGCCGAAGCCCGCGGCAAAGTCCGATCCCAAGCCGGAAGCCAAGCCCGATCCCAAGCCGGAAGCCAAGCCGGACGCCAAGTTGGACCCGGCCCCTGCGGCTTCAGCTGCGAAACCCGCCGCGCCCGCCGCAAAGCCTGTGGTCAAGGCAGCCCTCGTGTCCCCGGCAAAGTCGGCGCTGGCCTCGTCCGCAAGGGCTCCGGCCAAGGCCCCCGCCAAGCCCGCGCCCAAGGCCCCGGCAAAAGCGCCTGCCAAGCCCGCACCCAAGGCGCCTGATCCCGAGGCAGATGCCCACCGCGATGCCAATGCCGCGTTCGATGCTGCGCTGGGGGCCGCGCCTGCACCCTGAACGCCGCACCTGTGCTCACGCGCACTGACGTACGTAACAAAACCGGGTAAAACCTCGAACAGGACAAGCGCGACTCGCCGGGCAAGACCGGGCGGGCGAACTGTCCTGACGCGGGTCGCACGCAAGTCCCGAAGCCGAAAAGCGGCTTTGTTCAAGGGGGAGAATGCTGTGGCCGTATCCGATCACGTCGACCTGCCGACCTTCATGGAAGGTGTGAAGAAGCGCAATCCGTTCCAGCCTGAATTCGTGCAGGCGGTGCAGGAGGTTGCTGAAGACATCTTCGATTTCATGGCAGACAAGGAGCAATATCACGCGCAGCAGATCCTGCGCCGCATTGCCGAACCTGACCGCGTCGTATCTTTCCGTGTCTGCTGGGAAGACGATGCCGGAAACATCCGCGTCCAGCGCGGCTGGCGCGTGCAGAACAACAACGCGATCGGCCCCTACAAGGGCGGCATCCGCTTCCACCCCTCGGTGACCGAAAGCGTTCTCAAGTTCCTCGCCTTCGAGCAGACCTTCAAGAACGCGCTGACGGGCCTACCCATGGGTGGCGGCAAGGGCGGCTCCAACTTCAATCCCAAGGGCAAGAGCGTGCGCGAGATCATGCGCTTCTGTCAGTCGTTCATGACCGAGCTCTATCGCCACATTGGCGCTGACGTCGACGTGCCTGCAGGCGACATCGGCGTGGGCGGGCGCGAGATCGGCTTCATGTTCGGCCAGTACAAGCGCATCACCAACCAGTTCACCGGCGTGCTCACCGGCAAGGGCCTCGAATGGGGTGGCTCGCTGATCCGCACCGAGGCGACAGGTTACGGCGCGGTCTATTTCCTCGCCAACATGCTGGCGACCAAGGGCGAAGACCTCACCGGCAAGACGGCCGTCATCTCGGGCTCGGGCAACGTTGCCACCCATGCCGCTGAAAAGATCGTCCAGCTCGGCGGCAAGGTCCTCACGCTTTCGGATTCGGGCGGGTTCATCCACGATCCGGACGGGATCGATCAGGAGAAGATCGACTGGGTCAAATCGCACAAGACCGTGCGCCGCGGCCGGATCGAGGATTATGTCGCCGCGTTCCCGAATGCGACCTTCGTCGCGGGCAAGACACCGTGGGGCGTCCCTTGCGATGTCGCACTGCCGTGCGCGACGCAGAACGAGCTGCTTGGCGAGGACGCGAAGACGCTCGTCGCCAATGGCTGCCGCGCGGTGGCCGAAGGCGCCAACATGCCCACCGACCTTGACGGCGTGCATATCTTCAAGGCGGCGAAGATCCTCTACGCGCCGGGCAAGGCGAGCAACGCCGGCGGCGTCGCGGTCTCGGGCCTCGAAATGAGCCAGAACTCCGAACGCCGTTCGTGGAAGGAGGAGGAACTCCAGCAGATGCTCAAGGACATCATGCTCGGCATTCACCAGTCCTGCCTCGAATATGGCGATCAGGGCGGCGGCTATACCGATTACGTCAAAGGCGCGAACATCGCCGGCTTCAAGAAAGTCGCCGACGCAATGCTGGCCTTCGGCGTGGTGTGATCCGATCGGGGAGGGGAGGGCCCATGCGCTCTCCTCTCACCCCATCCGCAGGCTCCGCACACGCACGATCATCGCGGTCGCCGCGGCCATCAGCGCCACGGGTATCAGCAGCGCCTCGCCAAGGGTGTAGCTCCCCGTCGCATCGGCCAGCACCCCCCAGGTGACCGGGCCGAAGAAGGCGCCTGCCTGCGCAATGGTGTTGCCCATGGCAAGCCCGGCCGGCCGGTCGCTTGCGGGAATGAGCCGGCTGAGGACGGCCAGCGGCAGCATCCCTGCGGTCTGCGCGGCGGCGATGAAGACAATGAAGCCCGCGATCGAACCCGGTGCGCTGCCGGCAAGCCAGGCCATCGCGAGGCCCGCCGCAGCTGCCAGCATCAGCCCGGCAAAGGTCGCCAGCGTGCGCGCCACGCCCTGTCCGGTGATGCGGCCGGCCAGCAGCATGCAGACGATCATCACCAGGCCTGACCCTGCAATGATCCTGCCGACCCCGGCCACGTCCCATCCGGTGCTTTGGGCCAGCATCTTGGGTGCGGAAAAGATGATCGCGTTGATCGCCAGGAAATTGAGCGCATTGGCGCTGCCCAGCAGCAGCACGTAGGGATTGGTCAGCGCGCGCCGCAGATTGTGCGATGGCGCGCCGGCCGCGCACGCTTCCTGCGTCAAGGCGTTCTCGATCCAGGTCTTCTCTGCGGCGTCCAGCCATGGTGCCGTGCCCGGCCGATCCGGGAGCGCGGCGATCAGCACCACCGCCAGCAGCACCGAAGGCAGCCCCTCCGCGACCAGCAGCCATTGCCAGCCATGCAGACCGACCGCGCCGTGAAGGGCCAGCAAAGGCGCGGCAACCATGCCCATGGTGATCGTGGCCAGCGGCAGCGCGATATAGAACCGGCTGACCGCCCAGGCACGGTGCCCGCCCGGAAACCAGGTTGAAAGATAGAGGATCACGCCCGGATAGAACCCGGCTTCGGCCACACCCAGCGCAAAGCGCATCACGTAGAACTGCCATGGCGTATGCACAAACGCGGTCAGGATCGAGATCACGCCCCACGTCAGCATGATCCGCGCCAGCCACAAGCGTGCACCGAACCGCGCGAGGAGCAGGTTGGATGGCACTTCGAACAGCGCGTAGCCAAGAAAGAAGGCTGAAGCCCCCACGCCGTAGATCGTCTCGCTGAAGCCGAGATCGGCATTCATGGTCGCAGCAGCGAAGCTGATATTGCCGCGGTCCATGATCGCGACGAAGTAGCTCAGCAGGATCAGCGGCAGGGTGCGCAGCGCAATCTTGCGGATCAGCGCGCGCTCGTTCACCTCAGCCGCCATCCGCTCATGCCCCCAGAATGTCCCCACTCACCAGGCTAGCAGGGCAGGGCGAAACGACAAGCCGGTCGGCGTATCGGGCTGGAGCGATATGACGCGACCTTTGACCTTGGCGCCGCGATACGGTATGATCCTGAGATCATCCAAAGCGGCCGTGCCCCTCAGGCGCGAGGGCCTCGCTTTGGCGCGTCTTAACGGTTGACGGGTAATCCGAATCGTCCTAAGCGCGCCATTCACTCGATACGACAAGGGCTATTGCGTCGGTTGGGAATCCGGGATTTTCTCAGGTTCCTTCTGGCGAAGCTGCTTTCGTGCTTCGGGGGAATCGCGATGAGATGGGGTCTGGCCCGGCGCTTTGCGGCGCTGCTGCCATCACCCTGTGGAGCATGGAGAAACAAGTGGCTCGTATTGCCGGGGTCAATATCCCCACCAACAAGCGCGTGATCATTGCGCTGACCTACATTCACGGAATCGGTGCGCACAAGGCCAAGCTG
>NZ_JAIXZS010000029.1 GCF_027489515.1 Novosphingobium sp. | reverse complement strand
GTCGATACCGAAGAGTCGCTGCTGCCGCGTCCGCCAGTCGTCACGATCATGGGCCACGTCGATCACGGCAAGACCAGCCTGCTCGACGCGCTGCGCGGCACCGACGTGGTGCGCGGCGAAGCTGGCGGCATCACGCAGCACATCGGCGCCTACCAGATCAAGACAAAGGCCGGTGACCATATCACCTTCCTCGATACCCCGGGCCACGAAGCCTTCACCGAAATGCGCATGCGCGGTGCCAACGTCACCGACATCGTCATTCTGGTGGTCGCCGCCGACGACGGGATCATGCCGCAGACGATCGAGGCCATCAATCACACCAAGGCCGCAGGCGTGCCGATGATCGTCGCGATCACCAAGGCCGACAAGCACGAGGCCAACCCGCAGAAGATCCGCGAGCGCCTGCTCGAGCACGAAGTCGTGGTCGAGGAAATGTCGGGTGACGTCCAGGATGTCGAGGTTTCGGCCAAGACGGGTATGGGGCTCGACACGCTGATCGAGAAGATCCTGCTCCAGGCCGAACTGCTCGAACTGCGCGCCAATCCGGACCGCGCGGCGGAGGCGACCGTGATCGAGGCCAAGCTCGACAAGGGCAAGGGGCCGCTGGCGACCGTGCTGGTCAACCGCGGTACGCTCAAGGTTGGTGACATTCTGGTCGTGGGCACCCAGTCGGGCCGCGTCCGCGCGATGCTCGACGACAAGGGGCGCCAGATCAAGGAAGCGCCGCCTTCGCTGCCGGTCGAAGTGCTCGGCCTCGGCGGTGTGCCGATGGCGGGCGATACGCTGACCGTGGTGGAGAACGAGGCGCGTGCCCGCGAGGTCGCCGCCTACCGCCAGGAACGCGCGACCGCCAAGCGCACCGCGCAGGCACCGACGAGCCTCGAGAACATGTTCTCCGCGCTTGCCGCCAAGCAGGCCGTCATCGAGTATCCGGTGGTGGTCAAGGCCGACGTGCAGGGCTCGACCGAAGCGATCGTCAATGCGCTCAACCGCATTTCGACCGACGAGATCAAGGTCCGCATCCTCGCCTCGGGCGTGGGCGCGATCACCGAAAGCGACGTCAACCTCGCGCAGGCGAGCGGCGCGCCGATCATCGGCTTCAACGTCCGTCCGAACGCCAAGGCGCGTGAACTGGTCGAACGCTTCAAGGTGCGGATGAAGTACTTTGACGTGATCTACCAGCTGACGGACGATATCCGCCTCGAGATGGCCGGACAGCTCGGGCCGGAGCGGATCGAGACCGTGGTTGGCCGCGCCGAGGTCAAGGAAGTGTTCCCCGCGGGCAAGCGCGACAAGGCCGCGGGCCTCCTCGTGGTCGAAGGCTTTATCCGCAAGGGCATCAACGCCCGCCTTACGCGGCAGGACGTCATCATTTCGCAGACCGTCATCCACTCGCTGCGCCGCTTCAAGGACGACGTGCCGGAAGTGCGCGCGGGCCTCGAATGCGGTGTGGTTCTGGCCGACACGAACGATGTGAAGCCGGGCGACCAGCTTGAAGTCTTCGAGGTCGAGGAGCGCGTGCGCACGCTGTAGGAGCTGAGAGCGTGGCCTATGAACCTGATCGAAGATTGAAGGTTTTTGGCTGCATCGGACTGGTGATCCTTTTCGGATCGCCAGTCCTTCTCCTTGTGTACACCATCATGATAAACGCGTGATGCCCCGCTACGTCGCCCTGCTTGGCTCAATCAATGTCGGCGGGAACCGCCTCTCGATGGCGGAGCTGCGCGAGGCGTTCGAGCGTGAGGGGCTGGAGCAGGTCGAGACGGTGATTGCCAGCGGCAATGTGCTGTTCGAGCATGAGGAGCGCCCGGTCGAGGGCCTTGCCGAAATGCTCGAATGGATCGTCAATGACCGCTTCGGTTTTCACAGCATGGTTGCCGTGCTGAACGCGGCCGAACTGCGTCATGCGATTGAGGACAATCCCTTCGCCGCCGATGGCGATGAGGCAAAGGTCCACACGCTGTTCCTCGATGGAGAGGTCGATCCGGCGCAATTCCGCGTGCTGGTGGAGGATCACCAGGGTCGCGGGCGCGAGAGGCTCGCGATCGGGCCGCGCAGTCTCTATATCGATTACGTTGACGGTGTCGGGACCAGCCGGCTGACGGGGGCGTTCCTCGAACGCCGGCTCGGACGGCACGGGACGGCACGAAACATGCGCTCGCTCGCACGCATTCTCGCGAAGCTGGGCTGAAGGATAGACGTGACATGGCAAAGCAGCCCGCATCCCCGGAAACCCGCTCGGTCCGCCTGCTCAAGGTGGGCGAACAGGTGCGCCACATCCTTTCCGAACTGCTGATGCGGCAGGAAGTGCACGACGAAGTGCTCACCGCGCATTCGGTCTCGGTGACGGAAGTGCGCATGTCGCCCGATCTCCGCCACGCGACGGCCTATATCAAGCCGCTGCTCGGCGCGAACGAGGAAGCGGTGCTGAAGGCGCTGCGGACCAATACCGCGTTCTTCCAGAAGGAAGTCGCCCAGCGCCTGCGCCTGAAGTACGCGGCCAAGGTGAAGTTTCTGGCAGACGAAAGCTTCGATGTGGCGAGCCATATCGACAAGCTGCTCGCCGATCCGCGCGTGGCGCGCGATATCAGCGAAGACTAACTCGGCACCATCCGCGCGCGGATGGTCACGTTGACCATGGCGCCGATGATGAAGGGATAGGCCGTCATCCCGAACTGGCGTCGATCGATCACCCCGGTGCCGACAATCGAAATCGGCTGCGTACCGCCGGTGGAGAAGGGCGGGACCGAGAAGGTCACATTGAGCCGGATCGGACGGGTGATCCCGCGCGCGGTGATCAGGCCCTCGACTTCAGCGGTCTTCTCGCCGGTCATCTTCAGCCGCTTGCCGACAAAGCGCACCGTGGGATGGTGCGCCACATCGAAGAAGCTTTTGCCCTGCAGCGTTTTCGTCTGCGAATCCCCGGTGGTCAGCGTACGCGCGTCAATATCGACGACCATGTCGAGCGCCTCGAGATCAGCGAACGAGAGGTTGAACGTGCCCGACATGTCCGGGAACTTCGCCGTCTTGGAGGCAATGCCGAAGAAGGCGACCTTGGCATCGACGTGGCTGGCGCTGCGGTCGATCACATAGCGCAGATCCCCTGCCGCACCTTGCGCCGGCTGGAGCATCGCCATCAGTGCGGCGAAGATGATCAGCAGGCGGGAAAACAGGCGGTACATGGCGATCCTTGTGAACAATCTGGGTGAACGCAGCGTGACGATGCAACAACGGATCAGGGCGGCGCTTCATTCGCAGCGAAATTGCATGGCCTTGCTTCCCGCGGGTGCTTGGCTTTCCCGGCGCAATGCCTATGTGAGCGAGGGTATGGCAAGCCTCCCTTTCCGCCACTGTGCGCCCCGGGCCGTTGCGCGATGAGCGTCGGCGAACTCTATGTGCCGCTTGCCGAAGGCGATCTGCACCTCGAGCCGCTGCGCGAGGATCACCGCGAAGCCTTGCGCGCTGCTTGTGCCGAGGACAGCGAGATCTGGGAGATCTATCCCTTCTGCTACATGGGCGAGCACTTCGACCCGCAGTTCGATAGCCTGCTGGCAAGCCCGCCGGGGCGCTGCGTCTACGCGGTGCTCAAAGACGGCATCGTCGTCGGGATGACGGCGTGGATCGCGTTCGGCGATCCGGGCTGGTCGATCGAGATCGGCAACAGCTTCATTGTGCCCTCGCTGCGGAGCACGGGCTTCAACCGGCGGCTGAAGCGCTTGATGATCGATCATGTCTTTGCCTGCGGATACGAGCGCGTGGTGTTCAAGGTCGATGTGATCAACACGCGCAGCCGCGCCGCCGTGCGCAAGCTGGGCGCGGTGGAGGAAGGCGTGATGCGCCGAGAACGCAAGACCTGGACCGGGCGCGTGCGCGATACGGTGATCTACGGGCTGCTGCGGGACGATTGGCAGGCCCAGGGTGGTCTGGCGGCGAACGCGTGACAGGCACACTCTATCTGATCGGCACGCTGGTGGTGCCGATGATCTTTGCCATCGTGTTCCACGAGATCGCGCATGGCTGGGCGGCGCGGCTGCTGGGCGATCCGACCGCCTATGAGCGCGGGCGGCTGAGCCTCAACCCACTTCGCCACGTCGATCCGATGGGCACGCTGATCCTGCCCGGGATGCTCAAGCTGCTCGGTCTTCCGGTGTTCGGCTGGGCCAAGCCGGTGCCGGTCAGCTACGAACGGCTGCGCAGCCCCAAGCGGGACATGGCGCTGGTGGCGGCCGCGGGGCCGCTGACCAACTTCGTGCTGGCAGCGCTGGCCGCGGTGGCGTTCGGCCTGCTGCTGCGTGCGGCCGATCCGCAAGCGGCACCGGGGCCGGGCATCCTGTTCGTGGCCGACAATCTCAAGAACTTCATTGCGATCAATGTGTTTCTCGGCACGTTCAATCTCCTGCCGCTGCCACCCTTCGATGGCTCGCGTATCGTGCGGGGCCTCGCGCCGGACGCCGGGGTGCGGCTGCTCGACCGGATCGAGCCGGTGGGCATTCCGCTGTTCATGGCGGTTTTCATCGTGCTGCCGTGGCTGTTTCCGGGGCTCGACATCCTCGACCGGTTGATCGGGCCCCCAATGGAATGGATGCTGAGCCAGTTCGAGCAGATCGTGGCGCTGGTGGCCGGGCCTGAGTTCGATTGATCCTCTTGGCATGGTGAACGGCTGGATCATCCTCGACAAGCCGCACGGCCTTGGATCGACGCAGGCCGTGGGGGCGGTGAAGCGCAACTTGCGCGCAGCTGGCTACGGCAAGGTCAAGGTGGGCCATGGCGGCACGCTCGATCCGCTGGCGACGGGCGTGCTGCCGATTGCGCTGGGCGAGGCAACCAAGCTGTGCGGTCGGATGCTGGACGCGAGCAAGGTCTATGCCTTCACGCTGCGCTTCGGGGAGGAGACCGATACGCTCGATCTCGAAGGCAAAGTGATTGCGACGAGCGACATGCGGCCCGTGCAGTCGGAGATCGAAGCGGTGCTTCCGCGATTCACCGGGCCGATCGAGCAGGTGCCGCCGGCCTACTCTGCAATCAAGGTGGATGGCGAGCGGGCCTACGATCTGGCGCGGGCTGGCGAGGCGGTCGAACTGAAAAGCCGCGCGGTGACGATCCATACGCTGGGAATCAGTGTCTGGGGCGAGGGGGAGGTTACCCTTGTCGCCCATGTCTCCAAGGGCACCTATATCCGCGGCCTTGCGCGCGACATCGCCCATGCCCTCGGCACGGTCGGTCATGTCACGATGCTGCGCCGCCTGAAGGCGGGGCCATTCGACCTCGCACAGGCGATTTCGCTGGACAAATTGAACGAGGTGGGTAAGGGCGCACCCCTTGAACACGTACTCTTGCCGCTGGAGGCAGGGCTGGTCGACATCCCGGCTCTTGACCTTTCGCCCGAGCAG
>NZ_JAIXZS010000053.1 GCF_027489515.1 Novosphingobium sp. | reverse complement strand
ACGGACAAGATGATCATCCGTTCGCGTCACGCGAAGAAGAAGAGGTAACACCCCATGGCACGTTCCGTCTGGAAGGGACCCTTCGTCGACCTGCACCTCCTGAAGAAGGCCGAAGTGGCTCAGGATGCTGGTTCGCGTGCAGGTCCGATCAAGACCTGGTCGCGGCGTTCGACCATTCTGCCGCAGTTCGTTGGTCTGACGTTCAACGTCTACAACGGGCACAAGTTCATCCCCGTCTCGGTCAACGAAGAGATGGTCGGCCACAAGCTTGGTGAATTCGCGCCTACGCGCACGTTCCCGGGCCACGCCGCTGACAAGAAGGGCAAGCGCTAATGGGCAAGCCTAAGTCCCCGCGCCGCGTTGCGGACAACGAAGCGCTTTCGGTGGGCACGCAGATCCGCGGCTCGGCCCAGAAGCTGAACCTCGTTGCCGGCCTCATCCGCGGCAAGCGCGCCGAAGACGCAATGAACATCCTCGCCTTCTCGAAGAAGGCGATGGCGGTCGATGCGCGCAAGGTGCTCGCCTCGGCGATCGCCAACGCCGAAAACAACCACAACCTTGATGTCGACGCGCTCGTCGTCGCCGAGGCTTCGGTCGGCAAGTCGATCACGATGAAGCGCTTCCACACTCGTGGTCGCGGCAAGTCCACGCGCATCCTGAAGCCGATCTCGCGACTGCGGATCGTGGTTCGCGAAGCCACTGGTGAGGAGGCCTGATCATGGGTCACAAGTCGAACCCCATCGGTCTGCGCCTGCAGATCAACCGCACCTGGGACAGCCGCTGGTACGCGGAAGGCCGCAACTACCAGACGCTGCTTCGTGAAGATCTTGCCATGCGCAAGTTCATCATGGAGCACCTGCCGCAGGCCGCCATCTCGAAGGTGGTGATCGAGCGTCCGGCCAAGCTGTGCCGCGTGTCGATCTATGCTGCCCGCCCGGGTGTCATCATCGGCAAGAAGGGTGCGGACATCGAAAAGCTCCGCAGCCAGCTCGCCAAGATGACTGCGAGCGACGTGAAGCTCAACATTGTCGAGATCCGCAAGCCGGAAATCGATTCCAAGCTCGTTGCGCAGGGCATTGCCGACCAGCTCGTTCGCCGCGTGGCCTTCCGCCGTGCGATGAAGCGCGCGGTGCAGTCGGCGCTCCGTCTCGGTGCCGAAGGCATCAAGATCACCTGCGGCGGCCGTCTCGGCGGTGCGGAAATCGCCCGCGTCGAGTGGTACCGCGAAGGCCGCGTGCCGCTCCACACGCTGCGCGCGAACATCGACTATGCCGAAGCTGTGGCGCACACCGCCTATGGTGTGATCGGCATCAAGACCTGGATCTTCAAGGGTGAAATCCTTGGTCACGATCCCATGGCGCAGGACCGGCTGATGATGGAGGCTCAAACCTCCGGCGTCCGCCCGGCGCGCTAAGGTAGGTACAGAACCATGCTGCAACCGAAAAAGACCAAGTTCCGCAAGGCCTTCAAGGGCCGGATCAAGGGCGATGCCAAGGGTGGCACTGACCTCAACTTCGGTTCGTACGGCCTCAAGGCGCTCGAGCCGGAGCGGGTTACCGCCCGCCAGATCGAAGCGGCTCGCCGTGCGATCACCCGCCACATCAAGCGCCAGGGTCGTCTCTGGATCCGCGTGTTCCCCGATGTGCCGGTGTCGAAGAAGCCTGCCGAAGTCCGTCAGGGCAAGGGCAAGGGTTCGATCGAGTACTGGGCAGCCCGCGTGAAGCCGGGTCGCATCCTGTTCGAGCTCGACGGCGTTGCGGGTCCCCTCGCGGCGGAGGCGTTCAGCCGCGCTGCGATGAAGCTGCCGATCAAGACCAAGGTCGTTGCCCGTCTGGGTGACACCTCGCACCTCGGAGGCGAATGATGGCCAAGTTTGAAGACATGCGCGTCAAGTCCGACGATCAGCTTCAGGCTGACCTCGCCGAGCTGAAGCGTGAGGCGTTCAACCTGCGCTTCCAGGCGGCGACCAACCAGCTCGAACGGCCGGCCCGCATCCGCGAAGTCCGCCGCGACATCGCCCGTATCAAGACGCTGCAGACTGAGCGTTCTCAGTCGGCCAAGGCGTAAGGAACAACACTATGCCCAAGCGTATCCTGATCGGGACGATCGTCTCCGACAAGACCGACAAGACCGTCGTGGTCAAGGTCGAGCGCAAGGTGAAGCACCCGCTCTACGGGAAGATCATCCGCCGCTCGAAGAAGTACCACGCCCACGACGAGACCAACTCGTTCAAGGCCGGCGAGACCGTGCGCATCGAAGAAACCGCGCCGATTTCGAAGCTGAAGACGTGGAAGGTCGTTGACCGCGTGCAGGCCGGCAAGGCCGCTGCGATCGAAGCCGACGTCTAAGGCCCAAACAGTTTTGGAACTGCCGGACTGGTTCCGGCAAGCCAGTGAGAAGGAACCGGATCAATGATCCAGATGCAGTCCAATCTCGAAGTCGCTGACAACAGCGGCGCGAAGCGCGTCCAGTGCATCAAGGTGCTGGGCGGGTCGAAGCGTCGTTTCGCCAGCGTCGGCGATGTGATCGTCGTGTCGATAAAGGAAGCGCAGCCGCGTGCCCGCGTCAAGAAGGGCGACGTTCACCGTGCGGTGATCGTGCGTACCCGCAAGGATGTGCGCCGCGCCGATGGCAGCGTGATCCGCTTCGACACCAATGCCGCCGTGCTCGTCGGCAAGAACGAAGAGCCCATCGGCACGCGTATCTTCGGCCCCGTGGTCCGCGAACTGCGTGCCCGCGGCTTCATGAAGATCATCAGCCTTGCGCCGGAGGTGCTGTGATGGGTGCCGCTAAGATCAAGAAGGGCGACAGCGTCGTCGTTCGCTCGGGCAAGGACAAGGGCCGCACCGGCACGGTGCTGCAGGTTCTTCCCAAGGAAGACAAGGT
>NZ_JAIXZS010000108.1 GCF_027489515.1 Novosphingobium sp. | reverse complement strand
GGCGTGATGTACGGCAATCCGGAGACGACGACGGGCGGCAACGCGCTCAAGTTCTACGCCTCGGTCCGCCTCGATATCCGTCGCACCGGCCAGATCAAGGACCGCGACGATATCGTCGGTAATGCCACCCGCGTGAAGGTCGTCAAGAACAAGGTCGCCCCGCCGTTCAAGCAGGTCGAGTTCGACATCATGTACGGCGAGGGCATCTCGAAGATCGGCGAGATTCTCGATCTCGGCGTCAAGGCCGGGCTGGTCGAGAAGTCGGGCGCGTGGTTCAGCTATGATTCGATCCGGATCGGGCAGGGCCGCGAGAACGCCAAGAACTACCTGCGCGAAAATCGCGAACTTTGCGACAAGTTGGAAGCTGCGATCCGCGGCCAGACCGACAAGGTCGCCGAAGGGCTGATGGTGGGTCCGGACGCGGACGACGACATCTGACCCTTCAGGCGGCGGGGGCTTCCCCCATTCCCCCGCACCCCGCCGCCAGTCCAAAGACCGGCGCGTTCCCCGGAAGGAACGCGCCGGTTTCTTTTCCGGGCGAGGGACTCTCGGCGCAAGGCACCGTTCCAGCTGGTCATGGTCAGCCAGCTGGCATCAGACGCTTTCGCACTCCGGAGAAAACACCTAGCGTGGTACCAACCACGGGCGCTCGTCCGGCCCCTCGGAAAGGAAACCTGATGTCGATCATCCTCCATCACCTCAACAACAGCCGTTCGCAGCGCATCCTCTGGCTGCTTGAGGAGCTGGGCGTTTCTTACGAGCTCAAGATCTACCAGCGCGATGCCGTCACCAATCTTGCGCCCGCCGAACTCAAGGCGGTCCATCCACTCGGCAAGTCGCCGCTGCTCGAGGTCGATGGCCGCGTGATCGAGGAGTCCGGTGCGATCGTGCAGTATCTGTGCGAGACGCACGGTGCGGGCAAATGGCTTCCCGCGCCGGGCACCGACGACGCGCTGCGGCACAACGAGCTTATGCACTTTGCCGAGGGCTCGGCCATGACGCCGATCCTGCTCAACCTGTACGTCTCGCGCCTCGGTGAGGCCGGCGCGCCGCTGCACGAGCGGATCCATGAGCAGCTCGCCGCCCACTTCGGCTATCTTGAGCAGATCCTGCGTCCGTCCGGCCATTTCATCGGTGATGACTGGACCGGTGCGGACGTCATGCTGAGTTTTCCTGCCGAAGTCGTGGTGATGCAGGGCATGAGCGCGACCTTTCCCAAACTCGCTGCTTTCGTGGGTGCGATCCATGCGCGTCCGGCTTGGCAGGCCGCGCGCGCCAAGGGCGGCCCCTATTTCGCAACCTGACCGGAATTGCCGCAATAACGCTTGCCGGGACGGGCACCGAGGCATAGCCTTCGGGGCATGACGGGTGCGCAAGAGTGGCAGGGCCGGGTCGGCCAGAACTGGGCGGCAGAGTGGGAGCGGACTGACCGCAGCTTTGCCGCGCTTACGCCTTATCTGCTTGAAGCCATTGCGGCCGAGCCTGGAGAGCGGGTCATCGATGTGGGCTGCGGGGCGGGCGAACTGTCGCTTGCTATCGCGGCGGCACGTCCCGGTGCACAAGTCACCGGCATCGATATCTCCGGGGAGCTGGTCGAGGCAGCGCGGAGCCGCGCAGCAGGTCTTGCCAATCTTGCCTTCACAGTTGCTGATGCGTCGGCGTGGGAGGCTGGCGGCGTTGCTCCTGATTTGTACATCTCGCGCCACGGGGTGATGTTCTTCACCGATCCGCCCGCGACGTTCGCCCATCTCTCCGCCAAGGCCGCGCCGGGCGCGCGCATGGTGTTCTCCTGCTTCCGGGCCGCAGCGGAGAATCCCTGGGCGATGGACATTGCGCGCCTGCTGCCGCCGGCAAAGCCCGTCCCAGCGAGCGAGTTTGCGCCCGGTCCCTTTGCTTTCGCCGATCCCGATCATGTGCGGCGCTGTCTCAAAGGCTGGCGCGACATTGCGTTCAAGCCGCTCGATTTCGCCTATGTGGCTGGATCAGGCACGAATCCCGTCGCCGATGCGCTTTCGTTCTTCAGCCGGATCGGCCCTGCCGCGGCCGCAATTCGCACTCTGCCCGATCAGGCCCGCGCAGCCTTCGAGCGGGGCCTGCTTGAACTCGTCCAGTCGCGCCATGTCGGCGGTCGGGTCTGTTTCCCGGGGGCTGCGTGGCTGGTGACGGCGACCGCCGACAACCGCTGACCCCCTCCATCATGGGGACAAGCACACCGGGATAGCTGAAACGTGCTTGTTCCGCGCCGAACGCTCGCCTAATCGGCTTTCCATGACTTCGACCAACGAAATCCGCCGGTCCTTCCTCGACTACTTCGGTGCTGCCGGGCATGAGATCGTGCCGTCCGCGCCGCTGGTGCCGTTCAACGACCCGACTCTCATGTTCACCAATGCGGGCATGGTTCCGTTCAAGAACGTGTTCACGGGTCTCGAAACGCGCGCGACCAAGCGGGCGACCTCCTCGCAGAAGTGCGTGCGGGCAGGCGGTAAGCACAACGATCTCGACAACGTGGGCTATACCGCTCGGCATCACACGTTCTTCGAGATGCTGGGCAATTTCTCCTTCGGCGACTACTTTAAGGAACAGGCGATCACCCACGCCTGGACCCTGCTGACGCGCGAGTGGGGGCTGCCCAAGGACAAGCTGCTCGTCACGGTCTATCACACCGACGACGAGGCGTTCGGCCTGTGGAAGAAGATCGCCGGGCTTTCCGATGACCGGATCATTCGCATTCCGACGTCTGACAACTTCTGGTCGATGGGCGATACGGGCCCGTGCGGGCCGTGCTCGGAGATCTTCTACGACCACGGGGATCATATCTTCGGCGGACCTCCGGGATCACCGGACGAGGATGGCGACCGCTTTATCGAGATATGGAACCTCGTGTTCATGCAGTTCGAGCAGGCCGCCGATGGTACCCGTTCGAATCTGCCGAGCCCGAGCATCGATACCGGCATGGGCATCGAGCGCGTGGCAGCGGTGCTGCAGGGCCAGCACGACAACTATGACACTGACACCTTCCGCGCGCTGATCGCTGCCTCGGAGAGCCTGACCGGCACCAAGGCCGAGGGCGATGGCCGCGCAAGCCACCGCGTCATCGCCGACCACTTGCGCTCCTCGAGCTTCCTGCTGGCGGACGGGGTGCTGCCTTCGAACGAAGGGCGCGGCTATGTGCTGCGGCGGATCATGCGCCGCGCGATGCGCCATGCGCACCTGCTTGGTGCGAAAGAGCCGCTGATGCACCGGCTGGTGGGCTCGCTTGTCACCGAGATGGGGCAAGCCTTCCCCGAACTCGGACGCGCACGACCGTTGGTCGAAGAGACGCTGCTGCGCGAGGAAGTGCAGTTCCGCCGCACGCTGGCCAACGGGCTCAAGCTGCTCGATGAGGAAGCGGGTGATCTGGGCGAGGGCGACAGCCTGCCCGGCACGACCGCGTTCAAGCTCTACGACACTTATGGCTTCCCCTATGACCTGACCGAGGACGCACTGAGGGCGCGGGGCATCTCCGTCGACCGCGCCGGCTTCGAGGCGGCGATGGCGCAGCAGAAGGCGGCCGCGCGCGCGGCGTGGAAGGGCTCCGGCCAGACCGCCGACAGCGAAGTGTGGTTCGACATCGCGGAACGCGAGGGCGCGACCGAGTTCACCGGCTATACCGCCAATATCGGCGAGGGCGTCGTCGTCGCGCTGGTCAGGGACGGCAAGGAAGTGACCGAGGCCCATGCGGGCGAAGCCGTGACCGTGCTGACCAACCAGACACCGTTCTATGGTGAAAGCGGCGGCCAGATGGGCGACGCCGGCACGATCAGCACGGTTGAGGGCCTGCGCATTGCCGTGAGCGACACGGCCAAGCCGCTTGGGCGGCTGCACGCGCATATCGGCACGGTTGAGGCCGGTTCGGTCAAGGTGGGCGATGCCGTTCAGCTTGCGATCGATGTGGCGCGGCGTGATGCCACGCGCGCGAACCATTCGGCGACGCACTTGTTGCACCAGGCACTGCGCAACCGGCTGGGCGCGCATGTCACGCAGAAGGGCTCGATGGTTTCGGCTGATCGCCTTCGCTTCGACTTCTCGCAGCCGACCGCGCTGACGCCTGAGGACATCGCGGCGATCGAAGCCGAAGTGAACGCCGAAATTCGCGCCAATGCTCCGGTAACAACGCGATTGATGACGCCGGAGGACGCGATTGCCGCGGGTGCGATGGCGCTGTTCGGCGAAAAGTACGGCGATGAAGTGCGCGTGCTGAGCATGGGCACCGGGAACGGTGCGCCCTATTCGGTGGAACTGTGCGGCGGCACCCATGTGCGCGCGCTGGGCGATATCGGCGTGCTGCGGATCGTGAGCGAAGGCTCGGTGTCGTCAGGCGTGCGGCGCATCGAGGCGCTGACAGGCGAGGACGCGCGGGCGTGGCTGGTGAGCCGCGAGGAAGCGCTGAAGCGCGCGGCGGGTCTGCTGCGCACGACGCCGGATGATGTGGAAACCCGCGTTGGCGCGCTGCTTGAAGAGCGGCGTAAGCTGGAGCGCGAACTTGCGGAGGCCAAAAAGGCCCTCGCGCTGGGCGGCGGCGGCGCCAAGGCTGAGAATGCGGACGAGAAGGTGGGTGATGTTACCTTCTCGGGCCAGGTGCTCGAAGGGCTCGATCCCAAGGAGCTGCGCGGGCTGCTGGATCAGGCCAAGACCCGCATGGGTTCGGGCGTGGCGGTGATCGTGGCGGTCAACGAGGGCAAGGCTAGCATCGCCGCGGCGGTGACGGAGGATCTCGTAGGCAAGGTCAGCGCGGTCGATCTGGTGCGCGCCGGCGTCGATGCGCTGGGCGGCAAGGGCGGCGGCGGACGACCCGACATGGCCCAGGGCGGCGGTCCGGACGGCAGCAAGGCGGCCGAGGCGATTGCGGCGGTGAAGGCTGTCATTACGCTCTAACGGTCCCGCAGCCCCGCTGCCTTGAGGCGCGGCTTCTGCTCGAGCCCGCCGCCTTGCATGATCGCCTCGCGCAGTTCGTCGCGCATTTCGTGGATCGAGGCGATCACGGGGCCCATGGGCACACCCATGTCGACGAGCACGGCTTCGGAAAGCTGGAGTGAGCTTTCAAGCGTTTCGGGCACGGCGTCGCTGGCGCCGGCACGATAGAGTTCGGCGGCGTGATCGGCATCGCGGGCGCGCACGATGATGGGCAGATCGGGGTGTGCGGCACGGATGCGGCGGACCGTGCGGCTGACAAGGACCGGCTCGTCCATCGTGATGATGACCGCGCGTGCGGATTCGAGATGGAGCTTCTCGAGAAGGGCCGCATTTGCGACATTCCCGTAGATCACTGGATCGCCCGCAATACGGGCCTGCGAGACGAGCGCCGGATCGGCATCGAGCGCGAGCCATGGAACTTCGTGCCGGGCGAGCATAGCGCCGACGAGGCGGCCAACGCGGCCATAGCCGAAGACGAGCGCCTGGCCGGTGGCGTCGCTGGGGGCGGTTGCGGCCGGGGTATCGCCGGGGCGATCAACGGCCCTGGCGATTCTGCGGCCGACCATCGCAAGCAGCGGCGTGAGCGTAAGGCCGAGCGCTGTAACGATCTGCCAGAATTGGGCGTTCTCGTGGCTCACCAGCCCTGCGGCTGCGGCGGCCGTCAGGACGATGAGGGTCGTCTCGGACGGCGCCGCGAGGAGGAGGCCGACTTCGGCAGCAACCCCCCGGCTCGCCCCGCCAATACGCAGCAACAGCGCCGTGACGAGCGCCTTGGCGGCCAGCACGGCGGCGACGCCGAGCGCGATCTGGCCGAGCTGGCGCCAGATCTCTTCCACATCAATGCTCATGCCGACAGTGATCAGGAACACGCCGAGCGCGAGGCCCTTGAACGGTGCGGTGAGCGCTTCGACTTCGCGCGAGTAGTCGGTTTCGGCGATGAGGAGGCCGGCAAGCAGCGCACCCATGATCGGGGACAGGCCGGCGCCGGCAGTGGCGAGTGCAGCGGCGATCACCACGAGGAGGCTGAAAGCGAGGAAGAGTTCGGGGCTCTTGGTGCGCGCCGCGCTGGCGAATAGGCGGGGCAGGAGGAAGCGGCCAAGCGTGAGCATGACCGTGACAATGATCGCACCGCGCCAAAGTGTCGCGAAGAGCGCGGCACCGCTCTCGCCTCCCGGGCCGAAGGCGCCGAGGACGAAGATGATCGGGACGAGCGCGATATCCTCGAGCAACAGCATGGCCAGCGCGCGGCGGCCGACAGGCCCCTGCGTGCCGGTAATCGGCAAGACCAGCGCTGTGGAGGAGAGCGCGAGCGCAATGCCAAGCCCGGCGGCCGCGGGCACATCGTGGCGCATCGCGAGGAGCACGAGCGTGAGTAGGGCGGCAGAGAGGAGAAGTTTTGTCGCACCAAGGCCGAAGACCTGCGCGCGCATCTCCCACAAGCGGCCGAAGGACAGTTCGAGCCCGATCTCGAACAGCAGGAGGATCACGCCCAGTTCGGCGAACGGGGCAATCGCCTCGGGCCGGGTGATCGTGACAAAGTAGAGCGCGGGGATCTGATCGACGAGACGGCCGAGGCCGAACGGGCCGACCAGCACGCCGACAAGGATGAAGCCGATCACCGGTGTGATGCGCGCGCGGGCGAAGGCGGGAATGACGATGCCCGCTGCGCCGAGGACGACGAGCACGTCGCTCATCGATGTGTTGAATTCGAGATGTCCTGCCATGTCCGGCCATTCTAGCCGGGCGGACGGCGTTGTCATGGAATAAGGTGCCATTGCCGCAGCGGAAAGGGCCGGTTAGGCTTTGCCCTTAATCGGGCATCCACGGGGGGCACATGATGGCGATAAGGGCTTGGCGCAGGGGAATTGGTCTGGGGCTCGCGGGATGTGTGGGCCTTTCGGGGCTGCCGGCCATGGCCGAGGGCGGCGCGGCGCCAGTGAAGCACGCCATTACGGTCGATGACGTGCTCGCCATGCGTTCGCTTTCGGGCCTGACTTGCGCGCCGGACGGGCGGCAAGCGGTCTATGTGGTCAACGAGGCCGACATGAAGGCGGACAAGCGGCGAAAGGCGCTGTGGCTGGTGGATATCGCGGCGGGCAAGGGCGGCACGGCGCCGCTGCAGCTGACGAGCGGCGAGGACAGCGCGAGCGCGCCCGCGTTCAGCCCTGATGGCCGGACGATCGCCTTCCTGTCGAAGCGAGGCAAGGACAAGCAGGCCCAGGTCTGGCTGCTTGACCGCCGCGGCGGCGAGGCCAGCAAGCTCACCGATGTGAAGGGCTCGATTGCCGATTTCCGCTGGTCACCGGATTCGAAGTCCCTGCTACTGCTGATTACCGATCCTGCGCCCGAGCCGCCCAAGGACGACCCGGAGCGGCCGCTGCCAGTGGTGGTCGATGACGTGAAGTTCAAGGAAGACGGGACCGGCTTCATCACCGCGACGGACCATGCGCATCTGGCGTTGTTCGATCTGGCAACCAAGGCCGAGACGCGGCTGACAGCTTCGGATTCGTTCGATGTGACCACCGCCGAATGGTCCCCGGACGGCAAGACCATCGCTTATCTCGCCAACCATGCGCTCGACAGCGCCGCACCGGCAACGCAGTGGCTGACGGTGGTGGAGGCAAAGCCGGGCGCCTTGCCGCGCCTCGTAGCCAAGGTGCCTTCGGCATCGGGACAATCGCTGATCTGGTCGGCCGACGGGACGAAGATCACCCATCTCATTGGCAATGAGGCCAAGCTCAACCAATACAACCAGCCGCATCTCGCCCAGACCGATGTGGCAAGCGGGCAGACGAGGACGGTTGCTTCAACCGGCGATATCTATGTGCAGCGGCTGGTTGACCTTGGCGGCGGACGGGTCGGCGCGATCCTTGCTGAAGACCGGCGAGAAGTTCCGGCCGTGATTGATCCCGCCTCGGGGGCGATCCAGCGGCTGGGCGATGGCAAACTTGCCGTGGCAGACCAGTGCGCCAGCAAGGATCCCAAGGCGCCGCGCGCGGTGATTGCCAGCGGCGATGCGGTGATGCCCGAAGTCTATGCGCTTGAAGGCACTGCAATGCGGGCGCTCACGGCGCACAACCGCGCCTTGAACAGCATGATAGCCTGGTCGCCGGTGCGCGATTTTGCCGCGAAGACGACCGATGGCAGCGAAGTCCACGGCCTGCTCACGCTTCCGGCGGGCTATGTCGAGGGGCAGCGCTATCCTACGGTGCTGTGGATCCACGGCGGGCCGACCGCGCAGGATTCGCACGAGATCGATCCGTTCCGCCAATGGTTTGCAGCACAAAGTTATGCTGTGCTCGCGGTCAACTATCGCGGCAGTTCGGGGCGGGGCGATGTCTATGGCACCACGATTGCGGCCGATTGGGGTAACAAGGAAGTGCTCGACCTCCATGCTGCGACCGACTGGGCCGTGGCGCAGGGCGTGGCCGATCCGGCGCGCCTGATGGTCGGTGGCTGGAGCTACGGCGGCATCCTCACCGATTTCCTGATCGTGCGCGACAACCGCTTCAAGGCTGCATTCAGCGGGGCGGGCGAGGGCAACATCTTCGCGCTGTTCGGGGTCGACCAGTATGTCCAGCAGTACGCGCAGGAACTGGGCGGGCCGTGGCAGGATACGGCGCTGTGGCTGCGGCTTTCGGAGCCGCTGCTTCACGCCGACCGAATCAAGACCCCGACGATGTTCATGGGCGGGATTGCCGATGACAACGTGCCGCTGATCGGCGGACAGCAACTCTATCAGGCGCTCAAGATCACAGGCGTGCCGACGCGGCTGATCGGCTATCCGGACGAAAACCACGGCATCGCCCGGCCGAGCTTCCAGCGCGATCGGCTCGAGCGGATTGTCGACTGGTACAAGCAGCATCTGAAGTAAGGCCAGCAAGCCTATGGCCCATATCGCTTCCATCGTTGCCGAGATCGCCGATGAGATGCGCGCCGCCACCGAGCGGGGCCGCGTTGCGGACTATATCCCGCCGCTGGCGCGTATCTCGCCGGACCGGTTCGGGATGGCAGTGGTGCTGGCCGACGGCTCGGTGCATCTCGGCGGGGATGCGGAGGAGCCGTTCTCGATCCAGTCGGTTTCCAAGGTCTTTTCGTTGACCCTGGCGCTGGGCATGGTGGGTGACGCGCTATGGCAGCGGGTCGGGCGCGAGCCTTCGGGCAGCGCCTTCAACTCGATCGTGCAACTCGAGACCGAGCAGGGCATTCCCCGCAATCCGTTCATCAACGCGGGTGCCATCGTAGTGGCCGATGTGCTTTTGGCGGGCGGGACGCCGGCTGAGGCCATCGCGGGCGTACTGCGTTTTGTGCGCGCGCTGGCAGGCGACGAGGCGATCACGATCGATGCGGCGGTCGCGGCGGCGGAGCTGGCGACCGGCTATCGCAACATGGCGCTCGCCAACTACATGCGTGCCTTCGCGAACCTGCAGCACCCGGTGGAGCAGGCGCTCGGTGTCTATTTCCACCAGTGCGCGCTTGCCATGAGCTGCCGGCAGCTGGCCATGGCAGGGCGTTTTCTTGCGCATGACGGGCGCGATCCGGCGACGGGGCGCTGCATCGTGACGCCGCAGCGCGCACGGCGGATCAACGCGCTGATGATGCTGTGCGGGCACTATGACAATTCGGGCGAGTTTGCCTTCCGCGTCGGCCTGCCTGGCAAATCAGGCGTGGGCGGCGGCATTCTTGCGGTCGTGCCGGGGACGGCGAGCATCGCGGTGTGGTCGCCCGGGCTCAACGCGAAGGGGAATTCGCAGCTCGGCGCATTGGCGCTTGAGCGGCTGGCGGCGGCCACCGGATGGTCGGTTTTCGAGGCCTGCCGAAGCTAATTCGGGGAATAGCACCAAGGCGGGACTCGTATTCCGCAGGGGCTCGCCTTATTTCCCGCTCCCACTGGAGGATTTCATGGCTACCACGCACAAAACCCGCATGCTGATCATCGGTTCCGGCCCGGCCGGGCTTTCCGCCGCCATCTATGGCGCACGTGCGGGGATGGAGCCGATCGTTGTGCAAGGCCTCCAGCCCGGCGGACAGCTCACGATCACCACCGATGTCGAGAACTATCCCGGCTTTCGCGACGTGATCCAGGGCCCGTGGCTGATGCAGGAGATGCAGGCGCAGGCCGAACATGTCGGCACGCGAATGCTGTGGGACACCATCACCGAAGTGAGCCTCGATGGCCCCCCGTTCCGTGCGCATGGCGACAGCGGCGATGTCTATGAAGGCGATGTGCTGGTGATTGCGACGGGTGCGCAGGCACGTTGGCTGGGCGTGCCGGGCGAGCAGGAGTTCGGCGGCAAGGGCGTGTCGGCTTGCGCTACGTGCGACGGGTTCTTCTATCGCGGCAAGAAGGTGGTAGTCATTGGTGGCGGCAACACCGCGGTCGAGGAAGCGCTTTACCTTACCAATCATTCGCCTGAAGTGACGCTGATCCACCGCCGCGACAGCCTTCGCGCCGAGAAGATCCTCCAGGACCGCCTGATGAGCAATCCGCGCATCAAGGTGTTGTGGAACAAGGCAGTAACGCGCTTCACCGGCGCGGCAGGCGGCGTCCTCGAAGCGGTGGAACTTCTCGATACGGTGACGGGTGAGGCGTCATCGCTCGCGACAGATGGCGCGTTCGTGGCGATCGGCCATGCGCCAGCAACCGAGCTGTTCAAGGGCAAGCTGGAGCTCGACGAGAGCGGCTATATCGTCGTGCAGCCGGGCACCCCCAAGACAGCGATTCCGGGCGTTTTTGCTTGCGGCGACGTAATGGACCACACCTATCGCCAGGCCGTGACTGCGGCGGGAACCGGCTGCATGGCGGCGCTCGATGCCGAGCGTTTCCTCGCCGAACATGCCTTTGCCGCGGCGCAGGCCGTGGCGGCGGAGTAGCGCTAAAGCACGCGCACCACTTCCAGCAGCCGCTCACATAGCCAGTCCTGGGCGTCTTCGCCGGCGAAGCTGTGGCCGCTGCTGGCATGGTGGCGGATGCGTGGGTCGTCCTTGCTCCATACGGCTTCGAACATCTGGGCGGTGCGGTCGCCGGTGGCGAGGAGGATCGTGACCGGGCCGGAGAAGCGCGCCAGACTGGTCGCCAACGTGTCGACCAGCGAGGATTTGACCGGGGCGGAGGCAGCTTGCCTGAGGCCGCGTCCGAGTTTGGCAAGATTCACGCCGCCGGTGAGGAGCCGGAAGACTTCGCGCGGATTGGCAAGCTTTGCGAGGTAGCGCCGGCGCAACGCTGCGGGTGGAGCTGCATCGGCTTCTTCGGTTTCCAGCGTCCACGGATTGGCGAGGACGAGTCCGTCGAACCCGATCTCCGAGCCGTGGAGCATCAGCGCGGCGGCGGCGTCACAGTTGCCAAATGCGATCACGCGGCGAAGGGTCGGCACAGCCGCGCGGAAGGCGGCGAGCGCGGCGGTGATGTCTTCGCGGGTGTGCTGGAAGCCCGGATCGGTGCCCTCGCTCTCGCCCACACCGCGGCGGTCGTAGCGGAAGACGGGGACGCCGGCGGCGGCCAGACGGACGGCGATCCTGGCCTGTCCGCCCCAGCTGCCTGAACGGATCTCCCGCCCGCCCGAGACGAGCAGCACGCCCGTGGAGCCGGTGGCGGCTTCCATGTCGAGCGTACCAACAAGCGTGTCAGGGCCGCAGGGGAAGGTAAGGTGACAGCGCATCATCCACCCTCATCCAGCGCGATGATCCGGGCGAGATTGGCCGATTGGGCGGAATCTTCGCCCGGCTCGCTGCGGAGCCACAAGGCACTGCCGCCAAGGGCCGCCTGCCGGAGGACCACTTGCCCCTCATCCTGCGGCACGGCGGCGTCCAGCCCGGCCACTAGCGCGGCCGAGAGCTGGTAGCCGGCCAGTTCGAGGCCATGGTTGCGGCCGTGTTCGAGGAGGTCCGCGCTGTTCTCCTCGCGTCCGGCTTCCTTGGCGGAGAGCACACGGGCGCGCAGGAGCTGGCGCAGGATCGCGCCGCCCTTCTGCGGTTCGAGCACCCAGCCGGGCAGGCTGGTCGGGAAGACCAGCGCGCCGCCGCGCACGGCAAGCACATGCGTGGCGGCAAAGTGGCGAGCGGCAGCGGCCATGGCATCACGCCAGCTGCCGAGGCTCTGCGCGGAGAAGGCCTGCAGGCTTTCGTTGCAGCCGGGCAAATCAGGGAGCATCGAATCAACGCCGAGCACATCCAGCTGGCGCTGGGTTTCGACGAGCATGCGCCGCGTGCGGTTCATCTCCTCGAAAAGCGGCGACACGATCAGCAGGCGGAAGGTGCGCGCTCGGTCGAACACCACCGCATGTTCCTCGACCATGCCGGTCGGGCCGGGGCAGGGCCAGATCGCCGGCATGCAGGCTGGCTCAGGCCTCGCCGCGCTTGGCGCGAATGAAAGTGAGGAGATCGCCGTAGGTTGCGAGCATCTCGCCATCTATGTCGTCATCTTCGAGCACGATGTCGAAACGGTCTTCGATCTCGGTCAGGAGCCCGGCGACGGCCATTGAATCGAGTTCGGGAAGCGCACCGAACAGGCCACTTTCGGCCGTCAGCGCCGCAGCGCGCGCCGGACCGAGGCCGAGCACGTCGTTCAGCAGGCTGCGCAGGTCGATGTCGGTCTGGTCGGTCGAGGTCACGGATAAGGCCTTGTGATAAAAGGGGTTGTACGCGCCTTAGCTAGCGGCTTGCGGCGAGACAAGCGCGGGTTGGCCGCGCGGACGGTGCAACCGGCGCTTGACCGCACTGGCGGCGAGCCGGGCGAGCGCAGGCCAGTGGCCGACAGCTGCCGGACGATAGAACTGCAGCGCAAAGCGCGGGCGCTGTGCCTCCATCCAGTCGCGCTTGTAAGGATCATCGCCGGTGCCGAAATCGACCGTGTGGACGTGGTCCTCGTCGATCACATGACGGAAGAGCGCGGCAGTCAGCAGCGTGCCGGGCGAGTGGGCCCGGTGGGCTTCATCGTGCGCGAGTTTGTGAATCCAGGCCGTGCCACCCTCGACGGTCCAGAACTGAGCGGCGACGGGCTCGCCCTCGATCTCGGCGATACCCATGCGCAAAGCGCCGGCTGCGCCTTCGGCTTCAGCAAACGCGCGCAGGAACGCGGGGTTGCCTTCCTCGGGCTTCCAGCTCTTTGCGTAGATCGCCTCGTAAGCTGCCCAATCGTCTGCATTAAATGTCGTCTCAATTCGAAGAGACACCCTGCCGCGGGCGGTCTTGCGGCGAACGGTTTCGCGGAGTTGTCCGGGGCGGCCTGCCCAGTACTCAGCAAAGCTGCGCCCCCCAAGCTCCAGGATGTGGTTGGTGTCACAGGGCTCGGCGATGCCGATCCAGCCAGCGGTGCGCATGGCCGAGGCAAGGGCGCCAGCCTCGGCTTCGGGCATGGGTGCAAGCGCAATCGCGCCGATCGGGGCAAGGCTGCGAGCGAGGCCTTCGAGAAGCATCGGGGCCTTGGCGCGATCGTTCAACAGCGGGCGCACGAAGAAGCTGTACCAGGTGCCGAGCGGGCCGGCGCCTTCAGGTCCCTCGCGGAACGGCAGAACTGCAAGGGCATCGCCATCGCGCGCGATCGCGAGCTTGCAGGGCGTGCCGGGAAGGCAATGCTCTGCGAGCAGCGCAAGCCAGTCCAGCCGGTCGAACGGCGCACTGACGGGCGAGCGGCCGAGCAGCGCAGCGAGCGCCGGGTCGGCTTGCGCTTCCCGCAAATCAGCGTGATAGACCGTCACACCCACTTGTTCGTTCCTGACCTTGCCTTCGAGAGATCTGCTTGCCCGCCGCGCCCGATCCGACTGTTCATCCGCTCGACCACCTCGCGCTGCGAGGGCGGCCGGAAGCGGCAGCGCTCATCTTCAAGGATCGCACGCTAAGCTATGAGGCGTTAAATCGGCGTTTAGGACAGCTTGCCGCGTGGCTTGCGCGCGAGGTGTCGGAGCCGGGCGCGCGAGTGGCGACCTGGCTGCCCAAGAGCGAACTCGCCTGCCTGATGCCGCTGGCGGCGGTGCGCGCCGGGCTGGTGCATGTGCCGGTGAACCCGCTGCTCAAACGCGCGCAGGTCGCGCACATTCTGGCTGACAGCGGCGCGCGACTGCTGATCGCGAACGCTGGGCGGGTTGCGACGTTGGAGCCGGGCGATCTGGCAGAGGCGGCAGCGCTGGAGGAGAGCGCGGTCTGGGCAGCAGCAGAAGGCCTTGCGCCGCTGGGACCTTCGGAGGCTGCGCCAGATGCCTTGGCGGCAATCCTTTACACCAGCGGTTCAACCGGGCGGCCCAAGGGTGTGATGCTGAGCCACGCCAACCTCTGGCTCGGCGCGGTGAGCGTGGCGCACTATCTGGGCGTGGGTGTGGACGACCGCGTGCTGGCGGTGCTGCCGCTGGCGTTCGATTATGGGCAGAACCAGCTGCTTTCGACCTGGTATGCCGGCGGCGCCGTGGTGCCGCTCGACTACCTGATGGCGCGCGACGTGATCAAGGCGGTGGAGCGCCATGACATCACCACGATTGCCGCAGTGCCGCCTCTGTGGCTGCAGCTGACCGAACTCGATTGGCCCGAGGCGGTCGCAGCGAAGCTCAGGCGGCTGACCAATAGCGGCGGCGCGCTGACCGAGCCGCTGGTGCGTGCGCTGCGGGCGCGGTTTCCCGGCGCGCGTCTCTTTCCGATGTACGGGCTGACCGAGGCCTTCCGCTCGACCTATCTTGATCCCGCGCTGGTCGATGCGCACCCCACTTCGATCGGCACGGCCATCCCGTTTGCCGAGGTCATGGTGGTGGCGGACGACGGACGCGTGGCCGGGCCAAATGAGGAGGGCGAACTGGTCCACGCCGGTCCGCTCGTGGCGCAAGGGTACTGGCGCGATGCCGAGCGGACGGCGGAGCGGTTCAAGCCGGCGCCGGCGTTCTCGCGGATGGGCGGGATGGCGGTCTGGTCCGGCGACCGGGTGCGGCGCGATGAAGCGGGACTGCTGCACTTTGCCGGGCGGCGCGATGCGATGATCAAGACATCCGGCAACCGGGTGAGCCCGCAGGAAGTTGAGGATGCCGCCATCGCGACCGGGCTGGTTGCCGAGGCTGTGGCGCTCGGGATACCCGATTCGTCGCTGGGGCAGGCGATCCATCTGGTGGCGAGGGCGAAGGGTGATGCTGCCGCTGCCGAGGCAGCGCTCCCGGCTGCGCTGGCACGCGAGCTTCCGGGCTTCATGGTGCCGCGCGTGATCCATTGGCGCGAAGACATGCCGCTCAGCCCCAATGGCAAGCTCGACCGCACCGGTCTTTACTTGGAATTATCGGCCGCCGTGGCAGGGGGCTGATCGATGAAGCCGCTTGGCCCCATTCCGCCCGGATTTGCCGCGATCGATGGCGAGCTTGCCATCGGCGGGTACACGGCGTCCGCACTGGCAGCCGAGGCGGGCACGCCGCTGTTCGTCTACGACGGCGCCTTGATCACCGCCCGGGTGGCAGCGCTGCGCGCGGCGCTGCCGGAGCGGCTGGGGCTGCACTATGCGATGAAGGCCAATCCCTTCGCACCGCTGCTGCGCCATATGGCAAGGCTGGTGGACGGTTTCGACATCGCTTCGGGCGGAGAGCTCGAGATGGCCGAGGCTGCTGGCGTGCCGGCGGAGCGGATCAGCTTTGCGGGGCCCGGCAAGCGCGATGCCGATCTCGAGGCAGCGATCGCGCGCGGGGTAACACTCAACCTTGAATCCGCTCGAGAGGCGGAGCGGGCGCTGGCCATCGGCGAGCAGCTGGGCAAGCCGCCAAGGCTGGCGATCCGGGTCAATCCCGATTTCGATCTCAAGGGATCGGGGATGAAGATGGGCGGCGGGGCCAAGCCCTTTGGTGTCGATGCAGCCTTGGTGCCTGGGCTGGTGCGGCGGATCATGGCTTCAGGTGCCGAGTGGCGGGGCCTCCACATCTATGCCGGGAGCCAGACGCTCGATGCTGCCGCGATCGCTGAAATGCAGGCCGCAACGCTGGCACTCGCCGCGCGGCTGGCAGAGGAAAGCCGGGCGGTGCTGCCGGCCTGCAATCTCGGCGGCGGCTTTGGCATTCCCTACTTTCCGGGCGATGCGCCGCTTGATCTGGCTGCGGTCGGCGATGCGCTCGGCGCGCAGTTCTCCGCCCTGCCGGACGTGCTGGCAGATACCGCGTTCTGCATCGAGCTGGGCCGCTATCTCGTCGGCGAGGCCGGTGTGTATTTGACGCGGATCATCGACCGCAAGGAAAGCCACGGCGAAGTGTTTCTCGTTACCGATGGCGGGCTGCACCATCAGCTGGCGGCGAGTGGTAACTTCGGGACCGTAGTGCGCCGCAATTACCCGAGCGCGATTGCCACCCGGTTCGGTGCCCCGGTCGAGGAAGAGGCTAGCATCGTCGGCTGCCTCTGCACGCCGCTTGACCGCCTGGCGGACAAGGGCGGCTTTCCGCGTGCCGAAGAAGGTGATCTCGTCGCGGTTTTCTGTGCCGGAGCCTATGGGGCCAGTGCGAGCCCGGCTCACTTTCTCGGGCATGGTCCGGCGGCTGAACGGCTGGTTAACGCAAACCCCTGATTCTTAGGTATTAACCTTTACCCGAACCGCCGTCCCGTTACGGGACTTTGGCGGAAATGCGCTTGTGCGGGCGCCGCCATGCGCATCAGGACTAACGGTATCTTCACCCTTTTTGGCGATAGCCCGGAAGTCATGGGAGCTCCCCGTGGTCCCGCAGCGGGACGAATGGGACAAGCCAACCCAGTGCGCGCAAAGGACGGTCAATGCCCAAGAATACGCGTATCACCAGCCTGCTGGCCCGGTCATTGACCATTGCGGCCACGCTGAGCCTGTCGCTCGGCGGCTGTGCAGGCGGGGGCGGCGGTGCGCAGTTGCCGCCGGCGTCGTTCGTGGCGCTGCAGGAAGGCCCGGGCGAGGAATACGTCATCGGCCCGCTCGACGACCTGACCATCTTCGTGTGGCGCAATCCCGAGCTTGGCGCCTCCGTGCAGGTCCGTCCCGATGGGCGCATCACCACGCCGCTGATCACCGACATGCCGGCGGTGGGCAAGACCCCTTCGATGCTGGCCGAAGACATCAAGCTCCAGCTTTCGCAATACATTCAGGAACCGATCGTCTCGGTTATCGTCAACAAGTTCTCCGGCACCTTCAGCCAGCAGGTGCGCATCGTCGGCGCGACCAGCAAGCCGGCCTCGATTCCCTACCGCGCCAACATGACCTTGCTCGACGCGATGATCGCGGTGGGCGGTCTCTCCGAATACGCGGCGGGCAACAAGGCGCGGCTGGTGCGCTTCGACAAGCAGACCGGGCAGCAGAAGGAATACGGCGTGAAGATCGGGGATCTGCTGCGCAAGGGCGATACGCGCGCCAACGTCATGCTGATGCCGGGGGATGTGATCATCATTCCCGAGAGCACGTTCTGAGGATGCCGCCCGCATGACGAGCATCTA
The DNA here is from genome assembly GCF_027489515.1 of Novosphingobium sp. Classification (GTDB taxonomy): domain Bacteria; phylum Pseudomonadota; class Alphaproteobacteria; order Sphingomonadales; family Sphingomonadaceae; genus Novosphingobium. The sequence continues at coordinate 17,523 of NZ_JAIXZS010000108.1, read as the reverse complement.
CGAAGAAGTGCGCATCGCGCTCTACAGCATCTGGCACCGGCGCTGGCTGGCGCTGGGCGCGGCCTGGCTGGTCTGCCTGGCTGGCTGGCTGGTCGTCGCGACGGTGCCCAATACCTACGAATCGAAGGCCCGGATCTTCGTCCAGATCGATGATGTGCTCTCGGACCAGATCGGGATCGGCGGGGACCGCAAGCGCGATATCGAGCGCGTGCGCCAGACGCTGACGAGTTCGGTCAATCTCTCCAAGGTCGTCCGCGCAACGCGGCTGGGCGACAAGGTGACGTCCGACAAGCAGATGGAAGCGGCGATTGCCGGGCTCGGCAAGAACATCAAGGTGGTGAGCCAGCAGGACAACCTGTTCGAGATCACCGCCTATTCGGGCAGCAAAGCCTATTCCGATGTCCAGAACGCCAAGCTGGCTCAGGACATTGTCCAGAAGATGATCGACATCTTCCGCGAGGAAAATCTCGCCGGCGGGCGCGGCGAGATGAGCGATACGCTGGCCTTCATGGACCAGCAGCTGGCGGACCGGCAGAAGGACCTCGAAGCCGCCGAGCAGAAGCGCCAGGCCTTCGAGGCGAAGAATGCCGAGATGATGCCGGGCAACGGCTCGCTTTCGAGCAAGATCGAAAGCGCGCGCGCCGAATTGCGCGGGGTCGAATCCGATCTGCTCGCAGCGCAGAGCGCGCTGGCCTCGATCCGCGGGCAGCTTTCCGGCACACCGCCGACGATCGTGATGCCCGGCGCGAGCGGTGGTGCGCGCGGTTCACTGGCGCAGGCGCAGGCCGATCTCGGCTCGCTCAAGGCGCGCGGGCTGACCGACAGCCATCCCGACGTGATTGCCCTCAAGGCGCAGATCGCCTCGCTCCAGCGCTCGGCAGCGGGCGAAGCCGGGCCTGGCGGCATGCCGAACCCGGCCTATTCCTCGCTGCAATCGATCAAGGCTGACCGCGAGGCGAGCCTCGTCGCGTTGCAATCGCGCCGCACCTCGCTGAGCCAGGAACTCGCACAGCTGACCGGCCGCCAATACAGCGAGCCCGGTCTTGCTGCCGAGGCGGCGCGGATCAACCGCGATTACGACGTGCTCAAGGAGCAGTACGACAAGTTGCTGCGCGACCGCGAGCAGCTGCGCCTGCGCGGCCAGGTCGAAACCGAGCGCAATGCGGTGAAGTTCGAAGTGATCGATCCGCCGACGACGCCGCGTGCGCCGTCCGCACCGGACCGGCCGATGCTGCTGTTGCTCGTGCTGATCGTGGGCGTGGCGGCTGGCTGCGGCAGTGCCTTCGCTGTCGGGCAGCTGCGCTCGACTTACGCGACGACCGGGCAGCTTGAGCGCGCCACCGGCATGCAGGTGGTCGGCTCCGTCTCGCTCACGCTGACCCGGCGCGCGCGCGCGCAATACTGGCGCCAGCTCAAGTGGTTTGCGGGCGGTGTTGCCAGCCTCGCCTTCGTGCTCGTCGTGCTGCTGGCCGTCGAATTCATGAAACGCGGCATGGTCGCCTGAGGGAACCCGAGAAGATCATGACCGAACAGAGCAAGATCCCGCTACCCAAGGACACCTCCGAGGCGCGTTCGCTGATTGAGCGCGCGGCGGGGACGTTCGATCTGCGCGCCTTCCAGGCGCCGGAAGCACCGAAGCTGCCTGAGCCGCGCGAGCAGGCTCCGGTCAGCTCCGAAGCGGCCGAGCCGGCCCAGCCTGTCCAGCGCGTTGCTGCGCCGGCGCGCCCCAGCCTTGCGCCGCCGGCCTTCGAAGGCATCCCGGCGCGGCAGTCGTTTCGCGGATCGTTCCATCCGATCGACCGCAAGCATCTGCGCGAGCAATGCCTGATCGAGCCCGAGGGGCCGGTCACGGGCCTGCTCGAGGAATTTCGCATCGTGAAGCGCCAGCTGCTGATGACGGCCGCCGAATCGCGAGCCGGGCGCGGCGCGCCGCATGGAAACCGCATTCTCGTCTGTTCATCGCACCCGGGCGAGGGCAAGACCTTCTGTGCGGTCAATCTCGCGCTGTCGATGGCGGCAGAGAAAGATACCGAAGTCCTTCTCGTCGATGCCGATTTCGCCAAGCCGAGCGTGCTCTCTGCGCTGGGCCTGCCCGGTGGACGCGGGCTGATGGATGCACTGGACGATCCCGCCATCGCGGTCGAGGACTGCATCATCGGCACCGACATTGCTGGGCTCTTCGTGCTGCCCGCCGGCAATTCGACCGGGCACGACACCGAACTCCTGGCCTCTGCCTATACCGCAGAGGTGCTAGCTCGGCTGACCTCGCAATCTCCTAATCGCATCGTCATCTTCGACAGCCCGCCGGTGCTTGCGGCATCGCCCGCGTCGGAACTTGCCCACCATGTCGGCCAGGCGCTGATGGTGGTGCGCGCCGATCAGACCGGCGAGGCCGCGCTGCGCGATGCGGTGGGCATCCTGTCCGGCTGCGAAGACATCAAGCTGCTCCTCAACTGCACCCGTTTCTCGCCCACCGGGCGCCGCTTCGGCACCTACTACGGGTACAAGGAATGACCATGGCGCGCACTCCTGATCCCGTGTTTGCAAGCCCCTTGCTTGCTGCCGGCGCCCTTGCACTGGCCTTGGCTGCCGGCGCCGCGCATGCACAGTCGCTGCCGTATGGCGATCCTGGCGACAGCGAGGCGATCTCCGGCGGCGACAGCGCGCCATCTGCTTCGGGCGATGCAGAACGCGGCGGATCATCGCGCCGGGGCGGGCGCAGCTTGGGCAGTGCGGGTGGATCGGGGCGGATGAAAATCCAGCCTTATATCGAGCTCAGCCAGAGCGTGCTGGCCCGGCTCGAGCCGACGCACGAAGTGCTGACCTATTCAAGCGTGGCGGTGGGTGTCGACATGTCGTTGGCCGGGCGCCGGACCGAAGGCGCGGTCTCGGTGCGCTACGAGCGGCGCTTTGCCGAAAGCGGCAACATCGTCAGCAACGATACCGTCTCCGGTCTTGCCCGCGTGCGCCACGATCTGATCCCGCGCGAACTGACGATTGAGGCGGGCGGGCTGGCCACGCGGACCCGCTTCGATGCGAACGGCGCCTCGCGCCTCGGCTCGGTAGAAACGGGTGACCGCGTCGCGCAGGTCTATTCGGTCTATGCAGGGCCTGCAGTTTCGACCCACGTCGGCGAAGTCGCGGTCAAGGGCTCCTATCTCCTCGGTTATACCAAGGTGAACACGCCGCGCTTGCCGGTCACTGGTCTGCCCTCGGGCCAACCCCAGCCGCAAGGCGATATCTTCAACCATTCGGTGGCGCAGTCGGCGCAGGTTTCGGCCGGGGTCGCGCCGGGCACGGTGTTGCCAATCGGGCTCACGGCGAGTGCGGGCTATAATCAGGAAGATATCCAGAACCTCGACCAGCGTGTGCGCGAACTGCGCGCCGGCGTGCAGGCGACCTTGCCGATCAATTCCGAACTGGCGCTGATCGGCGATGTGGGCTGGCAGGATGTCAAAGTCTCCTCGCGCGATGCCGTGCGCGGGCCGGGCGGCATTCCGGTTGTCGGTAGCGACGGCCGTTATGTGACCGACAAGTCGAAGCCGCGCCAGATTGCCTATGACGTGAGCGGGCTGACCTGGGATGTCGGAGTGATGTGGCGCCCCAGCCGCCGGACCTCGCTCAGCGCCTTCGTTGGTCGCCGCTATGACAGCATGACCTACTATGGCTCGCTATCGTACACGCCGAATGCCCGCAGCGCGCTGCAGATCGACGTGTTCGATGCCGTCAGCGGCTTCGGCTCGACCGTCGGCAACGCCGTGCGCGGGCTGCCGACCGATTTCACGGCCGACCGCAATCCCTTCAGCGGCGATATCTCGGGCTGCGCGGCCGGTGCGCAGGGCGGCGGCTGCGTGAATGGCGCGCTCGGCTCGATCGCCTCGGCCGCCTTCCGCAACCGCGGTGTGGCTGCCTCCTACAGCCGTTCGGTCGGCAAGCTGCGCATGGGCGTGGGGGCAGGCTACCTGCGCCGCAAGTTCATCGGTGCGCGCGGCACGGTCCTTGGCGCCGCCAACGGCCGCACCGATCAGACGTTCTACGTCAACGGGCAGATCACCGGGCCGATCGACCGGCTCACCTCGTTTACCGTCGCGGTCTACGACAGCTGGTACAAGTCGGGCGTCTCCGAGCTTGGCGATGTCAATTCTGTCGGTGTCAACGCGGGGCTGACGCACCAGTTTACGCAGCGCCTCGTCGGCAACGCCGGTGCCGGGCTCGACGCGCTCAACCGCAAGGCCTTTGCCGACGATGTGGTCGCCACCGGCCAGGTCGGTCTGCGCTACACATTCTAGAAGAAGGGCGTCCCCCACAATGTACGATACGTTCTACCAGCTGACCGGACGGCCTTTCCAGCTTACACCCGATCCCGAGTTCTATTTCGAGAGCGGAACGCACCGCAAAGCGTTGTCCTATCTCGGCTACGGCCTCGCGCAGGGCGAAGGCTTCATCGTCATCACCGGCGTGGTGGGCGCGGGCAAGTCGACGCTTGCGGCACATCTGCTGGCCACGATCGACCGCCAGCGGCTGACTGCGGCGCAGATCGTGACGAGCCGGCTCGATGGCGGAGAGATGGTCCATATGGCCGCCCGTGCTTTCGGGCTTGCGGTTGCCGGGCACGACAAGGCAAGCGCACTCGCGGTCATCGAGGCCTTCCTTCACGAGGAAGCGCGCGCCGGCCGCCGCTGCCTCCTTGTGGTGGACGAGACGCAGAATCTCTCGATCGAGGCGCTGGAAGAGCTGCGCATGCTCTCCAACTTCCAGCTTGGCGCGCATCCGCTGCTGCAGATCCTGCTGCTCGGCCAGCCCGAATTCCGCGACCTTTTGCAGAACTCGCCGCGGCTCGAGCAGCTGCGCCAGCGCGTGATCGCGACGCACCATCTCGAGGCGATGGAGCCTGCTGAAGTCGGCCCCTATGTGCTGCACCGGCTGGCCTGCGTCGGCTGGAACGGCAACCCCTCTTTCGATGCGCAGGTCTTTGCCGATCTGGGTCTTGTCACCGGCTGCCTGCCGCGCCGGATCAACCAGGTCGTTGGCCGTCTGCTGCTGATGGGCGCAGTCGAACAGAAAGCGCATATCGATACCGCCATGCTGGCCGAGGTCATTGCCGATCTGGAGCGCGACGGCACGCTGGCCGATCCTGCTGCTCCCGCGCCTGCGCCCGCGCCGCTGATCACGCCCGACGCGCTGCCGGCCGCGCAGACCGAGCTGCCCGCCACGGCGATTGCCGGATTGGCGGGGCTGCAGAGAGCGATTTCGGGCCATGCCGAGCAGATTGTCGAACTGCAGAAGGCCGTGCTGGAACTGGCTGACATGCCTGCACCGCCGGTCGCAGCACCGGCGACCGACGCACGGTTCGATGCGCTCGAGGCCGCGCTCGGTGCGCTGCAGCAGCGCATCGTGGCGCTTGAGGCGCGCGGCGCTGAGCAGGAGGAGGCGATCCGTCACGTGCTGACGATGCTGATCGAGTGGCTCGAAAGCGAAACTCCGCGCCGCGCGGCTTGAAGGAGTGTTGAGGCCATGTCCGGCCCCGATCTTGGTCATCCACTTCCTGCCCGTGCAGTGCTCAACGGCATGTCGGTCGACGTCGAGGACTGGTTCCAGGTCGGCGCGTTCGAGCATGTGATCGCGCGCGGCGAATGGGACGGGCTTGACTGCCGGGTCGAGGCGAATTGCGACCGCGTGCTGGCACTGTTTGACGATGCTGGGGTCAAGGCGACATTCTTCACGCTGGGCTGGGTAGCCGAGAAGCACCCGGCGATGATGCGCCGGATTGCTGCCGAGGGCCACGAGATCGCAAGCCATGGCTGGGACCACAAGCGCGTCTTCAAGATGGGCGAGGCGGCCTTTGCCGAAGATATCGCGCGGGCACGCGGCGTGCTCGAAGATACGAGCGGCAGCGCCGTGACCGGCTACCGCGCGCCGAGCTTCTCGATCGATGCGCGCACGCCGTGGGCGCACGAAGTGCTGGCGCGGCACGGCTACGCTTACTCCTCCAGCGTCGCACCGATCGTCCACGATCATTACGGTTGGCGGGAGGCGCCGCGCTTTGCGTTCCGCCCGGTTGCTGGCTCACCTCTGGTCGAAGTGCCGGTGACGACAGTGGAACTGGCCGGACGCCGGATGGCCGCAGGCGGCGGCGGCTTTTTCAGGCTGCTGCCCTACGCCATCTCGCACTGGGCGGTGGAGCGGGTAAACCGGCACGATAGCCGCCCGGCCGCGTTCTATTTCCATCCGTGGGAGGTTGATCCAGATCAGCCGCGCCGGACCGATGCACCCCTGCGCTCCCGCTTTCGGCACTACACCAATCTTTCGGTTATGGCGCCCAAGCTCAGCCGCCTGCTCCGCGCATTCTCGTGGGGGCGGATGGATGCAGTAGTCGCCGCGGAAGCCGCGCGGCTCGATGCCGGGCAGGTCGCGGCATGAATGCACCGTTTCGCCCGTCCCTGATCCGGGTCCGCCTTGCCGATCCGGGCGATCGCGGCGCGATCGCGCGCTTTGTCAGCGAAGCCGATGGCGGGACTCCGTTTCACCGGCCGGAGTGGCTGGAAGCCGTGGCGCGCGCGGCGGGGCATCCTGCGCATGTCCTGCTGGCTGAGCGCGAGGACTCGATTGCCGCGCTCCTGCCCCTCCATGCCGTGCATTCGCCGTTGTTCGGCCGGGCACTCGTATCGAGCGGTTTTGCCGTGGGCGGCGGGCTGCTGGGTGATGCAGATGCCGCGCCCGAGCTGTTTGCGGCCGCGACAGAACTTGCGCGCCGGCTGACTTGCCCGACGCTCGAGCTGCGTGGCGGGACGATGCCTGACGATGCAGCCTGGCACATCAAGCGCGACAGCCATGCCGGTTTCGTCGCCCCGCTTGCTGCCGACGATGAAGCGCAGCTCACCTGGATCCCGCGCAAGCAGCGCGCCGAAGTCCGCAAAGGCCTTGCGAACGCAATGGAGGTGCGCGTCGGGTGGGAACGGCAGGACCGCGACTGGCATTACGCCGTCTACGCCGAATCGGTGCGCAATCTGGGTACGCCGGTGTTTCCGCGCGCGCTGTTCGAGGCGGTGCTGGATGCCTTCGGCGAGGATGCCGACATCCTGACGGTGCTCCACGAAGGCCGCGCGGTTGCTTCGGTGCTTAGCCTTTATCATCGCGGCGCGGTGATGCCCTACTGGGGCGGCGGCGTCTTCGCAGCGCGCAGCCTGCGCGCCAACGATGTGATGTACTACGCGCTGATGTGCCACGCGCGTGGGCGCGGCTGCGACCGGTTCGATTTCGGGCGCTCCAAGACCGATACTGGCGCCTACCATTTCAAGCGCAACTGGGGTTTCGAGCCGCAACCGCTGAGCTATGCAGTGTGGAGCGCCGACGGCGCGCCGCCGCGTGACGTCAACCCACTGAGCCCGCGCTACAAGGCAAAGATCGCGCTGTGGCAGAAGCTGCCGCTCTCGATCGCCAACCGGGTCGGCCCACTGATCGCGCGAGGACTCGCATGAGCGAGGTCCTGTTCCTGGCTCACCGGGTGCCTTTTCCGCCCGACCGGGGGGACAAGATCCGGTCCAACCATCTGCTGCGCCGGATCGCAGAGATCGCACCCGTGCATGTCGGTGCGCTGGCGGATGATGCCGCAGACCTTGCGCACGAAAGTTCCGTTGCCGCGCTTGCCACGAGCCACTGCATCGTCCGCCGCAGCGCGCCGCTGCCGCTGGCCGCGCTTGCTGCGCTGGGGCAGGGCCTGCCGGTCAGCCTTGCCGCCTTTTCCTCGTCGAGGTTGCAGCGCTGGGTACATCAGGTGCTCGCAGAGCGGCCCATATCCGCCATCTTCGTGTTCTCCGTGCAGATGGCGCAATATGTACCGCCCGAATTTCGGGGGCGGGTGGTGATGGACTTCGTCGACGTCGATTCGGCGAAGTTCGAAGCCTATGCCCAGACCGGCGCCCTGCCGCGCCGCTTGCTCTACGCCCGCGAGGCGCGGTTGCTGCGGCGCTTCGAGGAAACAGTCGCGCGTCGCTCGACGACCAGCCTGCTGATCAGCCGCGAGGAGCGCGAACTCTTCGAAAGCCGACTTTCCGGCACTACGCGGCCAGATGTGCGGGCGCTGGGCAACGGCATCGATACCGAACTGTTCGATCCGGCGGTGGTAGACCCCGCGCCTGAATTGGCGGGGGAGGGCCCCTGCATCGTGTTCACCGGGCAGATGGATTATCCGCCGAACGTCACGGCTGTGGAACTCTTTGCGCACGAAGTCATGCCGCGGGTCAGAGCTGTGCATCGGCAAGCGCGCTTTGCCATTGTCGGCCGCGCGCCGACGGCGGCTGTGCGCGCGCTGGACGGGATCCATGGCACCATGGTGACAGGCGCAGTGCCCGACGTCCGGCCGTGGCTGGCGAGCGCAGATCTCGTGACGGCACCGCTGCTGATCGCGCGCGGCGTGCAGAACAAGGTGCTCGAGGCGATGGCCATGGCGCGGCCGGTGCTGCTGACCCCGGCTGCAGCGACGGGCATCGGCGGCACCGACGGCGAACACTTTGCACTGGCCGAGGCGCCTCTGGCGCTCGCCGATCGGGCGCTGGCGCTTTTGGCGGATCACGGCTTGGCCGCGGCGATGGGCGCTTCGGCGCGGCGCTTCGTGGTGGATGAATGCGGCTGGGACCGCGTGCTGGCGCCCTTGCGCGCGATGCTCGGCTGCCCGCTTGAGGCTGGGGCCGATGCTGCCTGAAGGCGCGCTTCCGGCGCGGCCCCAAGGCGTGCTGACACGCCTCAATGCCCGTGTGCCGGAGCATTGGCGGGCGCCGCTGATTCGGCTCATCGCGGTGTGGCTTGCGCTACTCGTCCTGTTCCTCGGTGATTGGCGCGACATGGCCTGGCAGTGGTGGGAAAGCTCCACCTACAACCATATCCTGCTCATCCCGCCAATTATCGGGTGGCTGGCATTGCAGCGCGCTGCCGAGACCGCGCCGATCGTGCCGCGTGCCTGGTGGCCGGGTCTTGTCGTGCTGGCCGGCGCGGTGTTTCTCTGGGTGCTGGGCGACTTTGCCGGGCTCAATCTTGCGCGGCAGCTCGCCGCTGTCGTGATGCTGCAAGGGACGGCGCTGGCGCTCTTGGGGCCGCGCGTGGCTGCTGCGCAGCTGTTCCCGCTGGGCTACATGCTCACGCTTGTGCCCTTCGGCGATGAGCTGATCCCGTTTCTGCAGACGATCACGGCCAATCTGACGATGGTCCTGCTGGATCTCAGCCAGGTGCCCGCAACGATTGACGGCGTCTTCATCACCACGCGCTTCGGCTATTTCGAAGTTGCGGAAGCATGTTCGGGCGTGAAGTTCCTGATCGCGATGATCGCCTATGGCGCGCTCGTTTCCAACGTGTGCTTTGCCAGCGCGTGGCGCCGCGCGGGCTTCATGGTGCTGTCAGTGGTGGTGCCGGTGCTGGCGAACGGCGTGCGTGCATGGGGGACGATCTACATCGCGCGCTCGCGCGGGATCGAGTTTGCCGCAAGCTTCGACCATATCTTCTACGGCTGGGTCTTCTTCGCAGTCGTGATGGGGCTGGTGATGGCGGTGGGCTGGCGCTTTTTCGACCGGACGGTCGATGCGCCGCTGGTTGATGGCTCGGTCATTGCGTCCTCGCCGCTGCTCGGCCGGCTGGAGCGTATGGCGCTGCCAGTTCCGGCTGCATTGGCTGCAATTGCAGCGCTTGCGCTGACGGGGCTTGCCTGGAGCGCTGCCGCCAGCCGGATCGCTGCACCCATGCCCGAGATCATCACGCTGCCACAGGTCCCGGGTTGGTATCTCGCCGACAGCACGCCAAGGGCCGAATGGCACCCACTGCACTCTGGCGCCGATCACCGGCTGGTGGCGCGCTATAGCGATGGCAAGGGCCACGTGGTCGACATGTCCTTCGCACTGTATGCGGCGCAGGGCGATGGCAAGGAGGCTGGTGGCTTCGGTCAGGGCGCGCTCCCGCTTGGCAGTCGCTGGGCGTGGGAGGAGCCGGGCGCCGCGTTCAAGGATGCCAAGAGCGATGTGATTCAGGCCCCCGGTCCGGTCCATCGCCTTGCCGTCACCTGGCTGCGCGCGGGCGATCTGCTGACGGGGAGCAACACCCGGCTCAAGCTGGCGAACATGCAGGACCGCCTGCTGCTGCGTCCGCGCCCGACGATGGCACTGATCCTTTCCGCCGAGGCCGGCGATGGCCTGTCGGCACCCGAAGAAGCGATCCGCAGCTTCCTTGCCGCCACCGGGCCTGTCGCGCCATGGATGGACCGCTTGGCCCGCGTTCGGTAAGCGCTGACCCATGTGCGGCATAGCTGGAATCTTCCATACCGAGGGCCTCAAGCCCGTCGATCCGGACCGGATCGCGCGGATGTGCGCGGTCGCGGCGCATCGCGGGCCTGACGGGCAGGGCGTGTGGACGGCGCCGGGCGTCGGGTTGGGCCACTTGCGGCTTGCGATCATCGACCTTGCCGGATCGCCGCAGCCGATGGCCTCGGCCGATGGCGCCGCCGTGCTGGTGTTCAACGGTGAAATCTACAACTTCCGCGAACTGCGCCGCGAACTGCAGGCCGAGGGGGCCACCTTCCGCACTGATGGTGACAGCGAGGTGATCCTTGCCGCCTGGCAGAAATGGGGCGTGAACTGCCTGCCGCGTCTCCACGGCATGTTCGCCTTCGCGCTCTATGACCTGAGGCAGCGCACCCTGCTGCTGGCGCGCGACCGGTTGGGGGTGAAGCCGCTGCACATGGCCACGCTTGCCGATGGCAGCGTGATCTTCGGCTCCGAGCTCAAGCAGCTTCTTGCCCACCCATCGCTACGGCGCGAAATTGATCCGCTTGCGGTGGAGGACTACCTCGCCTGGGGCTTCGTGCCCGATACGCGCGCGATCCTGAAGGGCGTGGAAAAGCTCCCCGCCGGGCACTACCGCCTGCTGCGCCACGATGCGCCGCCGCCGCCGCCGGTTCAGTGGTGGGACGTCTCGTTCGAGGGGCGCGAGCGCGGCAGCGAGGCCGATCTTGGCGCGCATCTGCTGCACCACCTGCGTGAGGCGGTAACCTCGCGCATGGTCGCCGACGTGCCACTCGGCGCATTCCTTTCGGGCGGGGTGGACAGCTCGAGCGTGGTGGCGCTGATGGCCGAGGCGAGCCGCGAGCCGGTCAAGACTTGCACCATCGGCTTCGACGTGAAGGCGCTCGACGAAACGGAATATGCGCGGCGCATCGCCGGGCAATATGGCACCGAGCATCACCAGCGGATCGTCGGCGCGGATGACTTCGCGCTGGTCGGTACGCTCGCGGCGATGTTCGACGAACCATTTGCCGATGCCTCCGCCTTGCCGACCTACCGTGTCTCGCAGCTGGCGCGCGAGCATGTCACCGTCGCGCTATCGGGGGATGGGGCGGACGAGGCCTTTGCCGGATACCGGCGCCAGACCTTCCAGCACCGGGAGGAACAGGTGCGCGGTTTCCTGCCCGCCGCGCTGCGGCGCCCGCTGCTGGGCGGGCTCGGCGCAGCTTATCCCAAGCTCGACTGGGCACCGCGCCCGCTGCGCGCGAAGACAACGCTGCTCAGTCTCGCTGGCAGCGGCGAGGAAGGCTATGCGCGGGCGCTGGCGGTCACCGGGCCGGAGCTGCGCGGGAGCCTCTATTCGGACGAGTTCCGCCGCCTGCGCGGGGATTACCGAGCCGAGCAGCCGTTCGTGGAGCTGATGCGCGGTGCGCCAGCGCGCAGCGGGCTTGACCGCGCGCAATATGCCGATCTCAAATTCTACCTGCCCGGCGATATCCTGACCAAGGTCGATCGCACCAGCATGGCCGTCAGCCTCGAGGCGCGCGAGCCGCTGCTCGATCATCGGCTGATCGAATTCGGCGCGCGCCTGCCGGAGCGCGTGCGGGTGCGCGGCAAGACAGGCAAATGGCTGATGAAGCAGGCGATGCGACGTTATCTGCCCGAAGACATCCTGTTTCGTCCGAAGATGGGTTTCGTCACCCCGATTGCTGCCTGGCTACGCGGGCCGCTCGCCGGAGAGGCCCGGCAGGTTGTCTCGCGCGGGACGCTTGCCCGCACCGGATGGTTCGACACTGCGCGTCTCGCGAGGCTCACTGAAGCACATATCGCGGGCACCAGCGATCACAGCCGGCTGATCTGGCAATTGCTGATGTTGGACCAGAGCCTTAAAAAAATCCTTTAATAGCAATCGCATGTGGTGATTCATTTGTGAATCTGCGCGTAATCAATTAAAGCAATATCAACCAATTCGGACTACGGCCAATTGTCTCCAACCGTTCTGGGCGGTCAATGCGGCAGTTCCTGCGTACCTCTTTCGGCATATCGCTGCTCGCCACATTGCTTCTGGCGATGATGGCGGCCGGCGAGCCGTTGGCGCATGGCTACTGGAACATGCTGTTCAAGAACTTGCAGCGTCCCGCGCCGGCTTCGACCGTGCTTCTGACAATCGACGATCAGAAAAACCTGACTTCCGCGGGGCTTACCGAGATCCTTGCCCGCCTGAGGCTGCGCATGCCGCGCCGTGTGCTGATCGATATGGCTCTGCCTGTCGGCGAGAACGCTGCTGACGATGCCCGGTTGGCGCGGGAAGTCCGCAGCTACGGCTCCGACATTGCCTTCATCGCCCGCTCCGACAAGATCGACAATTTCGGCAAGGATGCCATTGTCCTTCCTCCACGGCAGATCACCGGCAAGGCCGAGGTGCTGGTTTCGGCGTGGCGCGGGAACTTCGTCCTCTACGCCGTTTCCGCCCCTTACTCGGTCGAGATCGACGGACAGAAGTACAGCACGGTTTCCGCGGCGCTTGCCGGCGTTCGATCGGGTTTCGAAGGCGATTACTATCCCGACTTCAGAGTCGATCCTGCAACGATCCCGCGCCTCGCTTCGAGCGAACTTGTTGAAGGAGTTACCAGCGCCAGCAATCTGACGGGGCGAACCGTCATCGTGACGGGACTGAGCAAATCTCCGTCCGTTCTGTATTTCGGCCATAGCTATACACCGGCGATCGCACTCGACATCGCAGGGGCCGAGGGCCTGCAGGCGGCATTCTCCCTGTCGTTCGGGCCCCGGCTCGGCTCGCTGCCCATTCTGGCGCTTGTTGCGTTGCTGGTCTGGTTCGGGCGGCGTTCGAGGGGGTGGCGCAAGTCTGCGGCCTATGTTGCCGCGCTTGCCTCGGTTGCACTTGTGCCTGCAGCGCTGCGCACCCAAGGCATCGTCTTTGCGCCAGACACGGCTCTTATCTTCATCGGGATCTACGGGACGGTCCGGCTGTGGCAGAAGCGCGCCCAGCGCATCCAGCTCACCAGTGCGTCCGGGCTGCCCAACCTGCTTGCGCTCGGCAGCAAGGCCATTCCCGTCGGCTCGGATGTCGTGGTGGCGGTTGTCGCCCGCTACGAAGAAATTCTGGCGACGCTGCCACGCGAGCTTCACGGTGAATGCGCAAGGCAGATCGCGCGGCGCATTGCCGCCGGTTCCGGGGCCGACACGATCTACCACGGCGACGGCGGCCATTTTGCCTGGGCTGAAGAAGCACGCCCGCTCGAAATGCAGCTTGATCACCTCGAGGGCCTGCGCGCCCTGTTTTCCGCGCCGTTGCTGATCGGCAGCCATACCTTCGATACGAACATTCACTTCGGACTTGATCGCAACGAAGGGCTCGATTCACCGACCCGGGTCAATTCCGCGCTGGCAAGCGCCAACGAAGCCTTGTCCAACGGCCGCGCGATCGAGCTGTTCGAGGCCAGCCGCCTTGCCGAGGCGCCCTGGGAGCTTTCGCTCCACGCGCGGATCGAGGAGGGTCTGCGCAACGGTGATATCTGGCTTGCGTTCCAGCCGCAGTGGAACCTCAAGGAAAACCGCATGTGCGGAGCCGAGGCGCTGATCCGCTGGAACCATCCTACACGCGGGCCGATTGCACCTGACGCATTCATCCTGCAGGCCGAGCGTGCCGGGCGCATCGATGCCCTGACATATTGGGTGCTCGACCTGGCGATCACGGCTGCGTTGGCGCTCAATGCGCGTGGTCCGCGCTTCCAGATGAGCATCAACCTTTCCGCGCAGATGGTCGACAAGCCTGATCTTGTGGCCAATTTCTCCGATGCGGTGCACCGCCGCAACATCGACTCGAGCCTGCTCACCATCGAGATCACGGAAACGTCTAGCGTCCGCAACCGGCCTGCCGCGTGCCAGAACCTTACTCGGCTGCGCGAACTGGGTTTCCGCTTGTCGATCGACGATTTCGGCACCGGAGAGGCCAGCCTGGCCTATCTCGCCGACTTGCCCAGCGATGAGCTGAAGATTGATCGGCGCTTCATCGACCGCCTCGGGGCCAGCCCGCGCGATCAGGCCATCGTCGCCAATACGATCACGCTTGCGCATGCGCTTGGCCAGACCGTTGTGGCCGAAGGGATCGAAAGGCCGGAGACCCTCGCCATCCTCCAGAGCATGGGCTGCGATTTTGCGCAGGGGTATCTCCTGGGCCGGCCGGTCACGTATTCGGATCTGGAACGGACCTACGCTGCCAGCCTGAACAGAGCTGCCGGACAAGTTTAATAACTTGTTAACTAGACCGATTAAGTATATATCTGCCCCATCGAAACGCGATGGAGGCACTTATGATCTGGCATTATATCTTCCGTTGATTCCGCAGTTTGCGCCGGATTTGCTGCATCTTTTGATGCTTTCCGGAGCCTGACTGAGGAGCATTCGGTACCTTTGAGAGGGACCGAGAAAATGCAAAAATCTCCAAACTCGAAGCGATTGTGATGACGTCATGACGCCATCACAATCGCCGAGAATGGGGATTTTTTCGTTTTGATTAACCAGGATTGCGACAGCATTTGGTGCTACGCGGCAGACTGTGCTAGCAAGCGTGCTCAGGCTTCGCCGTGACCCATCGCGAGATAATCGCGGCTCTGCATTTCAATCAGTCGACTGACCGTGCGCTCGAATTCGAATCGGCCATCGCCTGCGGGGTAGAGGTTGGTCGGCTCCGCATCAGCCGTCGCGATCAGGTTGACCTTGTGCTCGTAGAGCGCGTCGATGAGCGTCACGAAGCGTGCGGCTTCGTTGCGCTGGTCTGGCCCCAACCGCGGGATGCCGACGAGGATCACCGTGTGGTAGTTGCGCGCGATGGCGAGATAGTCTGCCGCGCCGCGCGCCTCTCCGCAAAGCCGCTTGAAACTGAACACCGCAACGCCTTTGAGGCTCTTGGGCACATGCAGCGTTCGCCCACCGCCGAGATCGAGAGCGCCAGTCGGCACGTGGAGGCTGTCTTCGGGCGGATAGTCCGTCATGCGGAAGAAGGCCTCTCGCACGGCGGCGGTCGCCTCGGGTCCGTTGGGCACGTGCCAGGTATCCACGCCCTGCATCCGCGCCATGCGGTAGTCGGTCGGGCCGTTGAGTGCGACCACATCGAGCCGGTTCTCGATCAGCGCGATGAACGGCAGGAAGTGTTCCCGGTTGAGGCCGTCCTTGTAGAGTACCTGCGGCGCTCGGTTCGAGGTCGTGACGACGGTGACGCCCAGATCGGCAATCAGCGCGGTGAACAGACGACCCATGATCATTGCATCCGCACTATTGTTCACCACCATCTCGTCGAAGGCGAGCACTCGCGCTTCAGCGGCGATAGCGGCGGCCACGGGGGGGATGGGGTCGCCACGCTCCTTCTGGCGCTCGACTCGTAGGCGGGCATGCACGTCGAGCATGAATTCGTGGAAATGCGCGCGGCGCTTGGGGCCAGCCTCCAGCGTATCGTGGAACAGGTCCATCAGCATCGATTTCCCGCGCCCGACGCCGCCCCACATGTAGACCCCGCGCGGGCTGGCCTGGGGCTTTGCACCGAGCAAACGTGATACGAGGCCAGGCTTGGAAGCCGGGCGCTCAAGCTCCTGCTGCAGCGAATCGAGGCGGGCCGCTGCGGCAGCTTGTTCGGGATCGGGCTTCAGTTCGCCCGCCGCAACCAGCGCGCTGTAGCGGGCGGCAAGACCGCTCATCGCGCCGAGGGCTTGCGGACGGTTCCGTTGAAGGCGGCGACAAGGTGGTCGTCCTGCACCACCGTGCCGCGCAGGAACAGGAGCCGGCGGGTTTCGCGTAGCACTTCCACCACGGCATCGAGCGGCTTGCCGACTATGCCTGCCCCGATGAACTGGGTGGAAAGATCGAGCGTGACCGAGCCTGCGGCATCGCCATCGATCGCATGGCGCATGCAGGCAAACAGCGAGACGTCGATCAGCGAGAGCGTGATGCCGCCGTGCACCGCATCGAGAAGGTTGCTGTGCCGCCGCTCCGGGAACATGCGCAGGCGCACGGCTGGGCCGCCGCCGGGCAGGTCCTCACGCCGGACCAGCAACGGCCCCATCACATAGGCGTTAAACCGGTCCTGATCCTTCAGGTCCCAAGTATACCAGCCGGGATGGTCCGCAGACGGGCCATACGTGAAGGCGGCGTTATCGACCGGCATGGCAGGCAGCTACAGGGCCCCAGCGTCAGAGCGAGCGCTCGACCTGCATCTTCTTGATTTCCGCGATCGCGCGCGCCGGCGAAAGGCCCTTGGGGCAGACGTTGGCGCAGTTCATGATCGTGTGGCAGCGATAGAGGCGGAAGGGATCCTCCAGCTCGTCAAGCCGCTCGCCGGTCATTTCGTCGCGGCTGTCGGCCAGCCAGCGATAGGCCTGGAGCAGGATCGCCGGGCCGAGGAACTTGTCGGAGTTCCACCAGTAGCTGGGGCACGAGGTGCTGCAGCAGGCGCACAGGATGCATTCGTAGAGCCCGTCGAGCTTCTCGCGCTGCTCGGGGCTCTGCAGGCGCTCCTTGCCCGAAGGCGTGGGGGAGACCGTCTGCAGCCACGGACGAATCGAGGCGTACTGCGCGTAGAAATGCGTGAAATCGGGGACGAGGTCCTTGATCACTTCCATGTGCGGCAGCGGAGTGATGCGGATTTCACCCTTGAGGTCCGCGATGGCGGTGGTGCAGGCAAGGCCGTTGCGTCCATTGAGGTTCATCGCGCAGGAGCCGCAAATGCCTTCACGGCAAGACCGGCGGAAGGTCAGCGTGGGGTCCTGCTCGCCCTTCATCTTGATGAGGGCATCAAGCACCATCGGGCCGCACTGGTCGAGATCGATCTCGAAAGTGTCGTAGCGCGGGTTCTCGCCGCTGTCCGGATCGTAGCGATAGACCTTGAACTTCTGGATACGTCCTTGGGTGGCTGCCGGGAAATGCCGCGTCTTGCCATTGACCTTGGAATTCTTCGGAAGCGTGAAGGTCGCCATCGAGCCGTCCTTGTTGATCAGATACGTTGATCGGGTTCGGAAAAACCTGTCCCGTAGTCCTTAGCGAAACCCGCGCGGTGAGCAAGGGGGGAGGGGCTTTGTCGCTCCCTGCCCAAGGTGACAGGTCCGGGGAGCCAGCGCGTGTCTTGCGCGCAAACGAAAGGGGCGGGGAACCGAAGTTCCCCGCCCCCGAACGTTTCGCTTGCGCGAAGCTCTTAGAGCTTGCCGTCCGAAGCGTTGTTCATCTGGGTCGAAACCAGGTTGAACGTGTT
>NZ_JAIXZS010000094.1 GCF_027489515.1 Novosphingobium sp. | reverse complement strand
TCGATCATGCCGTGCGCGTGGAGGTATTCGGCGCGCTGGAAGCCTTCGGGGAGCTTTTCGCGGATCGTGTCCTGGATCACGCGCTGGCCGGCAAAGCCGATGAGCGCGCCGGGTTCGGCGATCTGGATATCACCGAGCATCGCGTAGCTGGCGGTGACGCCGCCAGTGGTCGGATCGGTGAGGACGACGATGTAGGGCAGGCCCGCCGCGCGCATGCGGTTGATCGCGACGGTGGTGCGCGGCATCTGCATGAGGCTGAGAATGCCTTCCTGCATGCGCGCGCCGCCTGCCGCCGTCACGGCGATGAAGGGGCACTTGTTGGCAATCGCGGCTTCGGTCGCGGCGATAAAGGCATCGCCCACGGCCATGCCCATCGAGCCGCCCATGAAGCCGAAATCCTGCACGCCGACGACAGCCTTGTGGCCATCGATCTTGCCGACCGCGGCGGTCAGCGCATCGGGCAGCGGGTTGGCGGCGCGGGCGGCCTTGAGGCGGTCGGAATAGCGCTTGGTATCGCGGAACTTGAGGGGGTCTTCGCGCACCTTGGGGGCGGGCAGGATATCGAAACCGGCGTCTAGCAACTGCGAGAGACGCTCGGTCGCGCCGATGCGGCCGTGGTGATCGCAGCGCGGGCAGACCGAGAGGTTTTCCTCGTACTCCTTGGTGAACAGCATTTCGCTGCACGAAGGGCACTTGATCCAGAGGTTGTCCGGCGTGTCGCGCTTGGGCGAGAAAGGCAGCGAATTGCGGACGCGGGTTAGCCAGCTCATGCATCAACCTTTCGCGCATTGTGGACGGCGTTTGCAAGTGCGGTGACGAGTTCGCGCACCGGGCCTGCGGAATTCTCGCCATGTTCTGCGATGATGTCGATCAGGGCCGAGCCGACAACCACGCCGTCTGCGACGCGGGCAATGGGGCCCGCCTGCTCGGGCGTGCGCACGCCGAAGCCGACGGCGACGGGGATCTCTGCCGTCTGCTTGATGCGGGTGACGGCCTCTTCGATGGAGGCGAGCGCGGCGGACTGCTTGCCGGTGATGCCCGCGACCGAGACATAGTAGAGAAAGCCCGAGGAGCCTGCGAGCACAGCGGGGAGCCGCGCGGCGTCGGTCGTCGGCGTGGCGAGGCGGATCGGGCTGATCCCCGCGCTGCGCAGGTACGGGCCAAGCTCGCCGTCTTCCTCGGGCGGGACATCGACGCAGATCACGCCGTCGACCCCGGCCTTGGCGGCCTCTGCCGCGAACCATTCCGGCCCGCGCGTTATCATCGGGTTGGCATAGCCCATGAGGACCAGCGGCACATCGGGGTGGCGCGCGCGGAAATGGGTGGCCATCTGCAGGATATCAGCGGTCTTGGTGCCGGCGGCGAGGCTGCGCAGATTGGCGCGCTGGATCGCCGGGCCATCGGCCATCGGATCGGTGAACGGCATGCCCAGCTCGATCACGTCCGCGCCGCCTTCGACGAGCGCATCGAGGATCGCGGGTGTGGCGGCCGGCGTCGGATCACCGGCGGTGATGAAACAGACGAGGGCGGGGTGGCCCTTGGCGAAGGCTGAGGAGAGGCGGGTCATTCTGACCATCCCTTTTTGGTAGTGGGCAGGGCACGGTCAACAAGGGGTCTCGCCCAGATTAGCCATGCAGCCGCCATGCCGCCGGTGATGGCGCCACGGATCGGCAAGGAAAAATAGGGTTTTGCCAGCAGATATACGATTGCTGTCACGGCCAGCAGACTGCCATACAGTGCCAGAAAACGCAGTATGCTCGGCTTCACAGCTTCACCCCCAGATGCTCCGCCACCGAGAAGATATCCTTGTCGCCGCGTCCGCAGAGGTTGGCGAGGATGATCGCGTCCTTGTCCATCGTCGGGGCGATCTTCTTGACCGCGGCGATTGCGTGGGCGGGCTCCAGCGCGGGGATGATGCCTTCGGTGCGGCAGAGCAGCTGGAAGCCATCGAGGGCTTCGGTGTCGGTGACCGAGGTGTACTCGACGCGGCCGGTTTCCTTGAGCCAGGCGTGTTCAGGGCCGATACCGGGATAATCGAGGCCCGCCGAAATCGAGTGGCCTTCGAGGATCTGGCCGTCCTCGTCCTGCAGGAGGTAGGTCTTGTTGCCGTGGAGCACGCCGGGGCGGCCGCCCGCAAGGCTGGCGGCGTGGAGTTGGTCGAGCCCGTGGCCTGCGGCTTCGACGCCCATCATCTTGACGCTGGGATCATCGAGGAAGGGATGGAACAGGCCGATGGCATTGCTGCCGCCACCGATCGCCGCGACGAGGAGATCGGGGAGGCGGCCGACGCGGCTCAGCATCTGGGCGCGGGCTTCCTTGCCGATCACGCTCTGGAAATCGCGGACGAGCTCCGGATAGGGGTGCGGGCCGGCGGCAGTGCCGATGATGTAGAAGGTGTTGTGGACGTTGGCGACCCAGTCGCGCAGCGCCTCGTTCATCGCGTCCTTGAGCGTGGCGGCCCCGGCGGTGACGGGGACGACTTCGGCGCCCAGCAGCTTCATGCGGAACACATTGGGCTGCTGGCGGGCAACGTCGGTCGCGCCCATGAAGATCGTGCAAGGGAGGCCAAAGCGCGCGCAGACGGTGGCGGTGGCGACGCCGTGCTGGCCCGCGCCGGTCTCCGCGATGATCCGCGTTTTGCCCATGCGGATGGCGAGCAGGATCTGGCCGATGCAGTTGTTGATCTTGTGCGCGCCGGTGTGATTGAGCTCGTCGCGCTTGAACCAGACCTGTGCGCCACCAAGCTCTTCCGTGAGGCGGGGCGCGAAATAGAGCGGGCTGGGGCGGCCGACGTAGTGTTCGAGCAGGTCATCGAACTCGGCGTGGAAGGCGGGATCGGCCTTGGCCTTGCGGTATTCTGCTTCCAGATCGAGGATCAGCGGCATCAGCGTTTCGGCGACGTAGCGGCCGCCGAACTGGCCGAAATGGCCCTGTGCGTCGGGCTGGGTGCGGAAGCTGTTGGGGATGGGCGCGTTCATGCGGTTTCGCTTGGCAGAGGGGCGCGCGCTTGTCCAGATTCGTGGGCTTAAGGGAAGGTCAGGCGGCGCGCGCGGCCTTGCAGAACCGGGTGATGAGGCTTTCGTCCTTCACGCCGGGTGCGCTTTCGACGCCGGACGAGACATCGACCAGCGGGGCCTGCGTGGCGCGGACGGCTTCGGTGACGTTGGCGGGGGAGAGACCGCCGGCGAGGCCCCAGGGGAGCGGAGCTTTGTAGCCGGCAAGCAGCGTCCAGTCGAACACGAGGCCGAGGCCGCCGGGGATCGCGGCGCCCTTGGGGGGCTTCGCGTCGAACAGGACGAGATCGGCGGCGCCAGCAAACCTCTCGGCGCGGACGATGTCGTCAGCGCTGGAGACGGCGGTGGCTTTCCACACAGGCTTGCCGAAAGCGGCACGAATTGCGGCGACGCGGGCCGGGTCTTCCTTGCCGTGGAGCTGGATCACATCGAGCTTCGCGGCGGTGACCACGTCGGAAATCAAGCTGTCGGCAGCGTCGACGAAGAGGCCGACGAGCTTGATCCGGCCCGCAGCGCGCGCGGCGAGCGCGGAAGCATCCTTGAGCGCGAGATGGCGCGGGCTGGGTGGGAAGATCACGAGCCCGGCGTAATCAGCGCGCGCGGCGATGGTTGCCTCGAGCGCGGCGGCGGTGGTGAGGCCGCAGATCTTGATGTGGGGGGCGGGCATGGGGTGCGGATAGGGGTTGGCGGTTTGCGGGTCAAATGCTGTGCTTTGCCGCTGGCCCACCCCCGCCCCTCCCGCAAGCGGGAGGGGGGAAGAAGGTATAGCCCTCGTCGCAAGCTGGAGGCAGTTATTCGCGCCGCCCTGCTCCCCTCCCGCTTGCGGGAGGGGTTGGGGTTGGGCCCTTGATTACTGCCCCAGTTCGAACGTAACCGTCACGTTCGCGCCCACCTGCACTTCGCCTGCTGCGACAGGGCTGGGGGCGCCAGCCATCATCTTCTCCGCGCGGGCGTACATGACCATCGGCTGCGGGGCATAGCCGCCGCTCTCGCTGATGGTGAGGATGCGCTTGACGGAGAGGCCGGCGGCCTTGGCATAGAGCTCGGCGCGGGCGCGGGCCTTCTTCATCGCTTCGAGGCGGGCTTCATCGCTCGCGACATCCGGGTTGTCGAGCTGGAACGAGGGGCCGCTGACCTGATTGGCGCCCGCGTTCACCAGCGTGTCGATCGTCTTGCCGTAGTTGCCGATCTTGCGCTGCTTGACCTCGACCTGGTTGTTGGCCTGGTAGCCGATGATTACCGGATCGCCGCTGACGTTGCCGTTGGCGTCGGCGCGCGGCTGGCCGTAGACCGGGTTCACCGAGAGGTTGCTGGTCTGGATATCGCGCTCGGCAATGCCCGAAGCCTTGAGCGCGGTGATCACGGCGTTCATGCGCTCCGCATTGTCGGACAGCGCGGCGGCGGCGGTCTTGGCCTGCGTGGTGACGCCGGCACTGAACACGGCGAGATCAGGGGTGCGGCTGGAACGGCCGTCGGCGCTGACGGTAAGCACCGCATTGCCCGGGGCAACGACCGGCGCGGGGGACATGGTCTGCGCCATGGCAGGCGCGGCGGCACCGGCGGCAGCCAGCGCGGCAGCCATCAGGAGCGAGGTGGAGGTATTGGTCATTGGTAGGTCCCCTTGAGAATGTGCCCCGCCATTGCACAGCGCGGGCTTTCGCAGGGCTGAACCGCGATGACAGGAGTGCTTCAGGAGCCAGATTCAGGCAAGCGCCCGTTCGAGCACCACCATCTGGTAGGGCACGTCCATCGGCAGCGGGAAGGGGCGCAGCTCGCCGGTGCGGGTGTAGCCGCGCCGTTCGTACCAGGCGATGAGCTCTTCGCGGACGTCGACCACAATGAGTTCCATCGTGCGCGCGCCGAACTCGCGTGCCGCAAGCACTTCGACTTCGCGTACCAGCGCGCGGCCGAGGCCGCCGGCCTGCCGGTCAGGATCGATGCAGAGCAGGCCCATGTAGGCGCGGGCGCTGCCGAGATCGGTCACAGCGACCGTGCCGACAAGTGCGCCGTCCTGCTCTGCAAGAAGCACGCGCTTTTCAGGGGCCGCGAGCATGGCGGCGACTTCGGCGGGCGTGGTGCGATCGCCCTCCAGCAGATCAGCTTCGTTCGACCAACCCCTGCGGGCGCTGTCACCCCGGTAGCCGCTTTCGATGAGAGCGCGCACTGCGGGCGCGTCGGCGGGGGTGGCAATGCGGTAGGTCGTCGTCATCGCGGCAGGGCTCAGAGCGTGGCCTCGATGGCGCGGGCGGCGGCGACCGGGTCTTCGGCGCGGCTGATCGGGCGGCCGATGACAAGGACGCTGGCGCCATCGCGGCGCGCGGCGCTGGGGGTGACGATGCGCTTCTGGTCTGCGGTATGCCCGGTATCGGGGCGAAGGCCGGGGACAACGAAGAAGCCGTTTTTCCAGCGCTTGTGGATCGCGCCGACTTCGTGGCCCGAGCAGACGATGCCATCGAGCCCGGCTTCCTGCGCGAGATCGGCAAGCCGCAGGGCCTGATCGTGGGCACCGCCGGGGACGCCTACGCCGGCAAGATCATCGTCATCGAGGCTGGTGAGCACGGTGACGGCGACGACCTTGCAATGCTCGCCCGCGGCGGCCTTGGCATCTTCCATCATCGCGCGTCCGCCACTCGCGTGGATCGTCACGATGGCCGGTTCCAGCACATGGATCGACTGCATCGCGGCAGCGACTGTGTTGGGAATGTCGTGCAGCTTCAGGTCGAGGAAGATGGGCAGGCCGAGCTTGGCCACTTCATGCACGCCGTGGTGGCCATGCGCGCAGAAGAATTCGAGGCCGAGCTTCACCCCGCCGATATGGCCCTTGACCTTCTGCGCGAGCGCGATGGCCGCATCGAGGCGGGGCAGATCGAGCGCGAGATAGACGGGATTGCTCATGGGGCTTCGCTTGCTTTCCGGGCTTCGAGCTGGGTGGAGGAGAGCGAGGCGCTTCCGGCCAGCGTGGTTTCAAGATTGGTGATGCGGCGCTGCAGCCGCCAGCGCACGGTGCGGTGGATCAGCCACATCGGCACGAGTCCGAGGAGAAAGGCGGCGATGACCAACGCGGGAAGCTTGGTGTCGAGCTTGAGATCCTGCCACACGGTGAGCTCGACCGGTTGCCAATTTGCCGCGGAAAACGCGGCCAACGCGGCTACGATCACCAACCACAGGATCGATCGAAATGCTTTCATCAGGCTTTGTCCCCAGCCTCCCCCGTTTGGCACCCATGCTAGGGCGCTTTGGCGGGTAAGGCGAGTCTTTGCCTTACGCCCCGAACACCCGCGCGAAAATCGTGTCGACTGCTTTGAAGTGGTAATCGAGGTTGAACTTGTCCTCGAGGTCCTTGGCGCTCATCACCGCGCTGACTTCGGGATCGGCCTTCAAAAGGTCGAGCAGCGAAAGCTGGCCGTCCGACTGCCAGACCTGCATCGCATTGCGCTGGACCAGGCGGTAGGAATCATCGCGCGTGAGGCCCCCCTGCGTGAGCGCCAGCAGCACCCGCTGCGAGTGGACAAGGCCGCCCATGCGGTCGAGGTTCTTCTGCATCCGCTCAGGGTAAACGAGCAGCTTGTCGATCACGCTGGTGAGTCGCGCCAGTGCGAAATCGAGCGTGATCGTGGCGTCAGGCCCGATGTAGCGCTCGACCGAGGAGTGCGAGATATCGCGCTCGTGCCACAGCGCGACGTTCTCGAGCGCGGGGGTGACGGCGGAGCGAACGACGCGGGCAAGGCCGGTGAGGTTTTCGGTCAGCACCGGGTTGCGCTTGTGCGGCATGGCCGACGAGCCTTTCTGGCCGGGCGAGAAGTATTCCTCGGCCTCAAGCACTTCGGTGCGCTGCAGGTGGCGCACTTCGGTGGCGAGGCGCTCGATGCTGCTGGCAATCACGCCGAGGACGGCAAAGAACATCGCGTGGCGGTCGCGCGGGATGACCTGCGTGGAGACGGGCTCGACCGCGAGGCCCAGCTTCTCGGCGACATGGGCTTCGACCGCCGGATCGATATTGGCGAACGTTCCGACCGCGCCCGAGATGGCGCAGGTCGCGACTTCGGCGCGGGCGGCCACAAGGCGCGCGCGGCAGCGGGCGAACTCGGCATAGGCCTGCGCAAGCTTGAGGCCGAAGGTGGTCGGCTCGGCATGGATGCCGTGGCTGCGGCCGATGGTGGGGGTGTACTTGTGCTCCACCGCGCGGCGCTTGATCGCCTCCAGCAGCGCGTCGATGTCGGCGATGAGGATGTCCGCGGCCTTGGTCAGCTGGACGTTGAGGGTGGTGTCGAGCACATCGGAGCTCGTCATGCCCTGGTGCATGAAGCGCGCTTCGGGGCCGACTTCCTTGGCGACCCAATCGAGGAAGGCGATGACGTCATGCTTGGTCACGGCCTCGATCGCGTCGATCGCGGCGACGTCGATCGTGGGGTTCGTGGCCCACCAGTCCCACAGCGCCTTGGCGGCGGAGGGGGGGACAACGCCGAGCTCGCCCAGCTTCTCGGTCGCATGGGCCTCGATCTCGAACCAGATCCGGTAGCGCGCCTCCGGCTCCCAGATCGCGGTCATCGCGGGGCGGGCATAACGGGGGACCATGGGCGACTCCTGCAGGTTTACGTACCAAGACTTCTACTGGGAGGAGCCGCTAGGAGGAGGGGGCGGGGAAGGCAAGGGGCAGCGACCGCTCAGGCGGCGGTGAAGGCCAGATCGGTTTCGCCGGTCACGCGCCCCGCGGCATCGAAGCGGCGTTCGATGATCCGGGCCGCGCCGTCCGCCGCAATGGTGAGCACGGTGGAGCAGCGGGTGCCGTAAAGCGGATTGCGGATGAACACGCCGGAAAAGCGCGGTTCGGGGCCTTCTCCGGCCAACTGGCTTTCATCGGAAAGCGCGGAGAAGAGCGGGGCGGGATCGTCCTGATCCGCCGCCAGCCAGCCCGCGAGCGCCGCTTCGAGCGCGCGGGTCTTGGCCCAGGGTGCATCGTGCGGACCATTGGAGAGCCCATGAATGCCGGGCGCCAGCCTGCGGCGGTGCACTGCGGGGTGGTTGGTGAGGTGCCACGCAGCGTCAGCATCGGCCATGAACAGGTTGAACGGGTTCATGGTTTCGGGCGCGGCGGGTGCGTGGCCTGCCAGCCAGTCTGTGACGAGCGCACCGCGCGAGGCGAGGTGGGGCTGCGGATAGCCTTCAACGCGCAGATTGGTGACGAGCGCGGCGCGCCCTGCTGCGTTCACGCCCAGCCACGTGCCGCCGGCCTGCAGGTCGCGCCCGGCGATCACCCCGCTGTCCCAGCAGGCGAGTGGTGCGGTGGGGCGTTCGTGGAACTCGTCGCGGTTCCCGATCATGACAAGGCGCCAGCGCGGATGCGCGCGGAAGGCGGCGGCGGCAACGCACATCAGATCAGGCCCTTCGCCTTAAGGCTGACATGCCCCTGCCGCCCGATGATCACGTGATCGTGCACGGTAATGCCCAGTAGTCTGCCGGCTTCGATGATCTTCTGGGTGATCTGGATATCGGCGCGGCTGGGTTCGGGGCTGCCGGAGGGGTGGTTGTGGACAAGGATCAGCGCGGCAGCGCCGATCGCCATGGCCTTGGCGATGATTTCGCGCGTGTAGATCGCGGATTCGTCGAGCGTCCCGTCGCTGACGATCTGATCGAGGATCAGTCGGTTCTGCGTATTGAGATAGAGCACGCGCACGCGTTCGTGGTTGAGGTGAGCCATGTCGATGTGGAGGTAATCGAGCAGTGCCTGCCAACTGGAGAGAACCGGCTCCTCGCGAACCGTCTGGCGGGCAAGGCGGCGGGCTGAAATGCCGACAATCTTGAGCGCAGCGGCGGCGGCATCCTTGATACCGGGCACCCCCATCAGCGTTTGCGCATCGGCATTCAACACACCAGCGAGACTGCCGAAACGTTGGAGCAGCATGCGCGCGTGGGGCTTCACATCCTGCCTGGGGATCGCGGTCATCAGCAGGTATTCGATCACCTCGTGATCGCCGAGTGCATCATCGCCGCCTTCGAGCAGGCGCTTCCTGAGCCGCCCACGGTGGCCGGACGGATCAAGCCCCGCCTCGCGCACGCGGTCCTTCTCGGCTTTGTCGCGGTTGGGCTGAGGGAAGAGGCTGGGCGGTTCGTCCATGGCTTATGCGGACTTTGCCCGCCTCGTGGCGAGGGCGCAAGCGCGCCGCACTAGTCGCCGCCAATACCGAGACAGATATCGACCGGGCAGCGTGTGCAGACAGCCTCGTCGCAGAGGCGGCAGACGCGCAGGGCATCCTCCGGCCCGGCGACGAGCGCGGCAAGCATCTTTTCGGTGGCGGCGATGAAGGCCGCGCGTTCCGCTGCGGGGAGCCGGTCCAGCGCCTTGGCGACCGCCTTGTGTCGCCCCTCGGCGATGGCGGTGGCGGCGTTCTCCCCCGCCCCGGTGAGGTGCAGCGCCACGCGGCGGCCATCTTCGGCACTGGCGCGGCGCTCGATCATGCCGCGCGCCGCGAGCCGGTCAACCAGCCGCACCGCGCCGGGGTGGGAGAGACCGACGCCGATGCGCAAGGCGTCGATGCTCATGCCCGGCAAATGCGCCACGAGCATCAGCGCCGCCGCTGCAGGGCCGGGTTCGGGGGCAGCGGCTTCGGCCGCACGGGTCACCGCATCGCCAATAGCGACGGCGAGGGCTCCGACAAGATTGGCATCGCGCATGGAACTCATTCCCGCGAGGTATATGCCTCGCGCATCTATTTCAAGATATATGATCCGCGCACACAACGTGCGCCGATGGAGCATTCCGCCCTGCGGCAAGACGATCGAGGAGAGATCCCATGTTCCTGTCCCCCACCTTCGAGGCACGCCTCGGCAAGACCGGCGCCGGCGTCCTGCGCTACAGCCTCGTTTTCTTTTTCCTGGCCTTCGGGCTCTGCAAGTTCACCCTGCAGGAAGCCGCGGCCGTGGCGCCGCTGATGGCGCATTCGCCGGTGCTGTTCTGGGCCGGCCCGACGCTCGGCGAGCAGGGCGCTTCCAACTTCATCGGCGTGATCGAGATCGCGCTGGGCCTGATGGTTGCAGCACGCGCGTTCGCGCCGCGCATTGCTGCACTGGGCAGCCTCGGCATGGCGGGCGCGCTGGTCACCACATTGAGTTTCCTCTTCACCACGCCCGGTCTCGATCCGCAGTCGAGCGATGCCGGCTTCCTGCTCAAGGACCTGACGCTGCTCGGTGCCGCCCTGTGGAGCGCGGGTGAAGCCTTTGCCGCTGCCCGCTCTGCCCCGATGCCCGCTGGCCGGCTGGCCATGGAGGCGGCCTGACCCTGTGGCTCCGGAGGCGGCGACCCTGGCCCTGGGCCCAGTCGCCGCCATGCCGGTCTGGGTTCCCTTCCTCGCCGCCGTCGTCACGCTCGAACTGATCGCGGATGTCCTCGCCAAGGAATTCTCGCTGCATGGCGGGCTGTGTCGTATGGCGCTTGCGGTGGGTTTCGTGGTTGCCGGGAACGTGACCTGGCAGATCATGCTTGGGACCGGCGGGGTCGGCCTTGCCCGTGCGGGTCTGCTCTTCGCG
The DNA here is from genome assembly GCF_027489515.1 of Novosphingobium sp. Classification (GTDB taxonomy): domain Bacteria; phylum Pseudomonadota; class Alphaproteobacteria; order Sphingomonadales; family Sphingomonadaceae; genus Novosphingobium. Next base: position 4,527 of record NZ_JAIXZS010000094.1, on the reverse strand, counting down.
GTCGGTGTCGCGGTTGGCGCCACCCTGATCGGCGTGTTCGGCTACGGCGAGAGCCTGACCGACCGGCAGAAGCTTGGCGCGGTGCTCGCCCTGCTTGGCTGAGCTTGCCATCATGCTTTGCGAGTCAGTGCATTGCGTCCGCCCGCCTGCTGGGCAACAAGGCGGGCAATGCCGGACGAAACCGAGCCTCTGAACGAATCGCCGGAAGGGCCGCCGGACGCACCGCGCAGCACCAGGCGCCGCAAGGTTGCGCTGGTCTCCGCCGGGGCGCTCGCTGCGCTTGCGATCGGGCTGTGGAGCGCGCGCGAGCAGATCGCGGGCGGGCTGATCGACCGGCAACTCGCGCAATTGGGCCTGCCCGGACGCTATGCGATCGAGGGCATCGGCGCGGACCGGCAGATCCTGAAGAACATCGTGATCGGCGATCCGGCGCATCCTGATCTCACCATCGAGCGTGCAGAAGTTCGGTTGTCCTATGGTTTGCTTGGACCGCGCATTGGCCAGGTCATTCTCGAGAAGCCAAGGCTTTACGGCACGTTCCGGCAAGGGAAGTTGAGCTTCGGCGCGCTGGATGCGATGCTGTTTCCCAAGACGCCTTCGGCAAACTCGGCGGGCCTGCCCGATCTGGACCTCAGGGTCATTGACGGGCGCGCGCTGCTCGAAAGCGATTTTGGCCGGCTTGCGGTGAAGACCGAAGGCGCTGGCAATCTTTCGGGCGGTTTCAAGGGTACGCTCGCCGCAATCATGCCGGGCATTACGGCGAGTGGTTGTGACGGCGACCGGCTGACCGCTTATGGCGAGGTTTCCGTCGGCGAGGGGCGTCCGCGCTTTGCCGGGCCGGTGCGGTTGGCGCGGCTGGCCTGCGGCAAGACCTTCACGGCGGGCCCTGCGGCCATGGCGCTTGACGTTACGGGCGACAAGGACCTCGGCGGTGTAGCAATCAAGGGCAAGCTGGAGGCAGGCGAGGTGGCCGGTCCCGGTATGGCCGCTGCGCGTCTTACGCTGGGCGGCGCACTCGCGTTGAAGCAGGGCGATTTGCGCGGCCATCTGCTGAGCTCCGCACAAGGGGTGCGTACGGCAGGCCTGACGGCGGGCTCGCTCGGAATCGACGGCGATCTCGACATGAAGGCGGGTGGGCAGACCATCGTGTTTCGCGGCGCGGTCTCGGGCCGGGGCCTTGCGCGAGGTGCCGCCAGCGAACGCGCTTTGGCCGGGGCGCAGACGGCGGCGCAAGGCACGCTGGCCGCACCGCTGATCGCCCGGTTGCGCAGCGCGCTGGGCCGCGAGGAACGGGGCAGCCGCCTGACGGGAGACGTCGCGCTGCGGCGCGAGGGTGCGCGCTGGAGCCTTGTCGCGCCGAGCGCAATGCTGCGCGGTGGGGGCGGGGCTACGCTGCTTTCGGTTTCGCGCCTTCAGGTCGCCTCGGAGCCCGACAAGCTGCCGACATTGACAGGCAATTTCGTCATGGCGGGTGAGGGCTTGCCGCCGATCACCGGGCGCATGGAACCCGGCGCAGGCGGCCGCCCGGCGCTCAAGCTGCGCATGGCGGAGTATCGCGCCGGAGCGGACATGCTGGCGCTGCCGCTGCTCGAAATCGCGCAAGGGCCGGGCGGTTCGTTGAGCTTTTCCGGCACCGCGCTCGCTTCGGGGGGCATTCCGGGCGGGGCGGTGCGCGGGCTCGTGCTGCCCATCGCGGGGACGATCGGGCCGCGCGGCGATCTCGCCCTTTGGCCGCGCTGCGTAACGCCGTCCTTCGCCAGCCTCCAGCTCAGCGCGCTGACGCTCGACAAGCGGCAGCTGACGATCTGCCCGCCGGGTGGGCGGGCGATTGTCCAGAGCGGCGCGAGCGGCCTCAGGGCAGCGCTCGGCATCAACGCGCTCGCGCTGAGCGGGCGCCTGGGCGAGACGCCGCTCACGCTGAACACTGGTCCGGTGGGCCTTGCCTGGCCCGGCACACTGACGGTGCGCGGCGCCGATGTCGTGCTCGGACCGGACGCGACGGCGACCCGGCTGCGCCTCGTCAATCTGGTCGCGCGGCTGGGCCGGGACTTCACCGGCACGTTTGATGGGGTGGATGCAAAGCTCGCCGCCGTGCCGATCGACCTGAGCGGCGCTGCGGGCGACTGGCGCTATGCGGAAGGCGTGCTGACGCTGAGCGGCGTGCACTTTGCCGCCGCCGACCGTTTCCAGCCTGCGCGGTTCAAGACGCTGGCCGGGGAGAACGCTGTCCTCACGCTCAAGGACAACCGCGTGACCGCCGAGGCGCTTCTGCGAGAGCCGGATTCGCGGCGCGAGGTGCTGCGGGTGACCGTGCGGCATGATCTCGCAACGGCACGCGGGCATGCCGATCTTGCGGTTGATGGCCTCGTGTTCGACAAGAACAAGATCGTGCCCGGGCGGGTCGGCGGGCTGCAATTGCGCGATCTCGCGCCGCAGTTCCGCGGCGTCGTGGCCGATGCAGAAGGCACGGTGCGCGGCAAAGGCGTGGTCGACTGGACCGCTGATCGCGTGACCAGCTCCGGCAGCTTCGGCACCGAGGATTTTGCCTTCTCGGCCGCGTTCGGCCCGGTCAAGGGGATTTCAGGAACGCTGGTGTTCACCGATCTGATCGGCATGGTCACGGCCCCGCACCAGACGCTGCGCGTGGCGTCGGCCAATCCGGGGATCGAGGTCAACGACGGGGTGATCGATCTCGAACTGCTGCCCGAGCAGGTCGTGCGCCTCAACAGCGGGCTCTGGCCCTTTCTTGGCGGCAAGCTGCGATTGGCGCCGGGGGATCTGCGCATGACGGTGAACGAGCCGCGGCGATTCCGGATCGAGATCGAGGGGCTGGACGCAGCAAAGTTCCTCGAGCGCATGGAGCTGGCGAACCTTTCCGCCACGGGCATGTTCGACGGGCACCTGCCGCTGGAATTCGATGCCAATGGCGGGCGGATCGCCGGCGGCCAGCTGGTCTCGCGTCCGCCCGGCGGAACGGTCTCCTATGTCGGCGCGCTGTCCTACAAGGACCTTTCGACGATGGCGAACTTCGCATTTGATGCGCTAAAATCGCTCGATTACTCCAGCATGACCATCGGGATGGACGGCAACCTTGCGGGCGATGTCGTCACGCGGGTGGAATTCAACGGCATCAAGCAGGGCAGGGACGCCAAGCAGAACTTCATCACCCGGCAGGTCGCGCGGGTGCCGATCAAGTTCAGCGTGAATATCCACGCGCCGTTCTACAGTCTGATCAGTTCGATGAACCCGCAGCCGCCGCCGGGCGCGTTCCGCGGCCTGCCAGGATCTGTAGCGCCCGGAGCCATGGCGCCGGGAACCTTGCAGCCACCTGCCAGCGGCGTTCAGCCTCCGGTCAGCAGCCCCAAGCCAAAAGGAGCCAGCAATTGACGTTGGTCAGCAACCCTGCAACCAAGTGGCCCATTCAAGATGAGGGGCATTCCGGAATGGCAGGGACAGGCAGAAGACTGCGGCGATTGCGCCCTGCGGACGTGTTGCTGGCAGGCTCGATGCTGAGTTGTTTGCTTCTGGGGGGCTGCATTACCGTGAAAGCGCCCGACAAGCCGATCGTCATCGAGCTCAACATCAACATCAAGCAGGAAGTGGTCTATCGCCTGGCGGGAGACGCCAGCCAGACGATCGACAACAACAAGGACATTTTCTGAGATGGCACGCACATTTGGAAACTTCACGATTGCGCTCGCTGCGCTGGCTGTCGCGGGCATGATCCCCGCCGCCGCGCTGGCGCAGCGCGACCCCGCCTATGCCGCAGCGCGCGCCGCCGGGCAGGTGGGCGAGAAGGTCGATGGCTACCTCGGCTATGTTGTACCGCCGGCGCCCTCGCTCAAGGCGGTGATCGATGAGCTCAACATCAAGCGCAAGGCCGTTTATGCCGAGAAGGCTGCCGCCGCGAAGGCGACGGTTGAGGAATACGCGCTGACTTCAGGTTGTCTGCTGATCTCGCAGACCAAGCCCGGCGAGAAGTACCAGGGCCCCGACGGCAGCTGGCAGACGCGCACTGCCGCCCCGCCGCTGCGCGATTCGCGCTGCCCCTGACGCAAAATACAGCTGAAACGGGCGCGCGCCGGGTCTCTGGCCCGGCGCACGTCTTCGCACATGCCGCAAATCTGCGGTTTACAGCTGCTTCCGCTGCGGTTGACTTGATAAGCCGCCCTTCCTAAAGGGCCGGTGCCCTTGACGGGGGACCGTTTCCCGCGCCAGGCCCCTTGCGCTGCTTGAAGGCGAAAAGAAGGCTGGCATGGTTGACGACCCTGACCGTGAGGACCCCATCGGCGCGGATGCCCGGATCGCATCGCTTGAAGCGCGGCTTGCCGCGGCGAGGGCCAGCGAAGCGGAGCGCACGCGCAGCGGCCAGCAAGGCGCCGACGCGGGCTACCGCCTCGGCAACCGTGTTCTGGCCGAATTGCTGGGGGGAATGATCGGGGGTGCAGCGGTTGGCGTGGCCATTGACTGGTTCGTCGGACGCGGCCACTGGGGCCTGATGGTGATGCTGTTCCTCGGGATCGCAGT
>NZ_JAIXZS010000041.1 GCF_027489515.1 Novosphingobium sp. | reverse complement strand
CCGATCCGCGTTGATTTCGGTCAAAGCCTCGCCATCGACCGGATGGCAACGGTAACGCGGGCAGGTCCGCTCGTGCGGGCGTGGATCAAGCTGGCCGCCTATTTCGACCTTACCGAACTTTACGAAGTCAGCTTTACGCCCGGGAGACCGTCATGAACGCCCCTACCACGATCGACCCGAAATCGTCTGCGCACGAGGAATTCAGCCGTGCCGCCGCGGCCGCCGGGCTTGACCTCGACAATGGCAGCAGCGCCAAGCTGGATACGCTGGCCATGGCGCGCGCCGAAACGGTGCTGAGCCCGCGCTTCTACACGACCGATTTCGCCGCGCTCGATGCGATCGACGTTTCGCCGGTCCGCGCCGAGTGGGACGACCTGATCGCCGAGATGCAGGCAGACCGCAACAAGCTGCACTTCAAGCGCAAGGAAAGCTTTGCAGGGATCATCGAAGGGCTGGAGCCCGCACTGCGCGAGGAGTTCACCGACTTTCTCGTGAGCTCGATGACCTCGGAATTCTCCGGCTGCGTGCTCTACTCCGAAATGGCCCGCCGCACCCGCAACCCGGACATGAAGATGCTGTTCAAGCTCCTGGCGCGTGATGAAAGCCGGCATGCCGGGTTCATCAACGAAACGCTCAAGGATGCCGGGATTGGCGTCGATCTGGGCTTTCTGACCAAGTCCAAGAAGTACACCTACTTCCGGCCGAAGTTCATCTGGTATGCGGTCTATCTTTCGGAAAAGATCGGCTATGCCCGGTACATCACGATCTTCCGGCACCTCGCCAAGCATCCGGAACACCGCTTCCACCCGATCTTTTCGTGGTTCGAGGAATGGTGCAACGACGAGTTCCGCCATGGCGAGGCCTTTGCACTCCTCATGCGCGCCGATCCGAAGCTGCTGACCGGGCTCAACCGCCTGTGGATCCGTTTCTTCCTGCTTTCGGTCTACGCGACGATGTACGTGCGCGATCATGCCCGCCCGGTGTTCCACGCCGCGCTCGGCGTCGATCCGACCGAGTATGACTACAAGGTCTTCTCGGTCTGCACCGCGATCACCCGCCAGGTCTTCCCGATCGAACTGGAAACCGACGATCCTGCATTCCGCCTCCGGATGGACGACCTCCTGAACGCCAGCAACCGCATCGCCGCCGGCAAGGCGCGCGGCGGCGTGGTGGGCGCGTTCCAGCGGTACAGCGGTGTTGCCGCTGCCGGCCTCGCCTTTGCACGGATGTACTTCCACCGCACCCGCGAGAACACGCTGCCTTCCTCGGTGCGGATGCAGCCTTCATGGTAAGCTTTTCCGGCCACGCCGTACCCATGGTGGTCACACTGCTCGTGTGGTTCTTCGCCACCGGGCTGATCGCGTGGCTGGACAACCGCGACCGCACGACCTTCCCGCGCGCATTGGCGCTGGCGGGTGCGGGCGGGATCCTCGGGCTCGTCGCCGTCGTTGTGGGCTCGGTCATGCCTGGCATGGCCGGCGCCTATATCGGCTTCGTCGGCGCGCTGATGGTCTGGTCGTGGCACGAAGCAAGCTTCCTGATGGGCGCAGTTGCGGGGCCGAGGCGCGAGCCGAGCAATCCTGCCGCGCGCGGCTGGGACCGCTTTATCGATGCGGGATCGACACTGATCTATCACGAGGTTGCCCTCGCCCTCACTGCACTCATGCTGATGTCGCTGGGCTGGAACGCGGTCAACCCGACTGGCGCCGAAGTCTTCGTGCTGCTGCTTGCGCTGCGGCTCGCGAGCAAGCTTGCGCTCTTTGCTGGGGTGCCGAGCCAGGTCGGAGATCTGCTGCCGCCGCACCTCGATTACCTGCGCAGCTATTTCGGCCCACGCCGCTTCTCGCCCGCGCTCGGCATGGCCCTCGTCTTCACGGTGGTCCTCGCCGGTCTGCTCGGCAATGCAGCGCTCGCCGCGCCCGCCGGCAGCACCGAAGCCGTCCGCGCCAGCCTGCTCTTCGCTATGGCGGCGCTGGGCGTTCTCGAACACGTGTTTCTCGCCTTGCCGTTTCGCGACGGCGCACTCTGGGGCTGGGCTCTGCCTGGCCGCACCAACCGGATCAACGCCTGAGACGTTTCAGGCCCAAAGGATTTCAAGGGAAGGGGTATTTCGGCCATGGATTATGAGGCCTTCTTTACACAGGAACTCGATGGGATCCGCGGCGAAGGGCGTTATCGCATCTTCGCCGAACTGGAGCGCCATCGCGGCTCCTTCCCCAAGGCGACCCGACATGTCGACGGCGGCACGCAGGAAGTCACCGTCTGGTGCTCGAACGACTACCTTGGCATGGGCCAGAGCCCCAAGGTCCTCGAAGCGATGCACACGGTGCTCGACGAATGCGGCGCCGGCGCCGGCGGCACGCGCAACATTTCAGGCACCAATCGCCACCACGCGCTGCTCGAAGCCGAACTCGCCGATCTCCACCACAAGGAAGCCGCGCTGCTGTTCACCTCGGGCTATGTCTCGAACTGGGCTGCACTCGGCACGCTGGCCTCGCGCCTCCCCGATTGCGTGGTCTTCTCGGACGCAGGCAACCACGCCTCGATGATCGAGGGCATCCGCCACAGCCAGGCCGAGCGCGTGATCTGGAAGCATAACGACTGGCGCGATCTCGATCGCAAGCTTAGCCAGGTCGCCCCAGGCCGCGCCAAGCTGGTCGCGTTCGAAAGCGTCTACTCGATGGACGGCGATATTTCTCCGATCCGCGAGATCATCGAAGTCTGCGAGGCGCACGGCGCGCTATCCTACATCGACGAAGTGCACGGTGTCGGCCTCTATGGGCCGCGCGGCGGCGGGGTGGCCGAACGCGAAGGCCTGATGGACCGGATCGACGTGATCGAGGGTACGCTGGGCAAGGCCTTCGGTGTGATGGGCGGCTATATCGCGGCCTCCGAAGCGCTGTGCGACTATGTCCGCAGCTTCGCCTCGGGCTTCATCTTCACGACGGCAATCCCCCCTGCCCTTGCAGCCGGGGCCTGCGCCAGCATCAGGCACCTCAAGGTGAGCGGCCACGAACGTGCTCGCCACCGCGACCGGGTGAGCACGGTGCGCCGCAAGCTGAATGCTCTGGGCATCCCGCACCTCGACAACCCGAGCCACATCATCCCGGTGATGGTGGGTGACGCGCGCAAGTGCAAGATGATCAGCGACTGGCTGCTCGACAATCACGGCATCTACGTTCAGCCGATCAACTATCCCACTGTTCCGCGCGGCACCGAGCGGCTGCGCATCACGCCCTCGCCCGTCCATACCGATGGCGACATCGACCGGCTCCTGGATGCGCTGAGCGACATCTGGTCGCAGTGCGAACTCGCGCGGCGCAGCCACGCGGCTTGAGATGAGCTGAAATGAGAAGCCCGGCTTCCCGTGATGGCGGGAGGCCGGGTTTTTCTTTGCAGATCCGGTCGGATGGGATTGCGAGGCTGGGCCGCTGACCTTGGAGCTTTGCCGTCTTCCAAAAGAGATATGTCGAAGGGCAGCTCCCGTCAGAAGCCGATGTCCACGTCTTGCATGGTCGGAAAGGCAAACCATTGCTTGCGAACCATTAGCTTGCCTAGCTCCACATTCGAATTGATGCGCTGATTTCACATCCGCTTACCCTGATAATGACCGCCCATCATTTAATTGAGCGCAACCCGTCATCGCTGACAGACCCCTCAGTCCGCCAACGCCTTGAGACCAGGAGTTGCAGAGGTACGACGCGGAATCGATCGGTGGAATCTCGTGCTGTCCGCCAGACGCAATTGCAGGCTGGTTGCGGAACGCCACTAGGGCGGATCCGCGCGACCTGCGCACGGAGGATCGGGCACATGCCGTGCTGATCTACCCGCCATGTGAAGCAACTCCGCAATCGCGATCAAACTCGATACCGAACGGACACTGGCGAACCGGCGCAGTCCATCGGTTCAGTCGTCTTCGCCGCTTGGTCCGAACATGCCGTCTTCGTCATCGTCGCTGCGCTCACCGCGGTAGGCATCCATATCGATGCGGCCAGAACGCACCATGTCGTGCATGTGATCGACGAGGTCCTGAACGTCGTCTTCCTCCCCTTGCGCGGGCGCCTTCTCGCTGTCTTCCAGCACGAAATCGGCAGCATCATGGCCGCCTGCGGCTGCTGCCAGCGTCTGGCTTTGCGCGTCTTCATCTTCCTGCGACCGGTTCACGGTTTCCGGCGCGAGCGGTTCTGGGCCGGGCACGGCCATCTGCGGCTCGAATGGCGCGTCAGGTTCGGGATGTTCGCCCGGATCAGGAATGGGCACTTCGGGAGGATCTTGGGTCGGATCGGGGATAGTTGCCATCGGACTTGCTCCTGCCCGGCGCAGGGCCATCTGGCCGGGCCTTGAGGAAACCACCGAGCCCGATCAAGGTTCCCGTTGCCTCGATCCAGCACCCCGGCGCGGAACGGGCGGGCACCCGCAGCAGATGTCGCTCACAACCAAAGGCGCCGCGCTCCCGAAGGAACGCGGCGCCTTTGGCGTGCAGGTTGTGGCGGCGGTCAGAACTTGAAGCGGATGCCTGCGCGGCCGCCGAAGCCTTCCTGTGTCAGCTGGCCGTTGCCGCTGCCACCGAACGAGTGCTCATAGGTGCCTTCCATGAAGTAGGTCGTGGCGCTGCCAGGGGCGGCAATATTGAAGCCAGCGATCGCCTCGCCGTAATCGCGATGCTTCTGGCCATCGACGGTGAAGCTGCCGCCGAGGTTGCTGAAGGTCACGCTGTCCTGCCCCTTGAATTCGTGGACATAGTTGCCGCCCGCATAAAAGGCCATCTTGGCGCCGTTGCCGATGCCGGTATTGCCCCCGATCCGGGCGCCCAGCTTGCCGCGCAGGCCGTCACGCTCGTTGAAGTCGACGCGCGTGCCGAGGACGGCGAAGGGATCGAGCGTGCTGCGGATCCACGAGAGCTGAGCAACCGGCTCCATGAAGAAGCTGTTGCTGCCGAAGCGGGTGCCCAGTTCGCCGCGGACACCGTAGGAATGGCCGCTCAGGCGCTGGCCGAAGTCTGCCGTCTGGCTCTCGGCGCGGGCCCAGTAGTGATCGTACTTGCCGAGCACCGTGGCGAAGACATTGCCTTGGGTGAAGCTGGCATAGACGCCGCCATTGGCACCATTGATCCGGAAGGTGTCGTTCGAGTGGCCCAGATCGGTGACCGAGTGGATGAAGCCGCCGGTGATCCCGACCGAGAAGCCGCCGCGATCCGAAACTCCACCGGTCAGATCAAGCCCGACCTGGCCGCCGAAGAAATCCTGATGTGCAGCAGTATCGGTGAGATTGGTCTGGCCGAGCGTGCCGAAGCCACGATAGCCCCGGGTATTGTCGACCGAAGTTCCGACGGAGAGCCAGACGCGCCCGGACGGGGCCGTACCGCCCATGTTCCACAAGGTATCGCGCTTGGTCCTGAGTTCGGTGGTGACCGCATCGGCGGACTTGTACCACATGTTGCGCAGCGCGTTCTGATAGCCGAGCGTGTGGAAGGCCGCATCGCTCGGCCCCGCCACAAGGGCGTAGTCTGAGGTTGTCGGATTGAACACCACGTCATAGCGCACCAAGCCGACGTTCTGGGCTGCCGGATCGACCGAGAAAGCCCCGGCGGTCGAGCCGGTCCCGGCCTGAACGATCGTTGTGCCGGTGTTGAACAGCGGCTGCGCCCCCGGGGCAAGATCGTAGACAACCCGGGTCGAACCCGTGGCCGCCCCCCCGACAATCAGTTGGTCCGCAGGGTTGGCCGTACCCGGCGCGATCCGCACACCAAGCCGCGCGTTTCTGCTGCCGACATAGTTGCCGGTGGTGGTCAGCGTATTGCCGATTGCGCCGCTGCGCAGATCGATGAGGCCGGTGTTGTTCAGCGTGCCGAGCCCGGTCATCGTGGCGGCGCCCGGCACGGCGCCGATGGAGCGCACCTGCAGGAGGCCCGAGTTGTTCAGCACCGAACCTGCGCCGAAGGTGCTGACACCGGCAGCATCGAACGTGCCGGTGTTGTTGAAGGTGCTGCCTGCGCCGTTCAAGGCCACTGCGCCCCGGACGATGCCCGAGTTGTTGACCGTGGCGGGGCCGCCGCTGGCAGTCACCGCGTAGACCCTGCCCTGCAGTGTGCCGGCATTGTTCACCGTGCTGCCGGTCGTGCCGTTGAGCACAGCGCCATTGAGCCCGCCGTTCACCGTGGTGCCGCTTGCCGTGCTGAGTGTAGCCGTCGTGGCGCTGGTGATGGCGACGCCATTGCCGGTGGTCGAGGTGACCTGGCCCGGGCTAAGCGTGACTGTCGCCGGTCCTGCCGTGGAGGTAGCGACAATCGCATCTCCGGTCGTGGCGCTGGCACTGCCACTCGTGACGAGAACAGGGCCGGTGCCGCGGGCCTGAATGGCATTGCCGCCCGCGCCGCTCACCATGGTGGTCCCGGCATGGACCGTGACCGGACCCGCCGTGCTGACAGCAACGATGCCGTTAGAGCCGGTACCCAGCGTCGTCACTGCGCCCGTGGTGACGGAGACAGGCCCGGCGCTGAGAGCGTTGACGCCGTTGGCGGTGTTGCCGCTGGTGCGAACAGTCGTGCCGTTCACCGTCACTGCGCCGGTGCCGCCCATGGCTCGGATGCCATCGGCAGATAGGCCGGTCGTGGTGACTGTGCCGGTGGTGACACTGACAGGCCCGGTGGTCGAGACGGCGTAGATGCCGTGGGCAAGCGCCCCGGTGGTATCGACGGTGCCGTCGCCGGTGACTGTCGCGCCGGTAACGCCGCTTGCGTAGATACCGCGGCTGCCATCACCAGTCGTGGTGACATGGCCGCCATTGGCGACCCGGGCGGCTCCGGTGGTGGAAACGGCGCTGATGCCATCAGCATTGAGGCCCCGTGTCGAGGTGTTGCCATTGGCGGTGATCGTCGCATTGCCGCCGGTGGCCGAGGCAGTCAGCGCGCGGGCACCGGCGCCGAGGGTCGAGGCATTCTGCGCGGTGATCGCAGCGTTGCCATTGGAGGCAATCGCACTGACGGCATCGCCGCTGTAGATCGGCACGCCGGGCTGAGCGGTGCCGCTGGTTGCAGCCGTCCCGGTTACGACAGCCGTGGCGTTGGCGCCGCTGGCAAGAACCGCGTTGCCGCCCAGCGCTGTATCGTCGGGGTTGGCAGCGACGGTCGAGACGTTGGTGGCGGTGACCGCGGCATTACCGGTCCCCGAAGTGGCAATCAGGCCGAGGTTGCCGCGGCCTGAAGAGACGACATCACCGGTGGTGACGATCGAGGCATTGCTGGTATCCGAGGTCGCGGTGGCGGCGGTATTGCCGGAGCCGGTTGCACGGATCGCGCGGGCGGCGATTGTCGCCGGTCCGCCGGTCGAGGTTGCGGTGAGGCCGTTGCCAAGCGCTCCGGCGACGCTCACGTCGCGGGCCGTGATGCTGGCTCCGCGCGTACCGGCCGCGGCGGTCACGCCGCCCGAGGCAGCCGCGCCAGTCATCGTCACGTCCTGGACCTGCACATTGACAGCGCCGCCGAGCGCACTGGCCTGAACGCCAAAGGCGTTCGAGCCGGCGGCCGAAATCGGGCCATTTGCCATGACATCGGCATTGCCGGTGGTGCTGCGGGCATAGACGCCGCTGGTGTTGTCACCCAGTGTGGTGATCCTGTCCGTGGTCACCGCGACGTTGCCCGTATCGGTGAGGGCGACCACACCCGAGGCGCCATTGGCGGCGGTACCGAGCATTCCAGTGGTGACGGCAACATTGCCGGCACCGGTGGTGATCGCCGTGATGGCAGTGCTGCCGGGCAGCGTCAGTGCGGCACTGGGGGCCGTGCCGGACGTAGCGACATCACCGCTGTGCACCGAGACATTCTGTCCGGGACCGCCCGTGGCGATCACGCCCGCTGCCAGCGCGCCCGAAGTGCTGACGGTGCCGACGTTGACCGACGCGGGGCCGGTGCCACTGATAAGCACGACGCCGTTGCTGCCGGCACCGGTGGTCGAGACTGTGGCCGCGCCGGCAAGGGTTGCAGCCTGCGCGCCAGTAATTGTGAAGCCGTTGGTGACGGGAGCGGTCGTGGCGACCGTAACGTCCGCGGGGGCATTCACGGTGATATCGGTGGGAGCGACATAGGTGACGCCGGCGGGATAGTTGCCCGCGCTCGGGGCGCAGGTAACGGTGCCGCCAGAGGGTACGCCGCATTCGTTGGCAGCGAAGGCCGGCGAGGCAAAGCTGCCCACGCACAGGGCGGCAACGGCGCAGCCGATCCGGTACTGCAGCCGTGAATTGGCCGGACTTACGACGCGCATGTTATTAATGTTATTGAGCATGAATATTTCCTCGATGATCGAAGGTGAAAATATTTGGGAGTTGATCTGGTTCCTTGGCGGAATATTTGAGATCGCAATTGGTGAGAGCGTGATATATTTATCGCAATGCACGTCTCTGGAGCGAATTAAGGACTTCGCGGTAGACCGGATTGGAAGCGAGCGAACGGCACCCGCCTCCTGCCTTGATCTGTTCAGAAGGATGGTTGCCGAAGGCCGGGACGACGCTGCCGGAGTTAGGCGTGGTGCCGATCGATCACGTGCTGCGGAGCGATCTTGCCCAGCTCGGCCATGAAGGCATCCAGCACTTCGCCCTTGAGGACGTAGTTGTGCCGGTAATCAGGCAGGATGCCACTTTCGATCGTGGCGGAGAGACTGGCGCGGGCGCGCGCGATGCGGCTCTTGATCGTGCCGACAGCGACGCCGCAGATATCCGCCATCTCGCGGTAGCTGACGTGACCGACCGCAGCGAGGATCAGGACTTCACGCTGGGCCGCCGGGAGTAGCGCCATGGCGCGCAGTACATCGCTGGCGTCAAGGCCGACGTCCTGCGTGGCAGGCGTGCTGAGCACCCGTTCGGCCTCGATCTCGTTGTACTCGCCGACAAAGCGCAGGCGGCGGATCTGGCCGAAATAGACATTGCGCAAGATGGTGAAGGTCCAGGCTTTGAAACTGGTGCCAGCCGCGAACCGCTCACGCGCAGCCCAGGCACGTAGCAGGGTTTCCTGGGTGAGATCATCGGCCGTATCGCGATTGCCGCACAGGGACCTTGCAAACGCGCGCAAATGCTGGGCAGATCCGGTCAATTCGGTTCGAAAGGCACTGTCGGAAAGACATGCGCCGCGGGGAGGAGCGACATCGCCCCCGGACTCCAGAACGCCAGCCATCGCTTATCCTTATCGTTATCCACGATGCCTCCCGGATCGATAATGCCTGAACAGCGAGGAAGTTCCGCTCCGCTGCGGTCCATCGCAAATAGATTTTCGAGAGTGGCTGAAGTGGGAAGCCTGCGCCCATGTGCGATCGCGCCTGCCGGCTCCCGTGCCGGGCAGGCGCGATCCCTGGGTCAGGCCGTCACGGCATCCGACACCTTGCGCAACTCCCTTGCCGCCTTCTTCTTTGCCTTGCGCGCAAGGCGGCGCGCTTCATGCAGATTGTCCGAGCGGTTCTGCTGGACATAAATCAGCCCGCCGGCGACCAGCCCGACGGCAAGAAGGCCCGTGAGCGAGCGCAGCGCGATCCGGGTTGTGGCGAAAGCAGCTGCGGAGGCCAGCAGCGGATTGTTCTCGAGCGCTTCGGTGATCTTGGCGGCAATCGGCGTTGCGAGGGCGCTACAGATGCCTTCGCTGATATTGCTGGTCTGTTCCATATCGCTGTTTTCCTTTGTCTGGGTAGGTCTGGCTCGATCAGGCGAGGAGATCGCGCAGATCGTCAGCGTGTTCTTCTTCCTGCGCGAGGATGGCCTCGAGCATGGTGCGGGTCGTCGGGTCACGGTCGCCGAGGAACTGGATGAACTCGCGGTAGGCCTCCACCGCGATCCGCTCTGCGATGAGGTTCTCGCGGATCATCGCTTCGGTCGTGGTAGCGGGGACGTATTCGGCGTGCGACCGCTCGGCGAGCGTGGCGGGATTCAGATCAGGTTCGCCGCCCAGCTGCACGATGCGCTCGGCGAGTTTGTGCGCATGGGCCTGCTCTTCGCGGGCATGTTCAAGGAAGTGCGCCTTGATCGGTTCGGCTACCACGCCGGTGATGCAATAGGCGTGGCGCAGATAGCGCAGGACGCACACCCATTCCGTCGCCAGCGCGCGGCCAAGATGCTCGACGATGACGTCGCGGTCTTCAGGATAGGACACGGTGACCGGGCCTGTCTCGACGTGCTGGCGCGCCTGCGCACGCAGAACGTCGACGGGCGTGAATGCGGAATGCTGAGTTCGGTTGGTGCTGGCCATTTCGTATCCTTGGTCGCCGGATGGGTCCCGCGCTGTGTGGGCCGGGAGTCCGTCAACAAACGTGTGGGGAAGCAGAGAGTTCCGCCTTGGGTGTTCCGGCGCCGCTACACAAAAGAAACGGGGAGTAGCCACCTGGCCCCTCCCCGCCTCGTTCTAGTCTGGAGGGCTCGCGCCCGGCAGATCAGATCGTGCTGTAGTAGGTATCGACTTCGTGGCTGCGGGCGGTGTTGAAACCATCGTCGCCAGCGCCATCGTACTTCGGCGCCTTCTCGAGCGCATCACGGTCGAGATCGACCAGGTAACCGCTTTCGTCGGGCGAATAGCGCAGCTGGTTCCACGGGATCGGGTAGTGATCGCTGCCGATGCCGAACAGGCCGCCGAATTCGAGCACGGCATATTCGACCTGGCCCGAGGCCTTGTTGACCATGAAGCTCTCGATCGTGCCGAGCTTGGCGCCGTCGTGGCCGTAAACTGCAGTCCCCTGGACCTTGCGCGAGGAGATCATGTCATTGGTCTCGTCGGTTTCGAGAGGGGCGGCATTGTCCTGATTGGTGGTGTTGAAATCGGTGGTCATGATGGTCTCCATGGGGACTGGTTCAGAGGAAACGGCGCAGGTCGCGGAATGATCCATGGCCAGCGCACGATTGCGCAAGATCCTGCTCGAAACCGGGCGAGCGGTGGCCGTGCGGAGGTCAGGCGATCCGGAAATGGATGGGTTTGAAGGTGCCGCCGTTCGAGGCATAGGCCGAGCAGGCGGTGAGGCCGATGATGCAATCGGTTTCGGCGCGAAGCCGGATCGTCTCGCCTGCACGGCTGGTCGGCGGCAGCACCGCGAGGCTGCCGGTTTCCCCGTTCACCGGCACGTTCATGAACAGATTGAACGCCACCGGTATGGCATCGACCGCAACGCCGAAGGGCGAGAGCGCTTCGGCCAGATTGCCGAGGCAGCCGCGGTGAACGGGTTTGTCCTTGTAGAAATGTCGAAACGTCGCCTCGCTACACGGCGCGAGCAGGAAATCATGCTGGCCCAGCGTATCCGCAACGATTTCCAGCAGCACGTTCGAGCGGTTCGACCACAAGCGGTTGCCGGTGGTCAACCGGATCGTCTCCTCGTAATCGAACGTGCGGCCGCTCGAGAGCGCCTCGCGCGGGTCGGCGGCGGCGAAGGCAACGCAATCGGCGACCTGCGAACCGAGCGGGTCGATCACGGTGAGCACCTCGCCTTGTTCGAGCACGAAGGCCGTGCCGCTGCGCGGCGGGATGATCCCTTCGCGGCTCATTGGCGCGGATCCTGGAAGGGGCATACCCAGTCCGCACCCACCGCGCGGCCGCTGTACTGCCGGGCGGCACTGCGCAAGCCGTGATCGGCGAGCATCGGATTGGGCGATCCGGCAAGCGCGATATCGCGCTTCATGATCTGTGCGCGCATGCGATCATACTGCGCATCCGCGCGCAGCTTCACGAACTGGGCATGGAGATTGAAGATGAGCGCGGGACGCGAGAAGCGCCGGCCCGGGCGGCTCGCCTGCGGGTGCAGCCCGACGATGAAGAAAGCCTCGCCGCCGAAACTCAGCGCGAAATCGGCGTGATCAGGGTCGGGACTTACGGCAGGGTCCGGACCTGCACCGGTCTGGGCATCGCGGCCGGCCAAGGCCTGAAGCCGCGTCCACATCATCGCTTCGAAGTGTTCCTCGTCCAGCGGAAGCGGTTCGCGGAAGATCACGGCGAGGCTGCGGAACCCGTCGCCCGCCTCGCGCGAGCGTTCGGCCCAGTCTGCGAGGGCGGCGACAATGGCTGCATCATCGCCATCGCGCCGCATGTCGCGCGCGGCGATGCTGTGAAGCCCGCCGGTGGCGGCGGCGGACTTCGCGCCGACGCAAGGGAAGGCCTTGTCGGCAATGAAGGCGCGCAGCTCAAGGTCGAGCTCGGCCGGCGAAAGGTCCACA
This sequence comes from Novosphingobium sp., assembly GCF_027489515.1. Classification (GTDB taxonomy): domain Bacteria; phylum Pseudomonadota; class Alphaproteobacteria; order Sphingomonadales; family Sphingomonadaceae; genus Novosphingobium. Next base: position 92,510 of record NZ_JAIXZS010000041.1, on the reverse strand, counting down.
CGGAGATTTTCCATGCCGGTCAGAACGCCAGACGTTGGTGGAGGTTCCGGCGCCCGGCGGTGGCACCGGTGCTGCGGCTTGCGCCCTGTCCGCCCCATCGCGCTAGAGCGCGGCGGGCCAATCGCCCTTTGGCAGCGGCGACAGCTCGGCAAACGCCTCTCGGGAAAGGGCAAGCACGAGCCGGTCCGGCTGGAAGGTGAGCTGCCCGCAAGGCACAGCGCGCAAGATCTCGTCGACCATCCAGCTGCCTGCCGTCGATACGACGACGTAGCTTATCTGCGCGGACAGGCATTCGACCAGCGCTTCAACCGCCAGACCTAGCTCCTCTCCGGCCAAGGTCACCACAGGCATGCCGGCCAGCTCGGTCGCCGGAAACAGCGTCGGTGTAGCGGCGCGGCGGCTGGCCTGTTTGGCCGCCCCTGCGCCATCCTCGCGCGCGCTTTGAAGACCGAGCCAGCGCCAGACCCCGATGGCGTTGATCACGAACAGCGCCCCGTTGGCGACCACGAGGCTCGTCTGGCCTCCCGAAAGGCCTACCGCGATCCAGCACAACGAACCCAGCGTGAACACCGCAAAGCCCCACCCGGTGACCCGCGCGCCGAGGTTGGCAGCGGTCATCATGGCGGCCGCAATCGTCGCGACCGGCGCGGCCCAGTTTGCCAGTTCGCTCAGCACGTCATCCTCGCAATGTCCCGGTGCACGCCATCATGGGAGGCAACTGGCGAGCGCCGGGAATGTTTCGCCACGGGAACAAACCCCCGCCGCGCGGATTTTGCGAACATCGCCACTCGTAACGACAAGGATTACATTTATGGGCAAGGGCATTCTTCTCTGGCTGCTGGGCATTCCGCTGCCGATCATCATTCTCCTCGCCTTGTTCTGGCATTGATCGTGATGTCCCAACCACACTCCGCGCTTGATCCTGCGCTCTATCCGGCTGGCACGCAGCTGGAATCCGGCAGTTCGGCCGTGACCTGGCCCGCGATCTTCGCCGGCGGAGCAACCGCCATCGCCACATGGCTCACCTTGTTCACGCTGGGCGCCGGTCTTGGCATGGCCCAAACCGCCGGCTGGCCCTCCGGGCAGACCTCGTCGAGCGAGTTCCGCATCGCTGTGGGTCTCTGGCTGATCGGCACACACTGGCTGTCCTTCGCGCTCGGCGGCTATGTCGCAGGGCGGATGCGCGTACGCTGGGCAAGCCTGCACGGTGACGAGGTGTTCTTCCGCGATACCGCGCACGGGATGCTCACCTGGGCCACCGCGACAGTGGTCGTGGCAGGTGTCGCCGTGCTGGCGGCCGCGGTTGCGCCCCATGGGGTGACCCCGGACAATGTGCCGGCGATCGATCCGGAACTCTTGCGGAAGACCGCCGCCGCTTCGGCCATTTTCAGCGCGATTGCGATGATGTCCGGCGCGTTCGTTTCGGCGGTTGCGGCGGTCATCGGCGGGGCGCTGCGCGACCGTCATCCCTGACCAGAAGAAAGCAGGGCGGTCCTTGATCGGGCCGCCCCGCTTTTACACCAAAAGCAAATGCGTTCGTCAGTCCTGGTTGGCGCGCTGGATGCCGTTCCCATCGAGATTGAGCGCGACGAACTCCCAGTTGATCAGCGCCGCCAGAAGCGCTTCGACGTACTTGGGCCGGGCGTTGCGATAGTCGATGTAATAGGCGTGCTCCCACAAATCGATCGTTAGCAGAGGCGCCATGCCGCCATGCGCGATCGGCGTATCGCCATCATGCAGCGACGTGACCTGCAGCGCGCCATCCACCAGCATAAGCCATGCCCAGCCGCTGCCGAAGTGCGCGACCGCCACTTCGGCAAGCTTCTTGTTGAGCGCCTCGAGCGATCCGAAATCGCGCGTAATAAGGTGCATCAGCGGCTCCGGCGGGGTGGTCTGCTCGGGCGAGAGACACTGCCAGAAGAAGCTGTGGTTCCACAGCTGTCCCGCGTTGTTACGCAGCGGATCGGATTCCGCCGAACGGATGACATCGACCAGCGAGCGGCCCTGCAGCCCGGCCTCCGTCATCAGCTGGTTGGTTTTGTCGATATAAGCCTGGTGGTGCTTCCCGTGATGATACTCGAGCGTCTCCGCTGACATGTGCGGCGCGAGCGCGTCGGGTGTGTAGGGGAGCGGGGGAAGGGTGAACGGCATGGTCTCGATTTCCTTTTTCGGGGGATTGGAAATGTTCGCCTAACACACAGAAAAATCAGTCGTTTCTGCGCGCGCGTGAAAGGCCAGCTCGCCGGTCCAGTCGAGGCCAGATCGGGCAGAACGGGCGACATTCGGGTCGAGCCGCGCGCGTGCGGGAACGCATGCGCCTCAGGCCAGCAGGCGTACCCGCGGTTCGCGGGCCCAGTGGCGCGCCGGTGCGACGTGGGGGAAATCCTGAAGGTTGGTTACGCCTTCGTCGACCGCAATTCCCCATTCTCCCAGCAAGCGCAGCGTCGCGGGGCAGGCCCCGATCGTCTTGCAATGGGCATAGGCATCGGCAAGCCAGTTCCGCGCCGCATGATCGGCGCGCAGGGCGGCGAGCGCTTCCGGCGGAATGATGGACGCCACCGCATCGAACAGTGCGGATGGGCTGCCCTCCAGCTTTGCATCCGCCTTGAGCGAGCCGTCGCGCACCGGGATCAGACCGGTCCGCTGCGAAACCATCACCACCCGGCCTTGCTGCGCTTCGATCGCTTCGCGCATGCGCTCGATACTCGCGCGGCTGGAATCCTCGGCGAAGAGGATCGCAACCGTGCGACCGGCCATCTTGGGCAGACTCTTGCCAAGGATCGAAAGCGCGGGCGATGGCGCCATGTCGAGGACTGGCGCGGCTGTGTCGGCCGGGGCGGGCAGCGGCATCGTCAGGGCGGCCGCAACCCGGTGCGCGAGGTCGATGTCGACCGCGCCGAGCAGCTTCAGCATCCGCTGGCGGACATGCTCAAGCCCGACCTTCGCAAGCTCGAACACCAGCGCGCTGGCGAGATGCGCCTGCTCCACCGGTGTCTGCGATCGATAGAACAGGCGCGCCTGTGAATAGTGGTCGGCGAACAGCGCGGGGCGCACCCGCAGCCGTTCGTGCCCGCCATCATGCGCCTCGACGTTGGGGTAGGTGACGAAGCCGGTCGTGGGGCACTCGCGCGGGCCGGCCAGCTCGCCGATTTCGTCGAGGCTGTTGGGCTCATAGTTGGCGCGCCCCTGCGGCACGCTCATCTGCATCATCCCGTCGCGCTGGAAGTTCTGGAACGGGCAGCGCGGCGCATTGATCGGCAGCTGGTGGAAGTTCGTCGTGCCCAGCCGCGATTTCTGCGTGTCGAGGTAGGAAAACAGTCGCCCCTGCAGTAGCGGATCGGCGGTGAAGTCGATCCCCGGCACGATGTTGGTGGGACAGAACGCAACCTGCTCGGTCTCGGCAAAAAAATTGTCCGGATTGCGGTCGAGCGTCATGCGCCCAACGATCGTCACGGGCACGACTTCCTCAGGGATCAGCTTGGTTGCATCAAGCACATCATAGGGTTGTTCCGCCGCCCAAGCCTCATCGAAGATCTGCAGGCCAAGCTCCCACTGCGGAAATGCCCCGAGTTCGATCGTCTCGTAAAGGTCGCGGCGGTGGTAATCGGGGTCTGCCCCGGCGATCTTCACCGCTTCGTCCCAGGTCGTCGACTGCACGCCCAGCACCGGCTTCCAGTGGAACTTCACGAGCTTCCCCTCGCCCGCTGCATTGACCAGCCGGAACGTGTGGATCCCGAAGCCTTCCATGAAGCGCGGCGAGCGCGGCAATGTGCGGTCGCTCATCTGCCACATCACCATGTGCATTGCCTCGGGCATCAGGCTGATGAAGTCCCAGAACGTGTCATGCGCGCTGGCCGCCTGCGGATAGCCCTTGTCCGCTTCCATTTTCACGGCATGGACAAGATCGGGAAACTTGATCGCGTCCTGAATGAAGAACACCGGGATGTTGTTGCCGACGAGGTCCCAGTTGCCTTCCTCGGTGTAGAACTTGACCGCGAAGCCGCGCACATCGCGCGGGGTATCGGCACTGCCAGCCCCGCCCGCCACGGTCGAGAAGCGCGCGAACAGCGGCGTCTTCTTGCCGCGCTGCAGAAAGGGCGCGGCGCGGGTCAGCTCCGGTATTGCGCGGGTACATTCGAAGAACCCGTGGGCACCGGATCCGCGGGCATGGACCACACGTTCCGGAATTCGCTCGTGGTCGAAGTGGAAGATCTTCTCGCGCAGCGCGAAGTCTTCGAGCAGCACCGGGCCGCGTGGTCCCACCGTCAAGCTGTTCTGGTTGTCGCTTATGCGCAGGCCCTGGTTCGTGGTCAGGTGCGCAGCAGACGTATCGTGCGGGCCGCCGGGGGGCAGATGCTGGTGCGTCTCACCGCCTTGTCCGGGTGATGTCTCGAAGCGGGGGTGGTCCTGCGACATGGGGTGTTCCGATCATGGGAGCCCGGCGCAGCGCGCACCGGACGGGAGATGACCGTTAATGCGGCCAGCCAGCCCAAAGTTCCGGGACAACATCGATTAGAAGGCATTTTCGGGATGGCGCGGTGCGCTGGTCGGTTCGGCAGCAGGTTGTCCATGAAAGGGCGGCCACCTGCCAGTTCGGCCATCTGATCAGCGTAGAATCCGATCCCCGCGCAGGCTCGATTTTCAGCCTATCCATGCCCGCGTGCTGCCCGGATGAAAATGAGGATCTCCCATCATGAACCACCGGACCCAGCGCAGATGGGTGCCTGATGCCGCTGTCTGAATCGAACATCCTCTACATCGACGATGACCATCACTTGTGCCGCCTCACAAAGCGTCATCTCGAAAGCATGGGCTGCACGCTCATCTGTGTGCTCTCAGGCTTGGAGGGGTTGCGTCTTGCGCGCCAGCAGCCCTTCGATCTCGTGGTGCTCGGCCATGTCATGCCGGGGATGAGCGGCATGGATACGCTGGAACAGCTGATGGCCCTGCCTTCGCCGCCTGCTGTCATCTACGTCACGGGGTCGGACGACAGCAGCATTGCGGTCGATGCGCTCAAGGCGGGCGCGGTCGATTATGTCGTGAAGTCGGCACCCGAAGACTTCTTCGAACTGCTGACGAACACGCTCCACCAGGCGCTCGAGACCTTGCGCATGCGCAAGCTGAAGGACCGTGCCGAACACGAACTGCGCGAGACCAACAAGCAGCTTGCCGCCTTGCTCCACGAGGTCAATCACCGCGTGGCAAACAGCCTGCAGATGGTCTCGACAATCGCGCACCTCCAGAGTCGCCGCGCGCAGGGAGCAGAAGCCAAGGCCATGCTGCAGGATGTACAGACCCGGATCCAGGCGGTCGCCCGCGTCCACCAGCAGCTCTATTCCGGCACCAGCGTCCATGACGTCAACATGGCAGACTACATCGAGGGGATGGCGCGCGATCTCTCGCGCACTTACTCGAGCCACAGCGTACGGCGCGCGATATCTGTCGAGGCAGAGAATGCGTCGCTGCCCGCCGCCACCGCGATTACCTTCGGCATCCTGATCAACGAACTGGTCAGCAATGCCTGCAAGTACGCCTATTCGGAGAACGAGCCCGGCGAGGTCCGGATCACGTTCCGCACCGATGGGAGCGATGGCTACCGTCTGCGCGTGGAGGACGACGGCGTCGGCATGGGCATGAGCACGACGCCCTCGGGGACGGGGCTCGGCTCGCAGATCATCCGATCGATGGTGCATTTCCTTGGCGCACAGTTCGAACAGACCAGCCCCGGCCGCGGGCTATGCACCGAAATCCACCGCCCACCGGGCTTACCCCCGGGGCAAAGGCAAGCCTCACCGTAGGGGCCAGCGTGCCAGACCTGCCGGATGACAGCGCGCACATGCTGCCTGTCGCCGGCCAGACCCTGCTTGCAGCGAAGCATGACCTTGGCCGTGCCGGAAGCGATTTGTCGCGGATTTTTTGCCAATCGTCGGAACAATCACTCGTTTGGCCGTTTGTCACAGGATCACTTCACGCCTGAATGCGGTTCGACATCCAGGCATTGCCACACGGGACTTCGCATGAGTACGCAATCCTATCCTTCCAAGCGTGCAGGCGGAGAACCGGCGCCCCGCGATCAAGCGGATACCGACCTCGCGCGGGCGCTGCCCTATCTCAGGCGCTACGCCCGCTCCCTCACCGGTCGGCAATCGGCAGGGGATGCGGTGGTGCGCGAACTTCTCGAATCCTCGCTTCACGATCCGGCGGTCCACGCCGAGATCTGCGATGGCACGATCGCGCTGTTTCGGGCTTTCACCAGGCTGTGGACGTCGCTCGACGTACCGCGTTCGCAAGGTGCGGTTGCCGATCACAGCTCACAGATCGCCCGCGTGCCCAGCTTGCCGAGGCAGGCGCTGCTGCTCAATCAGCTTGAAGGGTTTTCCGTGGCGCAGACCGGGGCCATCCTTGGCCTGCCCGAAAGCGAGACGGACAAACTCGTCCAGCAGGCGGTCACGGAACTCGGGCTGGAAGAACCGGTGCGCGTCCTTGTGATCGAGGACGAGGGACTGATCGCCAGCCATCTCGAAAGCATCGTCGCCGAGGCCGGCCACCGCGTAGTTGCCAATGCGACCAAAGCCGCGCAGGCCAGAATCCTGTTCGAGCGGGAGAAGCCCAATCTGGTGCTCAGTGATGTGCAACTGGCTGATGGCAGTTCCGGCATCGATGCGGTCGATGCAATTGCCCGGCTGAGCGACGTGCCCGTCATCTTCATCACGGCCTTTCCCGAGATGCTGCTGACAGGCGAGCGACCGGAGCCGGCATTTCTGATCGGCAAGCCGTTTCGCGACGAGAGCGTTCGCACCGCCATAAGCCAGGCGCTGTTTTTCGGCTCGCATGGCCGGCAGTAAGGCGTGCCGAACGACCGGGGGCGGTCGCTCGGATCAAGCCAGGATGAAATTGTACCCCAGGGAACAAGTATGCTTTTGGAATCGATCGGCAGACGCAGAACGAGCACGCTGACGAGGGGCGTAGAGTTCGGTAGGATACAACTTGTGGTAAAAGATCCATCGTTTCACGCGATCCCTGAACGAGTTCGGACGGCAGCATCCCGTGCTGCGCCCGGTGCGAACGCTGGACCACAGCCCGATCCGGCGTGGAGCAAGGATATCCGCGACTACTACAATGCCGTGATGCAGGAGCCGGTCCCGCAGGAATTGCTCGACCTGCTGGCCAGGATCGCGACGGACAAAGCCGAGTAGGAGGCGGGGCCAGAGGCCTCGCGACGTTCAAACCCATGTCCATTTCGGCGCAAGGGACCCACATGCCCCTCCGCGCATTAAGCCGAGCAGAGGCCCGTCCGGTTCGATGGGTCCGGCTGGCAGCACCTCGCTGCTTTTCAAAGGAGATGGTTCATGGGCAAAGCATTCTGGATTGTGGCTCCGGCCCTCGCCCTCGCCTTTGCCGGGTGTGACAATAAGCCTGCCGCTGAAACGCCCTCGGGCGACAGCATCACGCTCGAGGCGGCCGACGCCAGCCTGCCGGCCGACGTGACGCAACAAATCGATGCGCGCAGCTATCTCGATCAGGCCGCCGCCGGTGACGGTTTCGAGATCCGGTCGTCCGAGGCTATCCTCAAGACCACGTCGCGCGATGACATCCGCAGCTTCGCCAGGATGATGATTGCCGCGCACGCGAAATCGACCAAAGAACTGACGGACGCGGCTGGCAAACTCAAGCTCGCGGCGGGCTCGCCCACACTCACCGCAATGCAGATGCAGAAGCTCGGTGAGCTTGCTGCAGAAACCGGTGCCGAGGCGGACAATCTCTACCTCGATATGCAGCGTGACGGGCACAAGGAAGCGCTCGATCTGCACCGTCGCTATGCCGCCGATGGCGACATGCCGAACCTGAAGACCGTGGCGGCGTCGATTGCCCCGGTGGTGCAGCAGCACCTCGATGCGCTCGCAAAGCTGCCGAAAACGGCTCCTCAATAAGCCGTCTGCGTGATGATGGCGGCCATGGCATCCCCTTTGCGGGTGTCGTGGCCGGTCTTCCTCCAGCCTGCCCCTTCGCATCATTCCGCGGAGGGGATTCGGCGTCTAATCCATGCCGTCATATCGCTGCCATGTGAAGCCTACGCGAAACAGGCCGGCTCCTGCGGGAGCTGGCCTGTTTCCACAATCGGCAGCGCCTGTGCAGAGCTGCTGTCAGTATTTCGCGCCCGGGTCGCTCGCCGGAAAGCTCTCATCGGAAGCCTGGTCGACTGCATCCCACTCCTGCTGCGCTGTGGCGGTTGCATCCGGGCCGGCATTGCGCACTTGGGTCGTATTCTCCGGCACCGCTTCCTTGTCCGCAAACGCGGCAGGCGAGGTCGCCAGTGCCGGTTGGGCCAAGCCCGGTTCATATTGCCGGAACACGCGATAGAGTCCGTAGAGGCCGGCAAATGTGATCAGTCCTGAAATCCAGCGCATGAGCGTTTTTCCTTTATGGCGAGGCACTTGATGCCTGAGCTCGCCTGCTGACCAAACGCACCGCGGACCGATGATGTTCCCCCCGTCTCGGCTCATCGGCGGCGCATCGCCGTTTGGGCCCAGCAAGGTGGATAGCGAGGTAGAGGGATCTGCCACGGCGGCGGTTGCCCGCAGTAGCGCGCAAGGGCCAAGTGGCCCCTCGGCAGCGCCGCATCTGCCAGCGAAACCGACGCGGACACTCTGTCTGGCGCGCGAGGACGGGCGCTGTGGGGTGCAGCGGCTGACTGGGTACTTTCCGATCCTGTTATGCGCTCCCACCAAGCCTAGGTTCGACTGGTCCGAAGCGGCACCCAGCCCAGGCATCCCGCCCGGCTTGGCGCGTCCCGCACCGGTTCATCATGCTAGGATAACACACCATGCGCCTGATCCTCCTTGGTCTTGCCGCCACCGGCCTTCTTGCCGGCTGCACCGAATATGGCGGCAGAGAACCCATGCAATCGCAGTGGAGCAGCTACGACTACGATCGACCGGATCCCAGCTACGGCGGCTATCAGGCTGACCGCTACTATCGCGAGGATCGGGGCCGCTACCACGAGCGCCAGATGGGTAACAACGACCGCATCTATCGCGGACAGGACGGCCGCTACTATTGCCGCCGTTCGGATGGCACGACTGGCCTCGTGGTTGGCGCAGTCGCCGGCGGCGCTCTGGGCAACGTGATTGCCCCTGGCAACTCCGAACTGCTCGGCACCGTGCTCGGCGCAGTCCTCGGCGGTGTAGCCGGTCGCGAGATCGACCGCAGGCGCGATGTGCGCTGCCGCTAAGGCACAAGCAACCACCTTGCATTCCCTAACCCGGCTGGTCCCCGAAGCAGTGGACCGGTCGGGCCAAACCGGAGGTCTTTCATGTCATTGGGCCTGATACTCGTCATCGTGCTCGTCATCTTCCTCCTTGGCGGCTTCAGCGGCCGGTTGGGCGGATACGGATACGGCTTCGGCAATGGCGGCGTCGGTGTGATCGGGATCGTCCTGATCGTGGTGGTGATCCTGCTGCTGACCGGCCGAATCTAGCATTGTCGGGCCGGCAACGTCTGTGCCGCGCCAACCTAACCTTACCGGAAGGAGCCACTTCATGCGCTCGATCCTCACCCTTGCGGCGCTTGTCGCCGCCGCCATGCCGCTTGGCTCCGCTTCGGCGCAGACCATGCGGGGTTATGTCTCGGGCCCGACGCGGATCTATTCGGGGCCACTGCGCGATTATCCGAGCGTGCGCACGCTTCGCCGCGGCACTCGGGTGAGCGTGCTGGGCTGTTTGCGGGATTGGACCTGGTGCGACGTCATCTACCATGGCACCCGCGGCTGGATCGCAGGCAATGCCCTGCGCGTGCGCCACGATGGCCGCCGCCGTGGCATCGGCGCCGATATGGGCGTCGGCGTGACCACCTTCACGTTCGGTTCCTACTGGGACAACCACTATCGCGGCCGGTCGTTCTATGGCCAGCGCCAACGGTGGCAGTCGCAATCCGACAACGCCTACCGCGCCGAATGGGGCGAACGCGAACAACGCCGCAATGAAGGCGCCGATCATGATCGCCACCCGAACCGCGGACGGCTGCAGGGTGAAGATCCGCACGGCCAGGATCACCGCAGCGGCCGCGAAAGGCGTAAGGATCAGCAGCACCGCCCGATGCTCAGCCCGCAGTCCATGGCGGCCCCCTATCGGTTACCCGATCTTGCTACGATGCCAAGGCTGCCCGATCGCCCGCGGAGCTGGTCCGGGTCCGGCAGCAACAGTGACATCGACATCGTTGTTCCCGGCGTCACCACCACGATCCGGAACCCCAGCGAGGCCGAAAACACCGGATATCCGCATCACTGACTGCGTCTCGGCTTGGTAATGCCTCCCCCCCCGTAAGATCGGGCCGAGACACACGGGAGCGTGCCGGGACCTATGCCCCGGCAAGGTTCTGGCACGCTCTTGCCCATTGCCCGAGGGCGAATGCCGACACGGTGCGTAATCGCCGCCGTGCTCACGGCTTGATCCCCTCTCCCGTCGCGAGCTGTAGCGGATCGCCACGCCCAGCGCGGCCAGCGTCTCTGCCCAGGCGGCATCCGCGAGCGCCGTAACCACCGTCGAGGTATGCACTCGCGCGGCGCAGCCACGCGGTTTGAGATGTGCTGAAACGAAAAGCCCGGCTCCCTGCGATGGCAGGGGGCCGGGCTTCGTGTTGGGTGACGAGGCTTGATCGTACGACCCAGGGAGTCGGTGGGGTACTTTACAGTGAGTGGTTGGGTCTAGCCAAAGGCCATCGGCAAGCGGTGCTCAATGCGCATGGCAGAGATAGCCCAGCCATCTGCAGTCCGTCGCATACTCGGACGGTACTGCCCAGCCTCGATCGGTATGATGCGGCCCTGCGCACCGAAAGTGCTGGGAGGCCAACCATCTTTCGGAACGTCGGCAGCATGGATGCTGAACACCATGAACTGCACATCAATCTCGGCAGTGTCGCCATCGATGGTGATGATCGGAGCGCTGATCACGTTCTGGCTCCACGCGCGCCCTTCATGCGGTGCCATCATCTGGCGGACCGCCTCACTGATGGCAGCGCGCCCTTCGAGTCTGCCAAGCAAATGCTCCGCTCCTCCGACCGCATCGATGATCTCGATCGTCGCGTCGGACGTGAACAGCGCCGCCATCGCATCGGGATCCCGCCGGTCGTGCGCCCGGGTGTAGCTGCCAAGCACGTTCAGCAGGGCAGTCTCATCGTTCTGGGACATGATATCCTCCTTTGAGGCGCGCGCGGCCCGACGTGTCAGCTTGCCGAGCAGCCCTTGATGCCGGATCAGGCGTCCGGCAGGTTGCGCAGCGCCGATTCATCCGAGCGCAGGTTGAAGACTTCCGAGACCCATTCCTCGCTCTTGGCCCACAGGGCCTTCGCCGTTTCCGGATCGAGCGCGTAGGGCCGGACGCCCGGGCTGCCGAAGCCGATGCTCGCAGAGGTGACCACCGGAGAGACCTGACAGTCTTCGCAGCAGCGCCCGCCGACGGCATCCGCGTCTGCAACGAGGCCCGCCCACAGCGTGGTCGCCGCGCCTTGCTGCGGCGTCTTCCGGATCATTTGCGGCTTCCCTTCCTTCGCCAGATCCGCGTTGATCTGCTGGAACAGCTCCTCCAGCTTCTCGTCACCCATGTGGCGTGAAAGCTCCGTCTTGATGCCGCCGGGATGCACGGCAGTCGCGCGCAAACCGAGCGCGCGATAGCGCCGGTCAAACTCGACAGCGAAGAGGATGTTGGCGGTCTTCGAACGTCCGTAACCGATGAACGGCTCGTAGACCGTGGTTTCAAAACTCGGGTCCGTCAGGTCGACATCCGAAAACCGGTGCCCGGAGGACGCGAGCATGACAAGCCGCGAGCCGGGACGCATGAGCCCCGCGATACGGTTCACGAAGACGAAGTGCCCGATATGGTTCGTGCCGAACTGGGTTTCGAAGCCGTCGGCGGTGCGGCCGAACGGCGGCGCCATGACGCCGGCATTGGCAATCACAAGATCGAGCACCGGCTGCGCGGCGTTCAACCGATCCGACGCCCGCCGGACACTGGCGAGGTCGGCAAGGTCCATTTCAACAAGCTCAATGGCCTCGCCATCCACGCCCACTGCGGCGAGAGCCTTTGCGGCCTTGGCAAGGTCCCTCGCCGTGCCGATCACTTGTGCGCCATGGCTGACCAGAGCGCGGGCAGTTTCAACGCCGAGGCCAGCCGATACGCCGGTCACGAGCACATGCTTTCCGGTGAGGTCGATGCCTGCGAGCACATCGTCGGTGGTGGACGTGGATCCGAAAGTCTTGGTCTGGGTTGTCATTGTGCATCTCCTGCTGGTGATCAGGAGATGGCTGCACTCACCTTCGACTGGTAGTCGCGAAATCTGCACGAGAACCATTCAGTTTTGAATGGAGTTCTGTGCACCCTCAAGTGCTGACCAATGTCTGGTCACAATGCGGATTGGCGCAGCTCAGCCGCACGGCTTGAGGTGAGATGAACCTGGAAGGCGCGGCGTTCTGCACTGACCGAGGTGAGGCTCTCTGCTTGGCGGGCACACAGATTCATGTGTGCCCAGTCTGGACAGCACCATATCGCGCGCTCTTCGCAAGAGTTCAGCGCCAATCCAGATCGGACACCGCACAGGCCGCCATGATGAACGCTGCGGAGCCGTAAAATTGCGTGTCAGTTGCAAGCACATTGTCCGGACGGTCGCCTACTTGCTGTACCCATCCGACCTTGCCTTCGCGCGACATCGCTACATTCAGCGCCAGCCACCCTGACCGGATGACGGGCTCGTAGTCAGGGCGCGCAAGGATCCCCGCTTTGACGCCATATGCCATGCCGTAAACCACAAAGCCCGTGCCGCTCGATTCAGGCGGAGAAACGGAGGCATCGGCCAGGAGCGAAGGTGACCAGAACCCATCCGGGCGCTGAAGCTGCTTGAGGCGGGCTGCCATGCTGCGCAGGAGATTTTCATAATAAAGTCGGCGGGGATCCTTCGCGGGAAGGGCCTCAAGTATCCGTGCAATGCCCGCAAGCACCCAGCCATTGCCACGCGCCCACAAGATCTTTCTTCCGGCAGAGTCACGTAGCGTGAGGAATCTGCTGTCACGAAAGTACAGGCTCTCCGCAGGATCCAGCAAAAAGGCAGTCGTGGCCTTGAACTCGTGATCGGCAAAGCTGGCATAGCGCGCATCGCCGGTGGCGCGGGTCAGCTCAAAATAAGTTGGCGGGGCCATGAACAACGCGTCCGCCCAAGACCAACGGTCGTCCGGATCTGGATCAGCAGGGTTGTCGCTGAGCGCAAGCCCCGCCGGGGACGGGTGGCGAACCACAAAATCGAGACCGGCGACAACTCCGGCCAGTGCTTGACGACCGCCGCCGTTGCGAGCAGCCCAGATGAAAGGAGAGCCCACCAGATGGTCGTCCGCATGGAAAGGGCGATCGCCGAGCCGCCAACCGGTGGCGCGGCCGAGCTCCAGAACGGCGTCGCGATAGCGCGGCTTGCTGCTTCGATCGGCGAGCTGAGTCAGCGCAACGTAGAACGTGGCCTGCTGCCACCCGCGAACATCACGCGTATCCCGGGCTACCTTCCGGATCCCGGACAGGTCAGTCAGATGGGACAACTGCCAGTCGGCCGCCTTCTCAGCCTGAGCAAGAACGACCGCGCGCTGCAAGGCCGGTTCGGCGTGGGACGAACTCGCCACCATCGCAAGTGCTGCAATCCAGCTGAAAGACCGCATTCTGCCCCCACTGCCAACCGGAAACATGTCGTGGGAGATCTAACATGCATGGCTAAGCAGCGAAGACTGCTAATTGCAGTCCCAATCGGCAAGCTCTCCACCTCGAACAAGAAAACGCCGCTCCCTTTCGGGAGCGGCGCTCTCTTTATGCGCTGATCGCAGCGAGGCTTACTTGGTCGCGCTGGTCAGGTAGGCGATCACGTCGGCGCGGTCCTGGCCCTTGGCGAGGCCGGCGAAGGCCATCTTGGTGCCGGGGACGACGCGGGCCGGCTTTTCGAGGTACTGGTACAGCTTCTCGGGCGTCCAGGTGATGCCGCTTTCCTTGTTCGCAGCCGAATAGGAGAAGCCGGCGATCTGGCCAGCCTTGCGGCCGATGATGCCATGGAGCGAGGGCCCGATGCGGTTCACGCCCGGATCGATCACGTGGCAGGTCTTGCACTGGGTGAAGACCTTCTCACCAGCAGCGGCATCGCCCTTCATGTCGGCAAACTTGGTGCCGTCGAGGGTGTCGGTTGAATCAGCGGCAACCTTGGTTGCAGCAGCGGGTGCGGCAGCGTCAGCAGCCGGCGCGGCCGCGGCGGGGGCTTCGGCAGCAGGCGCTGCCGCTTCTTCCTTCTTGCCACCGCAAGCCGCCAGGGCGGCAGACAGCGCGATCAGACCGAGGTATCCTCTCAAATTGCTCATGGCCACTCCTTTACGAAACTGGGGCAGTTGCAAAACCGCCGAACGATTATGACGAAAACTGCGGACCGGCAACCGACAAACGCGGCGTCACCGGCCTTGGAACGCTTCCTTACACACATTTAATCTTCACGCCGAACGACTTGCCGACAATTGTCCTCAAGGGCATGTCGCGAAAGGCTGGCTGATCTGCCATCGCGCCGCACTTTTGCGCGGGTTTGCGTACGCCTTTGACAGCAGCGCCGATGCGCCCGTAAAGGCGGACGGGATGAGGGTTTGGCCGTTCTCGGTATTGCTGGATGCGCGCCCGCCGTCGGCGCGCGACGCGCCGTTGGCCGAGCTTGCCCTGATTTTCCTGCTGAGTGCGCTGGCTGCGCTCCCCGCCATTCTCGCGCCAGTGCTGCCGCTCACCGATCTGGGTGGTCATGTCGCACGCTACACCGTCCAGCTCGATGCCGGGCGCTCGGAAGTCCTGCGAAACTGGTACAGCTTCGAGTGGGGGCTGCTGCCCAATCTCGGTGTCGATCTGTGCGTCCAGCTACTTGCCCCGCTCATGGGTCTGGAGCCGGCCGTGCACCTGATCGTGGGATCGATCCCGCCGCTTACGGTTTCGGGAATGCTGCTGCTCTCGCGCGCAGCACATGGCCGTATCGGGGTGAATGCGCTCTATGCGCTGCCGCTCGCGATCTCGCTGCCCTATCTCTATGGGTTTGCCAATTTCACGCTGTCGCTGGCGCTGGCCTTCCACGCGATGGCGCTGTGGATCGCGCTCGAACAAAGGCCACTGCTGCGCACGGCCCTGTTCGTGCCGATCGGGTTCGCCCTTTGGGTGTGCCATCTGGTCGGCTGGGCAGTCTTCAGCCTGGTCGCCGGAACCACGGCGCTGGCTGCAAACTGGCGCGCGGGCAAGGGCTTCTTCGGCACGGTGATCACGACCGGATGGATGACGGCGCCGCTGCTACTGGGCCCGATCATCGGCGCGCTACAACCCAGGGAGGGCGGCGATGCCGTTGCGCTGCTCGCCAACAACGACGCACCGCGCAAGATCGTCTGGTTGATCATGGCGATGGCCGACCGCTGGCTGGTGTGGGACGCAGTGGGCGCAGGTGTAATTGCATTCGTACTCTACATCAGCCTGAGGACGCGCGGTTTCATGGTCCATGCAGGGGTGATGCTGGCGGCATTGGCGTTGCTGCTGCTCTATTTGCTGATGCCCGATACGATCATGGGTTCGCGCTTTGCCGACATGCGGCTGGGACCGGTGATTCTGGCGCTGTTCGTGCTCGCCTCGGCGCCGGGGCCGCTGGTCGATCCGCGCCTCACGCGCTGGCTGCTGATCGGCGGGCTCGTGTTCGGCGGCGCGCGGCTGGCGACCAATGCCGCGAGCATGGCGCTGGCCGGGCAGCAGTTTGCCGAGACGCTGACCGCGATCGAGGCGGCGCCGCGCGGGGTCAATCTGGTCTCGCTCTATGTCGATGAATGCGCGGGCTGGAACACCGATCGGCGGCGGCACATCATGGGCTATGGCCTCGCACGGCGGCACTTGTTCGACAACGGCCAGTGGCAGCTGCAGAGCGGACAGCTGATTGCGATCCACAACCCGCGCCTTGCCCCGTTCGACCGCGATCCCTCGACGATCACGTTCATGGAGCCCTGCGGCGAATCGCCCGCACTCCCCGATGTCGTCGCCGCCGTCCCGCGCGCGGCGCGCTTCCTGTGGGTGATCCGCATCGATCCGGCGACGCAGTTCCCCGGGTGGGAGCCGCTGCGCAAGACTGCGGACAGCGTGCTCTACCGTCGCTTGCAGACTCAACTGAATTAATAGACAATAATCACGAACTTGCAGAGCAGGATGCCCCGATGACCGACCTCACCAACGCGAAACCCGAAACCCTTGCCCTCCACGCCGGCTGGCGCGCCGATCCGTCGACCGGTTCGGTCGCAGTGCCGATCCACCAGACGACCTCGTACCAGTTCCATTCAACCGAGCACGCGGCGAACCTCTTCGCGCTCAAGGAACTGGGCAACATCTACACGCGCCTGATGAACCCGACGACCGATGTGCTCGAACAGCGCATGGCCGCGATCGAAGGCGGCGTGGCGGCGCTGGCAGTGTCATCCGGCCAGTCGGCGACGACGCTCGCGATCCTCAACCTTGCCAAGGCGGGCGACAACATCGTCGCCTCGACTAACCTCTATGGCGGCACGTGGAACCTGCTGGCGAACACGCTGCGCGATCTCGGCATCGAGACGCGCTTCGTCGATCCGGCGGACGTCGAAGGCTTCCGCCGCGCCACCGACGACAAGACGCGCGCCTATTATGCGGAATCGCTGCCCAATCCGAAGCTCGAGGTGTTCCCGATTGCCGAAGTCGCCGCGATCGGGCGCGAATACGGCATCCCGCTGATCATGGACAACACGGCAGCGCCGCTGCTGATCAAGCCGTTCGAACACGGCGCGGCGGTGGTGGTCTATTCGGCGACCAAGTACATCGGCGGACACGGCACCTCGATCGGCGGCCTGATCATCGATGGCGGCAACTTCGACTGGGAAGCCTTCCCAGAGCGCCAGCCGCATCTCAACACGCCGGACGCCAGCTATCACGGCGCGGTCTGGGCGCGTGACATCAAGCCGCTGGGGCCGATTGCCTACATCATCCGCGCGCGGGTGGTCCTGCTGCGCGATCTGGGCAACGCTCTCTCGCCGATGAGCGCGTTCCAGCTGATCCAGGGGCTGGAGACGATGCCACTGCGCATCGAGCGCCACTGCGAGAACGCGGTGAAGGTGGCGGCGTTCCTCGCGGCGCATCCCAAGGTTTCCTCGGTGATCCACCCGTCGGTCGCGACGGGCCGGGCGGCGGACCTTGCTGCCAAGTACCTCACGCGTGGCCAGGGCGGCCTCGTCGGGTTCGAGCTCAAGGATGGCGCCGAGGCCGGCAAGCGCTTCATCGATGCGCTGCAGCTTTTCTACCATGTGGCGAACATCGGCGATGCGCGCAGCCTCGCGATCCATCCCGCCTCGACAACGCACTCGCAGCTTTCAGTCGAAGAGCAGGCAGCGAGCGGCGTGACGCCGGGCTATGTGCGGCTTTCGATCGGGATCGAGCATATCGACGATATCCTCGCCGATCTGGGCGCGGCGCTCGACGCGGCGTAAGGTTTCCCAACAACCCCAGTTCGTGATTGCGAGCGAAGCGAAGCAATCCAGAGCGTCACGCACGAGGGCTCTGGATTGCTTCGTCGCTTTGCTCCTCGCAATGACGAAACGGGGTTAGCTGGAGAGGCGTCGGCAGCGCCTCAGTACCCGACCGCCATGCCGTCCTTGCGGTGGTCCGATCCCCCGCGATAGGCGCTGGTCTTCGGGTCGATCATGATGCCCTGATACCCGCCCATTTCCGAGCCGTCGGTGCGCATAGCCGTGTGGCCGCGCGCGGAAAGGTCTGCGCCGACGAGATCATAGAGCCCGCTTTCGAGGCGCAGCACATTGTCCTGCTGGCTGTGGTTGAAGCGGGCGGCGTCGCTCGCGCTCTGGACGTTGGCACCGAAGGCGAGGAGGTTCGCAAGGACCTGAGCCTGACCCTGCGCCTGCTGCCCGCCCTGCATGACGCCGAAGGAGTAGAAGGGCTTGCCGTCCTTCGTCACGAAGCCGGGGATGATCGTGTAGAACGGACGCTTGCCCGGAGCCAAGGCGTTGGGACTTGCGGGATCGAGCGAGAAGGCATTGCCGCGATTGCTCAGCGTGAAGCCGTAGCCGGGCACGGTGATACCCGAGCCGAAGAAATCGTAGACCGAGTAGATCAGCGAGACCATGTTCCCCTCGCTGTCCGCCGTTGTGATATACGCCGTGCCGCCAAGCGCAGGGGCATCGGGGCCGATGGCGGCCGCCTTCTTCATGTCGATCCTGCCGCACTGCTCGGCGGCATATTCCTTGGAGATCAGGCGGGCAACCGGGATCGCCGCGTAATCGGGATCGCCGTTGAAGCGCTTGAGATCGGCATAAGCGAGCTTCTTGGCTTCGATCATCAAGTGCCAGTAATCGGCGGAGCGCGGGCCCAGCTTTGCGGGATCGAGCCCGAGCTTTGCCGGGCAGACTTCAAGCATGTTCATGATCTGGAGCACGGCAAAGCCCTGCGTGCTCGGCGGCATTTCGTGGATCGTATAGCCCTTGAAAGTCGTGCTGATCGGCTCGACCCAGCGGGCGTGGATCGTATCGAAGTCCTTCAGCGCAAAGCCGCCGCCAAGGCTTTGGGATTTCGCAACAATCGCCTCGGCAATCGGGCCCTTGTAGAAGGCATCGCGCCCGCCGCTGGCAATGAGGCGGAAGGCCTTGGCAAGATCAGGATTGCGGAAGATATCCCCCCAGCCGAGCGTTCTGCCGCCGGGCATGTAGGTCTTGGCTGAGTCCGGGTCCTTGGCGAGCAGCTTTGCGCTCACCTGCCATTCGCCGCCGATGCGTTCGGTGAGCGGGAAGCCTTGCTCGGCGATGCGTATGGCGGGCTGGAGCGCTTGCGCCAGCCCGAGTTTGCCATAGCGGCCGAGCAGCACCGACCAGCCATCGACAGCGCCGGGAACGAGCGCGGCGTGGATACCTTCCTCGGGCATCTGCGCACCGAACATCTTGCGATAGCGCTCGAGGCTGGCACCGCTGGGCGCACGGCCGGCGGCATCGAGCGCAACGAGGCGCTTTTCCTTCGCAACCCACGCGATCACGAACATGTCCCCGCCGATGCCGGTCGCCTCGGGCTCGACCACGTTGATCGCGGCCGCGGTGGCGATCGCGGCATCGAAGGCATTGCCGCCTGCATGCAACACTTCGAGTCCGGCTTCGGCAGCAAGCGGCTGACTGGTCGCGACCATGCCGTTCATCGCCATGACTTCGGAACGGCTCTGCGCGGTCCAGCCCCCTGCCCTGTCCCCGCGCACTGCAACGAAGGGTGCAGGATCAGCGCTGAGCGCCGGCGCGGCGAGAGCAGCAAGCGCGGCGACGGCGAGCAGGCGAAGGCGGCGCATCAGGCTTTCTTCCAGTCGTGCGAGAGGAGCTTCACGGAGACCTTGCCGGTGGCAACGACGACGCCATTTGCATCAAGCATCGGGAACTCGGCGAGGTAGCCCGCGCTGCCCTTGCGTTCGAGATCGGCAAGCAGGCCGCCGAGAGCGGTTTCATCGAGGCTGAATTCGGCGAACACGTCCGTCGCGGCCATCTTGTGAAATGCGACCGCGATATCCTTGATGATGGGATAGAAGCGCGCGGTATCGAGGATCGAGATGCCGGGGATCGCGGCGGTCGCCTCCGCCAGCACGGTGAAGGCGCCCATATACATCACGCCGACGTGGTTCTCGTTCCCAGCCAGCGGCATGCGGTAGCGAGCCTTGCCGCGTCCGCTTTCGAGCAGTTCAAGGCCGGTGCGTTCGACGAATTCGACGCGGTAGGTCATGTAGGGGTCCTTACGCCTTGTATTTCACGTTGCCGCCGACGAGGGTTGGTTGGACGCGGATGTCCTTGATCTTTTCAGGATCAACGGCGGCCGGATCGCCGTCGAGGATCACCATATCGGCCAGCTTCCCGGGGCTGAGCGTGCCCTTGAGGTCTTCCTCGAACGAGGCGTGAGCGCCGTTGGCGGAGAGGACTTTGAGGCCTTCCATCACGGTGATCTTCTGGCTTGCGCCCCAGATCTCGCCATTCCAGCCCTTCCTCGTCACCATGCCCTGCAGGCCCATCAGCGGTGCGAAGGGGCCGGGCGGGAAATCGGACCCGGCACAGACGGGCACGCCCGCGTCGATCATCATGCGGTAGGCCATCATGTGCTCCATCATCTCCGCACCGTAGAAGTGGAACTTGTCGGCATTGTAGTAGGCATAGCTCGTGAACAGCGCAGGAACCGCGCCCAACGCCTTGATTCGCGAAACAAGTTCAGGCGAGACATTGGTGCAATGGGTGATCTTGGGGCGGCGGTCGGCGGGGCCGAGCAGCTTCATACCGCGTTCGTAGGCGGTGAGCACCATGCCGATCGCGACATCGCCGTTGGCGTGGAAATTGGGCTGGATGCCCGCGCGCATCTGCTTTTCGACGAGGGCGTCGAGGCCCTCCTGCGTCTGCATGATGTTGCCGTAGTAAGGCGGGGTGCGGCCGGGATAGGGCGTTGAGCGCGACATCGTGCGTTCGGAGAACGAGCCATCGGAGAACTGTTCCGCCGTGGCGCCGATGCGGATCCATTCATCGCCGAACCCGGTGCGCATGCCATTGGCAATGAGCGCATCGAGCATGGCGCCAGAGGTTTCATAGGTGACGCGGTGGAGCAGCTTGCCCTCGCGCCGGATCTGCTGGATCGCGGCGAAATCGTCAGCAAGTCCGGTGTTGGCCGCGACCAGGCCCGGCGCGGTGTGGCAGACGCTGGTGAGGCCGTAGCGAACGAATTCCTGGCTGATCTTGGCCTGCCCGGCAATGGCGCGGGCGCGGAGCTGTTCGGCGGTGAGATCAGGTTCCTTGGCCGCATCACGCACGAAATTGAGCGCGGCATCGGTCACGCGGCCGGTGAGATTGCCGTTGGCATCCCGGTCATAAGTGCCGCCGAAAGGATTGGGAGTATCGCGAGTGATCCCGGCGTTCTTGAGCGCGAAAGCATTGACCACGCCGGTGTGCCCGCCGCGATGGGTAACGATGACCGGGTGCGTGGTGGAAACGCGGTCGAGATCGGCCATGACGAGCGGGCGGCCGTCCTTGATCTTGGTATCATCGTAGAACTCGCCGCGCACGAGGCGTCCCGGCGGCGTCTGCGCCGCGCGCTCGCGCAGCAGGGTGACAATGCGCTCGATGGTGAAGAATTCGACCTCGAACGGATTGCCGACAAGGACATCGCCCAACAGGCTTTCGCCAACGGCATGGAGGTGCGCATCGTTGAAGCCGGGGACAATCGCCTGCCCGGCGAGATCAATCACTTCGGTACGGGAGGTGGCAAGTGACTTGAGCTCGGCCCAGGTGCCCACACCGACAATGCGGCTGCCCGCAATGGCGATGGCATCGGCGGAAGGGATCGCGGGATCGAGCGTGTGGATGCGCGCACCCTTGAAGATGCGGGTGGGCGCGGGATCGAGGATCGCCGCCATGGCGCGGGGGCTGAGGCTGGCGAAGGTGAGCGCACCGCCCGAGCCGATAAAGCCGCGCCGCGTGATTGCCAGTGATGCCATGCGCCTGCCTCCCCGATATGCCCCGTACATGGTGCGGGCTTGGCGCGGCACTGGCAAGGGTCTTGGTGCCGAGCAGTCGCCGTTACATCACCCGCAGGATATCCGACCCTTCCTTGCCCTTCCAGCCGAGCGCCGCACGCAAGAGGGCGCCGATCACGGCGCAGCGCTCCGCTGGCTGCCCCTTCCCGTTCAGCACGAGGCGCACGCGCTCTTCGGGGAGTTCCGTCGCCTTGATGACCTGGCCGATCAAGGCCCCGGGAACCGTGGCGCGCAGGGACGCGGGCTCACCGCTATCAGCCAGCACGCCTCGCTCGACCATGTGCGCAGCGAGGCTGCGCTCCTGCGCGCGCACCGGTTCGGGAACTGTAATGCTGGTCATGTCTGCCGTTTCGAGGAAATGCGTGCAGACATCGGGATCTTCCTTGCGCGCAACCTCATAGAGCGCGAGGCGGACCTTGGTCATTTCGCGCAAGGTGGCGACGTCGGCCTTGCGCCCGTCGTAATAGACGCGTCGGCGCACATACTCGAGCGGGTCGGCGATGATGCCCGCTTCGTCGCGGCCACCGGCGCTACGCGCAGACTCGATATGGCTTTCGAAAACGGTGGCCAGGCTAGACTGGTTTTCGCGCAGCCAGCCGATCGTCTTGCCCTTGCCGAAAACTTCCTCGACCGCCTTGTCGCGCAAGGGCGCGTACGTCGGATCGGCGGTTGCCGTGATGGCAGGGGGGCCGAAAAGCGCGTCATGCGTACCCACGGGATCGGGCGCGACTGACCGCAAGATGGCCATCACGATCTGCAGACCGACGAAGATCGAGATCGCGTAGCCCGCATTGAATGTGAAACCGGTGCCAAAAATGCGGAAGACGCCGAAACCCGTCCAGCCGGACGCCGCGCCATCGCCCCACGAAACCACGCGCTCGCGGGGGAAGTGGTGTTCGAGTTCGGGGAAATGCTTGCGCACGCCTTCGAGGAGCTGGTTGATGGCCGAGCGCTGCACTCGCAGCTTGTCGACGATCGTCGCGCTGCCGGGGCGGGTCAGTTCGGTCCAAGCCTTGTGGAGCGGGTGATCGGGCTCGGTCACCTTGTCCTGAAAACGCAGGCCGCGCAGGCGCGCATTGAGCCAGGCGATGGAGGGGCGCTCGGTGATCTGGCCGCGCTCGTTCTCCCAGCCGAAGGCCTCCGCCGTCGGGCGCAGCAAGGGCGCGCTGCGGGGCCATGTTTCGGCGAGGAGATCGGCCAGCCAGTCCTCGATCCGTGCATGGCGCGAAAGATCGGCCGTCGCCGCCTCGGCGAGCAGCGCACGCAGGCAGCGCTGGGCCAAGGCCTCGCCCGCATCATCGAGCGGTCCGAGTTCGGCATCGGAATCATGGAGCAAGCGCGCGAGATCGTGATCGGGATGCGCCAGATAACCGACATCGGCACGTAGCGGCTTCGCGCTTTCGAGCAGCGGCGGGCCGGCTAGCGCGCGCAAGGCAGCGGCTGAGGCAGCGGGCGCGTCGATCGGTTGGGGCGCGACCGGGGCGGGTTCGGGATGGGGTATCTGCCCGGCGTTGAGGAGCGGCAGGTCCGCTGCCTGCGCGTGCGCCACCGTTGGCGCCCCGTAGAGCCACGGCTCGGCTGGGGGTGCGGCGGCTTCGTCAGACGGCTCGGGGGCCTCAGCGGGTGCGGGCGGCGGGACGGCGGCGGACTTGGCGGCGCGCAGGGCGATGTCGCGCGCCTGCCGCAAACGGGCGTAGCCTTCAGGATCGGCATCCGGATCCATCGCCTTGTAGAGCGCGGCATAGGCCTTGCGGATGGCGGCGACATCTGCACCGGCGCGAAGGCCCAGTTTCCTCAGCGCGGCGGACGGCGTCACAGCGGCGACGTTCCGCTGGCTGCCTCCAGTTGCTGCAGCAGCAGGGCGCGCGCCTCGGCGATGCGGCGAGGATCCTGACTATCGAGCGCGCCGGCAAAGTCGGTGATCCACTGGCCGATCATGCGGCGCTCCTCGCCCACGAAATCCTCGTAGATGCGCTCGGCACGGGCCATCAGCGCCACGTTTTCGGCATCCTCGCGTGGGTGGAACTTGAGCTTGGCGAGCGCCTCGCGCCGGGCAGCGACTTCGCGCTCGGTCAGGGTTTCGGCCTCGCCCGCAATCACTAGCGAGCGGGTCACGCCGGTTTCGTGGACGGTGACATCGACTTCAAGCAGACCGCTGCTATCGTAGGTGAAGCGCACGTCCGCCCCCGCCTCGCCTGCAGGGCGCGGAGGAACGGGCAGCTTGATCGCGCCAAGGTGGATATTGCCGGAAACCTCGCGCGCCTCGCCCTGGTAGATGTTGAACAGGATCTCCTTCTGGTTGTCCTGCACGGTGCGGTAATTGCTGACGCGGCTGACGGGCACGGGCGTGTTGCGATCAATGATCGGCGAGAAGATGCCGTGCTGCATGCCGCCGCGGGAATCACGCTCCACAGAATCGACGCCGAGCGTGAACGGGCAGACATCGGCGATGCGGATTTCGTCGAGTGCGGCATCGCGCCCGAGGAGGCCCGCCTGAATCGCCGCGCCGAGCGCAACCGCGTGGTCCGGGTGGACCGAGCTGTTGGGGAAGCGGCCGAACATGCGCGTGATGGCCTTGCGCACCACGGGCATGCGCGTGGCGCCGCCGACGAGGACGATATCGCCCAGTTCCGCCACATCGAACGCGCAATCGCGCAACGCCCGCGCGACCGGTTCGCGCAGGCGGCGCAGGAGATCCTCGCAGGCCGCTTCGAACATCTCGGCGGTGACTTCGGCAGCGAGGCGGTCTTCGCCGAGCACGACGGCGAACGCGGCCCTGTCCTCGACCGACAACTGCCGCCGGGCCGTCTCGGCGGCGCGGTGCAGCATTGCCTCGCGCTGACGGGCATCGAGCCGTTCGAGCCGGCCTTCGGGATCGACCAGCGGCTTCATCCGCGCCGCGAGCGCAGTGTTGAAATCATCGCCGCCGAGCCGGTTGTCGCCCGCCGAGGCGCGCACTTCGACGACGCCCTCGAACTTCTCGACGATCGAGACGTCGAAGGTGCCGCCGCCGAGATCGAACACGAGGAAAGGCTCGCGGTCCTCCTGATCCTGCAGGCCGAAGGCGAGCGCGGCGGCAGTCGGCTCATTGATCAGGCGGCGCACCGTGAGGCCGGCCAGCTCGCCCGCATGACGGGTTGCCTTGCGCTGCCGGTCGTTGAAATAGGCGGGGACAGTGATCACCGCCTCGACCGGGCGCGTGCCAAGGAAGGCCTCCGCATCATCGCAGAGCGTGCGCAGGACGAGCGCAGAAAGATCCTCCGGCCGCCAGTCCTTCTTGCCGAGGCGCAGCTTGCGTTCGGTGCCCATGTAGCGCTTGAAGCTGGTGGCGGTGTTTTCGGGCTGAGTCGCCAGCCGGTCGAGCGCCGCGGCGCCGATATAGGTCGTGCCGTCGCGGTCGACCGAAACGGCCGATGGCGTGAGCATTTCGCCCAGCGCATTGGGGATCAGGACGGGCGCATCGTCCTGCCATACGGCGACAGCGCTGTTGGTCGTCCCGAGATCAATTCCAATGATCATGCCGCGCGCGTGCCCCTGTCCCGCATCGGCGAAGGACTTGCCCAAGGGCGGCTCGCGGCGCAAGCCCGCACGGTCCGGATTGGATCAATCCGGCCGCCCCCAGGTTCAGGCCTGGTGTTCGAGCGCGCTGCGGGTGGCGCGGGTCCAGGTCTGGCTGCCGGTGAGAAAGGCGTACCAGCCGAGCGCAGCGCCAGCGTGGCGCAGGAGCTGGAAGCTGAAGGGTTCGGCCAGCGCGGCAATCAGTGCGGGTCCAAGGCGCAGACCTTCGCGCCGTCCGGTCCAGCGCTTGTAGATGCCGAGCGACCAGAGGTGGAAGGTGAGATCGATCACGATCTTGGCGATCATCACGAGGAGGATCGGGAAAGCGAGATAGAACCGGCCTGTCACAACAAGGAAGATCAGGATCGCGAAGGCGGCAAGCCCGTAGATCGGCTGGAGCGTATCGAGCGCTTTGACCGGCAGCATGCGCGTGCCGACGAGGCCGTAGCGGCTGTTGCCGACCATGTCGCGGTTCCAGTGCTGCGTCTGGAGGAAACCGCCGAACCAGCGCTGGCGCTGCTTCAGGAAGCCGCGGATCGTGGCGGGTGCATCGGTGCGGGCCAGCGCGCCGCCAACGACGCTGACATGCCAGCCAAGCCCGTGATCGTTGGAATGACGATGAAGGCGGTGGATCAGTTCGTAATCCTCAACCATGCAATCGGGATCAAACCCACCGACGGCAAGCACCGCCTCGCGCCGGAAGGCGGCAAATGCGCCCGAGATCAGCAGCAGCCCGTTCAATTGCATCCACGCGTGACGCGAGAGGAAGTTGCGGACGTATTCGTAGGACTGGAACCACTCGAAGAGGCGGCCCGAGAGCGAAGGCCCGCAGATCGGCTGGAGCACGCCCGTGGCGGCGACCAGCGCGGGGTCGCGCAGGAAAGCGCTGCGCATCGCGGCAATCGCGCCCGGCTCCAGCAGGGTATCGGCATCAACGGTAAGCACGACATCGGTCCGTGCGTGCTGCAGCGCCTGGTTGAGCGCGCGGGCCTTGCCGCCATGGGGCAGACGCAGCCACTGCAGGCGGGTCGCGCCGATCACTGTCTCGGCCATCCCGCCCACG
The DNA here is from genome assembly GCF_027489515.1 of Novosphingobium sp. GTDB lineage: Bacteria > Pseudomonadota > Alphaproteobacteria > Sphingomonadales > Sphingomonadaceae > Novosphingobium. The sequence goes on along the minus strand of NZ_JAIXZS010000041.1, from coordinate 66,295 downwards.
CAGGGCGCAGCAAGACCATACGTCTCGAGCATGACCGCTGGGGTAGCATCGCTCGAACCGTCATCCGCGATCAGGATCGCCTCGGGCGGCTGGGCCTGCGCAAGGAGGCGGCCCACGGTGAGACGGATGACACCCGCTTCGTTATGCGCGGCGACGATGACACCCAAAGAGGGCGCATCGGCTGTGTGCGGGACTGGACGGCTGGTATCGGCGACGAGTTTGCGGATCTGCCACGCGGTGAAGAGCAGCAGCATCGTATCGTAGAGGATATAGGCGACGCCAACCGACCACATGCCAAGGTCCTGCCGCTGGAACGCCTGCCAGGTGAGCACTACGAACAGGAGCGGCGCGGCGATGCCGATCATGCGGCTGACGAGTGGCACCGGGCGCGGCGTGAAGCGCGGAGACTCGGCGAGCAGTACGGCGTTGAGTGACGGCATGGGCGAGGGCCATAGCCTTGCCAAGCTGAACCGGCTATTGCCTAACAGGGGCAGTTACGTGAACATTCGGCAATGGTCCGAGCGGAGCAACGAATATCATGGTCAAGAAATACAGCGGCATAGCGATTGCGCTTCACTGGATCATCGCGCTTGGCATCTTCGTGAACCTGCTGCTGCCGAATATCTGGGAAGCGGCGGGCGATGAGAACGTGCGCCCGCTGATCGATGCGCACAAATCCATCGGCGTGACGGTGCTGGGCCTTGCGGTGATGCGGCTGCTGTGGCGGCTCACGCACACGCCCCCTGCCCTGCCCGCCAGCTACAAGCCTTGGGAAGTGAAGGCGAGCCACGCGGCGCACTGGGCGCTTTATGCCTTCATTTTCGCGATGCCGCTGACCGGGTGGATCATGGATTCGGCTTGGAAAGATGCCGCAACCCATCCGATGCAGTGGTTCGGCCTGTTCGAATGGCCGCGCATCAGCATGGTGATGGGGCTCGATCCGGTGACGAAGGAAGCCTGGCACGGATCCTTTGGCGCAGCGCACGAAATCCTGGGCTATGCGCTGTGGGCGCTGTTTGCCGCCCACGTGATCGGCGCGCTGAAGCACCAGTTCCTCGATGGCGAGAAGGAATTGCAGCGCATGCTGCCGTGAGGCATCAGCCGAGCGCTGCTGCTGCCCCATCGAAGGCGGCTTCCAGCGCAGCGTTCGTGCCCCGCAGCCCTGCTACGACCTCTCCAGCCCAGCGGACATACGCCGCCTTGCGCGTCTGGTCCCAGTCCGCCGGCGGCGAGGCGGCGATATCGCGCAAGTTGGCAATCTTGTCGGCCAGCTTGACGAGCTTGGCACCGGGCGACTTGTGCGCCGCATGCGCGATCTGAAGCTGCTTGCGTACGGCCTTCGGGAGCGCCTTGTCGTCGGTCACCTCGGCGACCATCGCCGCCACAACGGAACCAAAACGCGCTTCGAGTTCGGCGAGCGTGGTTTCGGTATCCTCAACCGTATCGTGCAGCAGGGCAGCGGCGATCACTTCTGCGTCGGTCACTCCCCCTTCCCGCGCGAGGATCGTGGCGAGTGCAAGCGGGTGATTGATATAGGGCGTCGCCTCGGCATCCTTTCGGCGCTGGCGGCGGTGCTTGTCTGCCGCGAATGCGGCAGCATCGAGGACGAGGACGAGATCGGCATCCATGATGGTCTCCTTGGCAGGACTGGCGGGCGCACGGCTTGCTGGGGCCGGATGCGACCTTGGCGCGTGGGCAATAACGGTGGGGGTTGAAAGCAGCGGGGCGGGCCGGGACGGGCGCGCTGCCGCTTGACAGCAAGCACCCTGTGCTTACCCCTCTGCATCTAGGGGTGGCTGAGGGGGATTGCAATGCGGAAACTGGCTGTTTCAGGCGCGCTCGCGATGGTTCTGGCGGCAGTGCCGGCTGGGGCAAAGGCACCGGCGCCTGCGGATACGGTGCTGCGCGGCGGGACGATCCTGACAGTGGATGCGAAAGACCGCGTGGTCGAGGCCATGGCGATCCGCGGCGGGCGCATCGTCGCACTGGGAAGCGACAAGGCCATCCGCGCCTTTATCGGCAAGCGCACCAAGGTGATCGATCTGGCGGGCAAGACGGCGACGCCGGGGATGATCGATGCCCATGCCCATGCGCTCGAAGGCGGGATTGACGAGGTTGCCAACCTGCAGCTGGGCGAGGCTTCGAGCGTGGCGGATTTCCTTGCGCGGGTGAAGGCGCGCGCGGCAGAGCTGCCGCCAGGCGCGTGGGTGACGGGTTCCGGCTGGAACGAGAGCCGCATCGCCGAACACCGGCCGCCATCGCTGGCTGAACTCGATGCGGTATCGGGTGGGCACCCTGTCGCGCTGGGGAATACGACCGGCCACTACACGCTGGTCAACAGTGCGGTGCTGAAGCTCGCGGGGGTGACCGCGCAGACGCCCGATCCGGCAGGCGGCCGCTTCGACAAGGATGCGAGCGGGGCGCTCAACGGCGTGCTCTACGACAGCGCGCAGGACGTGCTCGACAAGCTGGTGCCGCCGGTCGATGCGGCGACGCGGGCCAGGGGGCTGACCCATGTGATCGAGGGCGCGCTCTCCGAAGGGTTGACGGGGTTCAAGGACCCGCGCACCGGGCGCCTGCAATGGGATGTCTATGCCGCAGCGGCAAAGCAGGCACCGCTGAACGTCCATGTCTGCACGCTGACCTTTGCGCAGGCCGACATGACCGCAGCGCGCGCCGCGGTGGATGATTATCGGCAGCGCAAGCGGGAGCTGGCGGGCCTCAAGGGCCGCAACCTCGATGTTTGCGGGGTGAAGATTTTCCTTGATGGCTCGGGCGCGGGGCGCACGGCGTGGGTCTACAAGCCGTTCGAGACGGATGCCTCGCATGCCAACCCGGGCACGGGCTTTCCAATGATGGGGACGGATGTCTACCGGCAGATGGTGGACCTGTTCACTAAGGAAGGCATGCCGATCGGCACCCATGCGATCGGCGACCGGGCGATCGATACGGTGGTCGATGCCTATGCCGACGCGTTGAAGAAGTTCCCGAAGCAGGGCCTCCGCCACAGCCTGATCCACGCCAATCTACCGACAGACCATGCAATCGATGTGATGGCCGATCTCCAGAAGAAGTACGATTCCGGCTATCCTGAAGCACAGGCGGAGTTCCTGTGGTTCCTTGGCGATGCGCTGGCGGCGGGTTGGGGGCCGGAGCGCAGCGTGAAGATGATGCCCTACGCAACTTACGTGAAGCGCGGCATCGTCTACAGCGACGGATCGGACTATCCGGTCACGCCCTATGCGCCGCGCTATGGCCTGTGGTCTTCGGTGGCGCGCGAGCCTGATGGCGACCGCTTCGGCAAGGCACCGTTCGGCACGGCGGAGGCGGTCGACATCCACATCGCGATGAAGAGCCACACGATCTGGGCCGCGCGCCAGCTGTTTCTCGAAAAGGAAACGGGCTCGCTCGAGGTCGGCAAGCTGGCGGACGTCGCGATCTGGGACCGCAATCCTTATGCGGTGCCGACCTCAAGCCTCAAGGACATGCGCTGCATGATGACGCTGTTTGGCGGCAAGGTGGTGTTCGAGCGCAAATGATGGTGCGGCAGCTTCAGACCGATGTGCTGGTGATCGGCGGGGGCACCGCCGGGTTTGGCGCGGCGCTGGGTGCGGCGAGGCAGGGCGCAAAGGTCCGCCTGATCGAGGGGACGAGCAAGATCGGCGGGGTCATGGCGTTCTGCCCAGGCATGCCCTGGGGCGGCGGCTATCCCACCGGGCGGAGCATTGGCGGGGTGTTCGGCGAACTGACGGACGCGCTGCTGGCGATGGAACCGCCAATGGCAGAGGTGCGGCCCTCGACGCTGGAAAACTTCGGTGCCGAAGTGATCTACGACCACGAAGCGGCGGTTTTTGCGATGTTCCAGATGCTGGAAGATGCAGGCGTCGAGGTGCATCTGAATGCCTTTGCGGGCGCCCCCGTGATGGAAGGCGGACGCATTGCCCGCGTCGAATGCACCGACCGCACCGGTCCGATAGTGATCGAGGCTGGCATGGTGATCGACTGTTCGGGCGATGGCGATACCTCCGCGCGTGCGGGCGTGCCCTATGTGGTGGGCGATGGGCGCGGCAACATGATGGGCGTCACGCTCTCATTCTCGATGATCGGCGCGGACTTGCACCGCGCCTTCGCGAAGGGCGATCCCTACTTTGAGGAGGAGGCCGCGTTCGGCATCGCGCAGGGGCTGATCCATCCGGACCTTGCCAAGCTCTATCTGATGAAGGGCTTTCACCGGGATGCGGTGTTCTGCAATTCGGTGCATATCCGCGGGGTGGACGGGACCGATCCGCAAGCCGTCGCGCGCGCGACGCAGGAAGGGCGGCGGCGCTGCCACCAGCTCGCGCGGTTCCTGGTCGCGCATGTTCCGGGCTTTGAACACGCGCGAATGAGCGAACTGGGGCCGACCGTGGGTGTGCGCGAGACACGCAAGCTGGAGGCGGTCCACCGCATTCTCGCGAGCGACCTCAATGCCGGTGCAAAACCCGCAGACGGCATCGTGGCCTGCGACAATCCGATCGACGATGTGATGCGCGGAGATGCGGAGATGACCCACGACGCGATCGTGGCCGAGGGGGATTACTACACGATCCCGCTTCGCGCGATGGTGCCGGCAGCGCCCGCGAACCTGCTGTTTGCCGGGCGGCTGGTCTGTGCGGACCCGGCGGCATTCGCCTCGGTGCGCGGCATGCCGCAGTGCATGGCGATGGGGCAGGCCGCGGGGACGGCGGCCGCGATGGCGCTGACCGAAGGGCTCACGGTGCAGGCGCTCGATCCGGCGCGGGTGGTTGCCTCCCTCGCCGCGCAGGGCATGCGCGGGATCGGCGGGGATGTGCTTTTGCGCCATGCACGGGCGCTGGAAGCGGTGGGATGACAAACCGGCGCTTCATGCTGGCTCTCGCGCTGGCATGGCTGCCGGCGGGTGTGGTGGCTCAGGGAGCGCCCTCCCCTGCCCTGACCGTGCGGATCGACCGCGATGCGTTTGGCGTGCCACATGTGTTTGGCGAGACATCGGAAAGCGTGCTCTATGGCGCGGGCTATGCCGAGGCGCAGGACCGGCTCGCGGACATGGAGCAATCGAGGCGGCGCGCGCTGGGGCGGCTCGCCGAAGTGCTCGGGCCGTCGGCGGTGGCCTCCGACGTGGTTTCGCGCCAGCGGCTGCCGGACAAGGCCGAACTCATGCGCATGTATGGCGCGCTGGGGGGCGAATATCAGCGGATGATTGCAGCCTACGTCGCGGGGGTGAACCGGGCGATTGCGGAGATCGAGGCGGACCCGGCACGCAGGACGCCGTATGAGTTTGCCCAGTGGAGCGTGAAGCCCGAACGCTGGGTGCTGACGGATTTCCTCGCCATGATCGCGAGTTTTCCGCGCGGGCGCGGCGGATCGGAAGTGACCAACCTCGCATTCCTCCAGGCGATGACCCTGCGCCATGGCGAAGCCAAGGGGCGGCAGCTGTTCAACGATCTGGTGCCGGTGAGCGATCCCGATACGCCGACGGTGATCCCGCCGGGCGAGGACCTAGCGCCTGCCCAGCCTATGCCAAAGGCGACATTCCTGACGCCGGCACCGCTCGGCAAGGCGGCCGAGCCAGTTGCGGCGCCGGGGAAGGATCACAGCCGCTGCCTCGTGCTGGGGCCGCAGCGCACCGCGAGCGGACGGGTGATGATGATGGAGGCGACGGCGGACGGGCCGGAAATACACCTCCAAGGCGGCGGGTTTGACAGTGCGGGCTTCACCCTGCCCTCCTTCGGCGTGCCGATCATGGGCCGCGCGGCGCACCATGGCTGGCTGGTGACCTCGGGCCATGGCGATACAACCGATACCTTTGCCGAGAAGCTCAATCCGAACGACCCTGACCGCTACTGGTTCAAGGGCCAGTGGCGGCAGATGGTGCGGCAGACGCAGACCATCCTCGTGAAGGGCGCGGCACCGGTTGTGCGCGAGTTCCGCTGGACGGTGCACGGACCGGTGGTGAGCGAGGACAAGGCCGGCGGGATCGCCTATGCCCAGCGCTTCGCGATGCGCGGTCACGAGCTCGAGAACTGGGCAGCGGTTGTCGACATGCAACGGGCGCGGTCCCTGGCCGAGTTCGACGCGGCAATGGGCAAAGTCGCGACCAATTTCGGCATTTGCTACGGCAATGAAAATGGCGAGATCGGGTTCTGGGAGACGGGGCTGATGCCGCGCCGCGTGCCCGGCACCGATCCGCGCCTGCCCACGCCTGGCACCGGCGCATACGAGTGGCAGGGATTTCTCACGCCAGCCGAGCGGCCCCACACGGTGAACCCCAAGCAGGGCTGGATCCATGCGTGGAACAGCAAGGCAACAATGTGGAGCCGCGAGGGCGACGACGCGCGAATGGGCGCGACGTTCCGGACCTGGTTGGGCGCCCAGCTGGCAGCAGGCTCGCACGGCGCGACGCTGGCAGACATGGCCGATTACAACCACCAGATCTGGAATGGCTTTGGCGCGCGGGACCGGGCCAATGCGCCGCCCTTCATGTTTGCGCCGGCCTTGCGTGCGGCGGCTGTAAACGCAGATGATCCCGAGGTTGCGCAGGCGGTGGAGCTGATGACCTCGTGGAACGGGCTCTATGAGGACCACGATGGCGACGGGCGTTATGACAATGCCGGGCTGACGCTGTTTCGTGCCTGGCTGGAAACGGCGCCCGAAGTGCTGCTCACCCCGGTGATGGGCGGCTGGTGGAAGGATATCGACGCCAAGCGCTACCAGAAATACCGCACGGCGCTGCTGCTGCGCGTGCTGCAAGGGCCGGCGGCGGGGCTGCCGGTGGAGTTCGATTATTTCGGCGGGCGGAGCCGCGAGGCCATTGTGGCCGAGACGATACGGCGAACGATTGCGGCGGTGCGGCCGCAGTTCAGCTCTGCCGCGATGGCTGAATGGAAGCGGCCAATCTTCTGGAAGTACTTCACCGAAGAGGCCGAAGACCCGGCGCGGCCACCGCTGCCCGATGATGACGAGCGCGGCAAGGCGCTGTGGGGCGAACTCGGCCTTGGGCCGAAGATGATCCCGCTCAACGGCGGCGAAGGCTGGGTGGGGATGATGGAGCTGACCCCCGGCGCGCCTGCCATCTACACGATTACCGAAGTGGGCGGGCAGAACCAGTTCATCGATCCCGAAAAGCGCAGCACGGTGCACCTCACCGATCAGGTGCAGATGCATGCGCAGAACCGCTTCAAGCGGATCGATCTGGCGCCCGAGGCGATTGCGGCGACGCGGGAATCAACGGTGACGCTGACCTACACGCCCTAGAAGATCACCTTTTCCTCACCCAGCCAGAGCGGGGAGCGGGGCAGATCGATGAACTTGCGTTCGTCCTCCAGCAGCAGCGCACCAGCGGCGATGGCTTCGGGCGAACTGCTGGCAAGATCCTCGAGGCTGTCCCACCACAGCTGCGCGACGCCATCATAGGCTTCGGGCGCGCCACGGGCCACGGAGAAGGGCGCATTGTCCGTATCGGCAAGCGAGTGGAGCTGCACATAGCGCCGGATCTTGAGCGCATCGCGCACGCTGGCGACGAGCGGGCCGTGGGTGTTCAGCCAGTAATCCTGAAACTCGCCGTGGCTAAGGTGCGGGAGGCGGCGGAGGCAGAATGTGAGCTTGATCATGGTCGTTACCCCTTGCGCGCCTTGAGCCAGGCCTTGCCAGTGTTCTGGATGGAAAGCAGCGCCTTGAACGGCGCGATGCCGATATTGGCGCGGCCGGTGCGGGCCAGCGCGTCGATCTGGGCGTAGTACCAATACGTCACCGCAAAGCCTTCGACCGCGCGCAGCATCTTGAGGCCGCCGAGAAAGGATAGCCACGGCGGGAGGAGCTTGAGTTTGGTTTCCCAGCGGTCAAGCTCCTCGGCGCCTGCGAGCAGTTTGGCGGGACCCGCGGTATCGACACAGAGGGGACGGCCGAGGCCAATCACATCCGCCCCGCCGGTTTCGAGCGCCAGATTCATCGCGCGGCGGGTGCGAAAGCCCCCGGTGACAAGGAGCGGCATGGTGAGTGCCGCGCGCATCGTCTTGGCGAAATCGACGAAATAGGCCTCCCGCGCTGCCGTTGAGGCGGCCATGGGCGGTGCATCCGGCGCCTCCATGCCCTGGATGTCCATCATGGCAGGCTGTTCATAGGAGCCGCCGGAGATTTCGAGCAGATCGACGCCCGCATCCTGCAGCCAGCGCGCGACGACCATGCTGTCTTCAAAGGCGAAGCCGCCGCGCTGGAAATCGGCCGAATTGAGCTTCACACCGATGGGAAAGGAAGGGCCGACCCCTGCCCGCACCCGCGCGACGACGGCCAGAAGCATGCGCGCGCGGTTCTCGAGGCTGCCACCCCACTGATCGGTGCGCAAGTTGGCGCGGGGGCTGAGGAATTGCGAGAGGAGGTAGCCGTGCGCAGCATGGATCTGCACCCCGGTGAAGCCGGTTTCCCGGGCCACTTCGGCGGCGTGGCCGAAGCGCTCGACGAGATCGAGAATTTCCGCCTCGGTCAGTGCCTCGGGCACACCGAACTGCTTGCCGGGAAGGCCGACAGCAACGGCGGACGGCGCCTTGGGATGCGGGTTGACGGTGACCTGAGTCTGGCGGCCAGCGTGGCTGATCTGCATCCAGATATGGCCGCAAGCGCGCGTGCCAGCGCTCGCCATGGCACGCAGCCCAGCCAGCGCGGCTTCATCCTGCGGGCCTTGAATGATGACGTTGCCGGGGCGCTCTAGATGGTCGCGGTCGATCTGGACATTACCGCTGATGAGGAGGCCCGAGCCTCCATCCGCCCAAAGGCCGTAGAGCCGCTCCAGCTCGGGCGTGGCGCGGCCTTGCGGATCGGCGAGGCCCTCGGTCATCGCTGCCTTGGCGAGGCGATTGGGCAGGACGGCGCCGCAGGGCAGGACTAGGCTATCGGCAATGGTCGGCATGCGGTGCGGTCTCCCCCGGTATCGTTATGCACCGATGTATTGCTCGAGTTCGGCATGCGGGCAAGCGGTTCACCCTGCAGGCGGCGGCAGCGGGAGGCTGGTGGTATGCTTGATCCGGTCGAGCACCACGCTCGAACGCACGCTGGCGACATCGCCGTGGCCGAGGAGCTGTTCGTTCATGAGCCTCGAATAGGACGCCAGATCGCGCGCGACGATGCGCAGGAGATAGTCGGAATCGCCCGTGGTGGCGCGGCAATCGAGCACTTCGTCGAGCGCGGAGATGCGGGCATGGAAACTGCGAACGACTTCGGGTGCGTAGCTTGCCATCGCAACGGCAACATAGGCTTCGACCTGAAGCCCGAGCGCGGCTTCGCTCAGCAGCGCGACGGTACCCCGGATATAGCCATCGGCCTCAAGCCGGGCGATGCGCCGCGAGACCTGGCTGGAGGACAGATGGACCAGCTTCGCGAGATCGGCATGCGCGCGCGAGGCATCGACCTGAAGCAGGGCGAGAAGCTGGCGATCGAGCTTGTCCATGCGTGGGCCCCTATGCCGCGAGCGCCGCGACGATGGCGCGCTCGATGATTGCTTCGGCCAGAGCATTGAGCGTCAGTGCGCCCGGGACGGGACGGATCACGCCCTTCCGGCGCATTGAAGCAAAGCCGTAGATCGCGGACCAGAAGGCAAGCGTGCGCAGGTCCGCTGCCGCTTCATCAAGGCCCGGCACGGCCGCGTCGATGGCGCTGCGCAGGGCGCTGTGGCCCTGCTTCTGGAAGGCAAGCAGTTCCTCGTCGAGCGCTGGAGTGGTCAGCTCGCTCTCGTACATCAGATCGACCAGCCGGGGGTTCGTGTCGGCAAAGCGGACGAATTCGGTGCCCATCGCGCGCAGCTTGGCCGCTGGATCGGCGCGGGAGGCGGCAATGTCCTGCGACTGGGCAAGCATCTCGCGGAATCCATCGAGCGCGAGGGCGAGAAGGAACGCGCGGCGATCAGGGAAGTGATGATAGGGCGCGCCGGGCGAGACACCGACCTGCTGTGCGAGCGTGCGCATGGAGAGGCCGACGTGCCCGTTCGCTTCGATCCACGCGCGGCCAGCTCTGAGCAGATCGCCCCGCAGATCTTCCTTATGGTACGGCTTCTTCGTCGACATGCGCCTTCCCGGTGCCTCGCCCTGTCCTATCATCATTGCGCGATCATGCCAGCCCGCGCGGAACGACAGCGGTTGACTCCGCTTCTGCGACTATTTAATCACTGCTTAGATAATCCGGAGAGTGCCATGCCCCGCTTGCCTTCAATCCTGCTCGGCGCAGCGCTGCTGGCCGCACCTGCCCTTGCGACTGCCCAGGGCGGACCACCCGATGGTTCGACCCCGGAGGAGCAGGCCGTCATTGCCGGTGACCCGCCGTTTCACGCGCAGACATTAACGCTTGCGGGCGCGGCGAGACCGGCAGGCAAGACCAGAGCCCTGTTCAACGGGCGGGATCTTGCGGGATGGGACAGTTGGCTGGGCTATTCCGATCCGCGCGATACCTACGGCCAGCCAGCCGCCGGACCGATCGGGCTCAATCACGATACAACCGGGGTGTTCCGCGTCGAAAAGACCGATGGACACCCGTCGATCCATGTCAGCGGCAAGATCTGGGGCGGGCTGCTGACCAAGCGCAGCTATGGCAACTACCACCTGCACCTTCAGTTCAAGTGGGGCGAGCACACCTGGTTTCCGGTGCCGCGCAACAATGGCGTGCTTTATCACTCGCATGGCCGCCATGGCGCGTTCTTCGGGACATGGATGTCGGCGCTGGAGTTCGAGGTGGTACCGGGATCGGTAGGCATGTTGCTGGCGGTTGGCGACTCGCGCGGTACCCATTCGTTCAGCACGGTGGACTGGCGCGTTGGTGCCAAAGTGGAAGTGGGACGCGATCCCGCGATCCCCTATCCTTTCCGCCGTTACATGCCGGGCGGACCCCGGCTTCCGATCCAGATGCCGGCTTTCAATGTCGACGCCAACCGCAATGCCGAGAAGCCGCTGGGCGAATGGAACACGCTCGATATCTTCACGCTGGGGGACCGTTCGATCCATGTGGTGAACGGCGTGCCGGTGATGGCCGCGAGCGGCTTCACCACCACCGATGCCAGGGGCGCGAAACGGCGACTGGTGCGTGGGCGCATCCAGCTTCAGTCCGAGGGCGCGGAAACGTGGTTCCGGGATATCACAATCACCCCGATCACGCGCCTGCCGCGAATTGTTGCAACAGGAGATGCGAAATGACCGCTTACGGACGGCAAGGCGACGACTATGTGCTCTTGCCGGGCGAGATCGAGCAGTTTCACCGCGACGGGTATGTCACCCAGCGCGGGGTGCTGAGCGAGGAGGAACTGGCCGCAATCGAGCCCGAATTCGAGCGATTCATCCGCGGCGAAGTGCCGGGCATGGGCCGCGATTTCTGCGACATGTCAGGCCCCTATGGCCGCAAGTTCGAAGACTTTGCACTCGTCAACGCAGTCTTGCCGCGCCGCTATCGGCCGGAGATCGAGGGCAACATCTACGAGAAGCGCGCGGCTTCGATTTCGCGGCAGCTTATCGGCGAGACAGCGACGCTCGACTACGACCAGTTCCTTGCCAAGCGCCCGGCCAAACCCGACGCCGTGTTCACCTGGCATCAGGATCTCGGCTATTGGCCGACCGGGACGCCCGAGCCCCTCACTGCCACGTGCAGCCTTGCGCTCGACGATGCGGACAGCGAGAACGGGTGCCTGCGGGTGGTGCCCGGCTCGCACCGCAAGGGACTCCGTCCGCATCGGCCGCTGCTGGGGCAGGACAGGGATAAGTCGCATATTCTCAGTGTGGAACTGACCGATGCTGATGCGGTGGTCGAACTGCCGCTGCAGCGCGGCGACATTACCGTGCACGACGAGATGATCATCCACGGCTCCGGCGGCAATTCCTCTCCGGACCGCTGGCGGCGCACCTATATCGCCGCGTTCCGGACCAAGGCCTGCGTCGACTTCGAGCGGGCAATCGGCTTTACCCACTCGCACAATGACACCATCAATTGGGAAACACACCTCGGCGCCCTCACCGCAGCGAACTGACGGCGCCGAGATGCAACTGGCGATTGCGGCTGGCGATTATCGGCTGGTTGCGGCACCGGCGCGCGGCGGTTCGATCCTCTCGTTCACGTGGCGCGGCGAGCCGGTGATGCGCGAAGCGGAAGGACCGGACATTCTCGATGTCGGCTGTTTCGTGATGGTGCCGTTCGCCAACAGGATCAAGGACGGGCGCTTCGTGTGGCGCGGACGGCCGATGATCATCCCGCCCAATCTCGAAGGCAGGGACCGACTGAACCCGATCCACGGCTATGGCTGGCAGGCAGAATGGGCAGTGGTGGAAACCGCGCCCGAGCGGCTGCGGTTCGGCCACCGCCATGCGGGCGAAGGATGGCCGTGGCCCTATCGCGCGGACCTCGCCTATGCGCTAGATACCGGAGGCCTCACCGCACGGCTGACGCTGACCAACACGGGTGACGAGGCGATGCCGGCGGGCCTTGGCTTCCATCCCTATTTTCCGCGTAGCGCAACGACGCGCTACATCGGGCTGCACCGGGGCGAGTGGCAGACCGGAAGGGATCCGCTACCTGTGGCGCTGGAGCGCCGCACGACGGCAATCGACTGGTGGGAAGGCAGCCCGGTAGGCACGCGGGAGGTGGATACCGTGTATTCAGGGCGCGAGGGGCCGCTTGAAATCCTGTGGCCGGAGCGGGCAATGGCACTGACCATCACGCCATCGCCCGCGCTGGCCCTCACCGCGGTCTATGCGCCTGCAGGCACCGGCTGGTTCTGCGCCGAACCGATGAACCACCTGACCGACGCGGTGAACGGACGCGATCCCGCGGCGGCAATGCCTGCGCTGGAGCCGGGCGAAACCGCCGTGGTGGAGATGCACCTCGGCGTCCGGCCGCTCTAGGCCACGCAGATCGTCGCCATGCGCGCCTCGTGCATCGGGAACACGTGCACATCGGGCGGGAAGTAGGAATAGCGGATGCGCGCGAGAACCTCGACATGGTGGACCCCCGGTACGAGCCCGCCGGGCTTGTCGACGAGGATTTCGCCCCACTCGAGGAGGCCCCAGCGCGCGGTGGTCTCCTCGCGCAGTTCGGCGAGCGTGTAGACCTCATCGCGGATGCCGAGGCGGTTCTGCTCGAAGGGAAAGACTTCGCCGTCAACGGTCACGGTGAAGCCATCGAGCTGCGAGAGGCGAGTGCCGTGGTAGTTGGGGATGCGGACCCGGACCGCAAAACCGGTGCGCGCGCCGACCGGGCCAATGTTGCGGAAGCCGGTGCTTTGGATGAGCTGGTGTTCGAGCATAGTGGTCACTCCGGAAGGGCAGTCAGGCCGATAGGGGCAGTCAGGCGAGCACGCCCGCATCGAATTCGGCCTCGAGCTTGCGCAGCAGGACCTGCTGGCGGCGGACCTGATCGATCGCGCGCCACGGGCTGCGCAAGCCTTCGTACTCGCTGGAAAGCCAGCCTGAATAGCCAGAGCGCTTTATGGCGCTCATCACCGGGCGCCACGGGATGTTGAGGTCTTCGAGGCTGTCGTCGATATCGTGGAACTTGGCCTGGATGAACACGACGTACTGCGCGATATCGAGGAACTGCTCGGGCGGGACCTTGATGCCGTTGAGGAAGGCCATGTGCTTGCGCGCCTCATCGTTGATCTGGTGCGAACCCCAGTGCGTGAGCGGGCGGTCCTGGAAAATGCCGGTATCAATCATCAGGCCGAAGTTGGTGGTCCCCGTTCGTTCGATGAAATCGATGTAGCCCTGCGTGACGCGGTGCCTGATCGGCGTCGGCGCATGGATCTCCGGGCAGATCACGATGCCAAGCTGGTGCGCAAGATCGAGATTGCGCTCGACATAAGCCTGCCACTGCGGATCGGGATCAAGCTCGTGCGAGGTGACGCCGAACTTGGGGCGGAGGAACTTGAACCCGAGCCGGTGCGCAAGCCTCAGATCGCGCGCAAGCTCGGCCGCGCCCTCCTCGACCGTGAGGTTGCGCGTGAGGGTTACGCGCGTATCGACCCAGGCGCAGAAGTTGGTGGGCTGAAGTTTATAGCGATCGACAAGTCCGAACCAGCGATCGAGCCATGCCGAGGACGGCTCGGGATAGCCTTCGACTTGCCCCTCGCCGAGGATTTCGATGCCGGTCGCACCGGTATCAGCGATGTGATCGAACGCATCCTCCAGCGTCATCACCGAACCGTAGTCGTTGACGTAGCTGTAGACCGAGACGCCGTACTGAAGAGAACCCATTGCCTGCAAAACCCCTGCGCGCGCCGGCGCGATGTGCGGACGGCCCGGCGCCGCCTCGAAGGATTATCTAATCGCTGATTAAATAATGCGCAAGCCCCCCCGATGGCGCCACCTGATTGCCCGACAGGGTGGACATCGCAAAAGGCGCTTGCAGGACATAATGATAGCGCTATCTTCATCGATCGAAGCAGAGTTCGATGCAACATCCGGCCATCAAGCGCCGGAGTTCGGGGAAGGAAATCAAGTTGATGAACCGCAAGATCCGGGTGATGGCGCTGGCCGCCGCCACCCTGCTGGCCTCGGCAGCCGCAAGCGCGGCCACGCCGGGCGCAACCAATGCCCTGCCCGTGGGGCGCTGCGTCAACATGGGCAATCATCTCGAACCGCCGCAGGAAGGCGCCTGGGGCCGCGCAATTGCTGACGATGACTTTGCCATCATCGCCAAAGCAGGCTTTGCGACCATTCGCCTGCCGGTGCGCTGGTCCGGCCATCTCGATGCGGCGGGACGGATCGATCCCGCGTTTCTGCAGCGGGTGCAGCGCGTGGTCGGCCTTGCCCGCGCGGCGGGCCTCAACGTGATCCTTAACGACCACAACTTCGACGCGCTGATGAGTGCGCCCGAAGCCAACCGCGACAAGCTGGCGGCCATTTGGCGACAGGTGGCCAAGGCCTTCGCCGATAGCCCCCGCGATCACGTATGGTTCGAGATCGCCAACGAGCCGCATGACAAACTGACCAATGCCAACCTTGTCGCGACGCTGAGCCCGGCGCTTGCAGCGATCCGCGAGAGCAATCCGGACCGGCCGGTGATCGTGGGCGGGGAATTCTGGAGCGGGGTCAGCTCGCTTGCGACCTTGCAGCTGCCGGAAGATCCGCATCTGGTGCCGACGTTCCACTATTACGAGCCGTTCGATTTCACCCACCAGGGCGCGACATGGGTCGAACCGGTGCGGCCGCTGGGCCGCGTCTATGGCAGCGAAGCTGACAAGGCGATGCTCGAAGCGGACGTTGCCAAGGTGCGCGCCTTCATCGCGCGGACGGGCAAGACGCCGCTGCTGGGCGAATTCGGCGCGATCGACCTCGCGCCGCTGGCGCAGCGCGTGGCCTATGCCAAAGCGGTGCGGACCGCATTCGATGCGGTGGGCGTCGCCACCTGTTCGTGGGCCTATACCAACACCTTCCCACTTTATGACAGCAAGGCGAAGCAGTGGCTGCCGGGCATGCTCGAGGCTGTGGGGGCGGGCCAGTGATGCGCGGCAAGCTTGCGATCTTTGCCGCCGCGCTGCTCTGCTCGGCCACGCCGCTGCTCGCGGCTCCGGCGCCGCGTTCGCCCGCGCTGCAGGCGCTCGATGATGCCCTGCCCGGCACGCTGATCAACGATCCCACCAAGCTCGATTGGCCCGTGTTCGGCGGCGGGGCGGCGAAGGCAGTCAAGTCTGCCGATGCGCCGGGCGGCGGGGCGTTGCAGGTCAACGTGCCGCGCGCGGGGAGCAATATCTACGATGTCGGCGTGAATGCCCCCATCCTTGCGCCGATCAGTGCCGGGCAGCGCGTGACGGTCGCGTTCTATGCGCGCACGCTCAAGGCCGAAACGGCCGACGGCAACGGCGTGATCGCGGTGCGCGTGCAGCAGAACGTGGCGCCCTATGCCGGGTTCGCCGATACCAAGCTCAGCATCGGGCCGCAGTGGAAGCTCTATGAAGCCACCGGGCTTGCCGAGCGCGACATTCCCGCGGGGCAGGCGGTGGTCGGTTTCCAGCTGGCGGGCGCAAAGCAGACCATCGAGATCGGCCAGACGATCGTGGTCGAAGGCGCGGCGAGCATCGTGCCGAGCGCCAAGGCGCCCGAACTACCGCCATTGCTGGGGGGCAAGGGGCGGCTGATCAATACGGTCAACGCGCCCGAAAGCTGGGCGCTTTATGGGCCGGGCCTTGCCAGCAAGCCGGTCGAGGCGCGCGGGACGCCGGGCCTTGCCGCGCTGCAGGTGAGCGTGCCGGGCAAGGCCGCGCATCCCTATGACCTTGGCATCAACGTGCCGATCGGCGAAGCGCTGGAGGAAGGCGATATTCTCAGTGTCGCTGTGCTTGCACGCACGGTCAGCACCGAGAGCCCCGATGGGCTGGGGCGGATCACCCTGCGCGTGCAGAAGAACGCCGATGGCTATCCCGGCTTTGGCGAGAACGTCGTGACCGTGGGGCCGACGTGGAAGCTGATCCAGCTGCGCACGCAGGCCCGGCTCGACATTCCCAAGGGCCTTGGCACGGTGGCGCTGCATCTGGGGCACGCGAAGCAGGTGCTCGAGATCGAGAACGTCTATGTCCTCAAGGAGGAACCGGCGCCCTGAATGCGCGGCCTCCCCTGCCCTCTTCCCAACGGAGATTGATGCGATGAAGCTGACCCGACGCGAGGGGCTGGGCCTGCTGGCCGCCGGCGGCGCACTGCTGGCTGCGCCGGTGCGCGCGCTGGCCGAGGAGGCTGTGCCCTCACTGGCGGCCCTGGCGCGGGCCAAGGGCATGCGGTTTGGCAGCGCAGTATCGGGCGGCGGCGGCGGCTCGTGGCGCAATCCGCGCTACGCGGCGCTGATCGAGCGCGAATGCGCCGTGCTCGTCGCGGAGAACGAGATGAAGTGGCAGGCGATCCGGCCGACAGCTACGACGTTCGACTTCACCGCCTTCGATGCGATGATCGATTATGCCGCGCAGCAAGGCCTTGCGATGCGCGGGCACAACCTCCTGTGGCACCGGCCCAAGTGGATGCCTCGCTGGCTCGAAGCGCACGATTTCGGGGCAAGGCCAGCGACTGCGGCGGCGGCTATGATGACAAACCACGTCGAGACTGTCTGCGCGCGCTACAAGGGGCGCATCCTCTCCTACGACGTGGTCAACGAGACGGTGCTCCCCGAGGATGGTACGCTGGCGCAGACCGCGCTTTCCAAGGCGATGGGCGGGACCGTGGCGCTGGTCGATCTTGCCTTCCACACCGCGCGCGCGGCAGCGCCCGGCGCGGAGCTTGTCTACAACGACTACATGAGCTGGGAGCCGGGCAATGCGGCGCACCGCAAGGGCGTGCTGCAGCTGCTCGAGGGCTTTCGCAAGCGCGGCACGCCTGTCGATGCGCTGGGGATCCAGTCGCACCTCGTGGCGCCAGTGCCGGGTGCGGCCGAGCGCCGCGATTGGCAGCGCTTCATCGATGAAGTGGTCGCGATGGGCTATGGCCTGCTGATCACCGAATTCGATGTGCGGGACAAGGACTTGCCGGCCGATGTGGCGGGGCGCGACCGCGTGGTGGCCGATACGGCCAAGGCCTATTGCGAGATGATGTTCGGCTATCCGCAGCTGAAAGAGGTGCTCGCCTGGGGCATGGTCGATGCCTATTCGTGGCTGCAGGGCTTCGAGCCGCGCAGCGACGGCATCGAGGCGCGCGGCTGCCCCTACGGATCGGACTACCGGCCCAAGCTGCTGCGCGAGGCGCTTGCCGCCGCCTTCGCGCAGGCCCCTGCCCGCACCTAGACAGACCCGCTCCACCACTGCCGCCGCGCCGGTCTCTTACTGACCGGCGCGGCTTCTTTTGTGCGGCGTGCGCAGCAAAAGCGCACAAAAAATGGGCGCCGGATTGCTCCGACGCCCAGTTGCCACACGCAAGGGGGAGTTAGAAGTTGACCCTTGCGGATATCGTGAAGCGGCGGTCGGTCTTGTACCACTGGCGGGGCACGAGGACGACCTGCTTGTCCGTCTCAGCTGCTGGCTTGTTGTAGACAGCCGCAGCTGTCTTCACCAGCGAATCCAGCAGGTTGACACCCTGGATACCGATCGTGAAATTCTCGTTCGCCTTGAGGAAGATCGACGCGTCGAGCTGGCCATAGGGCTTCTGGAAAATCGGATCGAACGGGGTGATCACATCGCGCAGGGTGAGCAGATACTGCGACCGCCAGCTATAGGCTGCGCGCAGCGTCAGCTTGCCCTTCTCGTAATAGGGCACGATGTTGAACGTGTGCCGCGAGAGGCCCTGCAGCGGGAAGTTGTCGCCCGGCACGGTCGAGACGCGGCCGGCCGCCACGTCTGGATCGGTGGATGACAACGTGGACTGCGGAACACCGGACGAGTCGACGAAGGTGTAGTTGGCCTGCAGGCCAAGCCCGCTGAGGAAGCCGGGCAGGAACGAGTAGTTCTGCTGGTACGAAACCTCGAAGCCCTTGATCTTGCCCTTCTGCTTGGAGTTCACCGGCTGCGTCGCGTTCACGAACGCAGTGGCCGAGGCGACCGGGATCGTGATCGAGACGTTGTCGTTGGTAAGGACGCCCTTCAGCTCCTTGTAGAAGGCCGAAACGGTGAACTGGCCGCCATTGCCGAAGTAGTATTCGGCGGTGATGTCGAAGTTGTCCGCCTCGATCGGCTTGAGGTACGGGTTACCCGCGGTGATCGAGCCCGCGAGGTAGGGCGCTCCGCCATTGACCGCCGCATCCGCGCGCACTGCGATGGCATCGATGCGCTGATAGTTGCGCGTGAGGCCGAAATCAGGCGGCGCGATGCCCTTGAAATAGGCCGCGCGGAACTGGAGCCCGCCGCCCGCCTCGAACTTGAGGTTCACGCTGGGGAGCCAGTATTCGTAGCGCAGCTTCGCGACCGAAGGCACATAGGCCGCCGCGCCGCCGGTGTCGGAGGCGACGAGCGCCTGCTGCACGTCCGAAGGCAGACGGCAGAACGGCGCCGGCTGCGCGCCGGGCTGGACCACCTGGCAGGCAGCGAGCTGCTGGCCAAAGGTGTTGTTCGCATTGCCGATGAAGGCGCCGCCGAACGAGGTGCGATCGGTGCGCGTGTAGCGCAGGCCGATGTTGCCCGAGAAGCGCTTGCCGCCGCTGAGGTCCTTGCCGAAGATCGCCATGAGGTAGCCGGACTGGACCTCCTCGCGCGCCGAGTTGATCTCACCCGGCAGGAACGGCGTTCCGGCCACAACGCCCTGGCGCTGGGCGAGCGGACGCCAGCCCTGCCCGTTCCAAGCGTTGTTGATGGCGATGGCGTAGTTCTCGTAGGCCTGCACATCCTGCGCGGGGTTGCCGTTGTAGAACAGGCGCCCTTCGCCGAGCGGGCTGGCGATCTTGCCGCCGAAGAAATCGGGGAAGGTATAGGCGCGGAAGCCCGGAGCCTGCGCCGCGACGGGATTGTCGAGCCAGCGCGGGCCACCATTGCCCCACTGCTCCGAAAGCACGCCCCAGTTGTAGGTCGAGAAGCGGGCGGTCTGATCACGCTTGGCGTAGCGGTAGCCGGCCTTGATCGAATTGAGGAAGCTGCCGTCATCGAAATCGTACTTGAGATCGAGCTTGGCGGCGTCGGACTTGCCATCGCTCTTTTCGATGTGATCCATCGAAGAGCGCCAGAAGCTGTTGTAGGGATCGAGGTAGCTCTGGTGCGTGCCGGTGAAGTAGGTCTGCACCCCGCCGCCGTTGATGCAGTTGGGGCTGCAGTTCTGCGGCGCCAGCAGCTCGATGTTGGGCAGGTTGAAGCCGTTGTTGGTGATCTTGGCGTTCTGGTAGGTGCTCGCCCAGATGCCGTTGTCGACCACGTCCACGGTCGAATCGACGTGCTGGTAATCGAACACCGCGGTCAGGCGGTCGGTGACCTTCCACTTGAGATTGGCCGAATAGTCAGTGACGACGTTCTTCTCGACATGGCCGCGGCGGATGTTGTTGCTCTGCAGGCCATAGGCCGGCGTGCGTGAGCTCGCCGGGTTCTGCGAGAAATCGGTATCCGCGCGCCAGCCGGTGTTGCCGGTGATCACGCCGTTGGTGAACATCCCGCTCTGGTCGAACGAGTACTCCGTGCCCGGCGCGGCAAACGGGCCGCCGTTGCCATCAACGTTGTCGGTCGCGACTTCGACGGTGTATTCGCCCCAGTTCTGCTTGGCCTCGGAGCGCAGGAATTCAAACGTAGCCTCAAGCCCGCCATCGGTGCTGCGCCACTGCAGCACGCCCGAGCCGCCGATGCGTTCGCGGTTGAAATCCTGCGAACCGGCGACGGCGCCGGCCGGGAACAGGCCGTAGCTGGCGATCGCGCCCGGGTTGGCCGAGGTGATCGCCTTGCCGTTCGCATCGAGCCCGATCGGACGGAAGCGCGAAATTGCGACGCGGTCGGCACGGGTGAAGAGCTGCGAATAGTTGAAGCTGCCGAGAATACCGATATCGCCCATCGGCGTCTCGAACCGGACCGAGCCGACCGCCGCAACGGTCGGCGCGCTCTTCTTCACGAAATCGCCGTAGTTGTTCTCGATCGAGGCCGCGAAGAAGTTCTTCGCGCGATCAAAGGGCTTTCGTGTGCGCAGATCGACCGTGCCGGCAATGCCGCCTTCGATGTGATCGGCGGGCAGCGACTTATAGACATCGACGCCGCCGAGCAGTTCGGCCGGCACATCGGCAAAGCCGAGGCCGCGGCCGTTGTTGGCAGTGAAGGCATCGCGCCCGTTGAACTCGGAGCGGACGTAGGTGAGGCCGCGCACGACCACGCCCGAGCCTTCCGCACTGAAGTGATCGGGGTCGACACCCGCAGCGAAACGGTTGATCGAAATGCCGGGGATGCGCTGGAGCGTTTCCGTCACCGAGCGATCGGGCAGCTGCCCAATATCGTTGGCCGAGATCGAATCGACGATCGTGTCGGAGTTCTTCTTTTTCTTCTGCGCGGTCTCGAGGCTGCCGCGATACCCGGTGACGATGATCACCTTGTCAGCGTTGTCAGCCGCAGCCGCAGAATTGCCGTCACCCGCCTGCGCCGCCTCTTGCGCGAAGGCCGGGCCGGCCACGCCCATCATCGCGATCGCGAGCAGCGAAGCCCCGGCGATCTGGGCACCGCGCCGGCGAGCCCTGGCCGCCAGACGCAAATCTGCTGTGGTCGAAGTCATCCCTCTCTCCCTGTTCACCCCGAGAGGCGGTTCCGCCTCTTCTAGTTAGCGCTACCAAACTGAAACGGCTTACGCTTCTGATTGCGCTAACATCTAACAGTGGCTACGTCAACGCGATCACAAGCGCAATAGCTATGCTGCACAAATTCCTGCACAATAGTGCAAGTTGGCTGCAGTGAAGCAATAGAACGAAACAAAGCGAACAAGAGGGGCAAGCTCATGAACGGCAGCGCCATCGAGCGCATCGTTATTGTCGGCGGCGGCACGGCTGGATGGATGACGGCGGCCGCACTTGCCCATCGGTTGCAGGGCCTGCCCGTCTCGATCACGCTTGTTGAATCAGAAGAGATCGGCACCGTCGGCGTTGGCGAGGCCACCGTCCCGCATATCCGCTTCTTCAACGCCCGGCTGGGTATCGATGAAGCCGATTTCATGCGGCGCACCAGCGCCACGTTCAAGCTCGGCATCGAATTCCGCAACTGGGGCCGCAAGGGCGACAGCTACATCCACCCCTTCGGCGTGTTCGGAGAGGAAATCGAGGGCGTCGCGTTCCATCACCTCTGGGCGCGCTTTGCCCGGGCAGGCGGGCGCGATGCGGTCGAGGCTTTCTCGCTGCCCGTTCTTGCAGCGCGGATGGACCGTTTTGCCCATCCCGATTCCGATCCGGAGAGCCTGCTTTCGACCTATTCCTATGCCTACCAGTTCGATGCCGGGCTCTATGCTGCCTACCTGCGTGCCTATGCTGAAGCGCGCGGGGTGCGGCGGGTGGAAGGCCGGATCACGGCCGCGCTGCAGCACGCCGAGACGGGATTTGTCGATAGCGTGGTGCTCGAAAGCGGCGAGCGGGTCGCGGGCGAGCTTTTCGTCGATTGCTCGGGCTTTCGCGGGCTCCTGATCGAGCAGGCGCTGCACGCAGGCTACGAGGACTGGAGCCACTGGCTGCCCTGCGACCGCGCAGTGGCCGTCCCCTGCCGCAGCGAGGCGGCGCTTTCGCCTTATACCCGCGCCACTGCGCTCGATGCCGGCT
The DNA here is from genome assembly GCF_027489515.1 of Novosphingobium sp. Taxonomy (GTDB): domain Bacteria; phylum Pseudomonadota; class Alphaproteobacteria; order Sphingomonadales; family Sphingomonadaceae; genus Novosphingobium. Next base: position 44,149 of record NZ_JAIXZS010000041.1, on the reverse strand, counting down.
GGGCCTGGCGCATTCCGCTGCAGCACCGTGTCGGCAACGGCCATGTCTATTGCAGCAGCCACATTTCGGACGAGGCGGCGCGCGATGCCTTGCTCGGCCAGATCGAAGGCGAACCGATTGCAGAGCCGCGCTTGCTGCGCTTCACCACCGGGCGGCGGCGCAAGCAGTGGGACCGAAACGTGGTGGCGATCGGGCTGGCGGCGGGGTTCCTCGAACCACTCGAATCGACCAGCATCCACCTGATCCAGCTCGCCATCGGGCGGCTGCTCGATCACTGGCCGGACCGCGACTGGGACCCGTTCTGCGCGCGCGAGTACAACCGGCTGATGGATCTGGAATACGAGCGGGTACGCGATTTCCTGATCCTGCACTATCACGCCACCGAGCGTGACGACACGCCGTTCTGGCGCCAGGTCCGCACCATGGCTGTGCCCGAAAGTCTGGCGCATCGGCTGGAGACGTTCCGCAAGCGCGGCGTGGTGGTAAACTACCGCGACGGCATGTTCCTCGATGCGAGCTGGATCGCGGTCTATCTCGGCCAGCGGGTGATCCCCGAGGCTGGCGATCCGCGCAGCGAGGCGCTGAGCGATGCGGGCCTGATGCTGCGGCTTGCGGCCATGCGCGACGACTATGCGCGAATGGCCGCGCAGCTTCCGACGCAGGCGGCGTTCCTTGCTCGGATCGGTGCCAATGCCAGCTGACGCGCCGCTCGCCACTATCACGATTGCGGGCGGCGGGTTCGCCGGATGGCTGGCCGCAAGCCTGCTTGCCCGCGCGCTGCCTGACCTTGCCATCAGCCTCGTCGAAGTGCCCGGGCCGGATCGCAGCCTCGGCGTTGCGGCCGCCGCGGACGTGCTGTTGCCCGATGACCTGCCACTGCTTGGCGAGGCAGGCTGGAACGGGCCCGATTTGCTGCGCGGCGGCCGTGCGGGCTTCGTGCTGGGCACCGCGCTGAGCGGCTGGCGCGCGGACGGCGCGACCGCCTTCATGCCTTATGGCGAGATCGGTGCGCCGCTGGGGCCCATCCCGTTCCATCAGCTTGTCAGCACGATGCGGCGGCGCGGGCAGCCGGTGAACATGGCGAACTATGCGCTCGGCGCGCTGGCGGCGCAGGCCGGACGGTTTGCCCCGCCCCCGCCGGGGGACGAAACTGTCCACGCCGCGCTCACCTTCGGGCTTTCGATCGATACGGCGCGGCTTGCCGAAATGCTGCGCGGCGATGCGCTGGAGCGCGGTGTGCGGCTGGCCGGAACCTGGCACGGGGAGGCCGTGCAGCGCGGGGACGGCGGAGTGCAGCGTCTTGTGCTGGCCGACGGAACCAGCCTTGCGGCCGATCTCGTGATCGATGCTTCAGGTCCGGCGAGCCCGCTTTCAGGAGCACGAGACGACTGGAGCCCGTGGTTTCCCTTTGACCGCGTGGCCTCGGCACGGCGGACGAGCGAAGCCCCTGCCCCGCCCTATGTACACTGTGATGCGCATCATGCTGGCTGGCAGAGCTTTGCGCCGCTGGCGGATGGGGTGGGCGAGCTGTTCGTTTTTTCCTCGGCCGATGCCCCGGGCGCGCCCGCTGCTGAGCCCTTCGCGCCTGGCTGCCAGCAGGCGGCCTGGACCGGAAACGTCGTGCGGATCGGCGGGGCGGCCGCGCAGCATGATCCGGTAGCTGGCCTGCAGCTCCATCTCGCGCTGGCCGATGTGCTGCGGCTGATCGCGCTGTTCCCAGCGGCGTGCGAACACCCGGCAGAAGCGGCAGAATACAACCGGCAATGGCGCGAGAAGACCGAATGCGCGTTCGATACCGCGCTGCTGCGGCTGGCTTGCAGCGGTGCGCTGGGCGCAGTTTGGGACCGGCTGCGGGCGCGCGCGCTGCCGGATCGCGCAGCCTATCGCCGCGATCTTTATGCCGCGAACGGGCGCGTTGTGTTGCACGATGGCGAAGTGCTTGAAGAAGCGGGCTGGACCGCACTGTTCGATGCGCTCTGCGTGCAGCCGCGCAAGGGGGATGCGCTGTCCGATGCCCTGCCATCGGCCAAGATCACCGCACACTTTGCCGCGATCCGGCAGGCAATGATCGCGGCGGTCGGCCGGATGCCGCCCTATCAGGCGCTGATGGCCCAGGTAGCGGCATGATGGCGGGTCCGATCCGCAAGGTGGTGATCGCCGGCGGCGGGACCGCGGGCTGGATGGCAGCGGCAGCGCTTTCCCGCCTGACCGGCAATGGCGTGACCGAAGTGGTGCTCGTCGAATCCGAGGAAATCGGCACCGTCGGCGTGGGCGAGGCGACAATCCCGCCGATCCGCACCTTCAACGCCATGCTCGGCATCGACGAGAACGCCTTCGTCGTCGCCACGCAGGGCAGCTTCAAGCTGGGCATCGAGTTTGCAGGCTGGAGCCGCGAGGGCCAATCCTACATCCACCCGTTCGGGGCCTATGGCGCGGATATCGACGGGGTGAAGTTCCACCAGGTCTGGCTTGCGCTGCGCGCTGCGGGCCTCCCCCTCCCGCTCGACGATTTCAGCCTCTGCACGACGGCAGCACGGCTCAATCGGTTCCAGCGGCCCGACGGCAATCCCGCATCGCCGCTCTCGCAGATCGCCTATGCCTTCCACTTCGATGCCGGGCTCTATGCTGCGTTCCTGCGCCGCCACGCCGAGGCGCGCGGGGTGGTGCGGCATGAAGGCAAGATTGGGCAGGTCCGGCTCGATGGCGAGACCGGGTTCATCACCGCGCTCGCGCTCGACGATGGCCGGGTGATCGAGGGCGATCTGTTCATCGATTGTACCGGCTTTCGCGCCTTGCTGATCGGCGAGGCGCTGGGTTCGGCTTACGAGGACTGGAGCCACTGGCTGCCATGCGACCGTGCGGTGGCCGTGCCGAGCACGCGCACCGCGCCGCTGCTGCCTTATACCCGCTCCACGGCCCGCAAGGCCGGATGGCAATGGCGCATCCCGCTGCAGCACCGCACCGGCAATGGTATGGTCTATTGCAGCCGGCATATCTCGGACGACGAGGCGGCGGCGACCTTGCTGGCGAACCTCGATGGCGAAGCGACCGCCGATCCGCGTCCGCTGCGCTTCACCACCGGCATCCGCAAGGAACCCTGGCGCAAGAACTGCGTGGCGCTGGGGCTCGCGAGCGGGTTCATGGAGCCGCTGGAATCGACCAGCATCCATCTCATTCAGATCGGCATATCCAAGCTGCTGGCGCTGTTTCCGGATGCCAGCTTCCCTGCGCACGAGCGCGACGAGTACAACCGGCTGACCGCGCTGCAATGGGCGCAGATCCGCGATTTCCTGATCCTGCACTACAAGCAGAACCAGCGCGCAGGGCAGCCGTTCTGGGAGGAATGCGCCGCGATGCAGGTGCCCGAGACGCTGGCGCGCAAGATGGCGCTGTTCCGCGCCGCGGGCCGGCTGTTTCGTTATGAGGACGAGCTCTTCACCGATGCGAGCTGGGCCGCGGTGATGATCGGCCAGGGCCTCATGCCCGAACGGCATGACCCGATCGCCGATACGCTCGATCCAGCCGAGGTGCGCAATCTGGCGGCGCGGATGGCGGATGCCTTCCGCCGCACCGCCCGCGCCATGCCCACCCACGCCGACTATATCGCACGCCACTGCGCAGGGAGACCGATGTGACCGCCGAGGCCTCGACGGGAGACAACAGAATTCGCCGCATCGCCATCATCGGCGGCGGCACCGCAGGCTGGATGACTGCCGCCGCGCTCGCCAAGGTGCTGGGGCCGCAATATGCCGCAATCACGCTGGTCGAATCCGATGCCATCGGCACCGTTGGTGTCGGCGAGGCCACGATCCCGCAGATCAACATCTTCAACCGGATGCTCGGCATCGACGAGAACGACTTCGTCCGCCGCACCAAAGGCAGCTTCAAGCTGGGCATCGAGTTCGTCGACTGGCGGCGGCTGGGGCACAGCTATTTCCACCCGTTCGGCAAGTTCGGGCTCGATATGGAAGGCGTCTCGTTCCACGCCTTCTGGCTCCGGCTCCATGCGCTGGGGCTGGCGGGTCCGATCGAGGACTACTCGCTGATGGCCAAGGCCGCGGCGACGGGCAAGTTCATGCGCCCCGTCAATGCGGGCAATTCGCCGCTCTCCTCGATTGCGTATGCCTTCCATTTCGATGCCGGGCTCTACGCGCTCTTCCTGCGCGATCATGCCGAGCAGCGCGGCGTGAAGCGGCATGAGGGCCGCATCGTGAAGGTGGACCAGCGCGGCGAGGATGGATTTGTGACCGGTGTGCGGCTGGAAGACGGCAGCACGGTGGAAGCGGACCTCTTTATCGACTGCACCGGCTTTCGCGGGCTGCTGATCGAGGAGACGCTGCACGCAGGCTATACGGATTGGTCGAACTGGCTGCCCTGCAACCGCGCGGTGGCGGTGCCCTGCAGCGGCGGCGCGGCCATACCGCCGTTCACCCGCTCGACAGCGCGCAAGGCAGGCTGGCAATGGCGCATTCCGCTGCAGCACCGGGTGGGCAACGGCCACGTCTATTGCAGCGAGTTCATCTCGGACGACGAAGCGGCAGCAACGCTGCTGGCCAACCTTGACGGCGAACCGCTGGCCGAGCCGCGCTTCATCCGCTTCACCACTGGCCACCGCAACAAGTACTGGGACAAGAACGTCGTCGCCATCGGGCTCTCCTCCGGCTTCATGGAGCCGCTGGAATCGACCAGCATCCACATGATCCAGAGCGGCATAGCGAACCTGCTCGCGAACTTCCCGGACATGTCGTTCGATCCCGTCGACGCGGCGCGCTACAACCGCGTGATCCGGCAGGAAAGCGAGGACATCCGCGACTTCCTCGTGCTCCACTACAAGGCGACCGAACGGGACGATTCGCCCTTCTGGAACCATTGCCGCACCATGGCAGTGCCGGACCGGCTGGCGGAAAAGATCCGCGTGTTCGAGAACTCGGGCCGCACCTTCCGCGAGAACGAGGAACTGTTCAACGACACCAGTTGGTTCGCGGTCATGTCAGGACAGGGCCTGAAGCCCCGCACCTACGATCCGGTGGCGAACCTCCTCGATTTCGACACGACGCGCGCACGGCTCGACGAGATCCGGCGCGTGGTCGACGCCTCGATCGGCCACATGCCTGAGCACCGCGCATTCATTGCGCAGAATTGCGCCGCTCAGTGATTGTCGCGCGGTAGCCCCATGGTCTGCGCAATGCGCTGGTACTTTTCCGCACCTTCGAGAATGCCGCCGGTCGAAAGCTGGCCCACGCGTTCGCGGTAGATTTCCTGCCACGGCGTCTGCGAGGGCGGATAGGGAAAGCCGCCGGCAGCTTCGAGCGCCGCGCGGCGTGCGGAGAGTTCGTCCTCCGGCAGCAGCATGTCGGCCGTGCCCTTCCTGAGGTCGATGCGCACCAGGTCGCCCGTCCGGAGCAGCGCGAGGCCGCCCATCGCGGCGGCTTCCGGGCTGGCGTTGAGGATCGAGGGGCTGCCCGAGGTGCCCGATTGGCGCCCATCCCCGATGCACGGGAGCGCGTCGATCCCCTCCTGAAGCAGATAGGCCGGCGGGCGCATGTTCACCACTTCTGCCGAACCCGGATAGCCGATTGGGCCGGTGCCGCGCATGAACAGCACCGTTTCCGGGGTGATCCCGGTCGCGGGATCGTCGATCCGCGCGTGGTAGTCCTCCGGCCCGTCGAACACCACAGCGGGGCCTTCAAAGGCCTCCGGGTCATCGGGGTTGGAAAGATAGCGCGCGCGGAATTCAGGGCTGATCACGCAGGTCTTCATGATCGCGGCATCGAACAGATTGCCCGAAAGCACGAGGAAGCCCGCATCCGGCACCAGCGGCTGATCGAACGGGCGGATCACCTTCTCGTCCTCGATCGCGGCATCGCGGCAGTTTTCGCCGATGGTGCGCCCGTTCACGGTCATCGCGTTCTCAGCGATCAGCCCCTGCCCGATCAGCTGCGCGACCACCGCCGGCACACCGCCCGCATGATAGTAGTCCTCGCCAAGGTATTCGCCCGCCGGCTGGAGATTGACCAGCAGCGGCACCTTGTGGCCGAGGCGCTGCCAGTCCTTCAGGGGCAGATCGACGCCGACATGGCGCGCGATGGCGGCCAGATGGATCGGCGCGTTGGTCGAACCGCCGATGGCCGAATTGACGACGATGGCGTTGTGGAACGCCTCCAGCGTCATGACGTCGGACGGCTTCAGATCTTCCCGCACCATCTCGACCGCGCGCTTGCCGGTGCGCCAGGCGCATTCCTGCCGGTCGCGATAGGGCGCGGGGATCGCGGCGGAACCGGGGAGCATCATGCCCAGCGCTTCGGCCAGGCTGTTCATCGTCGTCGCCGTGCCCATCGTGTTGCAATAACCGGTCGAGGGCGCGGAACTGGCGACGAGCTTGATGAAGCCCATCTCGTCAAGCTCACCCTTGGCGAGGAGCTCGCGTGCCTTCCAGACGATGGTGCCCGAACCGGTACGCTCGCCCTTGTGCCAGCCATTGAGCATCGGGCCGACCGAGAGTGCTATGGCCGGGATGTTGACGGTCGCGGCGGCCATCAGCAGCGCGGGCGTGGTCTTGTCGCAACCCGTCGTCAGCACCACGCCGTCGATGGGATAGCCGTAGAGCGCCTCGACAAGGCCGAGGTAGGCCAGATTGCGGTCGAGCGCAGCGGTCGGTCGCTTGCCGGTCTCCTGAATTGGATGGACCGGGATTTCGAGCGCGATGCCGCCCGCCTCGCGGATGCCGTCGCGCACACGCTCCGCCAGCACGATATGATGGCGGTTGCAGGGCGAAAGATCGCTACCGGTCTGCGCGATGCCGATGATCGGCTTGCCCGAGCGCAGCTCCTCAAGGCTCAGGCCGAAATTGAGATAGCGCTCAAGATAGAGCGCCGTCATGTCGATGTTGTGCGGATTGTTGAACCAGGCCTGCGAGCGCAGCTTGCGGGCGGGCGAGGTTTCAGGCGTATCGGTCATTGCAGCTCTCTTGAAGTCTTGGTGCGGCAGGGTTCAGCGGGCCTTGGGCGCCATGCCGACGCGGAAGATCATCACGTGACGATAGGGCTTGCCGGGATCGACACGCGCGGAGAGGAAGCCCGGCTGGTTGGGCGCATCGGGAAATTTCTGCGGTTCCAGCGCGATGCCATCGCCCATGCGGTAGAGGTGTCCGCCCTTCCCCGCCAGCGTCCCATCAAGGAAGTTGCCCGTGTAGAACTGCACGCCGGGTTCGGTGGTCAGCACCTCCAGCATCCGGCCCGAGGCGGGATCGACCAGCCGCGCGGCAAGCTGCGGCGCGGCGGTCAGCCCCTTGTCGAGCGCGAAGTTGTGATCATAGCCGCGGCCGAAGCGGATTTGCTCGTCGGTGCCATCGCGCAGGCCATCGGCGATGCGGCGGCCCTTGCGGAAATCGAACACGGTCCCCGCCACCTTGCGCAGCTCGCCGGTGGGGATCAGCCTTGCATCAACCGGCGTGTAAGTGCTGGCGGGTATGGTTAGGCGCTGGCCCATTGCGCCCAGCGGCGAGCCTTCGCCGGCCATGTTGAACAGCGCGTGGTTGGTCATGTTGACCACGGTCGGCTTGTCGGTCTCCGCCTCGAACGTGATGCCGAGGTTGCCCTTCTCATCGAGCGAATAGGTGACGCGCGTGGTCAGTGTGCCGGGGTAGCCCTGATCGCCATCTGGGCTGACGTGGGAGAACGTGACGCTCGCCACCGGGCCGCTCTTGACCGAGTCGACCTTCCAGTTCTGCTTGTCGAAGCCCTTGAAGCCGCCATGAAGGCTGTTCGTCTTGTCGTTGAGTGGCAGCTGATAGGCTTTGCCATCGAACGTGAAGGTGCCGCCGGCGATCCGGTTGGCATAGCGGCCGACAGTGACGCCGAAGTAGTTGGGGCGCTTTTCGTAACTCTGCACGTCGTCATAGCCGAGGAGGATGTCCGCGGCCTTGCCGGTGCGGCCCGGCACCATCAGCGATTGTAGCGTGGCGCCATAGCTCAGCACGCGCGCCGAAACGCCGTTCGCGGCCTTGAGCGTGATCGCCTGCGCCTCGCTGCCGTCAGCTAGCGTGCCGGCGCTTTCCTGCCGCGCTTCGGCGGCCATGGCGTTCTGCCCCGCGCACGCCAGCACGGCGGCAGATACGACGAGCCATGCGCTGCTGCGCGGTCGGCCGCTGGATCCCATCCCACATGTCCTTTTCAACCCGCGCCACGTGGCGCCACCCTTGCAAAGTGCCATTGACGCTTGCACATCCCGGATATAGTCCGACAAATAGAATGCGCGCAAGACCGATGTGATCTGCCCCGCACGGGGACCGAGCGAGAGGATGCCCAAGACCATGCCGCCTGTGGCCCCAGCCCAGACAAACGCCCATAGCACCAAGGAATCCAGCCAGAACTACGGCCCGGCGCTGACCCTGCTCGCCAGCCTGTTCTTCATGTGGGGCTTCATCACGGTGATCAACAACACGCTGCTGCCGCATCTGCGCAGTGTGTTCGACCTTAACTATACGCAGACAACTTTGATCGAATTCGTGTGGTTCATCGCCTACTTCGTCGCCTCGATCCCCTCGGCACGGCTGATCGAGCGGGTGGGCTATCAGAAGGCGCTGGTCATCGGCCTTGTGATCATGGCCGCGGGCGCGCTGGGCATGATGCTGGCGGCCTCGATCCCGTCTTACGGCGTTACGCTCGCCATGCTCTTCGTGATCGCGAGCGGGATCACACTGCTACAGGTCGCGGCCAATCCCTATGTCGCCGTAGTGGGAAAGCCCGAGACGGCGTCCTCGCGGCTCAATCTTGTGCAGGCGATGAATTCGGCCGGCACGATGCTCGCGCCGCTGTTCGGGGCCTACCTCATCCTCGGCCGCTCCAAGGGCGGCACGGCCGCGGCGGACGTGGTGCTCACCCCGGCCGAGCGACTGGCCGACGCGCAGTCGGTGATCCTGCCCTATGCGCTGGTGGCGGGCGTTCTGGTGGTCCTCGCGGTGGTGATCGCCCGGTTTCCTCTGCCCGCCATGGGCCAGGCAACGCAGCGCGCCAACACCGAGGAGCGAAAGGCGCTCTCCTTGTGGAACCACCGCAACCTCGTCTTTGGCGTGCCCGCGATCTTCATCTACCTGATCGCGGAAATCGGCGTCGCCAATCTCTTCGTCAACTTCGTCAGCCAGCCCGATATCGCCAACCTCACGCACGAAAAGGCTGGGCAATACCTCACGTTCCTGTGGGGCGGGATGATGGTCGGGCGCTTTGCAGGCTCCGCCATCATGCAGAAGGTGGACGCCGCGCTGGTGCTCGCCGCGTTCTCGGTCGGTGCGTTCGTGGTCATGCTGGTGACGGTGTTCAGCACCGGCCCCGCCGCGATGTGGTCGCTCATCCTTGTCGGTCTGTTCCATTCGATCATGTTCCCGACGATCTTCACCCTTGGCATCCGCGGGCTGGGTCCGCTGACAGAGGAAGGCTCAGGCCTCCTCATCATGGCGATTGCCGGCGGCGCGCTGGTAGTCGTGCAGGGCTGGCTGGCAGACAGCTACGGCCTGCAGGCCTCGTTCCTGCTGACCGCCGCCTGCGAGCTCTACATCCTGTTCTACGCACTGTGGGGTTCGCGCCCCACCGGTGCGGCTGATTGATCCCACCTTTCCTGCATCTGGAGATAGCAATGCCCGAGTTTCGCGCGCTTTCGGCTGCCACCGGCGAGCCGGTCGGTCCGGCCTTCCCCGTCCATGGGCCTGCCGAAGTCGATGCCGCCTGCGCGGCTGCAGCCGAAGCCTTTGCTGCCTATCGCGCCACGGGCCGCGAGGAACGCGCGGCATTTCTGGAAACAATCGCAGAGGAAATTCTCGCCATCGGGGATTTGCTGATCGAGGCGGCGATGCGCGAGAGCGGCCTTCCGCGCGCGCGGCTGGAGGGTGAGCGCGGGCGCACTGTCGGCCAGCTCCGGATGTTTGCGGGCGTGGTGCGCGCGGGCGCGTGGCAGCAGCTGCGCATCGATCCGGCGCTCCCTGATCGCCAGCCCCTTCCCCGCCCGGACCTGCGCCTGAGGATGATTCCGGTCGGCCCGGTCGCGGTGTTCGGCGCCTCGAACTTCCCGCTCGCCTTCTCGACCGCCGGGGGCGATACCGCCTCGGCGCTGGCGGCGGGCTGCCCGGTCGTGGTCAAGGGCCACCCCGCGCATCCCGAAACCGGCGCGCTGGTGGCGGGTGCGATCGCGCGGGCGGTTGCCGCCTGTGGCTTGCCGGAAGGCGTGTTCCGGCATCTGACCGGTCCCTCCAACGAACTCGGCGCGGCGCTGGTGCAGGACCCGCGTATCGCCGCCGTCGGCTTTACCGGATCGCGCGCCGGAGGCCTCGCGCTCGTGCGGCTGGCGCAGGCGCGCAGCGTTCCGATCCCGGTCTATGCCGAAATGTCGAGCATCAACCCGGTGCTGCTGCTGCCCGAGGCGCTCAAGGCGCGCGGGGCGGCGCTGGGGGCCGCATTTGCCGGATCGCTGACGATGGGCGCGGGGCAGTTCTGCACCAATCCGGGCCTGGTGCTGGCCATCGCAGGCGAGGGACTGGACGCGTTCATGACCGCTGCCGCCGAAGCGATCAGCGCAGCCGCCGCGCAGACCATGCTAACGAACGGCATCTGCAAGGCCTATGCGGGCGGCGTCGCCACGCTGGCGGGTCTGCCGGGGGTCGAGCGCGTGGCCTCGGGCCTCACGGGTGAAGCGGGACAAGGCCAGGCGGCGCTGTTCCGCACCAGCGCACAGGCATTCCTCGCCGAAGCAGCGATGGGGCACGAAGTGTTCGGCGCCTCCTCGCTCGTCGTGGTCTGCAATGACGAAGCGGAGCTGGCCGCGGTGATCGGCGCGCTCGAAGGCCAGCTGACGGCCACGCTGCAGATGGACTCCTCCGACGAGGCGCTCGCCGCGCGGCTGCTCCCGCTGCTCGAAATGAAGGCCGGGCGCATCCTCGCCAACGGTTGGCCGACAGGCGTCGAGGTGTGCCACGCGATGGTGCACGGCGGCCCCTTCCCCGCCACCTCCGATCCGCGCACGACGTCGGTCGGCAGCCTCGCCATCGACCGCTTTCTGCGGCCCGTCAGCTACCAGAACATCAGCGCAGGATTGCTGCCGCCCGAACTGCGCGACGAGGCGCGCGGTGATGGCGCACCGCGCCTGATCGACGGCACGCTCACGCTCTGAAGGATTGCATACGATGGCCACTCGTCTTCTCCAGCACCGCGCCGAGGACGGCACCCGGTCGGTCGTTCTTGCCGAGGGTTCGGCGGCGCATATCCTCCCCGGTGTCGCCTCGGTGCGCGAACTCGCGCTGCGCGCCATCGCGGCGGGCACCAGCCTCGCCGCAGCGGCGCAGGCCTGCGGCACCGGCGAGGCAGTCGATCTGGCGGCGGAGTTTGCCGCCGGGCGCTTCCTCGCGCCGATCGACCACGAAGACCCGGCGCATTTGGTGCTCAGCGGCACCGGCCTCACCCATCTCGGCTCGGCCGAAGGGCGCGACAAGATGCACCGCGAGGCGGCCGCGGCCGCGCATCAGACCGATTCGATGCGCATGTTCCTTGAAGGGCTGGCGGGCGGAAAGCCTGCCGATGGCGGCGTCGGCCAGCAGCCCGAATGGTTCTACAAGGGCGATGGCGGCCAGCTGGTCGGGCCTGACGCAGCGCTGGACATGCCCCCCTTCGCGCAGGACGGCGGCGAGGAGCCGGAGCTGGCGGGCATCTATCTGATCGGCCCGGACGGCACCCCCTTCCGCCTCGGCTTCGCGCTCGCCAACGAGTTTTCCGACCACGTCACCGAGCGGCACAACTACCTGTGGCTCGCCCATTCCAAGCTGCGCCGCGCCGCACTTGGCCCGGAATTGCTGATCGGCGATGCGCCCGCCGATATTCACGGCACCAGCCGGATCGTGCGCGGCGGCGAGGTGATCTGGGAAAAGCCCTTCCTCACCGGCGAGGCGAACATGAGCCACAGCCTCGCCAACCTGGAGCACCATCACTTCAAGTATGGCCTGTTCCGCCGACCCGGGCAGGTCCACGTGCACTTCTTCGGCACCGCCACACTCTCCTACAGCGACGGGGTGCGCACCGAACCGGGCGATTTGTTCGAGATCGCCGCCGCGCCGTTCGCGCTTCCCTGCCGCAATCCGCTGACCCGAGAGGCGGGTGATCCGGCAGTGGTCCAGGGCGTCACGGTGCTCTGAGGCCATGGTACGCATTGCCGTTGTCGGGCTGGGGAAGATCGCGCGGGACCAGCACCTGCCGGCGATTGCCGGCAGCGCCGCGTTCGAGCTGGCCGCAACGGTCGATCCGGCCGGCGACGGGGTGGTCGGCGCGGCGCATTTCGCCAGTATCGAGGCCTTGCTGGAAAGCGGCCTCGCCTTCGATGCCGCCGCGCTCTGCACACCGCCGCAAGTCCGCCGCAATCTCGCGGAGGCGCTGCTGGCGCGCGGCGTGCATGTTCTGCTGGAAAAGCCGCCGGGTGTTACGCTGGGCGAAGTGGCCGTGCTGGAACGCGCGGCCGAGGCAGCAGGCGCGAGCCTGTTTGCCGCGTGGCATTCGCGTTTTGCACACGGCGTGGCGGCCGCGCGCGATTGGCTTGCAGGGCGGCAGATCACCGCCGTCCGCGTGGTCTGGCGCGAGGACGTGCGCGTCTGGCATCCTGGGCAGCGCTGGATCTGGCAGCCGGGCGGGCTTGGCGTGTTCGATCCGGGGATCAACGCGCTCTCGATCCTCACCCATATCCTGCCGCAACCGGTCTATCTGACAGAGGCGATACTGGACGTGCCGGCCAATTGCGCGGCGCCCATTGCGGCCGATCTGCGTCTGCGCACGGCGGGCGGCGCGCCGGTCCACATGGACCTCGATTTCCTGCAGACCGGGCCGCAAAGCTGGGACATCGTGGTGGAGACCGATGGCGGGCCGCTCTCGCTGGCGAAAGGCGGCGCGGAACTGACTCTCCCCGATGGCGCGCTGCGCGGCAAAGACCGCGAATATGCCCTGCTGTATGCGCATTTCGCCGGCCTGATCGCGGCGCGGCAGAGCGACGTCGATATGGGTCCGCTGCGTATTGTCGCCGATGCCTTCCTCTGCGGGCGGCACGTGGTGGTCGAACCGTTCATCGAGTGAAGCGGGGTGCCGGATCACGCTTGCCGAGCGCAATAGTTAGCGCTATCAATATCAGGTAATCAGGCGGCACACCGAAAGGACAAGTGCCCGGTGCAAGAAGGGAAGTGGGATAATGAAGGCAAGACTCACCATGGCCGCGCTTTGCCTTTCCGGCGCTCTGGCCGCAGCCGCCTGTACGCAGGCCGCCGCCCCTGCCCCCGGCAACGCAACGGGCGCCACCTTCCGTGATCAGCCGCTGACGAGCGAGATCTACACAGCCGACCCTTCGGCGCATGTCTTCGGCGGCAAGATCTACGTCTATCCCTCGCACGATATCGAGACACCGACGCCCGACGATGACCTCGGCAACCAGTATGCCATGCGCGATTACCGCGTGCTCGCTCTGGACAGCATCGGCGGCAAGGTGACGGTCGGCCCGGTCTCGCTCGATGTGAAGGATGTGCCCTGGGCCTCGCAGCAGATGTGGGCGCCCGATGCCGCCTTCAAGGACGGCACCTACTACCTCTATTTCCCCGCGCGCGACAAATCGAAGGACAAGAACGGCCTCGGCGCGTTCCGCATCGGCGTCGCCACCTCGAAGAACCCGATGGGGCCGTTCGTGGCAGAGAAGGAACCGATTGCCGGTGCCTATTCGATGGACCCGGCGGTTTTCATCGACGCGGATGGCAGCGCGTACCTGTACTTTGGCGGCATCTGGGGTGGCCAGTTGCAGCGCTGGGTGAGCGGCAAGTACGATCCCAACGGTTCGGACACCGATCTGCTGCAGGACGACAAGCCGGCACTTTCCGGCAAGGTCGCCAAACTGGGCGCCGACATGAAGACCCTCGCCGAAGCCCCGCGGGATGCCGTAATTCTCGACGAGAAAGGCAAGCCCGTGCTCGGCGGCGATCACGAGCGGCGGTTCTTCGAAGCCTCGTGGATGTTCAAGAAGGACGGCAAGTATTACTACACCTACTCGACCGGCGACACGCACTTCCTGAACTACGCCATCGGCACCTCGCCCTATGGCCCGTTCACCTACACCGGCCATATCCTGAAGCCGGTGCAAGGCTGGACGACGCACCATTCGGTGATCGAGCAGGGCGGCAAGTGGTGGCTGTTCTACGCCGATACCCAGCTTTCGGGGAAGAACCACCTCCGCAACGCCAAGGTGACCGAGCTTACCTTCAACCCCGACGGCACGATCCAGACGATCGATCCGCTGAAAGCGAAGTAGGCTCAGCCCATGTACCTTGGCATCGATGTCGGCACGAGCTGCGTCAAGGCGGTGGTGACGGCCGAGAGCGGCGAAGTCCTCGCGCAGTCGAGCGCGGACCTCACCGTCTCGCGCCCGCATCCGCTGTGGTCAGAGCAGGCCCCGGCGGACTGGATCGCAGCGACGCACAAGGCCGTGCTGGGCCTCGATGCCGCGCTGCGCGCAGGCGTGCGCGGCATCGGGCTTGCCGGGCAGATGCATGGTGCGACCTTGCTCGGATCGGACGACAAGCCGCTGCGCCCGGCGATCCTGTGGAATGACGGCCGCAGCTTTGCCGAGTGCGCGGCGCTGGAGGCCGCCGAGCCGCGTAGCCGGACAATCACCGGCAACATCGCGATGCCCGGCTTCACGGCGCCTAAACTGGCATGGGTGCGCGCGCATGAGCCCGACGTCTTCGCCGCGACACGCACGGTGCTGCTGCCCAAGGATTACGTTCGTCTCGCCCTCACCGGCGAGAAGGCGAGCGACATGTCGGACGCGGCGGGCACGCTGTGGCTCGATGTGGCGGCGCGGGCCTGGTCTGCCGAGATGCTGGCAGCGACGGGTCTGGATGAGACGCACATGCCCCGCCTCCACGAAGGGCCGGAGGTCACCGGCATGCTGCGCGAGGATGTGGCGCGCGGCTGGGGTATGGGGCGAGTGCCGGTGGTGGCTGGCGCGGGAGACAATGCCGCCGGCGCACTGGGCGTCGGCGTGCTCGGCGAAGGCCAGGGCATGCTCTCGCTTGGCACCTCAGGCGTGATCTTTGTCGCGAACGCTGCTTTCCGGCCCAATCCGGCGCAGGCGGTCCACGCCTTCTGCCATGCCCTGCCCGGGGTTTGGCACCAGATGAGCGTCCACCTCTCGGCCGCCTCGTGCATCGATTGGGCGGCGCGCGCCTGCAACGTGCCGGGGCCGGCAGAGTTCTTTGCGCTGGCCGAGCAGGCCGGCGCCGCCTGCGGCCCGGAGCTGTTCCTCCCCTACTTGTCGGGTGAACGCACCCCGCACAACGATCCGCACATCCGTGCGGCGTTCCTCGCCCTTGGCAACGAGAGCACCACGCCACGCATGGCTGCCGCCGTGCTCGAAGGGGTCGCCTTCGCCCATGCCGACGGGATCGACGCGCTGCGCAGTGCGGGTACGGCGATCGAGGAGCTTTGCGTCATCGGCGGCGGCTCGCGCTCGGCACATTGGGGCCGCATCCTCGCGAGCGTGCTCGGCGTGCGGCTGGTCTACCTTCACGGCGGCGAAGTCGGCCCCGCGCTTGGCGGCGCGCGGCTGGCGCAGATGGCGGTGACCGGCGCGAGCGCTGCCGACATCTGCACCCGCCCCCCCGTTCGCGCCGTAATCGATCCCGATCCCGATCTCGCCGCCCGTCTCGCGCCAAAGCGCGACCGCTTCCGCGCTGCCTATCAGGCGCTCCGCGCCATCCAGGAGTAACTCCGCCATGTCTGCTGCCTACTTCGATGCCTTTCCCACTATTCGCTATGAAGGCCCTGATTCTAAAAGTGATCTTGCATACCGTTGGTACGACAAGGACCGCGTGGTCTTCGGCAAGCGCATGGAGGATTACCTCCGCTTTGCCGTGTGCATGTGGCACACCTTCTGCTGGCCGGGCAGCGACGTGTTCGGCGCGGGCACCTTCGACCGCCCCTGGCTGAACGGCCCGCAGGACGAGGCCGCCGCCCGTGCCAAGCGTGAGGCCGCACTCGCGTTCGTCGAGAAGCTCGACCTGCCCTTCTACTGCTTCCACGATGTGGACGTGATGGCCCCCGCCGAAAGCATCGGCGAGTTCCGCGCCAGCTTTGCCCGCGCGGTGGATCATCTGGAAGAACTGCAGGCCGCGCACGGCCGCAAGCTGCTGTGGGGCACGGCGAACCTCTTCGGCCATCCGCGCTATCTGGCAGGCGCAGCCACCAGCCCGCGTCCCGAAGTCTATGCCTGGGGCGCGAGCCAGGTTCGCGATGCGCTGGAAGCGACGCACCGGCTGGGCGGCGCAAACTATGTTTTGTGGGGCGGCCGTGAGGGTTACGACACGATTCTCAACACTGATCTGAAGACCGAGCAGAATAACTTCGGTCGCTTCCTCAGCCTCTTGGTCGAGCACAAGCACAAGATCGGCTTTACCGGCACGATCCTGATCGAGCCAAAGCCGCATGAGCCGACCAAGCACCAGTATGACTTCGACACGCAGACGGTCTACGGCTTCCTCAAGCGCTATGGGCTGGAAGACGAAGTCCGCGTCAATATCGAGGCGAACCACGCCACGCTTTCGGGCCACACCTTCGAGCACGAGATCGCGATGGCCGGCGCGCTCGGCATTTTCGGCTCGATCGACGCCAACCGCGGCGATCCGCAGAACGGCTGGGATACCGACCAGTTCCCCAATTCGGTCGAGGAACTGACACTCGCCTGCATCGAGATCGAGCGCGCGGGCGGGTTCACCACCGGCGGGTTCAACTTCGATGCCAAGGTCCGCCGCCAATCGGTTGATGCCGAAGACTTGTTCCACGGCCACATCGGCGGCGTGGACGTAATCGCGAAGGCGCTGCTGCGCGCCGAGGCGGTGATCGCGGACGGCCAGCTCGATGCCTTCCGCGCCGAGCGCTATGCCGGCTGGCAGGGCGAGCTGGGCCAGACGATCAAGAGCGCCAGCCTTGCCGAGATAGCCGACCTTGCCGTGGCGCGCGATCTCTCCCCCAAGCCGGTCTCGGGCCGGCAGGAATGGCTGGAGAACCTGCTCAATCGGTTCTGACGATTTCGGCTGCGGCCGGACCTGCCGCCCGCACCGGCTTTGCCTCGTGCGGTGCGGGCGGCTTGAACGGCACGAACAACAAGGGATGCCACGATGCGGAAACTGCCCGCGCTGATCGCCGCCGCCGCCCTGCTTGGCGCAGCCTCCCCGCCCGCTGCAAGTCCGGCGCTCGCGCCTTGGTTTGCACCCGCTGCGGGCGCCAGCGCCGCACCTGACGAGGACGGATTCATCCGGCGCTGGCTCTTGCTCGAGCCGATTGCCAAGCCCAACCGGACCAACCAGCTCTTCACCAGCGCCTATGTGCGGGAGGCCTTTGCAGCGGACCGACCG
The DNA here is from genome assembly GCF_027489515.1 of Novosphingobium sp. GTDB lineage: Bacteria > Pseudomonadota > Alphaproteobacteria > Sphingomonadales > Sphingomonadaceae > Novosphingobium. The sequence continues at coordinate 26,733 of NZ_JAIXZS010000041.1, read as the reverse complement.
GCGGCGCTGGAGCAAGCGCGCGCGGGGCAGATGATCCGCCACAAGGGCACGCCGCTCCGCTGGCATGCGCTCGATTCCGCGCTCTGGGACGTGAAGCTGTTCGGCTTCGCGCAAGGCACCGGCAAGCCGACCTATGGCGTGATCTTCTGGGCAGTGACGGTCATCGATGCTCCGCGCGACATGCCCGAGGCGCATCTCGCGGTGGGCTCCAATTCCGCTTCGCAGTGGTGGCTGAACGGGCAGGAGACAGCGGCGCTGTTCGGCGACCGGCGCATGGTGATGGATGACGTGATCTCGCCCGCGGTGGGCCTCAGGAAAGGCCGCAACGTGCTGGTCGGCGCTGTGATCAATGGCCCCGGCCTCAGCGATTTCTGCGTCCGCTTTGTTGGCGCCAAGGGTCAGCCGATCCGCGATCTTTTGGTGCGCGTGCCATGAGGGACTTGCCGATGAAGCGCCGCCTGCTTGCCGCTGCCGCGCTTGCGCTGATGCCCGCTGCGCTGCTGGCCGAGAGCAATCCCGTCGCCCAGCTGGAGGGCGAACCCTATATCCACGATCCCTCGACCATCGTGGAATCGGACGGCAAGTTCTACACCTTCGGCACCTTCGGCGGCGGACTGGTTTCGTCTGACGGCTGGACCTGGAACAGCGGCCCGGTGCGCCCCGGCGGCGGCGTCGCGCCCGATGTGATCAAGCTGGGCGACCGCTACTATTTAGCCTGGGCCGTAGGTGGCGGCGGGATGAACGGCGGGCACAAGAGCGACATCAAGATCATGTGGACGAAGTCGCTTGATCCGGCCTCGAAGGACTTCGGCTTCCACGAAGTCGGCACGGTCGCTTCGAGCGATGGCGTGGAACTGCACGATGCGATCGACCCGGCGTTCCTGCTAGCCGAAGGGCGGCTCTGGCTGAGCTATGGCACCTATTTCGGGTCGATCCGCATGATCGAGCTCGATCCCAAGACCGCCGAGCGGCTGCCGGGGAACCAGCCCGTCGATGTGGCGATCGACATGGAAGCGACCGCTCTGATGTACCGCGACGGTTGGTACTACCTGCTCGGCACACATGGCACCTGCTGCGACGGGCCCAATTCGAGTTACAACATCCGTGTCGGCCGTTCGCGCAGTCCGCTCGGGCCGTATGTCGACAACTTTGGCGTGCCGCTGCTCAAGGGCGGCGGCAAGCTGGTATGGGGCTCCAACGGGCGCGGCATGGGTGCGGGGCATTTCGGGCTCGTCGATCTGGGCGACGGGGTGGAGAAGTTCTCGTTCCACTACGAGGCAGACATGGACCGCTCAGGCCGCAGCGTGCTCGCGATCCTGCCGCTCACCTGGAAGAATGGCTGGCCGGTGGGACAAGAGAACCTGCGCCCGGGCACCTACGAGATCCAGTCCGAGCGCGGCGGGGCCTTGCAGCTGGCGGTGGACGAAGTGCGGCTTCCCTTCAAATGGACTGGCTTCGGCGCCCCCAAAGAGCCGCTGGCGCCGGTGCCGGACCAGACGCTCGAGCAGAACCGCACGACCTGGCCGACGGGACCGATCCCGGTCGACATGGGCGACTACATGGTGCGGCCGAACCAGCACTGGACAGTGGAGCCGGTGCCGGGCGCCGGCGGCTGGTTCGGTGCGCCCTATGTGCGCATCGTGATTGCCGGAACGAGCCGCGCTCTGGCGGCAACGCCATCCGGCGATGTGGTGGCTGTCCCCACGTTCACCGGTGCGCCCGAACAGCTATGGCGGCTAGACCAGCTGCCCGATGGCCTGTGGCGGATCGTGCCGCGCAGCACGCCCGATCCATTCCACCCGCTGGCGCTCGCGGCGGTCGGCGCCAGCACGCCGAGACTTGTCCGATTTGATCCGGCCTCGGATGCCGGCAAATGGAGCTTCCGCCGCCCGTGAGTGCGAGGCGCTGGACTTTGGTGAAATTGCGCCCAAATAGGGAAAGGGGGCAAGGAGCACAGGGTGTCGCGAAGCAAGGAACAAGGTGGAGACGGAATCGACCGGTCTGACAAATCGCTGCGTCTGCACGGCAGCATCGCACGCGATCTCGGCATTGCCATCGTCACCGGCAAGTACCCGCCCGGCCATGTGCTGAGCAGCGAGCTCGATTTCGCCGAGCGCAACCAGATCTCGCGCACCGCCTACCGCGAGGCGATCCGCATCCTCGCCGCCAAGGGGCTGGTCGAAAGCCGGCCCAAGGCGGGCACCCGCATCACGGATCCCGCGCGCTGGCATATCCTCGATCCCGATGTGCTCGCCTGGACGTTCGAGGGCGAGCCAAGCGTGACGGCGATCCACGACCTGTTCGAGCTGCGCCTGATCATCGAGCCGGCGGCGGCTGAAATCGCAGCAAAGCGGCGCAATGGCGCTCAGCTGGCGCAGATGGGCCACGCGCTGGAAGAGATGGCGAAGCACACGCTGGCCTCCCCGCTGGGGCAGGCCGCGGACCAGGCGTTCCACACCACGCTGCTGAAGGCGACAGGCAATGCCGCGCTCATCGCGCTGGCCAGCACGATCTCGGCCGCCGTGCGCTGGACGACGATCTACAAGCAGCGCAAACGCAAGCTGCCGCGCGATCCGCTGCCCGATCACCGCGTTCTGTTCGATGCCGTGGCCAATGGCGATGGCCCTGCCGCGCGCACGGCGATGCACACGCTGATCGAACTGGCGCTGGCCGATATCGACTTGCCCGAGCGGCAGTGAAACCCGCCAGTCAGCCTGGACTTTCAGTCAATTAATCGTACTTATTCTGCAAGGGCGCGCGGCGCGGACTTGCGGAGTTGAAGGATGGCAGTTTCGCGGCGACAGGTGCTTGGCGCAGGCGCAGCGCTGGTCGGCAGCCCGGCACGCGGCACTGCCCCTGCCACCAGCAGTGCGGACCGCCTATGGTACACGCGCCCTGCTGCGATCTGGACCGAAGCGCTGCCAGTGGGCAACGGGCGGCTGGGGGCAATGGTATTCGGCGGGACCGCGCACGAGCGCATCCAGCTCAACGAGGACACGCTGTGGAGCGGTGGTCCCTATGATCCGCTGAACCCTGCGGCTGGCCCGCAGGCAGTGGCCGATGTGCGCCGCCTCATTGCCGAGCGACGCTTTGCCGAGGCGGAGGCCATGGCGAACGAGCACCTGCTGGCGCGGCCGTCGCACCAGATGGCCTACCAGACCTTTGGCGACCTGCTGATCGACATGGACGGGGCAGAGGCGCGAACTGGCTACCGGCGCGAGCTTGATCTTGACCGGGCAATCGCCCTCACCCGCTTGGCCGTGCCGCAAGGAACCGTGACCCGCGAAGTGCTGGCAAGCTTTCCCGATCAGGTGATTGCGGTGCGGCTGACGGCGAGCAAGGGCGCAGCGCTGAATCTCGCAGTGCGTTTCGAGACACCACATGAAGCCACGATCAGCACCGCGGCCGGTGCGATCCGGGCCAAGGGGCGCAATCGCGGATCGGAAAGTGTGCCCGGCGCGCTCCGGCTAGCGGCGCAGATTGCCGTGTTGCCGGAAGGCGGGCGCATGCGAGCGGACGGCGCAAGGCTGGTGGTGGAAGGCGCTCGGGCGGCAACGGTGCTGGTTGCGCTGGCGACAAGCTATCGCGGGCCGGGCGACGTCTCGGGCGATCCCGTGGCCGAAGTTGCCGCACGGATCGCCGCTGCGCGCGGCAAGACGTGGTCTGCCCTGCGGCGCGCGCATCTGGCCGAGCACCGGCGGCTCTATCGACGCGCGGCGCTGGATCTCGGCCCAGGCAGTCCGCTGCCGACCAATGCGCGCATTGCCGCCAATGTCGCGTCAGACGAGCCGGCACTGGCGGCCCTCTATTTCGCCTATGCCCGCTATCTGATGATCTCTTCCTCGCGGCCCGGCACGCGGCCCGGCACGCAGCCGGCGAACCTGCAGGGCATCTGGTGCGAGAGCACAGATCCGCCGTGGGGGTCCAAGTACACGATCAACATTAATACCGAGATGAACTACTGGATCGCCGATCCGGCGAATCTTGGCGAATGCACCGAGCCGCTGTTGCGGATGGTGCGCGAACTGGCGGTGAGCGGAGCGAAGACAGCGCGCGGAATTTATGGCGCGCGCGGCTGGGTGGCACATCACAACACCGATCTCTGGCGCGCGTCGGGTCCGATCGACGGCGCGGCGTGGGGGATGTGGCCGCTGGGCGGGGCATGGCTGTGCAACGCAATGTGGGACCGATGGGATCATGGCCGCGACCGTGCATGGCTCGCGGCGATCTATCCGCTGATGCGCGGGGCGGCGGAGTTCTTCCTCGATACCTTGCAGAACGTGCCCGAGGGGCTCGTGACTTCCCCATCGATCTCGCCCGAGAACCGGCATCCCTTTGGCGCTTCGGTCTGCGCAGGGCCGGCGATGGACCGGCAGATCCTGCGCGATCTCTTTGCGCACACGGCAGAGGCCGCCGATGTGCTGGGGCGTGATGCCACGTTTGCGGATGAGCTGCGGACGGTGCGCAGCAGGCTCGCGCCCGACCGCGTGGGCAAGGCGGGGCAACTGCAGGAATGGCTGGAGGACTGGGACGAGGCCGCGCCCGAGCAGGACCACCGCCACGTCTCGCACCTCTATGCGCTATACCCCGGCCAGCAGATCGATCCGGACCGGACGCCCGAACTGGCCGCCGCAGCAAAGGTCTCGCTCAATCGGCGCGGCGATCAATCGACCGGCTGGGCGACGGCATGGCGCATCGCGCTCTGGGCGCGGCTGCGCGATGGGGAGCGCGCGCATTCGATCCTGCGCGGCTTGCTGGCGCCGGCCCGGACCTACCCCAACATGTTCGATGCGCATCCGCCGTTCCAGATCGACGGGAACTTCGGCGGAGCGGCGGCAATGGCCGGGATGCTGCTGCAAAGCGCGCGCGGGCAGCTGCATCTGCTGCCCGCCCTGCCCCGCGCCTGGCCGCAAGGGCGCGTGCGCGGGCTGGTCGCGCGCGGGGGTGTGGTCGTTGATCTTGCCTGGGCCGGCAGCGAGCTCACCGAAGTCGTCCTGCGCGCGATGAGCACGCACGAATGCACCGTCTGGCTGGGCGCGGTGCGCCGTCCGCTGGTGCTCAAGGCCGGGCAGAGCGTACGGCTGGTGGGGCCGCAGCTTCTGCCCGGCTGAGGCTTATTTCGGCAGATCGACCACGCGGTCCACCCTGAACGTGGCCTCGCTGCCCGGCAGCCCGCTGTCCGGCTGGCCACCGCCGAGGAACAGGCGGTAGCTGCCCGCAAAGACCTGCCGAGTGCCATCGGGACGCACGGCGGAAATATCGCGCGGGGATAGCTCCAGCGTGACCGTCTTGCGCTCGCCGGGCTGAAGCGCAACGCGGGTCAGGCCGCGCAGCGCAATACGCGGAGCGCCGGGCTGATCGGGGAAGCTCAGATAGGCCTGCACCACTTCCTCGCCCGCGCGGCTGCCGGTGTTGGTCACTTCGCCCATCACCCGGATGCCATTCGCGGTGTTTCCGCCGAGGCCTTCGACCGTGGCCGCGGCATAGCCGAAGCTGGTGTAGCTGAGGCCGTAGCCGAAACCGTAGACGGGGGTGCCGGTGAAGTAGCGATAGGTGCGGCCGGCCATGCTGTAGTCATGGAACGGCGGCAGTTCAGCGGTGTCCTTGTAGAAGGTCAGCGGCAGGCGGCCCGAGGGGTTGGCCTTGCCGGAAAGCACGTTGCCTATGGCAAGCCCGCCCGCCTGCCCCGGATACCACGCCTCGACCAGCGCATCGGCATTGGCCTTGGCCCATGAGAGATTGAGCGGGCTGCCGTTCATGGTGACGACGACCAGCGGCTTGCCCAAGGTGCGCGCGCGGATGAGGAGTTCGCGCTGGTCCATCGGCAGTTCGAGGCTGGTGCGGTCGCCGCCATCGAAGCCTTCGATCTTGAGCGGCATTTCCTCGCCTTCGAGATCGGCGGTAAGGCCGACGACGGCAACCAGCACATCGGCATCGGCCGCCGCGCGCGCGAGATCGCCCCAGGGATCGTGAGTGATGCGCTTCCAGAACAGCCCCGGTCCAGCCGCGCCGCCGCCTTCGATATCGAAGTGCAGCGGATAGCGTTCACCCTTGGTCAGCGTGACCTCGACGTACTTGGGCGCCTCGCCCCAGAGCGAATAGTGATCGGAGATGATTGTCGGCTTGCCGCCGATGTCGATCGCGCCTTTCACGCCGGTGACGCCCATCTTGTAGAGACCGCTTGTCGGCGCGACGAAGAAGCCGTCCCACACCACCTTGTGCGCGTCACTCACCTCTTTCAGCTGCATCGCGCTGCTGCCAAGCGTGGTTTCGATGCGCGTGACGACGGGCTTGGCGGCGTAGGTCCGCTCACCGCGTGGCTTCGCAGCATCCAGCGCGTTGTAATAGGCCGCGCGCAGACCCGGCTTGCCGTCAGGCGTGAGGAAATTGCCCTCGGTCACCAGATCGCCATCGGTGATCGAGGGCGCGAAGGGCACCAGCGTGACCTTGGCGCCCGGCATCGCGCGGCGCAGGCCATCGACCACCGAAATCGGCGGGGCGGAATTGGGCGAGGAATAGTTGCCGCGCAGCACCCGCGTCGCATCGCCGAGCGGGCCGATCACCGCGACGCGGACATCGGACCTCAGCGGAAGGATGCCACTGTTCTTGAGGAGGACGAGGCTCTTCTCGGCGCTCTTCAGCGAAAGGTCCCAGCCGCTCTGCGCGCCCACTGCGCTGACGGGCGTCGCATTGGGCTGGCGCGCGCGCATCCCGGCCAGATCGCCATTGCGGTAGCGCGCGGAAAACAGGCGCACGAGCACGCGGTCCAGATCGCTGGTCGCCATGTAGCCGCCCTTGAGCGCCGCCTTGTAGCGATCCGCCAGCCCCTTCGCCTCGCCGATGGTGCCGGTGTTGCATTCGTTGTCCATGCCCATGCGCAGGCTGACCGCGACGCCCGAGGCCGCATCGGGCGCGAACTTGTGGCGATCGTAGATATCGACGACCGCGTCGCAGTCCGAGACGACATAGCCCTTGAAGCCCCACGCACCGCGCAGCCGGTCCTTGAGCAGGAGATTGCTGGCACAGGCCGGCTCGCCGTTGAGGCGGTTGTAGGCGCACATGATCGAGCCCGCCTTGCCCTCGACAATCGCGGCGCGGAAGGCGGGCAGATAGGTGTCCTCCAGATCATGCGGCAAGACCATGATGTTGTCGGTGTGGCGCGAAGGTTCCGGGCCGGAATGCACCGCGAAGTGCTTCGGGCTGGCGATGATGTCGGGCAGGTCCGGGTTCGGACCCTGTATGCCGGTCACATAGGCGACACCCAGCCGCGCGGTGAGGAAAGGGTCCTCGCCATACGTTTCCTGCCCCCGCCCCCAGCGCGGATCGCGGAAGATATTGATATTGGGCGCCCAGGTATCGAGCCCGGTGCCGATCTTGCCAAGGTGCCCGGTCTGGCGCGCAAGAGTGTGTAAGCCCTGCAGTTCGGTGCTGATCACCCGCGCAACATCATGGACCAGCGCCGGATCGAACGTGGCGGCAAGCCCGATCGACTGCGGAAAATTGGTTGTCGGCACCGCACCGCCCGCGCCGTGCAGGCTTTCGGTCCACCAGTTGTAGGCGAGCACGCCAAGCCGCGGGATGGCAGGCGCGACGTTGAGAAGCTGCTCGACCTTTTCATCGGTCGTCATCTTCGCAACCAGCGTCGAGGCCAGCTGTTCGGCTTCTGCCACGGCCTCAGGCGAGCCTTGCGCAGCGGCAGGGGTCGCAAAGGCGAGGACGCCAAGCGCCGCGGATGCAAGAAGGCGCCCGCACAGACGCTGCGGGGACAGGGAACGCTGGTTCACGCGGGGGGAATCCTTCCGGTTCAGACGGGCTGGAGCCCGTAGGCCTTGATGCGGTTGATGAGATCGCGGTGACGCGGCAGCCCCGCCAGCATCCGTTCGGTGCGCTCGGCATTCTCGCGCCGGGCGCGGCGGGCAGCGGCGACTTCTGGTTCGAGCGCACGCTGCGAGACTTCGGAGCGGAAGCCCATGCCATAGAGCACATACTGGTAGGAGGCGGAGGGGAACACCTCGTCCACCCGGTCAAACTCCTCGTGCAAATAGGGCGGCTGGTAGCGCCACAGCGCGAGCAGTTCCTGCAAGCGTTCGGGGATGCTCCCCGGGTCCATGTTGTCGCGCCAGAAGGCGGTGTCGCGGCGCTGGCTCAGCACATAGTGGAGCTTGAGGAAATCGATGATCCGGCCCCAGCGGTAGAGCGTCTTCTCGTTGTAGCGCCGCGCCACGATGTCCATCACCTCGCGCGCGGGCGGCATCTGCTCGGCGATCATTTTCGCGGAAAGCTCGATCAGCACGATGGCCGAGGCTTCAAGCGGTTCGAGGAAGCCGGCGGCAAGGCCCACGGCGACGCAGTTGTTCTTCCAGAACAGTTCGCGGTGGCCCGACCGGATGTCGATCTTGCGCACGGCAAGGCTATCGGCCGCAGGGCCGATATAGGCGCGCAGTTCCGCTTCTGCCTGATCGCGGCTGATGTAGCGGCTCGAATAGACATGGCCGACGCCGCGCCGGGTGGGGAGGCCAATGTCCCAGATCCAGCCGGCCGACTGCGCGGTCGAGATGGTATGCGTCGCAATCGGCGCCTCGGGATCGGGATAGGGCACCTGCACCGCCAGCGCGGTATCGCAGAACAGGACGTCGTTGCAGTCCGTGAAGGGCACGCCCAGCGTCTCACCCAGCAGCAGGCTGCGCATGCCGGTGCAATCGACGAAGAGGTCGCCTGCTATTTCGCCTGCCTGCTCGGTCTCGATCGCGCGGATATCGCCGCGCTCGTCCTGGATCACCCGGCGCATGTCCGCCAGCACGTGGCGCACGCCGAGCTTCTCGGTGCAGTGGCGCTGCATGAAGGGCGCGAACTTGCCGGCGTCGAGGTGGTAGGCATAGTTCGCCTGCCCCTCGAACTCGGCGTTCGTCATTGCCTTGGGGGCGAGGCCCGCATCGCACAGGCGGCCTTGCGGGCAGACCGCATCGCAGAAGGTATCGCCGTTGGTGCCCGCCTCGGCCATCGTCCCCGCCAGCCAGTGCGGCGCAAGATTGAGTTCGCCGAAGCGCTGCGGGAGGACGAGCGGGTGGTAATAGGCGTCGTCAGCGGCGCCGGTCGTCCACTTGGCGAAAAGCGCGCCCTGCTTGAAGGCGGCATCGCATTCGCGGAAGAAATCGGTTTCGGAAATGCCCACGCTTTTCAGCGTCGAGCGCAAGGTCGGCCAGGTGCCCTCGCCTACCCCGATGATCGGGACATTGGGGCTTTCGACCAGCGTGACCGAAAAATCGTGCCCGATCCGGGCCTTGTGCCTTGCAGCGATGATGGCAGCGGTAAGCCAGCCGGCAGTTCCGCCACCGACAATCACGACATCACGGATCGCACGGTTCATCGGGTATCCTGAAACAAGTGGGTGGCGGTGCCGCCGCGAGGGACGACACCGCCGGTAGCGCAATCAGTATTTGAAGCGGACGCCGAAGACAAAGCGGCGGCCGTAGGAGAACGTATCGAGCGGCATGTCCGACCAGCGGCCATAGGTGCTGAAGGTCGAGTTGTTGAGGTTGGTCGCTTCGCCGAACACCGAGAACTGCTTGGTGATCCGGTAGCTTGCGCTGGCATCGACCTGGAACTGCTGGTTCACGTTGACCGGTTCAGCGCCGAAGGTGCCGCCCTGGCGCTGGCCGAGCTGGAGGAGATACGCATCGCGCCAGTTGGCGGCGACACGAACTTCCAGACCGTTCTTGTCGTAGAAGCCCACGAAGTTGGCCGAATTGGCAAGGCCCGTGATCGCGAAGGCCGAACCCGAGATGTCCTTGGGATCGAAGTTGCGATTGGTGCTCACCAGTGTGCCGTTGGCGCTGAAGCCGAAGCCGCTTTCGCCGAACACATGCTGCCAGGCGATTTCCACGCCGCGCACCACGCCATCCGGCCCGTTGACCTTGCCGTTGACCTGGAACTGGGCGGGCTGGTTGGTGAACGGATCGATCACGCCGTTGATCGTCTGGGTGCTGACACCGCCGACGATGAAGTTCGAGATGAACTTCATGAAGCCGTTGACCGCGAAGTACGAGTTGCGCCCGTAGTAGAACTCGGCCCCGAGATCGAGGTTGTCCGCAAGGTACGGTTTGAGGTTCGCGTTGCCGCCTGAGGCGGCGAGGCTGCCCCTGCGCAGCGTGCCGAGGTTAATCGTGGGGCGCAGGTCACCCAGCGCAGGCCGGGTCAACGTGCGCGAGGCATCGAAGCGCAAGGTCAGCTTGGGGGTGACTTCAAGCTTCACGTCGATCGAGGGCAGGACATAGTTGTAGTTGGAATCGCGCGTGATGTCCTGCTGCGGCGTGTAAGTCTTGACGTTGATCAGCGTCGGATCGGTAACCACCGTTTCCAGCGTGACCGGGTTGCGCCCGATCGCCCCCGAGGTGAGCTTGGTGTACTCATTGCGCACACCCGCGCTCACATGGAACGGCATGTCGCCAAGCTGGGTATCGAAGCTGACATTGAGGTAACCCGCAAAAGTCCGCTCGCGCACGTTGAGCACACTCGAAGGGTCGAACGCCGGGGCGGTGGTGCCGCGGCCGGTGGCCTCGAGCACCTTGTAGACCGCGACCGGATCGTAGACGATGATCGCGGGGGCAAGGTTGCCCTGATAGCCCGGGATGAACCCGTTGGTATCGATTGTGCCCTGATAGACGCTGTCGGGCAGCGGGGCGACCGCGCCGGTGCGACCTGAAGGTGCGCCATAGCCGCCATAACGGAAGAACGTGCCGTTCACGAAGGGGTTCTGCCCTTCCTGATGGAACTTGTTCTCCTGATAGCTGGCACCGAAACGAACTTTTACGTCGCCGCCATCATACTTGCCGCCGATCTTGGCCTGCCGAACCACGTCAGTGAAGTAGTTCGGGAAGCCGGCGATCACGTGGCTGCCGATGACCGAACGGTCGGTAAACTTCGAGACGTTGCCCGCCGGACCCACATCGTGAATGCTGGGCAGGAAATCCTTGCTAGGCCCGAGGATCTTGACGCCGGTGTTGGCACCCAGAACGGTCGAGTAGCGCGAGCACGAGGTCGGCGCCGTGGTCGGCCCGGCCCCGGCCGGATATGTGCACGCGGTCGAAAGGAACGGCCCGTTCGGATCGCCGTTGGTGCCGCCGTAGCCAATGTCCATGGCGTTGTCGAAACCGTTGTTGCCCGGGTTCAGGACCGAGCGCGAAACCGCGACATCGACATCGAAGCTGAGCCTGTCAGTGGCCTCCCACTTGAGGTTGCCGCCGATCACATGCGTCTGGTTGATGGTCCGCGCGAGGCTCGCGTTGAAATCCATCGGCGTGCCGAACTGGTTGAAATCGATGACGGTGCCGTTGCTGTCCTGCTTCACGTTGCGCAGGTCGTCACCATTGAACCAGGCGCCGTAGCCATAAGTCGCGGTGTTGAGCGTCTGGCGGGTGAAGGTGCCGTCGATCGTCAGCAGCAGGCGATCGCTCGGCCGCCACTGGTAGGCGATGCGGCCGTCGATGCGCTCGTCCTTGGTGGTCACCTGGTTGGCACCCACCTGCTGAGGGAACCAACCGAGCTTGTTCTTGTTGGCCGGAGTGAAGTCGCTGGTCTGGCAGGCCGGCTGGGCCTGGCAGGCATAGAAGTAGTTGCCGATCCAGCCCGGGATGAACACCTGGTTGGCATCGGTATCGACCCGGCGGTAGGCGGCATAGGCGAGCAGGCCCATCGTATCGTCGGCAAAGGTCGTGCTGAACAGGCCCGCGCCCGAAGGCGTGACCTTGCCGCTGCGATCCTGCACCGAGCCCGAGGCCTTGAGCGCGATCCGCGTACCGCTCTTGTCGAACGGCTTGGGCAGCGCGACGTTGATCGTCGCGCCGATGGCGCTGGCGCCGTACTCGACATCGGGCGTCTTGTAGACCGAGATGGTCTGGACGAAGTCCGAGCCGATCGTGGTGAAATCGACCGCGCGGTTGCCCGAGGCGGTGGAGAGGTGGCGGCCGTCAAACTGCGTGTCGTTGAAGTCGCCGCCGAAGCCGCGCACGGTCACGCCGGTGGCTTCACCGCGCGAACCGGAACGCTGGATCGAGATGCCGGGAAGGCGCTGGATCGCATCTGCCACGTTGGCATCGGGAAACTTGCCGATGTCTTCCGCCGAGATCGCGTCGACCACGCCCGACGCATTGCGCTTGATGTCGAGGTTGCGCTGGAGCGAGCCGCGGATGCCGGTGACGACGATCTCCGCGGTCGTTTCGCTCGAAGCCCCTGCGGCGGGCGTCTGCTGTGCCGCTGCGGGCATGGCCAGAGCTATCGCCATGACGCTGCCGGCGCTTCCGAGCAGGAACCGCGCGTTGAATGAAGTCCTCATATCCTCTCCACTGCTTCTTCTGGCGGCCCCCCCCGCCCGGGTGGGTGGCGTATGCACCGGCAGCCCTTCCCGCTTGCTGGGCCTGCCGGACACGGAAACGCTGCGCTGAAAAAGGTGCGACGGGACGGCATCGCCACCCCCTCAACCTCTCACCCGCAGGCGCTCTCGACGTCACCTTGCGGACATTGTGTATCGCATCACGGTAGCGCTATCAATATCAAATTGTCTGCGCAATTGACCGGGATCACTGGGCCACCGCGATGCAGTGGCTGTTGGCATTGGACTTTTCATGGTAGCGCGCACATAAACTGCGATAAACCGCGCAAATGACACGATCCAGGCGAGGATACCCATGGCCGAACAGCTCGAGATTCTGAGCACCGAAACGCATCGTCAGTTGGCCATGCACCCCTTCGCACGGCCGCATCCGCACATGGTGCAGATCGTCATGCCGGAGATCGAAAGCGCTGCGGCGTGCTGCCCGGTGTTCCTCGCCAAGTCGCCCGAGACGGGGCGATTCGCGATCGTGGCCGTGTTCGGTTTTGAGCCCGGTGAAGTGCTGGTCGAAGGCGCGGAGACTGGAAACGCGGCGTTTATCCCGCTCGATCTGCAGCGGCAGGGCTTCTTTGCAGCGGAGGATTCCATCGCTGTCGATCTTGCCCATCCCCGCTTCGCTGCCGGGGGCACGATTCCGCTGTTCGATGCAATGGGCAGCCCGACCGACGAGATGCGGCTGGTGCAGCGCGCGATCGGTGTGCTGATGGGCCAGGCCGCGCCGACCGAGGCGTTCATCGCGGCGCTGGTCGAGCAGCGGCTGGTCGAGCCAGTGGACGTCTCGCTCTCCTTCGACGACGGGCGGACGATTGCGCTGAACGGGCTCTATACCGTCAGCGGCGAAGCGCTCGCCGCGTTGGACGATGCGGATATTGTCAGGCTTTTCCGCAGCGGCTGGCTGCAGGCGGCCCTCGCCCTGCGCGGATCGCTGCAGCAGGTCGGCCTGCTCGCCCGGCGCCGCAACGAGCGGCTGGCGTCCGGGCTCGGCAAAGGCTGGTCGTGAACCATGCCGCCGATCGCCGAACTGACTGGCGATGATCCGGCGCTGGCCGATAGCGGCACCTTCCAGGCGCAGATCATCCGTGCCGCACAGCCGGTCGTGATCCGCGGGCTCGGCACCGGTTTGCCAGCCGTGGAAGCCGCGCGCAGCGCTCCGGATGCGGGGCTCCGCCACGTGCTGGGCTATGATGGCGGCGGGCGGCCTGAAGTGTTCCTTGCCGATCCAGAGGTAGCCGGGCGCTACTTCTACAGCGAGGACATGGCCGGCTTCAATTTCCGCCGCGCACAGCTCCCGCTGGCGGAAGCCTTCGCGCATATCCGCCGCCATGCCGACGATCCGGCAGCCCCGACCGCCTATCTCGGTTCGCTGGTCGCCTCGGCCTATCTCCCCGGTTTTGCCGAGGCGAACCGGCTGCGCGTGGTGCCGGGCGAGGTCGAGACGCGGCTGTGGATCGGCAATGCCAGCCACGTTGCCTGCCACTACGACGCCTACGAGAATCTCGCTTGCGTTATCGCGGGGCAGCGCCGCTTCACGCTCTATCCGCCGGACACCATCGGCGACCTCTATGTCGGCCCGATCGATCACACGATGGCTGGCCAGCCCGCCAGCCTCGCCTCGGCCGATCCCGCCCGCTTCCCGCGCTTTGCCGGGGCGGCGGCGCGGGCAATCACGGTCGAACTGGAACCCGGCGACGCGCTGTTCCTGCCCAAGCTGTGGTGGCATGCCGTCGAAGCAACCAGCCCGATCAACCTGATGCTCAACCACTGGTGGGACGCGACCGCGAAGGGACCCGACGCGCCGCTCCTCTCGATGCTACTCGCGATGATCGCGCTCGCGGAGCGGCCCGAGGCCGAGCGCATGGCCTTCCGCGCCTTCTTCGACCACTACGTCTTCCGCACCGACGGACATCCGCTGGCGCACCTGCCGGAGGACCAGCGCGGCATCCTCGGCGATCTCACCGGCGCCAACTACGGCCAGATCCGCGCGATGGTGCTGCGCGCGCTGCGCGGTGCTTGACAGCCATGCCCGCCGCCATCTAGCCTGACTTAATACGAGATCAGCCAGCAGGGGCACTGCGTAGCAAGGCTGGTCCATCCCTGAAAATCAAACGAAGTTGGCCGGATGCCTTGGCATTGGCAACCCCTTCGTGCCCTGACAATACGATCCGGAGAGATCCTGCCATGCGCCATTTTCGCGCCTTCCTCTACGCAGCCGCACTCGGCCTTGCGCCGCTTTGCGTACCGACCGCCTCCGCACAGGTTTCGACCGCCGTGCCCGATCCCATCCCCGGCGCGCCGCACCTCACGCTGAAGCGCATCGTGGTGCACAGCCGCGCGCTCGAAGGCGCGCTCGAAGGCGACAGCGCCGACCGCGAGGTTTTCGTGGTCCTCCCGCCAAGCTATGCCAAGGCGCCGCAGCGCCGCTATCCAGTGGTCTACGCGCTCCACGGCTATTCGATCGGCGCACAGCAGTGGACCGGCGAGATCCACGTACCGCAAGTGATCGAGGGCGCGCTGGCCAAGGGCGCGCGCGAGATGATCTTCGTCTTCCCCGACAGCAAGACCGTCCACAACGGCTCGATGTATTCAAGCTCGGTCACAACCGGAGACTTCGAGACCTTCATTTCGCGCGATCTCGTGGCCTATATGGACAGCCACTACCGCACCCTCCCCCGGCGCGAGAGCCGCGGGCTCGTGGGCCATTCGATGGGCGGCTATGGCGCCACGCGCATCGGCATGAAGCACTCCGACGTGTTCGGCGCGCTCTACCTGATGAGCCCGTGCTGCCTTTCCTCGCGCAGCCTGTTCGGCGTGACGCCGGAGGCAATGAAGGCGTATGCCGCGATGAAGAGCCCGGCGGATTCGGCCAAGCTCGAATGGATGCAGCGCGGCACGCTGGCGGCCGCAGCGGCCTGGTCGCCCAATCCGAAGAACCCGCCGCTCTATCTCGATCTGCCGATGACCGAGGACGGCAAGCCGCGCGAGGACGTGCTGGCGCGCTGGGCCGCCAATGCGCCGCTTGGCTTCGTCGACCAGTATGTCGGCGGGCTCAGGCGCTATGCCGCCATCGCGATGGACGTGGGCGACAAGGACGGGCTGAAGACCGACACCGCGAAGCTGCACGCGGTGCTGGACAATTACGGCATCGCCAATGCCTTCGATCTTTACGAAGGCAATCACACCAACCGCGTCGCCTTCCGCTTTCAGGACCATGTCGTGCCGTTCTTCAGCGCGCATCTCGCATTCGGGCGCGCGAAGTGAAGCTGCGCTATGTCGCAGCAGCGCTGCTCGCCGCCACGGCGCTCGCCGACACGGCTGAGGCTGGCCCGCTCGATGCGACCGGCCAGTGGAGCGTCACCAGCAGGGGCCATGCCCCCCTGCCCCCGATGGGCTGGAACAGCTGGAATGCCTTCAACAGCGATGTCGACGAGGAGAAGGTGCTGGCGGCCGCCAAGGCGTTGGTCGATAGCGGGCTGGCGGCGAAGGGCTACGTCTACGTCAATATCGACGATGGCTGGTGGCTGCGGCGGCGCACCAGCGATGGCCGGCTGATGATCCGCACCGCGCGCTGGCCCTCGGCGCGCGGCAAGGACCCCGCCGGCAGCTTCCGCCCGTGGACAGACAAGCTCCATGCCATGGGCCTCAAGGCGGGCATCTATTCGGATATTGGCCGCAATTCGTGCGGGCAGGCCTATACCGCGCAGTTCGCCGGCCAGCCCGAAGGCACGGTCGAAGAGCGCGAGGTCGGGCTCTACGGCCATATCCAGCAGGATATCGTGCTGTTCATGGGCGAATGGAACTTCGACATGCTCAAGGTCGATGGCTGCGGGATCCGCGCGATGAGCCCGGCCAACCCGCTCGTCGCCTCGGGCCAATATCGCGCGCTGGGGCCGCTGATCGATTACGAGACCCTGCCCAACACCGACATCGCAGCGGTGCGCGCCCTCTACACCGAAGTCGGCGAGGCGATGGACCGCACCCGCCCGCGCGGCGATTTCGTCTATTCGCTATGCCTGTGGGGCTCGGCCGACGTGCGCGCATGGGCGGGCAAGGTCGGCAACATGTCGCGCACCAGCGAGGATATCTCGCCCAATTGGGAGCGCATGCTGCACAACCTCGATGCCGCTTCCCGGCGTGAACTCTATGCGCATCCGAACAGCTGGAACGATCCCGACATGCTCTTTGTCGGCACCGGCGCGTTCGACATGGACCACCTCGTCGAAGCGCGCTCGCACATGACGCTGTGGGCCATGCTCAATGCGCCGCTGATCATCGGGTACGATATGCGCAAAGCCTCCTCTGCCTTGCTAAGCGTGCTCGGCAATCCGAAGGTCATAGCGCTCAATCAGGATGCGGCGGGGAACCAGGCGGTGCTCGCCTATGATGGCGAGACAGTGCAGATCTTAGTGAAGTCTCTGGCCGATGGCACCAAGGCCGTGGCAGTTCTCAATCGCAGCGGCATCCCCGTCGATGCGACGCTGACCGCGGCGCACCTCAAGTACCGCGCCGATAGCCCTGTGGCGCTTACCGACTTGTGGGACGGCGGCGAGCGTGCGTTCACCGGCGAGGTGCCGGTGCATCTCGAAAGCCACCAGACCCTGCTGTTCAAGGCCAGCGGCACGCGCGAGCATCCGGGCGGGCTCTACCTTTCGGAAATGCCCGGGAGCGTGAACCCGGCAGTCGACGGGGTCGTCCATCCCATGGCCGATCCGCTGGTGCACCGGGGCCTGCTGCCCTGGCGCTCGACGCGAGGCGACGGCGAGCATTCGGTCTATGGCGGCTGGGGCGGCGCGCGGGCCGATGCGACGCCCTTCGCGCAAACACCCAAGATCGCGGGCAAGGCTTATGCCAGCGCCATCGGTGTGCTTGCCAATTCGCGGATCGAAGTGCGTGGCAACGGCGCGGCAACCTTCACCGCCGAAGCCGGGATCGACGATGCAACCGCCGATACCAGCGCGCGGGTTCGTTTCTCGGTTCACGCCGATGGCAAACGTCTGCTGCAAACCGACTGGATGAAGCGCGGCGATGCGCCCGCGATGATCGCGGTGCCGGTGAAGGGCGCACGGATCATCGAACTGGTCGCGGAAGGAAACCGTGCGGAAATGCAGGACGTGCCGGTGACCTGGGGCAAGGCCGCGCTCGACCGCTGAGATCGCGGCACACAAAAAAAGGGCCCGGCACGCAGAGTGCGGGCCGGGCCTTGAAGTTTTGCAGCGGTCTCAGGAGGAAGGAGAGCGGCCGCTGCAGGCACCTCGGATCAGTTCGAAACCTTGACGACGGCGACTGCGCGAGGTGGCAGCGCAATGGTCACGCCGGCCCCGCCCGCCTTGCCGGCAATGGGCGCGGGCTTCACCGCATCGGGCGCCGCGAACGTGTTGATGCTGTCGACACGCGGTGCGGTGAGCACTTCGCCAGCAGCGCTGCGATAACCCGGCAGCGTCACGCTGGTTCCTGCATCGGGATCGACATTGACGAGCGCGACCCAGACTTGCCCCGCCTTGTCGCGCGCCGCCATGGCATCGACTTGCGGCAGCGTCTTGCCCGCCAGCATCAGTTCGCCCGCTGTGAAGCGCACCGGCAGGAACGTCGCGTCCTGGAACGGCACATACATCCGGAAGACGTGGTAAGTGGGCGTCAGCACCATCTTGCCGCCGTCGGTCAGGATCATCGCCTGCAGCACGTTGATCATCTGCGCGATATTGGCCACCTTCACGCGGTCGGCATGGCGCGCGAAGATGTTGATGTTGAGCGCCGCCAGAATGCCATCGCGCAAGGAGTTTTGCTGCTGGAGGAAGCCGGGGTTGCTGCCCGGCGTGGGCGCCAGCCATGCGCCCCATTCATCGACCGCGATCATCAGCTTCTTCGCCGGATCATACTTGTCCATCACCGCGCTCTGCTTGGTAATGAGCGTGTCCATCGTCAGCGTATCGGCGATCGAGGCGGCATAGTCTTCGGTGCCGAAGCCGGAACCGGGAAGGTGCGGCGGCCAGCCGCCGGTGGTGTACTTGTGGAGCGAGATGCCATCGATATCCCACGAGTAGACGTGGTCCTTCCACGCCTTGGCGACCTCCTCGGTGTAATCGAGCTTGTCGCTGTCCCAGCCTACCGCGAGGCGCTTCATCCGCGCCTCGCCATCGCGCTGGGCGGGGTTGTAGTTGCGCGTGAAGTTGGCGAAGCGCTTCATTTCCTCGACATAGTGGCCAGCCGACATGGCGCCGCCACAACCCCAGTTCTCGTTGCCGAGGCCGAGGAGCGGCACTTTCCACGGCGCGGGATGGCCGTTGGCGGCGCGCTCCTGCGCAAGGGTCGTATCCTTCTCGGCGGTCATGTACTCGATCCACTGCGCGGCCTCTGCCGCGGTGCCCGAGCCGATGTTGACCGAGACGTAAGGGTCCGCGCCGATCTGCTCGGCAAAGTCCATGAATTCGTGCGTGCCGAAGGCGTTGCTTTCGGGCACGCCGCCCCAGTTGCTGTTGATCTGGACGCGGCGCTTCTCGGCGGGGCCAATGCCGTCGCGCCAGTGGTATTCATCGGCAAAGCAGCCGCCGGGCCAGCGCACATTGGGAACCTTGATCGCCTTCAGCGCGGCGACAACATCGCTCCGGATGCCGCGCACGTTGGGAATGGGCGAATCCTTGCCCACCCACACGCCGCCGTAGATGCCCGTGCCGAGATGTTCGGCGAACTGGCCGAACACGTTGCGGTCGATCACCGGGCCGGGCTGCGCGGCATCGATGGCCACGGTGGTCGCCGCCTGCTTTGCCAGAACAGGGCTGGCAAGGACAGCGCAAGTCGCGGCAGCGGCAAGCAGGGCGTTCTTGAAAGTCTTCATCGTCACGTCTCCGCGGTGCGCGCTCAATGCCCGCCCCAGCCTTCCATCTGCTCCAGTTCCTTGCCCGCGGTTTCAGGCAGGAAGGCCTTGACCAGCCAGAAGCTGACAAAGGCACTGATCGTGTAGAGGGCATACGTCTCGGCAAGGCCGAGGCCGCTCGCCATGGCGGGGAAGCTCTGCACCACCGCGTAGTTGGCGCCCCACTGCGCAAGACCGCACACCGCAAGCGCCGAGCCGCGCAGCTGGTTGGGGAACATCTCGCCGAGCATGATCCACATGATCGGGCCCCAGCTGGCGTTGAAGAACACCACGTAAATATTGGCCGCGATCACCGCGACGAGGCCGAGCTGCTGGTCCATCTGCAGCGCCCCCGCCGCATCGAGCGTGCCTTGCGAGAAGGCCCAGCTCATCGCGCCGAGCGAGGCGGCCATCCCCGCCGAGCCGATCAGCAGCAGCGGCTTGCGGCCGATCTTGTCGACCAGCGCCATGGTGACGAAGATCGCGCCGATCGAAACGAGGCCGGAAACGATGTTGCGCTCGAGCGCGGCCTTCTCGGAAACGCCGGCAAGCCTCCACAACGTCTCGCCGTAGTAGAAGATCACGTTGATGCCGACGAACTGCTGGAACACCGCGATGATGAGACCAGCCCAGACGATCGGGCGCAGCACGGTGCCCGGCGCGAGCACGTCGCTCAGGCTCGGGCGGTGGTCGGCCGCGAAGGAGCCGCGGATCTCGTCCACCTTGCGGCCAGCTTCCGCCGCGCCGAACAGGCGGGTGAGCACGGCGCGGGCTTCTTCCTCGCGCCCGCTGTTGACGAGGTAGCGCGGGCTTTCGGGAATGAACTGCAGCGCGGCGAGGAACACGACCGCAGGCACGGCCTGCGCGAGGTACATCCAGCGCCAGGCGGGATAACCTGCCAGCATGCCCAGCGAATCCCCGGCAGCCTGCGCGAGGAAATAGTTGACCACGAAAGCGAGCGTGAGGCCGGTGATGATCATCACCTGCTGCACGCTGGTCAGCCGACCGCGCACCGCAGCCGGCGCGACTTCGGAGATATAGGCCGGTGAAAGCACGCTCGCCGCGCCCACGGCCATGCCGCCGAAGAAGCGCGCGATGACGAAGAGCGTGTGATCGGCGGTGAGACCCTGCACCAGCGCACCAGTGAGGAAGAGGATCGCCGCGAGCACCATGATGCGTTTGCGACCGAAGCGGTCCGCGAGGCGCCCGGCAAGGAATGCCCCCGCCGCGCAGCCCATCAGGAGCGAGCCGACGGTGAAGCCGAGACCATTGTCATCGAGCGCAAAGGCCGCCTTGAGGCCCGTCTGCGTGCCGTTGACCGCACCGCTGTCGTATCCGAACAGCAAGCCGCCGATTGTCGCCACGGCCACGATCGCGCTGACAAGCGCCATGTTGACCTGTTCCTGCGGCCTTGAAGCCATGTCCTTCTCCCACCCGTTTTGTGTCGCCTCGACATACCTGCAAGCCGTGCAGGCCGTCGATGGTCGCAACCATGCCATTAATGATAGCGCTACCTTTGTAACCCATGTTCCGTGCTGCGCAAGGGTGAATTACGCAAAGTTCCAGAAGCATCAGTCTCGCTCCTGCACAATCGCGCTTGCCAAGGCGCGGTCGCCCGGTCAGGAAATTGCAACCTGGAGCCCCTGCAAGATGAACGAACCTCGATCGCGCCGCCGCCAGTCTGGCCGCCCCACCGTCAGCGACGTGGCGCGCCTCGCCAAGTGTTCGCAGATGACGGTGAGCCGCGTCGTCAACGGCGGCGCGGGCGTGCGCGAAGAGACGCGCCTCGCCGTGGAAGCTGCGATCAAGGAACTGGGCTACGCGCCCAACCGCGCCGCGCGCAGCCTTGCGGGTGCTTCGCAGCTGCGCATCGTGCTGCTCTATTCGAACCCGTCCGCCGCTTATCTCAGCGAACTGCTGATCGGCTGCATGGACGCAGCGACCCGGCTCGATGCAAACTTGGTGGTCGAGCGCTGCGATCCCGAGCGCGACCAATCGCGCATGATTCAGCGCCTGATCGAAAGCGCGGTCGACGGCTTCCTGCTGCCACCGCCGCTTTGCGACGACACCGCGCTGCTGACGCGCCTGCGCCGTGCCGGCACCCACGCGGTGCTGATCGGCCCGGGGCAAGCCGAAGCGCATCACGGTGTGGTGATGATCGACGACTATCAGGCTGCGCATGACATGACGCGGCATATTCTCGGGCTCGGGCACCGCCGCATCGGCTTCATCATCGGCAACCCGCATCAATCCGCCAGCGCGCTGCGCCTTGCCGGGTTCCGCGATGCGATGGCGGAAGCGGGGGCCGAGGTGGACGAGGCGCTCGTGCGGCAGGGGCAGTTCACGTATCGCTCCGGCCTCGATGCCGCGATGGACATGCTGGCGCTGCCGGTGCCGCCAAGCGCAATCTTCGCGTCGAACGACGACATGGCCGCAGGCTGCATCGCTGCCGCGCACCGGCGCGGGCTCGACGTGCCGCGCGATCTCACCATCTGCGGGTTCGACGATACCGCGCTCGCATCGACGATCTGGCCCGAACTCACCACGATCCGCCAGCCGATCCGCCAGATGGCCGAAACCGCGCTCGATCTGCTCGCGCAGGAAATCCGCAGCGACCGCGCCGCCGATGCGGCCAAGCCGCGCCTCGCGACGCTTGATTACCAGCTCGTGCGCCGCGATTCCGACGCGCCGCCGCGAGGTTGATTCAGGGCTCGACAGGCAGCTCGAAGCCCGGAACCGGCAGCGAGCGCCCGTCGAACAGATTGACCACCGGGCTATCCGCCCAGGCGTAGCGGATACGGACAGGGCTTGCGCCCTCGCTGCGGATCACCACGGCATCGCCGTCCACCGTCGCGGGGCTGAACCGGCACGTGCCACCTGCATCGCACAGTTCGAAGCCGATGGCACCGGCGCTGCTCCAGCTGTGCAGACCACCTTCAATGCCGCTGAACGTCACCCGCACCCCGCCAGCGACCTGCCTTGCCGCCACCGGCATCGGGAGCGCCTGCCCCAGCGCGCCCATGGCGAGGCGTTGGCCGAGCAGCAATTTGTTGGCGGGGTGAATATCGGTTCGCTCGCCAAGATCGATCGCGGTGGCGAGCCAGGCAGCGGGGTCTTCTGCCACGATGCGCCGCTGCACATCGCGCATATGGCCCCAGCCGGATTCGACCGGCGCGCTCGCGGGCGAACCATAATTGGCAAGCTGGACAAGTGCGATCTTGAGAGCCGAACCGAACCGCGCGCGCCAGCCGGCGATCAGCGCTTTCATGCGCGCGGCATAGTCTGCCGTGCCGATATCGCTTTCGCCCTGATACCAGGCCGCGCCTTCCATCGCGAAATGACCCAATGGCGCGATCATCCGGTTGTGCATCAGCCCAACACCGGCGTTGGCATCCCACGGTGCGCGCGGTGGCTCGGCGGTGGTGGGCGCAATGGCAAAGCGCCAGCCGTCGGCAAGCGGGATCGTCTTCCCCCCTTGCAGGTTGAGCGCCAACCGGTCCGCCGGGCTGCCAAAGCCGCCGTTCCCGTAGGTGTTGGTCACCGCGACGAGGATCTCGTTCACCCCTGCGCGCAGGAAGGCGCCAGGCACGCGGTACGCGCGCTCCTCGTCCCAGCCGAAGGTGTTGCCCACCGCGTGGCCGTTGACGAAGGTCGTGTCCATGTCATCCATAACGCCCAGCGCCAGCGTGGCGCCGGACTTGGCCTCGGCCGCCGTGAGCGTGACTTGCCGGCGCAGCCAGACGGTGCCGATAGACTTCAGCGCAAGCGGCGTATCCTTCCAGCCGAGCCAACCGGTCACTGCGGGCACGCTTTGCCAAATGAGCGTATCTGGCTTGGCCCAGGGCTGCGAACCGGCGGCGGCGCCGGAATACCAGGCCTGCCAGCGCGGGGCGAACTGCGTAACGGCGGCGAGCCGGTCCTTCGCGAATAGCGCAAGAAGCGCCATGTCGGACGCGCCTGCAAGTGCAGCGCCTGCTTCGGGATCGAGCCAGGGCGTGACTTTCGAGCCGCCCCAACTGGCATGGACCGCCCCGACTGGCACACCCCGCGCACGGCGCAGTTCGCGCGCCATGAAATAGCAGGCGGCGGAGAATGGTGCGGCCGTGTCAGGCGCAGAGAGCGCCCAGCGGGTGTCTTCGCCGAAGGCGCGACCGGGCACGTAGGCAATCGACTTGGGCACCTGCAGCAGGCGCAGTTGCGGATCGCTTGCGAGCCCCGCCTCCATTTCGCCATTCAGCGCGCGGGAGAGCGGGAACTCCATGTTCGACTGGCCCGAGCAAAGCCAGACATCGCCGACCAGCAGATCGGCCACGCGCACGGTTTCCTCTCCAGCGGACACCACGAGAGTGGCCGGCACGGCAGAGGCACCACGCGGGGCAAAGCGCAGGGCAAAGCGGCCTTGTGCATCTGCGACAGCTGCGGCCTGCTCGGTGCCAAGCGTTCCGGCCACGCGCGCTGCGGGGCTGGCAGTGCCTTCAACCACGACAGGCTGGCCGCGCTGGATCACGGCATGGTCGCTCCATACCGCACCAAGCTGGAGCGTGGCGGCCGCGGCGAAGGCAGGGCTGGAAAACGCCGCGGCGGCGACGAGCAAAGCGGTACGCCGGGCGTTCATCCCCACACCTCGGCCAGCGCGGGGGCAACGCCTGGCACGTCGACATCGAAGGCGAACAGATCGCCCGCCATCGGCTGCGCGGCGAGTGCTGAGGCGTCGAGGCCCTTGCGCGCCGTCGTCACGAAAGCGCGCGTCAGATCCGGCCCGCCGAACGCAAGCTTGGTGACATTGGCGACAGGCAGCTCCACCTTGCCGATAAGCGCTCCATCGGGCGAGTAGCGGGCGACACCCCAGCCGTTCCAGAGGCCGGTCCACACGCAGCCCTCGGCATCGCAGATTGGTCCATCGGGATAGGCATCAGGGAAATCGCGCGCAATATCGGCGAAGAGCTGCGCCTCGCCAATGGTGCCGTCCGGCTCGAGGCTGGCGACATGGATGGTCTTTGCCAGCGTGTCGGTGAAGTAGATGCGGGTATCGCCGGGTGCGATCGCCGGGCCATTGGTGATGCAGATGGCGGCAGGACCGGCCTGCGCGATCTCACCCTGATAGGCGCGAAAGAACTGGCCGCTGTCAGCCGTCTCGCCATCGTCCATCGAGCCGAAATAGACCCGCCCGCGGCTATCGACGCAGGCATCGTTGAGCCGGTTACCCAGAGGTTCGCCAGGGACCGGCGTGATGTAGCGGCAGCGGCCGGTGACGGCATTGAAGAAATGGAGCCCGTCCTGCAGACCCGCGAGGAGATCGCCGCCCTTGGCGGGAAGGACCCAGCCGACCTGTGCGGGCACTGCAAAGCTCTCGTGCTTGCCCGTGGCGGGGTCGAAATTATGGATGCGGTGCTGCTTGATATCGGTGAACCACAGGCATTCGCGCGCGGCATCCCAGACCGGCCCCTCGCCCAGCGTGCAGCCCGCCGCAAGCACAGGTTCAGCCGCCATCGCCGCGCTCAACGCCAGCCCCCGTCGACCCAGTATTCGTGCGCGGTGCAGAAGCGGGCGTCGTCCGAGGCGAGGAAGAGCGCCATGGCCGCGACATCGGTAGGCTGCAACCGGCCCTTGAGACACTGCGCGGCGATGATCTCGGCCTCGCCTTCGGGCGTATACCAGCGCATCTGGCGCTCGGTCTGGACATTGCCCGGAATGATCGTGTTCACGCGGATGTTGAAGGGGCCGAGTTCGCGGGCAAGGCTTCGGGTCAGCCCCTCGATCCCAGCCTTGGCGATCTGATAGAGCGCGAGATCATCGAGCCCGAGGTGCCACGAGATCGATCCGAGATTGAGGATCACGCCGCCGCCGTTTGCTTTCATCTCCGGCCATACCCCCTGCGAGGCGAAGAAGGCGTGCTTGAGGTTCACCGCGAGGCGCTGATCCCAATAGGCGGGTGTCACCACGTCGAGCGCATGGCGATCGTCGCTCGCCGCATTGTTGATGAGGACATCGCAGCCGCCGAGCGCCTCGACCAGCCCGGCCAGGGTGTCGCCGAGCGCGGCGGCATCGGCCACGTCCTGCTCAAGAAACACCGGCACATGGTGCGCTTCTGCGAGACGGCGGATGAGGTCTTGTGCGGGGCCGCCGAGGATATCGACAAAGCCGACCTGAGCGCCCTGCAGCGCAAAGCCCTCGACAATCGCCTCACCGATCCCGGTGGCGCCGCCGGTGACGATCACGCGCTTGTCGCGCAGGCTGGGATAGCGGGCAGACATCACGGGAGCCTCGCTGGACTCGCGGGTGGGCGCATCGTGCAGCTGATCCGCCGGCACCGGTTCCGGAACGTGATGAAGCGTATGGGGCGGGGTCATGCTCAGGCCATCTCCACCAGACCGCGGGCGGCCAGATTGCGCATGAAGGCACCCAGACCAATGGACCATTTGGGCGCATCGCGCGAAGTCGTCACTGTGTTCGTGAGGCTCCCAAGCCGCGTGCTGCGGATCGTGACGCGGTCGCCCACCTTGTGGGTAAAGCCACCGCCCGGCTCATCGCGGTCCTGTGTCGGCGCGAAGAGCGTACCGCAGAACAGGACGAAGCCATCGGGGTAGCTGTGTTCGCTGAGGGTCTGGGCAACAAGCTCGAGCGGATCGCGGCTGATCTCGGTCATGCGGTTGGTCCCTTCCATGCGGAAGTTGTCCTGCCCTTCGACGACAAGCTCGACTTCGGCGCTGCGCACGTCTTCAATCCCGAAGCCCGCGTCGAACAAACGGATGAACGGCCCGATCGCGCAGGAAGCGGTGTTATCCTTGGCCTTGGAGAGGAGCAGCGCCGAGCGCCCCTCGAAGTCACGCAGGTTCACGTCGTTGCCGAGCGCAGCGCCGACCACCTCTCCCGCCGGATCGACCACGAGAACGACTTCAGGCTCGGGGTTGTTCCAGCTCGAATCCGAGCGCACCCCGATCAGCGCGCCGTGACCAACGGTCGAGAGCACCGGCGATTTGGAAAAGATCTCCGCGTCCGGCCCGATCGCCACTTCCAGGTACTGCGACCACATGCCGGCTTCGATCAACGCGGCCTTGAGCGCCATCGCTTCCGCGCTGCCCGGGACGACGGCGCGGATGCCGGCGCCAATGGTCGCCTCGAGCTCGCTGCGGATCGCGGCGGCCGCTGCGGCATCGCCGCGCGCGCGCTCCTCGATCACGCGCTCGATCGCGCTGACTGCAAACGTCACGCCGCTCGCCTTCACGCATTGCAAATCGATCGGAGACAGGAGCTGCCAGCCTTTTGGCAAACCATCTTCGATCGGGCCGAGATTGATGCCGCCAGAGAAGCCGCGTCGCGCAATCGCGCCGGACACTGTGCTCGCAATACGCGTGATATCGCGGATGCGACCTTCGCCAAGCACGATCACATGCGGCCCATCGGCGGCTTCGGCGCGCCCGATGAACACGCCGTCCGCATAGTCGTGCGGCAGGCAAGCCGCGAGACCCAATTCCATTCCAAGCATCCCCGGCTCTCT
>NZ_JAIXZS010000055.1 GCF_027489515.1 Novosphingobium sp. | reverse complement strand
CATTCCGCGCCGCGAATTTCGCCCAGGCTCATGCGGTCAGGACGCATACGCAGGGCGTTCTTCACAAGGTCGCCGATGGTGATCGCGCCCTGGCCTTCAAGGTTCGGCGGACGGGTTTCGAGCGGCAGCCAGTGCGGCTGCTGCAGACGAAGTTCGGCCGCGTCTTCGATGGTCAGCACGCGCTCGCCCGGATCGATCATCTTCGACAGGGCGTTGAGCATGGTCGTCTTACCCGAGCCGGTACCGCCCGAGATGACGATGTTCATGCGGCATGCACCCGCGATCTTGAGCGCGGTGCACATCTTGTCGGACATCGAACCGAAATCGCGCAGCATGTCGAGCGTGATCGGCTTCTCGGAGAACTTACGAATCGAGATCGCGGTGCCGCGCAGCGAGAGCGGCGGCACGATGACGTTGACGCGGCTGCCGTCCTTGAGGCGGGCGTCAGCGAGTGGCGTGGTCTGGTCAACGCGGCGGCCGACCTGGTTCACGATGCGCTGCGCGATCTGGAACAGGTGGCTCTCATCGCGGAACCGGATCGGCGCGATGACCAGCTTGCCCTTCTTTTCGATGTAGGTCTGCTCGGGGCCATTGACCATGATATCGGAGATCTCAGGGTCGTTGAGCAGCTCTTCGAGCGGACCGAAGCCAAGCAGCTCGTCGATCAGCACCTTTTCGAGCGCGAACTGTTCGCGGCGGTTGAGCGTGACCTTGAGCTCGGCCAGCACTTCCATGATGATCGGGCGGAATTCTTCGGACAGCTCTTCCTTGGTCAGGGTGGCAGCTGCTTCGGGATCGACGCGTTCGAGCAGGCGCGGCAGCACCTGTTCTTTGATCTTGTGGACCGAGGCTTCGAAGCCTTCTGCCTGGTAGCCGGGTTCGTTGACCCCGTTGGCGCGGTCGGCAAGCCGTGTCAGCGCATCGGACTTGTTGTTGGCACCGGTATCGGCGGCATCCATGTTCGGCAGCGGCGGGAACTGTTCGCCCCCCATCGGCACCGGAATAGGTGCTGCCGAACCTTCGCCCGACTTCATCGGACGCGCCACGCCGAACGACGGGCGCATCGCAGTGCTGCCCCCGCTGACTCCGGACTTGCGGCCAAATGCGCTCATGCAGATTTCCCTGTTCTCGTAACGGATGGTTTGCACCGACAATGGTCAGCACGATCTTCCGATGCGTGGTGAATACCGCCGAAACCTTCAGGATTTCCTAAACACATCCCGATTTCGCACAGGTAGGCGGGACATGACCGGGGGGCCGTGCCTGTCATAGCGGTACATACTCCGGAAAACCCGGCCTTGCGGCGTCCGGCCACGGCACATCCCAGCACTTGGCGGGTTCCCGAATCGGCACAATCGCGGGGTGTTCGGGGCGGATTGCCTTGATCACGCGTTCATAGGGCGCGATGTAGGTGGGGTAACCGGCCGGCACGACGCCGTAGTAGCCGCAGCGCACTTCCGGCGCGCGGGGGAGCAGCACGGCGCGCGCGGTCTCGCCAATGGGCACGACAAGGCCGATGAGGAACAGGCAGATCGCGATACGGCGCGCGGCTTGTCCGTCCTTGTCGAGCGCCGCCGGGGCCGAGCGCAGAACGCCGGCCATGACGATCGCGAGGAACGCGAGCGAGGGGATCGAGACGCGCATCATGAAGTCGATCTTCTCGCCAACGCGTCCGAACGGGAGGACAAGCAGCAGGGCGACACTGAGCAGCACGGTCATCCGGTCGAGGCTCCACGAGCCGCGGGCGAGCCACAGCACGCACAGGAACGGCACCACCTCAACGAGGTAGAACAGCACGTAGACTTCCGCAGCGTAGTGTGAGGCACCGGTCGAGACGCCGCCGAGACCGCTGGCTAGATAAAGCAGCGAGGGCAGGGCGAGCAGGACAGAGACGGCCGGGAGCGCGATCTCTGCAAGGCCGATGCGGCGCGCCAGCAGCTCCATCATCGAGGCGGCGATCACGAAGGGCACGATGCCGAGCCCGCCCAGCGGCGACATCAACGCGAGCGGTGGCACGAGGCAGAGCAGCGCGGCAAGCGGAACCTTGCCGGCCCGCCAGCCGAGATAGAAGGCCGCGCCCAGCCATCCGGCCAACGCATGCTGCGGAACCCAGAACGCGAGGGTTAGCACGGCGGTGTATTGGAGCTCGTCCCACTGTTCGAGGTGGACAAGCACGCTGCCGCCATAGAGCCGCTGCCCGATAACATCGAGACCGCTTGAGCCGAGCACCAACAGCAAGGTGAGCCAGGGCCGTGAGATACCAGCAAAGACCGGCGCGGCGAGCGCGACCAGCATGGTCAGCAGCGCGGCATCCTGCACCAGCAGGGCAAGCTGCGCGCCTTCAGTGCCAACGAGCTTTCCGACGAGCGCGGGGACGAGGTAGATGCCGACCGGGCAGCGCAGCATCGTCAGCCCGCTGGCAGTATCATAGACCCAGGGCCAAGGGTGCGTCACCAGATCGTTGAGGACGGCGTAGCGGACCTGCCAATCGGTGTTGGCATAGAAGAAGCGGCCTTCACCCCCGAGGATGAACAGCACGAGCGCGCCCGCAAACAGGGCCGCGAATGTGCGCGGCTGCACCGCCGCGCCCGGGGCCCAGCCGCGCAGCCTCCATAATGCGGCACACAACGCGAGCGATAGCAGGCTCGCCGCCGCAATAAGCAGCGGCGCAAAGCCGAGCATGGCAAGCAGCAGGACCTGATCGAACAGCAGGAAGCCGAGGAGGCCGAGCGCCAAAGTGCGCGTTTCCAGCAGGACGCTGTGCGCGCGGATCAGCGGGGCAGGTGCCTCGGCACCGGAAACGGGCAAGGGTGGCTTCAGCATCCCTGCTAGGATACGCAGCACCCCTCAAGGTATGGTTAACGCGAGGGTTGCTCGCTCAGCTTCCGACGAGGTGATACTGCGCGCCGAGCGGCAGCCAGCCGAGAAAGCGTTCCAGCGGGCGCAGCATTGCCAGCGCAGGCGGGAAGAAGAGACAGAAGCGGCGATCAGCGCGCTCGAAGCCGCCAGCGCGGAGCCGTCGGCGCATCTCGGTCGCGCCGATGAGCACAGCATCGCGGTCAAATTCGCAGCGGGCGACGGCAAGGCGGGTGAGCGGATTGAGCGGATTGTGCTCGAACAGCACGAGCACGCCGTCCGGCCGCAGCACGCGCCGCAACTCCCTTAGCAACGCGACATGGTGTTCGGCGGGAATGTGGTGAAATACGCAGGCGATGAACACGCAGTCGAGGCTGGCGTCGGGAAGCGGCACCTTGAGGCCGTCATAGGCCAGCGTGCGTACCTTCGAGATTGCCTGCGCATCGACGAGATCAAGGCTGGCACGCGAGACGTCGAGGGCAATGATCTCGGCCTCGGGGAAAGCGTCATGGATGGGGGCAAGCGCGTTGCCGATCCCTGCGCCGAAATCCATGATGACGCGCGGGGACCGGCCCTTCTCGCGCCAGAGCTGCTGGACGTACTCGATCTTGTAGCGGGCGAAGTAATCGAGCGCGTCTTCGGAAACGCCGGTCGATTGTGCGTGCTGCGCGCGGTAATCCTGCGCGACACGGTCGAACTCGGCCTCGGTGCCAAGCGGAAGGGTTTCACCCATGGCTGCGTTCCCGGCCGCTTTCGCGAAGCTGGTGGACAGCATGGCCCCGCGCGGCGCGGACCCCGTGCACTTCCTCGATGATGTAGAGCGGTCGGCGCTTGGCTTCCATGTACATGCGGCCGAGGTACTCGCCCATGATCCCGAGGATCATCAACTGCGTCGAGCCGAGCACGAGGATGATCGCGAGCGTCGAAGTCCAGCCGCTGATCGCGTAGCCCATGACCCAGGCGCCCAGTACGTAGGCCAGCATAAGCATGGCGCCGAGCCCGGCGCAGACCCCCATCCACGAGGCTATGCGCAAGGGAGCGACCGAGAAGCTGGTGATCGCATCGATCGCGAAAGAGATCATCTTGTGGAGCGGATACTTTGTCTCGCCGGCAAAGCGCGCGTCGCGGTCGTAGGGCAGGGCAACCTGCTTGAAACCGACCCAGCTGACCATGCCGCGCACGAAACGGTAGCGCTCGGGCATGGCCTGTAGAACATTGAGCACACGGCGCGTCATCAGGCGGAAATCGCCGGTATCACGCGGGATATCGACATCGACCATGCGGTCGAGCAGGCGGTAAAAGACCGCTGCGGTAACGCGCTTGAACGCGGTCTCGCCACTGCGCTTGCGGCGCTGGCCGTAGACGACATCGTTGCCGGCGCGGATCAGTTCGAGCATCGGACCAATGAGCTCGGGAGGATCCTGCAGATCGGCGTCGAGAATGAAAATGAGCTCGCCCACCGCCTGCGCGAGGCCGGCGGTCAGCGCAAGCTGGTGGCCGTGATTGCGCGCGAGATTGACGCAAAGGACGCGCGGATCGGCGTCCGAGAGCGCGACCATTCCGGCCCAGGTGGCATCGCGCGAGCCGTCGTTGACGAGCACGATCTCGAAATCCTGGGCGAAATGGGGCTCGATCGCAGCGACGAGCCGCCGATGCAGTTCGTGCAGGCCATCGGCCTCATTGTAGCAGGGCACGACGACAGATAGCGCAGGCGCCGCCGCCCCGGGCAGCGCGGTCGCGGTATCCCGCGCGGGCTGATCCACCATCACAACGCCTCCTGCAATGCACAGATCCTTACGCAAAGCTTGGTGAACAACACGTAAAGAAGCCTTAACGGGACTGCGGTGCAACTCCATGGCACCGATAATGCAACATGACCAGTATCGAGGGTTGCACCCCGGCAGAACAACCGCAATGAGGCACCCCACAGGAGGGGCAATTGCGCAATCGGACTAGGGACGGACTGCTGCTGGCCCTTGGCGGTTTTGCGCTGCTTTCGACCGGCGACACACTGGTCAAATCGATGGCCGGGCTCTGGCCGGGGCCGGCCATTGCGGCGCTGCGCTACATAATTGGCACCATCGGCCTTGGCGCGATCCTTCTGCTGCGTGAAGGGTGGGCTGGCTTTCGCATGGACCGCCCGGGCTGGCACGCGGCGCGCGGCTTCGGCGTGGCGTTCTCGGCCACCACGTTCTTCACCGCCGTCCAGATCATGCCGATTGCCGAGGCAACCGCGATTTCCTTCACCAGCCCCATGGTGACGGCGCTACTCGCCGCCGCGCTGATCGGCGAGCCGATGCGGCGCGAGACATGGATCGCCAGCCTCGTCGCCTTTGCCGGCGTGCTCATCGTGCTGCGGCCCAATTTTGCCGCGATCGGCCCGGCGGCAGTGTTGCCGCTGTTTGCCGCCTTTGGCATGGCGCTGCTGATCATCGGTAATCGGGCCGTGCTCGGGCGTGGTTCCGCGCTTGCCATGCAGGTCAATGTTGCGATCTTTGCGACACTGTTCCTGCTCCTGTTCACCGCGATCGGTCATTTCAGCGGGATTGCCTTGCTGCATGTCGGCACGCCGCCCTGGAGTGTCATTGGCAAGAGCGCGATGATCGCCGTGACAGGCAGCAGCGCACACGCGCTCATCTATCTGGCAACCTCGCGGATTGGCGCAGGCACTGTGGCGCCGATGACATATTTCCAGCTTCTCATGGCCGGGTTCTATGGCTGGCTGCTCTTCCATGAGCATCCGGATACGACCGCGCAGTTCGGTGCGGCGGTCATCATCGGTGCAGGGCTCTACCTCTGGCGCGCTGGTCAGATGAAAGATGAACCTCAGGGCACCGAATAGCCATGACGCATTCGTGCTGGCTTTGCGAGCGCCCGCTGGGCCGCAGAGTGGAGTGGCATCACCCGGTTCCGAAAAGCCGGGGCGGGCGAGAGAAGGTTGCGCTCCATCCGATCTGCCACCGCACGCTGCACGCGCAGTTCAGCAATGGTGAATTGGCACGGATCGGGGCTGATCCGGAGCGGCTGCGAGCCGATCCGGTGATCGCGAAGTTCGTCACCTGGGTGGCAAGCAAGCCGCCCGACTTTCATGCACCGACGGCCAAACGGCGTTAGAGCAGATCGAGCAGCGGCTTGAGGCTGTCGAGCAGCACCGCAGGCCGGTCGCGCTCGGGAAGCTCGGCGCTCTTGGCCATGATCCCGGTCGCCATGCCGACCGATAGTGCGCCGACGGCATTGGCCATGCGCATTTCGAGCGCGGGATCATCGCCGACGACGACCATCTGCTTTGCCGCACTGCGCGGCAGGCCCATCAGCAGGCGCGCGGTATCGAACGCGACCCGCGAGGGTTTGCCAAGGATGCGCGGCCGCTTGCCGGTCATCGCCGTCAGCATCGCGTTGATCGGATAGCTCGCCCCGATGGCGCGGCCATTGGCGGTGGCGAAGAACGGAACATTGCTCGCGGTGAGCAGTTTCGCGCCCTTCCACAGCGAATCGCAGGCGGCTTCCAAGGCGGGGAAGTCGAACTCGCGAAACCATCCGGTATAGACTGCCTCGACGCCGTCAGCCTCGTCGGAAGGCCCGACAACGTCGAGCCCGGCATCATCAAGCGGCGCCCGGCAGCCGGGGTTGCCGAGCACGCGCACTTTGCCGATTCCGGTGCGCTTCAGCCAGTCGGCCGTTGACGAGGAGGGCGTGAGCATCTGCCCGTCTTCGACCGGAAACCCTGCCTTGCGAAGCGAGGCGGCATAGGCTGCAGGGGGCTTGGCCGTGCCATTGGTGAACACAACATAGGGCGTGCCGCGCGCTTTCAGCGCTTCCAGCAACGCGACAGCATGGGGCAAGGCATTGTGCCCGCCGCTCTGCGCGTCACCCAGCGCAATCGTGCCGTCCATATCGAAGATGAAGCCGGCGGCGTCTTTCAGCCGTGCGGCCAATTCAGGGATAATGCTCAAAGACCGGCTCCGGCGTGAAGGGCAAGGCGGAACGAACCGCGCTCGATGACAAGGTCGCGCGCGCTGGGCTTGGCCGCGAGCTTGCGGAGGAGCGCGATCACCGGAGCGGCTTCGGGCGTGTAGGTTGCGCGCGAGGGGCCCGCCGCCAGCATCGCATCGACCTGTTCGGGCGGCATCACCGCGCGCAGGAGGAATTCCTCGTCGGGCATGGCGTGGCCGAACTGGCGCCTGAGATCGCCGAGCGCGGGGAAGGTGGGTTCGTTTTCCAGTTCGCGCGCGCGCGGGCGATCCATGATCGCGGCGAGCACGCTCTTGTCGATGGGCGAGGTAGGCTTGCCGAACTTGCCGAGGCAGTAGCGGATGACCTGATCGGAGACCTGCGCGTAGCGTCGTTCGCCGATTACGTTGAACAGCGCCTGGCTCATGACCATCTGCGGGAAGGGCGTGACCATGATCGGATAGCCAAGCTCGGCGCGGACCTGCTCGGTCTCCGCGATCACCGCAGGCAAGCGGTCCGACAGGCCGAGTTCGGAAAGCTGGCGCGCGGTCGTGGTCATCACGCCGCCCGCGATCTGATGGCGCAGGAAGCTCGCGTCGAAGTTCTGCGGCTGACCGAAGGGCAGGTTTTCGGCAAGCGCCAGCCGATTCCAGTAGGAGGTCAGCTTCGCCAACGCCGCGCGGTCGATCTCGACTGTGTGGCCGGCCTCGTCGAGATTGGCGAGCATGCGGTTCGCTTCAGGAAGCGAGGAGCCGTCACCTGCCGCGCCGATGCCGACATGGATTGCCGAAATCCCGAGCTTGGCGGCTTCGAGGCTCGACAGCATCCCCTGGCCGATCGTGGTGTGCGCGTGAATCTCCAGCGGGCGATTGCCGATCGCGGCCTTGACCGCGGGCACCAG
This sequence comes from Novosphingobium sp., assembly GCF_027489515.1. Lineage (GTDB taxonomy): Bacteria > Pseudomonadota > Alphaproteobacteria > Sphingomonadales > Sphingomonadaceae > Novosphingobium. The sequence goes on along the minus strand of NZ_JAIXZS010000055.1, from coordinate 50,821 downwards.
CGTGCGCACCCGGTCCAGCGACAGGAGCCCCGAGGGGTCCTTGATATAGAACAGGTCGATATCCGAGCTCTGCCCGACGGCGCGCGCGAAATCGGCGTAGAACTGGTCGGTGTGGAATTCGGAGAGGGTGAAGGTGAGGGCACACATCACCTCGGCGCTGCCCTCTTCCTTGACGAGGCGTGCCGCCTCGATCACCGCAGGCACCTCGTGCATCGGATCGAGCAGCACGAAGCGGCCGACGCCGTTCACCTGCAGTGCGCGGTAGACGAGCCGCATGAACTCCGGGTCTGCTTGCTGCCAAGCAATGAAACGCAGGCCGGTGGTGATGAACTGAAGCGGCGTGGTCGGCATCGCGGCTGCCATGCGCCGCAGCCGCTCCCATGGGTTGTTCTGGAAGTAGCGCACCGCGACGGCCATGTGGCTCGAGGAGGTGAAGTCGATCGCGCGGAACCCGCAGGCCTCGGTAAGCGCCGCAGCCTGGAGCATGTGCGCGGTGTTGAGCCCGGTGGCACCCCACAGGCTCTGGTTGCCATCGCGCATGGTCACGTCGACCAGTTTCAAGGTCGTCATTGGGCCAGTCCTGTCAGAAATCCGGTGTCGACCCCGCCAGCCGCAAAGCGCGGATCGGCGGCAATGCGGGCGTGGAGCCCGGCGGTGGTCGGCACGCCTTCGATGCGGATGCGCGCCAGCGCCGCTTGCAGCCTGGCAACGGCCTCCTCGCGGCTCGCGCCGTGGACGATCAGTTTGCCGAGGAGGGAATCATAGAATGGGGGCACTTCGCCGCCCGCCGCGATATGCGTGTCGATGCGGACGCCAGGACCGGCGGGCCAAGCAGCACGGGTGATCCGGCCCGGTGCAGGACGGAAATCGGCCTCGGGATCTTCGGCGTTGATACGCACTTCGATGGCGTGGCCGAACGGGCGCACCATCGCCTGTGTAAGCGTGAGGGGCTTGCCGGACGCGACCAGCAGTTGCTGTTCGACGAGATCGACCCCGGTGATCGCCTCGGTCACCGGATGCTCGACCTGGATGCGCGCGTTGAGCTCAAGGAAATAGTATGAGAAGTCGGTCGCATCGACGAGGAATTCCGCCGTACCCGCGCCGCGATAGCCGATGTGGCGGGCAAGCCGGACCGCCGCTTCCTCGATTCCGGCACGGGCAGCTTCGGGCATGGCGGGGGCAGGGGCCTCCTCGACGAGCTTCTGGAAGCGGCGCTGGATCGAGCAATCGCGCGTGCCGAGATGGATGGCGCGGGTGCCATCGCCGAGGAGTTGCACTTCGACGTGGCGGCCCCTCGCAACGAACCGTTCGACATAGACGGCGCTGTTGCCGAACGCCGCTTGCGCTTCGGCCTGCGCCATATCAAGCGCGGTATCGAGAACCTCTGCGCGGTCGACCCGCCGCATGCCCTTGCCGCCGCCACCAGCGACGGCCTTGAGCAGCAGCGGATAGCCCGTTTCAGCTGCGCGGGTGTGGACGGCTTCGCGGGTTGTAGCTTCTCCGCCGGGGAGGACGGGCAGGCCCGCTTCGAGCGCCAGCGCGCGGGCGGCGAGTTTGTCGCCCATGCCTTCCAGGGTCGAGATGTCAGGGCCGACAAAGCGGATGCCCGCTTGCGCAACGGCCTTGGCGAAGGTCGCGTTCTCGGACAGGAAGCCATATCCTGGATGGACTGCATCGCAATCTGCCGAGACCATTGCCGCGACGACCTTGTCTATCGCGAGGTAGCTTTGCGAGGATGGCCCGGGGCCGAGAAGAACCGTCTCGTCCGCCATAAGCGCGGGCAGCGACGCCGCATCGGCGCTGGAGACGCCGAGCACCGTTGTGATCCCCATGGCTTTTGCGGTGCGGATCACGCGCAGAGCAATTTCGCCGCGATTGGCTATGAACAGTCGGCGGATCATGTGTGTCTGCCTCTGCGCTCAGGCGAGCCGGATGAGGGGCTGGCCCTTGGCGACCATGGTGGCGTTGGGGACGATCACTTCGGCAACCCGCCCCGCGCGTCCGGCATGCACGGGGTTCATCAGCTTCATCGTCTCGACGATGCCGACGACCGTTTCCGGCCCGACCTGATCGCCGACTGCAACGAATGGCGGGGCACCGGGCTGCGGCGCATGATAGAACGTGCCGGGGAGCGGGGCCGAAATGGCGTCGGGATCGGCGGCCTGCTCGGCTTCAGCAGCGGCCGCCTCAGGGGCGCTTCCGGCCCATTGCCATTCCTGGGTCAGTCCGGTTTCCGAACCATCGCCGCGCGCGAGGTGCAGGCGGAAACGGCGGGTGGAGAGGTCGAGTTCGCGGTAAGGCGATGCCTCGATGATTGCTGCGATCTCGGCGATGTCCTCGGCTGTCAGGGGCAGGTCCTCGTTCATGCGCGGGCTGCCAGCAAGTCGCGCGCGGCGGCGATGATGGCGTCGGAGAACGCGGTATCATTGAAGTGCGCGTCGACCGCAGTGACCGGCACTTCTGCGGGCATGACCTGCCGCAGGTATTCGGCAAAGGGCGGCGGCACGCTCGGGTCCATCAGGTGCCCTGCCGGGCTGTCGTGGTTGGAGAAGCCGTGAAGCGGGGTGAATACGCGGACCGGACCCTTGGCGTCGCGCACATTGGCGGCGAGGTGGTCGGCAAGCTTCTTGAGGTCCTCGAACGTCGTGCGCACGGCGGTCAGCTGCGGGTTGTGCTCGTGATAGCGCCGGCCGGGAAACTGCGCGCGCGAGGCTTCGATCGGGCCGCCAATGATGAAGTCCGCATTGCCCGGCGCGAGGATCGTCGGGATGCCCTTGAGCAGCGCCGCGCGGCCCCGGTCGGGCCCGGTATCGGCGAGGCCGCCGAAGATATGGTCGATGATCTCGGTCTGCGAGAGATCGAGGACCAGCGCGACATCCTTGCCAGCCGCGAGCCCGTCGAGCGTCGGCCCGCCCGCGCCCGAGGAGTGGAACACCATAACCTCGCAGCCATCGGCCTCCAGCGCCTCGCGGATGCGCTTGACGCTCGCCTCGGTGGTGCCGAGCGTGGTGATCAGGACAAGCGGCTTTTCCGCTGCGGCCTTGGGATCATAGCCCTTTGCCATGCCCGCAACAGCATTGGCAGCATTGCGGAACACGTCCCGGCTGATCGAATTGAGCCCGGAAATGTCAGTCACCGCGTTCATCATCGCGATGTCCTGCACGCCCATGTACGGCTTGGTGAACCCGGAGGCCATCGTCGAGACGATCATGCGCGGCAAGCCGTAAGGAAAGCTCTGCATGAGCGCGCCGGCCAGCGCCGAGCCCATCGAACCGCCAACCGCGAGAATGCCGGAGATCGGGTCCCTGGCGTTCCAGGCGTGGGCGGCCGCAATGGCGCCGCGGATCATCGCGTCCTGGCACTTGCCTTCGTGGCCCAGCGCGCGGACCTCCTCGATGGTCATTCCTGCTGCTGCGGCGACATCCTCGGGCGAAATTTCCGCGCCGCCCACGGTGCGCCGCACGCTGGGATCGAGGTGGACGACGCGCACGCCTGCCGCTTCCAGAACGCCGCGAACGAAGCGTGCTTCTTCTTCCTTGGTATCCTGCGTCACGATGAGCATGACGCTCGGGCCTGTGGACGTAAGTGTGGTCTCTGCCATGGCTATCCCTCGTCTCCCTGTCCCGAGAGTGCGACATCGCGGTTGACTTTGCACCACGGTATGCGAAGTGCGCGTTGCATAAGGTGAAACACGCTGACGGGCCTGGCGGCGCCGGACAGCGCACGAAGCACCGGGAAGAGACGATGCTGGAACGCAAGGTCAAGACTGTACGCGCGCTGGAGCGCGGGCTCGACGTGCTGCTGGAAGTGCAAGCGCGCCGCGCGGTGAGCCTGCATGAACTCCATCAGGCACTGAAGCTTCCCAAGGCCACCTTGCTGCGAATGCTGCTTACGCTCGGGCGCAAGGGCCTTGTCTGGCAGCGCCTTGCCGATGGCGCTTATCTGCCGCATCTGGGCGCTGCTGCGCGCGGCACGGGAAGCGCCGTCGAGCACATCGCCGAGATTGCCTCGCCCTATATGAAGGCGCTCTCGACGAAGGTGGCCTGGCCTTCGGTACTGGGCGTTCCTCGGCTCGATCACATGGAGATCCTGGAGACGAACAGCCCGCTGTTCCGGCTCGATTCCGCCATTCTCGGACCCGTAGGGGTCAAACTTTCCTACATCCACACCGCAACCGGCCGTGCCTATCTCTCTGCTTGCGACGAACAGGAGCGCGACGCGATCATCGCGCGCCTGCGTCCAAAGGATGCCGCGCCCGGCAGCGAGGACGACCTGCGCGCGATCCTCAAGGAAACGCGTGAACGCGGCTATGCCTTGCGCGAACCGCTGCACCCCTGGCCTGACCGCTCGAAACAACTGGTGCTGCGCGACGGACGCCGCTCGATGGCAGTTCCGATCGTGGCAGGCGGCGCGCCGATCGCGACGATCAACCTCACCTGGCCGGCCAAGCGCGGTACGGACGAAGGGGTGATGCACCGCCACCTCGATGCGTTGCACCAGACGGCGCAGGCGATCGGCCAAGCGGTTGCCGCTCAATCTGCGGGTATAGCCTCTCCAGGAAATCCCGCCTGATCCGGCACTTGACCGCCGCCTTGCGCCACAATTGCACCAGGTGAAATCTGTTTGTCTTGCTGATTAAATCAGCGGCTGCCTGTGCGACTATCCCGTCAAGAAAAGAGGGAGGCACATGGGATGCGGCAGTGGGTAATCCGGGCAGGCGCTGCGTCGCTGGACGACATGGTGCTGCGCGATGTGCCCGAGCCTCAAGCAGGCCCCGGCGAAGTGGTGGTGCACGTGCGCGCCTGCTCGCTCAACTTCCGCGATCAAATCATTCCGCAGGGCCTCTACATGGGCGGTACCGTGGCCGTGGATACCGTGCCGCTGTCCGATGGCGCGGGCGAGGTCGTGGCGGTGGGCGCGGGCGTCACTTCGGTGAAACCGGGTGACCGCGTTGCGGGAACCTTCTTCCAGAACTGGATCGATGGCCCGCCGAACCCGGGGGCCGGCCCTGCGCTGGGCGCGCCGCCGGCAGCCGGTATGCTGCAAGACCTTGTTGTGCTGCCCGAACACGGCGTCGTACCGCTGGCCGCAAGCCTATCGTTCGAGGAAGCCGCCTGCCTGCCCTGCGCCGGCGTGACCGCGTGGAACGCGCTGATGGAAGGACCGCACCCGGTCCGCGCCGGGGAAAGCGTGCTTGTGCTCGGCACTGGCGGCGTCTCGCTCCTCGCGCTGCAGATCGCCAAGGCAGCGGGCGCGCAGGTCATCGCAACCAGCTCGTCGCATGAAAAGCTCGCCCGCGTGGCAGCACTTGGGGCCGACAAGACCATCAACTACCGCGAAGTGCCGGCCTGGGGCGTTGCGGCAGCCGATCTCTCGGGTGGCGGGGTCGATCATGTCGTCGAAGTCGGCGGCGCCGGCACGCTCAAGCAGAGCATCACAGCGGTCGGCTTTGGCGGCGAGATCGCACTAATCGGCGTGCTGACCCGCGAGGGTGATACCAATCCGCACCCGCTGATGTTCAAGGGCGGTTCGATCCGCGGCATCTTCGTGGGTTCGCGCGGAATGGCGAGCCGCCTCAATGCCTTCATCGATGCGCACGGGATCAAGCCTGTCATCGACCGGACGTTCGGGATGGAACAGGCGCTTGATGCCTATCGCTACCAGTCTTCGAGCGCGTTGTTCGGCAAGGTCGTGATCACGCTTTGATGGCCGGTCCGGGAGGCTCGCGCAAAAACAGCCCAGTCGGACAAGCGGCGGGCGCAAGGGAAGGGAACTACGCGGGATGGTGCAGGCACTGGGCTTTGGACAGCGCATCGGGGGCGTGGTGCAGACCGCGTTCGTCGTGGCTGATATCCATGCCGCAATCTCCCACTTCCAGCGCGACTGCGGGGCAGGGCCCTTTTTCCTGCTCGACCACTTTCTGGGCGAGGGACAGGTCTATCGCGGCGAACCGTCGCAGGCTGATGTAGCCATTGCAATGGGCTTTGCCGGGCACATGCAGATCGAACTGATCCAGCCGCTGGATGAGCACCCTTCCGTGTACCGCGAAACCATCGCGGCGCGCGGTCATGGCTTCCACCACTTCGGCATTGCCTTCACCGATGTCGATGCCGCGCTGCCGGACTATCTCGCGCGGGGGCACTCGCTGGCGTTCCGTGCGCCCGTGCCGACGGGCGGCTCGGTCTCCTATCTCGAAAGCGCCGATCCCGCAGCGCCGGGCTTTCTCGAGTTGATCCCCGCCACCGAGGGCATGAATACGCTGTTCACCGCGCAGTGGCAGGCAGCGCAGGACTGGGATGGCAAGACCGATCCCGTGAGGCCCTTCCTGTGAGCGGCGCGCACCTTTCGTCCAGCGTGGACGCCTCGCAGCGAAGCAGTGGTCGCTATCAGGCCTGGGTTGTCGGACTGCTCAGCCTCAATTTCGGGATCCTGTTCTTCGACCGCAACGCGCTCAACTTCCTGATGCCCTATGTGCAGCCAGACCTGCACTTGTCGAACACGCAGGTGGGCATGTTCAGCTCGGCGCTGTCGCTCACCTGGGCGCTGTCCGGCCTCGCGGTAGGGCGCATTTCTGACAAGCTCGGCTCACGCAAACCGGTGGTGGTCGTCGCGACCATCGCCTTCTGCCTGTGCTCGTTTGCCTCGGGCCTTGCCTCCTCGTTCTTCATGCTGCTGGGCGCGCGCCTCCTCATGGGTGCGGCGGAAGGCGGCGTCATGCCCGTCAGCCACTCGATGATCGTCAGCGAAGTCGCCCCCGAGCGGCGCGGCATGGCGATGGGCGTCGCGCAGAACCTCGGCTCGAACCTGCTCGGTTCGGGTCTTGCGCCGTTGCTGCTGGTGCCGGTCGCCGCTGCCTATGGCTGGCGCGAGGGGTTCTATCTGGCTGCTGCGCCAGGCCTTATCACCGCGGTCCTGATCTGGTTCACCTTGCGCGAGCCGCCAGCCGAAGTGCACGATGCAGCTCAGCCCAAGGTGCCGCTGAGCGAAGCCTTCCGCCACCGCAATGTCGTGCTCTGCGCGGTCATCTCGGTTCTCCTCGTTTCCTATCTTGTGGTGTGCTGGGCGTTCATGCCGCTCTATCTCACCAAAGTTCGCGGCTTCGCGCCCGAGACAATGGGATGGCTGATGGCAACGCTGGGCCTCTCCGCAGGTCTCGGCAGCTTCGTGGTGCCGGCTATCTCGGATGCGATCGGCCGGCGCCCGGTGATGATCGGCTTCGCGTTCCTTGGCGTGATCCTGCCGCTGGGCGGGCTCTACTACACGGGCTCGACCTGGCTGCTTGCGGCAATCTTCTTCTTCGGGTGGGGGCTCAACGGCCTGTTCCCGATGTTCATGGCAACGATCCCATCGGAATCGGTCGATCCGCGCCTGACGGCAACTTTGACCGGCGTCGTCATGGGCACCGGTGAAGTGCTTGGCGGGGTGCTCAGTCCGTTCCTCGCGGGCGCGCTTGCCGATGTCTACGGCCTCTCCGCCGCGCTCTGGCTGATGCTCGCGCTGTGCATCCTCGCCGGGATCTGCGCGCTCGGCCTCGTCGAATCCGCTCCACGTGTAGTGGCCCGCCGCGAGCTCGCCCCCGCCTGATCCTCACTGCAACAAGGACCTCCGCCATGACCGCAGTGCAAAAGTTCGCCACCGAAGGGATCGCTCCGCCAGAGCGCCTCGCGTTCTGGAACGCGCTGGTCGACCGCGTTTACAGCGGCACGTACGTCAAGAGTGCCACCGAAGACTTTACCGGCGAGATGTGGACCTGGCAGGTCGGCGATCTTGCGATGATCCGCCCGCGCTCGACCGCCTCATTCGTGGGCCGCGATCCGAGCTACACGGCGGAGGAGCGGCTGATCCTGCATCTGCAGTGCCGAGGTTCCAGCCTCCACCGCCAGAGCAGGACCGAAACCGCGCTCGGCACAGGGGATTTCGTGATCGCCTCGCCGCATGAGGCCTATGCCATCGATCTTGCCGCGCATGAACTGCTCGTGGTTGAATTTCCCCGCGCGCCGCTGGCCGAGCGTTTCGCAGGTCTCGACGATGCCCTGCGCCAGCGGATGAGCGGCGCGACACCGGGCGCGCGGGTGTTCCACGATTTCCTCCTTTCGCTCTGGCGGCAGAGCCAGCAGGGCTTTTCCGATCCCGACTGGCAGGACGGCGTGAGCCAGGTTTTTTACGATCTTGTCGCGCTGGCGCTGCGCGGCGCTGCGCGGCCCGATGCCGCTGTGCCCGCCGCCGACAGCGCGCTGCGCCGCCGCGTGCTCGCCATGGTCGAGGCCCAGCTGGCCGATCCGGGGTTGCGCACGCTGGGGCTGGCCGCAGCGTGCGGCGCATCGGTCCGCACGATCCAGAACCTGTTTGCCGCAATGGGCACAACGCCCAGCGCTTACATTCTCGAACGCCGCCTCGCACGCGCGGCCGAACGGCTTGGCGCCGCGCCGGACGCGAGCATTACCGAGATCGCATTCGAGCTCGGTTTCAACGACAGCGCGTACTTCGCGCGGGCGTTCCGCCAGCGCTTCGGTGTTTCACCACGTGAATGGCGACGGAAATAGAGGGGGCTTGCGCTTCAGTCCTGATCCGCTGCGCTCCAGTCCAAGCGGATGCGTCCGAAACGGCTTATGAATTCGAATGCGCATGTTCGGCAACCAGAGGGCGAGACGGCCAGCTGGGGAACCGGGCAGTGACAATTCCAGAGGGAGAGCAACATGAGACGAACAACGGTATCGCTTGCCGTGCTCGCCGCCGCCATGGCCGCACCGGCTTTCGCGCAGAGTGCACCGCAAGCCCAGACCGAAGCCGCACCCGAGGGCGGCATCGCCGAAATCGTCGTGACCGCGCAGAAGCGCTCGGAAAACGTGCAGGACGTGCCGATCGCAATCTCGGCCTTTACGGCGGACACGCTGCAAGAGCGCTCGGTGACGAGCGTTGCGGCGCTTTCTAACATCGCCCCCAACGTGACGCTTGACGCCGGCACGCCGTTCTCGGGTTCGACTGCCGTGCTTTCGGCCTATATCCGCGGCATTGGCGCCAACGACTTCGCGTTCAACATCGATCCGGGCGTGGGCATCTATCTCGACGGCGTGTACCTCGCGCGCTCGGTCGGTGCGAACCAGGACCTGCCAGACGTCGAGCGTATCGAAGTGCTCAAGGGCCCGCAGGGCACCCTGTTTGGCCGAAACACCATCGGCGGCGCGATCTCGATCGTCACGCACGATCCGGGCAAGGAATTCCGCTTCGTCGGTGATGTCACCGTCGGCCGCTTCAGCCTCGTGCAGACGCGCGGCACGGTCGACCTGCCGATCACCGACGGGCTCGGTGCCTCGGTCAGCTTCTCGACCAAGAACCGCACCGGCTACCTCAAGCGCATCGCGTTTCCGGGTGCGGGCAATTTCGCCTCGACCAACATCCAGAACTACAAGGCCGCCGGTTACAACAACATCGGTCTCGGGACCGAAGGCGGCGACAACAACTGGAACCTGCGCGGCAAGCTGAAGTTCGACCGGGGCGCGTTCACCGCGACGCTTTCGGCCGACTACACCAATGTCGACCAGAGCCAGATCGCCAACACGCTGATCACGACGACCCCAGCGGTCTTCGCCGGCACCTACAACTGCGCGATTGCGGCTTCGAGCACCGATTGCGGTGGCGGCCCGCCCGCATTCGCCTATATCGGCGGGATCGGCGGCCTCAATTCGATCTTCGACAACCCGACTGTTTACGGCGTGAACGTTGATGCCGATCCGCGCAACAACCGGCTGCCCTATGACAACCGCTTCGTTACCGGTGACATCGACACGAGCTATGCCAACGGCAACAACTACTCGAAGCTGAAGTCGTACGGCGGCTCGCTGACGATGGCCTACGATCTCTCGGACACCGTGACGCTGAAGTCGATCACCGGCTACCGTGAGCTGCACTGGAACGTGGGTACCGACCTCGACGGGTCACCGCTCAACTTCCTGCACACCAGCTTCACCACCGAACAGTGGCAGTTCAGCCAGGAGCTCCAGCTCCTCGGCAATGCCATGGACAAGAAGCTGAACTACGTGCTGGGCGCCTACTACTTCAAGGAAGCGGGCAATCTGCACGACTACGTGACCTTCGCCGAGGGCCTGCTGCAAGTCGATGGTCCGAACGATCTGGCGACCAAGAACTACGCGTTCTTCGGTCAGGTCGACTACAAGTTCAGCGACATGTTCGGCATCACCGTCGGTGGCCGCTACACGCATGAGGACAAGGAGTTCGAGGGCTTCCAGTCGGATGCCAACGGCCTCACCTACAAGATCCTCAACTTCCTCGCCGGGATTGGAGCCGGCCCGCCAGCCTGCGCCAACATCAACCCGATCAGCGATGATTGCCGTGTTGCTGCCGGGTTCCCGAACGCAGGCCAGCCACTGCGCTATTACGTTGCGGGCACGCAGAACAAGAAGTTCAACAACTTCGCGCCGAAGGTTGGCGTGCAGTTCCACCCCAACGACGACGTGATGGTCTATGCCAGCTGGTCGAAGGGCTACAAGACCGGTGGCTGGACCACCCGTCTTTCCAACCCGCTGCCCTATGCGCCTGGATTCGGCGAGGAAAAGGCCACGACCTATGAACTGGGGGTCAAGTCGACCCTGATCGACCGCCGCCTCCAGATCAACGCGGCCGTCTTCCAGACCGACTACAAGGGCATCCAGCTGAACTTCCAGCAGGGCGTCTCGCCGACCATTCAGAACGCGGGCGATGCCAAGATCAAGGGCTTCGAGGTTGAATTGACGGCGGCGCCGGTCGATGGCCTCACCATCAACGCGTCGATCGGCCACCTCGATGCCAAGTACACATCGGTCCTCGGGCCCGCGCAGGTTGCGGCCAACCCGTTCCAGGCCGGCGTGTTCCCGGGCGCCGATCTGCCCAAGACGCCGAAGTGGAAGTTCAACATCTCGCCGCGCTACGAGACCAAGTTCCAGAACGGTGGCCGACTGATCTTCATCGCCGACTACACGCACTCGTCGTCGCTGTGGAACGATACCGAACGCGCATACCTGCTGCAGCGTCCCGGCGTGGACATCCTCAACGGCTCGATCACCTACAAGGAACCGGGCGATCATTGGGACCTGACCATCGGCGGGACCAACCTGACCGATACGCGCTATCTCGTGACCGGTCAGGCACAGATTGCCGGCGGCCAGATCTACGGCACCTACAGCCGTCCGCGTGAGTGGTACGCCAAGCTCGGGCTGCGGTTCTGAGCCAAGCATGACCGGGGGCGGGCGCTGCAAGGTGTCCGCCCTTCCTGCAAAAGGAGACAGAAATGCCTGAAACCGCCCATTCCGAATTCTGGAAAGGCATCAAGCCGGTCGAGAAAGTGTTCCGGGAAGGCGGCCTTCCCGAAGTCTACCTCTCGAAGATCGCCGAAGGCGACGAACGGTATTGGGTGCCGATCAGCGAGACTGTAAGCTCCAAGCCCGTCTGGATCAGCCCCTCCAAGAACATGTGGGCCGACGTGCTCATGTCGAAATCGGCGGGCCTCGTGAACCGCCACTATCACCCGCATCCGATCTGGGCCTACACGATCAGCGGCAAGTGGGCCTACCTCGAGCATGAATGGACGGCGACTGCGGGCGATTTCGTTTACGAGACGCCGGGCGAGAGCCATACGCTCGTCTGCTACGAACACGAAGACCCGATGAAAGTGTTCTTCGTCGTCTCCGGCCCGCTGATGTGGCTGGATGATGAGGGCAACACGACCGGTCACTTCGATGTATTTGACTACATCAAGAACGCGCGCGAGCATTACGACCGGGTCGGCATCGGTGCCGACTATGTCGATACGCTAATCCGCTAAGAGGAGCGCTTCTCATGAATGCCATGACTGCACCGCCGTCGAGCAAGAAGGAAATCGTCGATGTCGGTTTCGCCCACCGCGACCTCGTCGCCCGGTTGAGCCCCGGCGGGCGCTATATCGATGCGCAGACCGACGTCGACAGCCCCTGGGTTCCCTTCGGCGACAATGCCGCGATCAAGCACCTTGCCTTTGATGTGCGGCAGGGCATTTTCTCCAACATCCTCTGGGTCAAGAGCCCCGGCACGATCGGGACACACCTGCATCGCGGCACGATCGTGATGGTCTGCCTCGAGGGAAGCGTGCGTTATCTGGAGTATGACTGGGTCGCCTCGCCCGGCGGGCTGATCCTTGAAGTGCCCGGCGAGAGCCACACGCTGGTGACCGAGCACCCGGAAGGCGTGAAGCTGTTCGGGTGGATGCAGGGCCCGATCGAATTCTTCGACGAGAACGGCAAGTACGTCGATACCTCGGACGTCTGGTGGTTCATCAACCACTACGAGACCTATTGCCGGGAAAACGACATTCCCATCAACCCCAAGCTCTACCTCTAAAGGGAGCGCCAGATGGCCACCATGACCGCCCCGCCGTCCGGGGCCTACAAGATCGTCGATGTGCCCGAGCTTTACGGCGCGCTCATCAAGTCCAAGGGCGTCGAAGGCACCTACGTCGGCGCTTCGGAAGCCGAGAGCCCGTGGGTTCCTTTCGGCGATAACGCCGCGATCCGCCACCTCGCCTTCGACGTGCGCGATAACGTCTACGTCAACATCCTTTGGATCAAGGGTCCGGGCGTCATCGGCACGCACAAGCATCGAGGCCGGGTCTGGGCGATTGGGCTCGAAGGCTCGTTCCGCTACCTCGAGTACGATTGGGTGTGCAAGCCAGGCGAGTTCATCACCGAGACGCCGGGCACAGCGCACACGCTCGTCACCGATGATCCGAACGGCATGAAGGCGCTGTTCCACATGCAGGGCGCCAACGAGTTCTTCGACGAGCACGGCAACCACGTCGAAACGCTCGATGTGTGGTGGTTCATGAACCACTATGAGACCTATTGCCGCGAGCACAACATCCCGATCAACAAGCAGCTCTATCTCTGAGGAGAGGCTGACATGAACGCTGCAGGGGTTCCCAAACTCGGTCCGGAGCCAGTCGGCACGTACTTGCGCAATTGCTGGTACGTCGCAGGCTGGGCTGCTGATCTTGGCGACGCTCCGCAGCAGCGCGTCTTCCTCGAAGAACCCGTGGCGCTGTTCCGCGATGCAGACGGCAAGGCCAATGCCGTCTCCGGCCGCTGCCCGCACCGCTGGGCGCCTCTGGGGCAGGGCAAGGTGGTGGAGGGTGCGCTCATGTGCCCCTACCACGGCCTGCGCTTTGATGGCACGGGCGCCTGTGTCCACAATCCGCATCCCGGCGGCCAGCTCCCCGAAAACAGGCTGCAAGTTTATCCGCTGGTCGAACGCCATGCCCTGCTGTGGATCTGGATGGGCGATGCGGAGCAGGCCGATCCTGCTTTGATCCCCGATTTCAGCTGGCTGTCCGATCCCCGGTGGGAAGCGGTGCGCGGCGCGACTGTGGCCGAGGGGCATTACGAACTTTACAGCGACAACATCCTCGATCTCAGTCACGCCAACTTCGTGCACCCGGCGCTGGTCGCGGCCGCCTTCACCGAAGGCGAGCGCAAGTTCTGGCAGGACGGCGAGACGGTCCACTCGGAATACGTCCGGCTCGACGACTACCTTTCCGAAGGCATCGGCGGGATGCTGGGGCGGATCGGGGTGAAGCAGGATTTCTATGGCTGGGTCGTCTGGCACGCCCCCGCCGTGCTTTACTTCGATTTCCGTGCCGGACCTCCGGACACGCCGCGAGAGGAGTGCACGCTGCTTCCATCGCTGCACGCCTTCACGCCCGAAACACCCGATACCACGCACTATTTCTGGGCGACCGCACGGGATTTTGCGCTGGGTGATGCCGAGTTCACTGCCGGCATGCGCGCAGCGCTCGAATTCGCCTTCGAGCAGGAAGACATGCCGCTGATCCGCGACAGCCACCGCCTGATGCGCGGGTCTGATTTCTGGGATCTGCGCCCGGTGATCCTGAACGGCGACGGCGGCGGCGTGCGCGCGCGGCGGATGCTCCAGCGCCTGATAGACCGCGAACGACAACCGCAAGCGGCCGAATAAGGCCGCGGCGGAAGGAGAGGACAACAACGACAATGGCAATTCTTGACCGCTTTGACATCAAGGGGCGAACTGCGCTCGTTACCGGTGCAGCCTCGGGCATCGGCCTTGCCTATGCCGAAGCCATGGCAGAAGCAGGCGCCGCTGTTTCCCTCACCGACATTGATGGTGAAGGCGCCGAGCGCGAAGCCGCCCGCTTGCGCGATGCCGGTTACGAAGCTCGCGCCGACCAACTCGATGTGTCGGACAGCGATGCCGTCGCCGCTGCCTTCGATGCGCACGCCAAGGCCTACGGCGGGCTCGATATCGCCTTTGCCAACGCCGGGATCGATACTGGCGCCGGTTTCTGGAACCCCGCCGGGCACCGCAATCCCGACGGTCAGGTCGATACCTATGACCCCAAGCGATGGGACAAGTCGATCTCGATCAATCTCTCGGGCGTGTTCTACACCGTGAGCAATGCCGTGCGGATCATGAAGCAGGCCGGCCGCGCCAATGGCCGCAGCGGCGGATCGATCATCTGCACCGCGTCCAACGCAGGTCTTGTGACGGAGCCCATCGTCGGCTTGCCCTACATGCCCGCGAAAGCTGGTGTGCTCCACATGGTCCGCGCGCTGGGCCTTGAACTCGCCGAGTTCCGCATCCGCATCAACGCGATCGCGCCGGGGCCCTTTGTCACCAATATCGGCGGGGGCTGGCTCAAGAAGGACCCCGTCGCGCGCAAGGCGTGGGATGCCATCGTGCCGCTGGGGTCGGTGGCGGAGACTGACCAGCTCAAACCGCTCGCGCTGCTGCTCGCCTCAGATGCTTCGGACTACATGACTGGCAGCCATATCGTCATCGACGGCGGCATGATGCTGGGGAAATACCAATGAAGCGCGCGCTGGTTCTCGCAGCGGGCATCGCGCTGGCCGGAACGGCACAGGCCGCGCAGAAACTGGGCGAAGTGCAGGCACAGCGCAGCCCCGAACAGGTCTATGCGGCAGTCTGCGGCTATTGCCACGGCAAGAACGTCGGCCCGGTG
The DNA here is from genome assembly GCF_027489515.1 of Novosphingobium sp. Classification (GTDB taxonomy): domain Bacteria; phylum Pseudomonadota; class Alphaproteobacteria; order Sphingomonadales; family Sphingomonadaceae; genus Novosphingobium. The sequence continues at coordinate 35,802 of NZ_JAIXZS010000055.1, read as the reverse complement.
ATCCGGGGAAGGGGCCTACCGGCGGAAACCGTCGCCTACATGGTCCGCCACGGCCAGAACGCCATGCCCGCATTCCGTCCCACCGAAATCACGCCCGCCGAGCTCAAGGCCCTGGCCGCCTGGGTCCAGTCCAGCACTGCCGACCCCAAGGAGCACGGCCAATGACCGTCAATCTCGATCGCCGCTCGCTGCTTGGCGCGGGCGCCGCTTCGGCCGCCGCCGTGGGCCTCGGCACCGGTGCCAAGGCGAAAGCCGTCCTCGCGCCCGGCCTGAAGAAGGCCGATTTCAAGAGCGCCGTCGCCGCCATGCGCAAGGTCGTCGGCGATGATTGGGTCTTTGCCGATCCCGAAGCCGTGGCGCCGTGGAAGAAATCGTACACGCCCGATCCCTATGGCAAGCACGTCCCCGTCGGCGCGGTCTGCCCGGAGACCGTGGAGCAGGTCCAGGCGATCGTGAAGATCGCCAACGAGTTCCGGCAGCCGATCTGGCCGGTCTCCACCGGCAAGAACATGGGCTACGGCATGACGACCACTGCCATGCCGGGGCAGATGATCCTCGATCTGAAGCGGATGAACCGCATCATCTCGGTCGATCCCGAGCTGTGCACGGCGCTGGTCGAGCCTGGCGTGACCTATCGCCAGCTCAAGGACTATCTGGTCGAGAACAACCTGCCTTTGTGGATCGACGTGCCTACCGTCGGCCCCATCGCCAGCCCGGTTGGCAACACGCTCGACCGCGGCGTCGGCTACACGCCTTATGGCGAGCACTTCATGGTTCAGTGCGGCATGGAAGTCGTCCTCGCGGATGGTGAAATTTTGCGCACAGGCATGGGCTCGACGAAGAATCCTTCCGCCTGGCAGGCGTTCAAGTGGGGCTACGGGCCCTATCTCGACGGCCTGTTTACCCAGTCGAACTTCGGCGTGGTGACCAAGATGGGCATGTGGCTGATGCCCGCACCGCCGGTCTACAAGCCCTTCGTCATCCGCCACAAAAAGATGGAAGACGTCGCCCGCATCGTCGAGGCGATGCGCCCGCTGCGCATTGCCAATATCGTGCCCAACGTTGTGCTGATGATGGGCGGGGCATACCAGCTCGCCATGTTCAAGCGCCGCGGCGAGGTTTGGGACGGCGCTGGCCCGATTACCGACGAAGCGGTTGCCAAGGCGGCGCAGGCCAACAACCTCGGCATGTGGAACACCTACATCGCGCTTTACGGCACGGAAGGGATGATCGCCGAGAGCGAGAAGATCATCCGCGCCGCCTTCGCCGCGATCGATGGCGAGGTCCTCACCGAAGCCGAGATGGGCGACAACTCGTGGTTCCACCACCACGCCACTCTCATGCAGGGCGGCCTCAACCTTGACGAAATCGGCCTCGCGCGCTGGCGTGGGAACGGAGGCGGGCTTGCCTGGTTCGCGCCCGTTGCCCCCGCCAAGGGCAGCGAGACCCAGGGTCAGGTCGAACTTGCCAAGCAGATCCTGGGCAAGCACGGCTTCGATTATACCGCCGCCTTCGCCATCGGCAGCCGCGAACTGCACCACATCATCGCGCTGCTTTACGACAAGTCGGACCCGGCAGAAGAAAAGCGCGCCGACGATTGTTACCGCGAACTGGTGACGGGTTTCGGCGAGCGCGGTTGGGCAAGCTACCGCACCGGCGTTCATGCGATGGACCTTGTTGCGCAGCAATTTGGCACCGTGAACCGCGCCTTCAACGCGAAGCTCAAGGACGCTCTCGACCCCAACCATATCCTCGCCCCCGGCAAATCAGGGATCGCATGATGATCAGGAAAACCCTTCTGGCGCTCGCCGCCGTGCTGCTTTCCACCACAGCACACGCGCAGGAAAAGCCGCTCACGGTCGAAACCCTGCGCACCAGCGGCGGCTCGCTCTTCGCGAACATCGCGCTGATCAAAGGCGATAAGGACGCCGTGCTGGTAGACGCGCCGTTCACCCGCGCCGATGCCCACCGTGTCGTCGCGATGGTGCTTGATAGCGGCAAGCACCTCACCACGATCTTCATCACGCACGACCATCCCGATCACTTCTTCGCGATGGAAGTGCTGCAGGATGCTTTCCCGGATGCGAAGATCGTTGCGCATCCGGTGGTCGCCGCCGATATCTGGCGCTCGCTGCCCTTCAAGGTGAAGCGCTGGTATCCGGTGTTGGGCGTCAATTCGCCGCGCCATCCCACCGCGCCCGCCGCGATGGAAGGCGATACGATCATGCTCGAGGGCAAGGAACTCAAGGTCCTTGGGCCGGTGCAGGGCGATCACGTCCACGCCACGGCGCTCTGGGCGCCTTCGATCAAGGCGCTTTTCCCGGGCGACCTCGTCTACAACCAGATGTTCCTGTGGATGGGCGAGCATGATGCCGCGGCTATCGCCGCCTGGGGCAAGGCGAATGACGGGTTCATTGCCCTGAAGCCCGAAATTGTTGTCGCCGGACACGACAAGCCAGGCACGCCGAACGATGCTTCGGGCCTTGAGTTCACGCGTCGCTATATTGCTGAATGGCCGAAGCTGGTCGCCGCGTCGAAAGACAGCGCCGATCTGGCCGCGCGGGTGAAGAAGGCATTTCCGGATGCGGTGGACGTGCTGGGCGATTTCCTGCTCGGCAATTCCTCGCGCGTCGCCAAGGGGGAGCAGGCGGCATGGACGGAATGACGTTCGCGGACAAAGCGGTCCTCGTCACCGGCGGAGCCACAGGCATCGGCCGCGCCGCTTGTGTCGCTTTTGCCAGCAAGGGTGCCAAGGTGATCATCGGCGATATCGATTCGCGCGCCGAGGAAACGGTCGCGATCATCAAGCAGGCCGGCGGCGAGGCTTCGTTCCAGCATGCCAACGTCACCGATGCCGCCGCGATGGACGCCCTCGTCGCGGCCTGCATCCAGCGCTATGGCCGGATGGATGCGGCCTTCAACAACGCCGGAGTCCTACCGCCTCAGCGCCCGATCCACGAAGTGACCGTGGAGGAAATGAACCTCGCCATCGACGTTGATTTCAAGGGCGTGTTCTTTGCGATGCAGGCCGAAATCCGCCATTTCCTGAAAGTCGGCGGCGGGGCCATCGTCAACACGGCATCGGTCGGCGCGCTGATCGCGGACCCGAACATGAGCGTCTATTGCGCCATGAAGCACGCCGTTTCGGGCCTGACCAAGGCGGCGGCGGTGGAGTATGCGCAAGCGAACATCCGCGTGAACGCCATCGCCCCCGGCTTTGTCGTCACCCCGATGACGCAGCATTGGGCCGACGACCCGAACTTTCGTGCAGCCTTCTTCGCCGGAAATGTGAGCGGACGCGCCGCACAGCCCGAGGAGATCGCCGGTACGGTGTTGCACCTCTGCTCTGATGCAGCGAGCTTCATCAATGGCGCTACCATCGCCATCGATGGCGGCCAAACCGCGCATTAAGCCGGCGCACTGAGGAGCAAGATACATGCGCGCTGCCGTTATGCAGGGCCTGCACAAGCCGCTCACGGTCGAGACGGTGCCCGATCCCGTGCCTGGTGCGGGCGAAGTTATGGTAAAGATCGGCCGCTGCGGCATTTGCGGCTCCGACTTGCACATGACCGAGGACCCGGCCTACGGGCAGGGCGCGGGCTCGATCCTCGGACATGAGTTTGCGGGCGAAGTCATCGAGCTTGGCAAAGGTGTTGAAGGGCTCGCCAAGGGGGACCTCGTCGCAGTCAGCCCGCTCAAGAGCTGCGGCAGCTGCCCGGCTTGCCTCGCCGGCAATGTCTCGTGGTGCGACAGATTTGGCCTGCAGGGTGGCGGCTATGCCGAGTATGCGCTCACCATGCCAAATCAGTGCGTGAAGCTGCCGAGATCCGCCAGCCTTGCCGATGGTGCAATCATCGAACCGCTCGCCGTCGCGCTCCACGGCGTGGCCATGGCGGGCATGCGGATCGGCGACAAGGTGCTGATCCTCGGCGCGGGACCCATTGGCCTTGCCACCGCCTTCTGGGCGCGCCGCATGGGGGCAGGGCGGGTCGTCATGCAGGATGTCGCCACCTGGCAGCAGGAACGTGCGCTCAGCATGGGGGCACATGATTTCATCGCCGACCGGATCGATCCCATTGGCGCCGCAGAGCGGGCACTGGGCGGCAAGGCAGACGTGGTATTCGAATGCGTTGGCGTTCCGGGCCTCATTGCACAGGCGGTGGAGCAGGTGCGGCCGCGCGGCTGCATCGTGCTGCTTGGCCTATGCACCGTTCCCGATACCTTCAACAGCTTTGCCATGCTCTCGAAGGAAGTGCGCCTGATCACCTCGGCCTTCTTCACCACGCACGAATACCAGGCCGCACTCGATGCGCTGGATAGGGGCGCCGCCGAACCGCGCCTCCTCGTTACCGAAACCATCCCGCTCGATAGCACCCCCACCGTGTTCGAGGCGCTCCGCCGCCGCACCGAACAGTGCAAGGTGCTGATCGCGCCGGGAACGTGAAAAAAACACACAAGGAGAGGCCGATGAACATCGCGACGACCCTGCCGACAAACGCGATCGAACGTGCGGTATTCGAATGCATGAACCCAACCGAGGCGCTCTTCGATGCGACCACGAACCCGCTGCACCGCGCGATCCTCCTCAACTTCTGGCGCCACGTGCACCTCGAAGGGGCAGGGCTGTTCGATGACATCACCGCCAGCGACATGATGGTCGACCACCCGGTCTATCGCGTCACCTGGGGCGCAAACCCCGCCGTGATCGAGGGCAAGGATGGTGTGAAGGGCTTCTACAACAGCGTCGGGCAGGCGGTGCTCTGGCACTCGGACGACCGCCTTGCGGTGAATGACTGGGGCATCTGCGACGAGATCACTTTCCACCAGCTCGCCAAGGGCGCGGACCTTGCCGCCATGGGCTATGATGCACCCAAAGCCGACGCGCTCTACCACGTGTCGAGCCGTCAGGCCTTTATCTGGCCCTACGACGACAGGGCGCGGCTCGCAGGCGAACACCTTTATGAAGATCCGACCAGCATCCGGCTAGAGGAAGTGCCAGCGGATGAGGCGACGACACCGGCTGCCATTCAAGCCATCCACAAGGCCAAGCTGGCCGAACTCGAAGCCCGCTTCGGTCCGCGCTACTGGGTCTATCAGGGCTGAAGAGAGGGCCCATGCGCAGTTTCCACAACAAGCGGGTTTTCGTCACCGGCGGGGCGAGCGGGATCGGTCTCGGTATCGTCAAGGCGCTGGCGAAGCGCGGCGCCTTCGTGGTGATTGCGGATCTCAGGCCCGATCACATCGACCGTGCGCTGGTGGAAATCCGCGAGGCCGGCCTTGCCAATACGGTGGCTGCGCTGACCCTCGACGTTACCGATCGCGCCGCGTTCGCGGCTGTCGCTGAGCGTATGGATATCGAACTCGGCGGGATAGACATTCTTGTCAACAATGCCGGTGTCGGCGTCGAAGGCCCGGTGCTCGAAGCGGGCTATGCCGATTGGGATTATGGCCTCGGCGTCAATCTGGGCGGCGTGGTCAATGGCCTCCAAAGCTTTCTTCCGCGCATGATCGCGCATGGGCGCGGCGGGCATGTGGTCAACGTTTCCTCGCTTGCCGCAGCGGTGCGGATGCCCGCCAATTTCGCGATCTATGCGGCGGGCAAGGCCGCAGTGCTGAACCTCTCGGAGAACATGCGAGAGGAACTGGCGGGGAAGGGGATCGGCATGTCGGTGCTCTGCCCGGCGTTCGTGCGATCCAATATTCATGAGGCCGCCCTCAACCGCCCGGCGCACCTGCGCGAAGGCAGCGGTTTTGCCAATAGCGAGGCATCGCTGCTGGAACGCCCGCCCGGGAATGACTGGATGGACCCGGAAACCGTCGGTGAAATCGTCGCCGAAGGCATTCTTGCGGGCCGGCTCCATATCGTCACCCACGGTGAGTTCCGCGACAAGATGCGCGAGCGCAATGAAGCCTTGATGGACGCAGTCCCGCAAGCCGCCTTTCAGTATTAGGCCGCCTTTTCCTCGCGCACGCGCAGCATTGCGAACGCGGCAGCGGCCAGCACCACCGCGCCCACGAGCATGGTCCACTTGGGTTCGGTGGGGAAGAAACTGCGGATCACCCCGCCCATGATCGTCGCGACCATGAGCTGCGGCACGACGATGAACACGTTGAACACGCCGATGTAGATGCCGAACTTGTGCGGCGGCAGCACCCGCGTGAGGATCACGTAAGGCATCGCGAGGATCGAGGCCCAGGCCACGCCGACGAAGACCATCGGCAGCAACAGCAGCCACGGATCGCGCACGACGAGCAACATCAGAAGGCCCGAACCGCCGCCAAGCAGGCAGAGCGCATGCGTTTGCGCATTGCCGATGCGCTTTGCCAGCAACGGCAGCAGGAACGCCGCGAACGCCGCCACGCCGTTGTAGAACGCGAACATCACGCCCACCCAGTCGGCGCCGGCATTATAGGCCGCGCCCGTCGTGTCCGTCGCCCCGAAGGCATACTTTGTGACGACCGGCGTCGTGTAGATCCACAGGATGAACAGGCCGGTCCAGGTGAAGAACTGGGCTACCGCCAATTGCCGCATCTGCGCGGGCATCTGCGCCAGGTCGCTCATGATTTCTGCCAGCGCGCCTTTGGCCTTGGTGGCGCGCAGCACGATCTGTGCGAAGCCAAAGAGAGCGAGCCCGCCGCCCAGCACATAGAGCTGCTTGTCGAGTCCCAGTTCGTTCACCGCCGCGAGCAGAGCCGCGCCAATCACCAGCCACATCGGCCCGCGCGGCGAATAGACAAGTGCTTGTGCTTGCTCTGCGGCATGGCTCCGGTCGCCATTGAACGCCGCCATTTCTTCAGGGCCGTACTCTTGAACGTTGAAGGCGGTCCACGCGACCGCCAGCACCATCGCTGCCGCACCGATATAGAAGCTCAACCGCACGGAATCCGGGATGACGCCCTCCGGCGCCGTGTTGGCAATGCCGAAGTGGGTGAACACCGCCGGCAGCACGCTGCCGATCACTGCGCCCGCACCGATGAACCAGGTTTGTAGCGCAAACCCTTGTGCGCGCTGGTCATCAGGCGTCATGTCGCCCACGAAGGCGCGGAAGGGCTCCATCGCGATATTGAGCGAGGCATCGAGCAACCAGAGGAAGCCCGCCGCGAGCAGAAGCACACCCGTCTGTGGCAGGCCCAGCAGCGCCAGCGCCGAAAGCACTGCGCCTGCCACGAAATAGGGCCGCCGCCGCCCGAAGCGGCCCCACGTGCGGTCCGAATAGTGCCCGATCAGCGGCTGCACGATAAGGCCGGTCACCGGCCCGGCGATCCAGAGAAACGCGAGGTCGTCGACACTGCTGCCAAGCGACTGGAAGATGCGGCTGACATTGGCGTTCTGCAGCCCGAAGGCGAGCTGGATGCCGAAGAAGCCGAAGCTCACGTTCCACAGCCCCCAGAAGGACTGCTGCGGTTTCTGGCGAGTGGTCACGCGGTTCGGCTCCCCCGATGCGCCCGGATAGCCGGGTCATCTGCTTTGTTATCTCTGCCTTGTCCCTAGGCGAGCGTTGCCACGTGAGCAGCAATGCATACGAATGTTATCCATATGCCTGCATTAATATGCAGGGCCGAACTACCCGCCCGTACTGCCGCGCACGACAAGGCGGGTGGGCAGGAATGGCGAGGGCGGCGGTTTGTCCTCGACTTGCGCCATCACCGTTTCCACCAGCGCGACCCCGGCATGGCGCATGTCCTGCATCACCGTGGTGAGCGGCGGCGAGGTCAGGCTGGCAGCCGGGATATCGTCGAAGCCAACGACGGCGACATCACTGGGAACGCTGAGCCCCGCCTCCGCCAGCGCGCGCATCGCCCCGATGGCGATAAGATCGCTGGCCGCAAAGATGGCATCGAACGCCTTGCCGCCCTGCATGAGCTTGCGCGCGGCCTGATAGCCCAGTTCTTCAGAGGAGATCGCCGGCACGACAAGCTCGGGATCATGCGTCAGCCCCGCCGTCTCGACCGCGCGGACAAGTCCCTCATAGCGGTTCTTGAACTCGGGATAGTGGCTGTCCGCCTGGCCCAGAAACGCGATACTGCGCCGTCCGCGCGCCAGGAGGTGCTCTCCTGCAAGGCGGCCCGCGCCGAAATTGTCCGAACCGACCGTGGCACCGATAGTATCGGGCTCTACTGCACCCCAGCGTACGAAATGCGCGCCGCTGCGCACCAATTGGCGCAGGCGGCTTTCGTAGAGCGTGTAGTCGCCATAGCCGAGCAGGATGAGTCCGTCGGCACGGTGGCTGTCCTGATACCGCTTGTGCCAATCATCATCGAGCCGCTGGAACGAGATCAGCAGATCAAGCCCGCGCGCCGCGCAGTGCCGGGTGATCGAGCCGAGCATGGCGAGGAAGAACGGGTTGATCCCGGACTCGTCTGGCGTCGGGTCCTCGAAAAACAGCAGCGCCAGCGTGTTCGAGCGCTGCGAACGCAGCGAAGAAGCGTTCTTGTCGACCGTGTAGCCAAGTTGGCGGGCAATCGCCTCGATCTTCTGGCGCGTGGCGAGGCTGACCGACTTGCTGCCGCGCAGCGCCCGGCTCACCGTTGGCTGCGAAACGCCCGCCAGATAGGCGATATCGAAACTGGTCGGCTTGTTGGACGGCCTGCGGCCCATCGCGTGCAACCTCCTCCCGTGCCGCCGCAGGTTTGCCCTGACTGATCAGCAAGAAGTGCAACTTACGCATGAAAATGCATGGAAGCAATTGCCCCCTAGGACTCGGCGATATGAGCAGGGTTTGCGGGGGCGGAGCGTGACAATTCAGCCTCACCACCACGCGCTAAACCCCCGGAATCGCGATGGTATACGTATGCCATATTCGTTCCCATCCACTCCGGTTCTACCCAGCACATCGTACTGGACCCGGAAAAACCGCGTTCCGACAATGTTGAGGCCACGATCTGGCCGCATGGGGGAGATATGATTTCCATGGCTAAGCACACCCTTTTTGCCCTCGGCAGTTCGGCGATTGCGCTGACCGCTGCCGCGCTTGCTGCGCCGGCGTTTGCGCAGGATGCTGCGCCGCAAGCCGCACAGGCCGCTGCTGATGCGCCCGCTGCCGATGAGGCCGCCATCGTCGTTACCGGCTACCGCGCCTCGCTGAATGCTTCGGCCTCGATCAAGCGCGGCGCGCCGACAATCGTCGAAGCGCTTTCGGCTGAAGACATCGGCAAGCTGCCCGACGTGTCGATCGCGGACTCGCTCGCCCGCCTGCCCGGCGTCACTTCGCAGCGCCTCGAAGGCCGCGACCAGCGCCTCTCGATCCGCGGCCTCGGCCCCGATTTCGGCACCACGCTGCTGAACGGCCGCGAGCAGGTCACCGTCGGCGACAACCGCGGCGTCGAGTACGACCAGTACCCGGCCGAATTCTTCAAGAACGTCGTCGTCTACAAGGCCCCGACCCCGTCGCTGGTCGCCGCCGGTATCGCCGGCACCGTCGATCTGCGCATGCTGCGCCCGCTGTCGCAGAAGGACCGCATCATCGCGCTGCAGGTCCGCGGCCAGATGAACGGCCAGAAGAAGCTCAACCCCGATGGCACGCGCTTCGGCTACCGCGCCTCGGCCGCCTATGTCGACAAGTTCGCCGATGACACCTTTGGTATCGCCATCGGTTTCTCGGCGACGAGCGCGCCTTCGCAGAACGAGCGCTACAACGCCTGGGGCTTCCCGCAGCTGAACCAGACCGGTGCGAGCGTTCCGGTCAAGACCAAGGATACCGACCTCATCCTCGGCGGTGCGAAGCCCTACGTTCAGTCCAACAAGCTGGAGCGGTACGGCGCTGTCGCCACGCTCGAGTACCAGCCGAGCGACAACTTCCATTCGACGCTCGACATTCTCTATTCGAAGTTCAAGGAAACCCAGATCCTGCGCGGCATCGAATTCCCGCTGGGCTGGGGTGATGGCGGGACGGTCGCCTCGGGCCTGAAGGCGTCCAACGGCTTCGTCACGGAGGCGACCTTCTCGGGTGTCCATGCCGTGCAGCGCAACGACCGCAACAAGCGCGACGCGGACAACTTCTCGGTGGGCTGGAACAACCAGATCGGCCTCAGCGACAAGGTCCACCTGAACCTTGACGCGGCCTACAGCTTTGCCAAGCGCACCGACGATCTGCTCGAAACCTACACCGGCACCGGCTATGGGCTGAGCGGCGCGTCCGACACCGTGAAGGTCACTGCAAACCCCAACGGCACCTTCGATATCGTGCCGACGCTCAACTATGCCGACAGCAAGGTGTTTGGGCTGACCGACCCGCGTGGCTGGGGTTACAACGGCACCAAGGCAGTGGTTCAGGCAGGCTTCCTCAACCGTCCCAAGTTCAAGGACGAGCTGCTTTCGCTGCGCGCCGATCTTGATGGCGCGATCGAAGGCGCGGGTCCGATCGCCGGTTGGCAGTTTGGTGGCAACTTCACCCGCCGCAAGAAGACCTCGGCGTTCACTTCGTTCTTCCTCTGCCCCAAGGGCGCCGGCAGCAACTGCTCGGTGGATAGCGGCACGACCAAGTTCGCGCCCATTCCGGAAGCGGCCATCATCGGCTCGGTTCCGCTGGCCTACCTCGGCGTGCCGCAGATGCTGGCGCTCGATCCGGTCTACCTCGTCAACAACTCGCTCGCCTCGGTCTACGACAATCGTCCGGAATCGCTGGTGCGCGACAACACCGTGACGGAAAAGGTCTACACCGCCTACGGCATGATCAAGCTTGACGGCGATGTCGGTGGCAAGAAGCTCACCGGGTCGATCGGTGTGCAGGCGGTCTACACCGACCAGAGCTCGACCGGCTCGATCTCGCGGTTTGACTCGACCACCGGCACAGTGCTGGTCGTGCCGGCCACGGGCGGCGACAAGTTCTGGCGCGTGTTGCCGAGTGCGAACTTTGCGCTCGAAGTGGCGAACGCCACTTACGTGAAGCTGGCCGGTTCGCTGAGCATGGTGCGCCCGCGCCTCGATCAGGAGCGTGTGAACCAGGAACTGAGCTTCAACTTCCAGAACCTCGAAGCGAACGATCCGCTCCGGCCCTTCTTCCAGTCCAAGGGCGGCAATGCCCAGCTGCGGCCCTACCGCTCGGCTAATGTCGACTTGTCGGTCGAGCATTACTTCCCGAAGGGCGGCTACGTCTCGCTGGCCGGCTATTACAAGAAGCTGACCGACTTCGTGAACCCGCAGCAGAACCTTCCGTTCGACTTCTCGGCGGTGGCGGCAGCGCTCCCGGCGGCGATCCGCGACAAGCTCAAGACAACGCAGGGCGTCGTCTCGCAGCCGCTCAACGATGGTGGCGGCTCGCTCAAGGGTGCGGAACTCACGCTTTCGCTGCCGTTCTCGCTGCTCACGCCTTCGCTTGACGGCTTCGGCTTCTACGGCAGCGGTTCCTACACCGACAGCAAGATCACGCTGAACAGCGATCCGGCGAACCCGATCACGTTGCCGGGTCTGTCGGACTGGGTGGGCAATGCCTCGATCTACTACGAGAAGCACGGCCTCCAGCTGCGCGCTTCGTACCGCTATCGCTCGAAGTTCCTCGCCGAGGTCGCTGGTCTTTCGGCCAACCCGACCTACCGCACGGCCAAGGCGGAAGGCATTCTCGATGCTCAGATCGGATATGACTTCCAGCCCGGTTCGGCGCTCGAAGGCCTTTCGATCCTGTTCCAGGCGCGCAATCTCACCGATCGTCCGTTCATTACATACCAGAACAACGATCCGCGTCAGGTGATCGACTACCAGCGCTATGGTCGGGACTTCTACGTGGCGGTCAGCTACAAGTTCTGAAGTCGTATGCGGGCCGGGCGGATGGCTTGCTGCAAGTCCATCCGCCCGGTACCTTTGACCGATGCCTGAAATCTTGGCCCAGCTCTGGCAGGTCGTCCGCAGTGCGGATCGCCGTGCCGGAAGCGCGGGTGTCTGCCATCCACGTGGCGGCACATGAACTGGATACCACCTTCCGGCCCACCCTCCGGACCACAGGGAGCCTGCGATGAGCAGCACTGACACCAGCGGCAACGCAGGCGCCCGATCCGGCCCGACAAGCGGCCCGGTCCGGATCGTCGTCGCTGGCGGCGGGACCGCCGGATGGATGGCCGCTGCCGCCTTCGGTCATTTCCTTGATACCGGCTTCACCGTCACGCTCGTCGAATCCGAGGAGATCGGAACCGTCGGCGTTGGTGAAGCGACGATCCCCCAGATCCGCATGTTCAATCAGGCGCTCGGGATCGACGAGGATGCCTTCATCCGTGCCACGCAGGCAACCTTCAAGCTGGCGATCGAATTCGTGGGCTGGGGAGCGCCCGGTCAACGCTACATGCATGCCTTCGGCGATGTCGGTCGCGATGTGGGGCTATGCGCGTTTCATCATTACTGGTCGCGCGGGCGCCGCCTTGGCCTTGCCGGGCCTGTGGGTGATTATGCGATCAACGATGTTGCTGCGCGCTCTGGCCGCATGCACCGCGGTGCTCCACTAACCAGCCGCAACATCCCTGAAATGCCCCACGCGTTCCACTTCGACGCCGGGCTCTATGCCGCCTTCCTGCGCCAGTTTGGCGAAGCCCGCGGCGTCACGCGGCGCGAGGGGAGGATCGCCGAAGTCCGGCAGGATCCGCTTAGCGGCAACATCACCTCGCTCGTCCTGGCCTCTGGCGAAGAGATTGCCGGCGATCTCTTCATCGATTGCACCGGTTTTCGCGGGCTCCTGATCGGCGGCACCATGGGCGCTGGCTATGTCGACTGGACACACTGGCTTCCGTGCGACCGCGCGCTTGCCGTGCCGAGTGGTCGGGTCGAGGATTTCTCGCCCTATACCCGCGCGACGGCGCATGCAGCGGGCTGGCAATGGCGGATTCCGCTGCAGCATCGCACCGGCAACGGCCGCGTCTATTGCAGCGCCTTCACCTCGGATGATGAGGCGGCGGCAAGCCTGCTCGCGCACCTCGATGCGCCTGCGCTCGCCGATCCGCGCCCGATCCGTTTCACCACTGGCCGCCGCACCGAAGCGTGGCGCGGCAACGTGATCGCAGTCGGACTTTCGAGCGGGTTTCTTGAGCCGCTGGAATCGACCAGCATCCATCTCATCCAGTCAGCGATTTCGCGCATCCTCAAGTTCCTGCCCGGCAAAGACCAGACCCAAGCCGCGCGCGACGAGTACAACCGGCAATTCACCTTCGAGATGGAGCGCATCCGCGATTTCATCGTGCTGCACTACCATGTGAACCAGCGGCCCGAACCATTCTGGCAGGCAGTGCGCGATATGGCGCTGCCGGACAGTCTTTCGGAGCGGATCGAGCTTTTCCGCGCCAATGGCCACATCTTCCGGCACGGCGACGAGCTTTTCAGCGAAGTGGGCTGGTTTCAAGTCATGGCGGGGCAGGGGATCGTGCCCGAGCGTAGCCATGCGCTGGCCGAGACGATCGATGAGGCCGATCTCAAGGGCTACCTTGAGACACTCAACGCGCTCTACCGCCGCGAGGTCGAGCGCTATCCGAGCCACGCCGAGTTCATCGCACGCAATTGCGCCGCGCCACCGCTCAATCTCGGCGCCGCCGCGTGAAGACCTTGGCCTGTCTTGCCTTGCTGGCCGCGCTGGCAGCGACGAGCGCGCCGGTCCGCGCCGATGTCCCGCTGGACGCCGTGCGTGCGCGTCCAGCGGCAGGCGAGGTCATCTACTTTCTGCTTCCCGACCGGTTCGAGAACGGCGATACCGCCAACGACCGCGGCGGCCTGAAGGGTGACCGGCTCAAGACCGGCTTCGATCCTGCCGCGAAAAGCTTCTATCACGGCGGCGATCTCAAGGGGCTGATCCAGCGGCTCGATTATATCAAGGGCCTCGGCGCCACCGCTGTCTGGGTCGGGCCGGTGTTCAAGAACAAGCCGGTGCAGGGCAGCCCCGGGCAGGAAAGCGCCGGCTATCACGGCTACTGGATCACCGATTTCACCCGCGTCGATCCGCACTTCGGCACCAACGCCGATTTCAAGGCGCTCGTCGAGGCCGCCCATGCGCGCGGTCTCAAGGTCTACATGGACATCATCGCCAACCATACGGCGGACGTGATCCAGTACCGCGAGCAGGGCGGGCCAGTTCCCTATGCCTATCGTTCCCGCGCAGATTATCCCTATGCGCGCAAAGGCGGGGTGAACGGTCCGGCTATCAATCCCGGATTTGCGAGTGACGAGGACTCTTCGGCCGCCAACTTCGCGAAGCTCACCGATCCCACCTTCGCCTACACGCCCTATGTCCCGGCAGGCGAAGAGCACGTCAAAGTACCCGAGTGGCTTAACGATCCCGCGTACTATCACAATCGTGGCAACACCACCTTCACCGGCGAGAGCAGCCGCTTTGGTGATTTCGTCGGTCTGGATGATCTGTTCACCGAACACCCGCGCGTGCGCGCAGGCATGATCGCTATCTATCGGCAATGGATCGAGGATTTCGGCATCGACGGTTACCGCATCGACACGGCTCGGCATGTCGACCCCGGCTTCTGGCAGGCATTCATTCCGCCCATGCTTGAAGCTGCCAAGGCCAAAGGCATTCCGAACTTCACGATCTTCGGCGAAGTCGCGCGGGAGGAGCCGGGCAATGGCTACATCGCGCAGTACACCCGGCGCGACGGCTATCCGGCGGTGCTGGATTTCGCATTCCAGGGTTCGGTCCGCGCCGCGCTGGGGGCGGGCAAGGGCACCAGCGTGCTGGCCGAACTGTTCGACGGCGATGTGCTCTATGAAGGCGGCGAAAAGGCCGCGCTCGCGATGCCGACGTTCCTGGGCAACCACGACATGGGCCGATTTTCCACGCTGATCCGGCATGATCGCCCGGGCATCAGTGCGGCCGAACTCGAAGCACGGGTGCGCCTCGCCCATGTCATGCTGCTCACTCTGCGCGGCGCGCCAGTGATCTACTATGGCGACGAGCAGGGTTATGTGGGCGATGGCAACGACACCGATGCGCGCGAGGACATGTTCGCAAGCAAGACGGCAAGCTATCTCGACAATCCGGTGATGGACGCAGCCCGGCCCGCGGCTTCCGACCATTTCGATCCTGCGCACCCGTTCTACCGCTTGATCCGCGATCTCGCCGCCTTGCGCGCCGCCCACCCGGCTCTTGCGCGCGGGCGCCAGGTCGTGCGCGGCTATGAGGAAAAGCCCGGTCTTTTCAGCGTCTCACGCTTCGACCCCGATTCGGGCGCCGAGTACCTCATCGCCTTCAACACCTCCGACGCGCCGATCCATGCGGCGAGCGTTGTTGGCACTTCGGCCGAAAAGCTTGAAACCCTGTTCGGCACTTGCCCTGCCCGCGTCTCCGCGTCTGGTAGCATCTCGCTCGATCTGCCGGCGTTTGGCAGCGCTGTTTGCCGCCTCATCCCTTCCTCCCCAGGGACTCAGACTACCAAATGACCAAAGCGACTGCAAAGGCCCACCCTGTTCCCGCCGCCCAAGAACTTCCGTGGTGGCGCGGCGCGGCGATCTATCAGATCTATCCGCGCAGTTTCTGCGACGCGAACGGTGACGGGATCGGCGATCTGCCGGGGATCACCGCGCGGCTCGATCATGTCGCCTCGCTGGGTGTCGATGCGATCTGGGTGTCGCCCTTCTTCACTTCGCCAATGCGCGATTTCGGCTATGACGTGGCGGATTACTGCGATGTCGATCCGATTTTTGGCACGCTGGCGGATTTCGACCGCATGGTCGAGCGCGCGCACGAACTCGGTCTCAAAGTCACGATCGATCAGGTTTATGCCCATACCTCGGACCAGCATCCATGGTTCGAGGAGAGCCGACAGAGCCGGGATAACCTGCGCGCGGACTGGTATGTCTGGGCCGATCCGCAGGAAGACGGCTCCCCGCCGTCGAACTGGCAATCGGTCTTCGGCGGTCCGGCGTGGACCTGGGATGCGCGCCGCTGCCAGTATTACCTGCACAATTTCCTGAGCAGCCAGCCGCAGATCAACGCTCACAATCCGGCGGTGCAGGAGGCGTTGCTCGGCGTGATGCAGTTCTGGCTGGACCGGGGCGTCGACGGCTTCCGGATCGATGCGCTCAATTTCCTCATGCACGACCCGGGCCTGCGCAACAATCCACCCGCGCCCTACGACGGGCGTCGCCGCACGCGCCCGTTCGACTATCAGCTCAAGATCTACAACCAGTCGCACCCCGATATCGTGCGCTTCATCGAGCGTCTGCGCAGCCTCTGCAACCGCTACGGTGCGGTTTTCACGCTGGCAGAAGTCGGGGGCGATCTGGCCGAGACGGAGATGCAGGAATTCACCGCGGGCGATGAACGCCTCAACAGCGCCTATGGCTTCGATTTCCTCTACGCCGATCGCCTGACGCCGCAGCTTGTCGCCGACACGCAGGCCAAGTGGCCCGATAGGCCGGGCAAGGGCTGGCCGAGCTGGGCCTTCGAGAACCACGACGCGCCGCGTGCATTGTCGCGCTGGTGCGCGCCGCAGGATGTCGAGGCTTTCGGGCGGATGAAGGCCATGCTGCTCGCCTCGCTGCGCGGCAATATCATTGTCTATCAGGGCGAGGAACTTGGCCTCACGCAGGTCGATATTCCCTTCGAGCAGATCCAGGACCCCGAAGCGATCGCCAATTGGCCGCTGACGCTTTCGCGCGATGGTGCGCGCACGCCGCTACCGTGGCTGGCGCAGAGCGAGCAGGGCGGGTTCACCACCGGCCAGCCCTGGCTGCCGCTCGGCGATGCCAATCATGCCCGCGCGATCGATCTGCAGGAAGCCGATCCGGCCTCACTGCTGAACCTCACGCGCGCACTGCTCAACTTGCGCAGGCAAAATCCGGCGCTGCGCACCGGGGATTTCACCGTGCTGCATGCGAGTGGCAACGTACTGGCCTTCCGCCGCAGCGCGGTCGGCTCGCGCGTGGTCGGTGTGTTCAACATCGGCCACCACGCCGCGCCGTGGCCCGCCGCCGCGTCGCCCGCAGGCAGCGTGTTGAACGCCGTCAACGGTGCCGCTCCCGGCACCCTGCCGCCCTTCGGCGCCCTGCTGATCGAGGAATGACCAAAACCATGCTCCGCCTGAACCGCAAGGCCGCCCTCATGGCGCTGGCCGCCGCGCTGCTGCCCAATGCCGCTTTCGCTCAGACCGCGCCGCAGAAGGCCGTCGTTACCGCCGCATCGCCCGATGGCAGCCTCGTCCTCACCGTCACCACTGATGGCAGCGACCGCCCGGTCTACTCGCTCTCGCGCAAGGGCAAGCTGCTGATTGGCGCCTCCAAGCTCGGCTTTACGCTGACGGACGGGCTTAATCTGGTGCGTGGCTTCCGCATCACTGGTTCGGAAGCCGCGAGCGCAGACAGCACGTGGGAACAGCCCTGGGGCGAGCGGCGCTTCGTGCGCGATCATCACAACGAAGTGCTCGTCCGCTTCGAACAGAATGCCGACTACGCCGGCCGCCGGATGAACGTGCGCTTCCGCCTGTTCAATGATGGCTTCGGCTTTCGCTATGAACTGCCCGAGCAGCCCGGCCTAAAGACGCTGAAGATCGGTGACGAGTGGACCGAGTTCGACATCGCGCAGCCCGGCACCGCATTCTGGGTAGCTGGCCTTGAATGGAACCGCGAGGAACAGATCTACCAGCGCACGCCGATCGATGCGGTCGCCACCGCGCAGACACCGATCACCATGTGGCTTGAGGACGGCACGCACCTCGCGTTCCATGAGGCCGCACTGGTCGATTATTCGGCGATGTACTTCAAGCGCGCCGAGCGGCAGTTGTTCCGCACGACTCTAGCGCCATCCTCGCGCGGCTCCGCCGTGATCCGCGACCTGCCGTTCAACACCCCCTGGCGCACGATCCGCATTGCCGACAGCGCGGCGGGCCTTGTCGAGAACGATCTCGAGCTCAATCTCAACGAGCCGAACAAGATCGGCGATGTCTCGTGGTTCAAGCCGATGAAGTACATCGGCATCTGGTGGGGCATGATCCGCGGCGACTGGACCTGGGCCGAAGGTCCGCGCCACGGCGCAACCACCGAGCGCGCCAAGCAGTACATCGATTTCGCTGCGAAGAACGGCTTCGGCGGGCTTCTCGTCGAAGGATGGGACAAGGGCTGGAATGGTGACTGGTTCGGCCACGGGCAGGACTTCAGCTTTACCGAGGCGGTGCCGGATTTCGATCTCAAGGCCGTCACCGCCTATGCCGCGAAGAAGAAGGTCCAGTTGATTGGCCACAACGAGACAGGCGGCAACATCGCCAACTACGAGGCCCAGCTCGAACCGGCGATGAAGCTGTATCAGTCGCTCGGCATGCATTCGGTCAAGACCGGCTATGTCGCGGACGCTGGCGGGATCATCGCCCCCGGCGACAAGCCCGGCGAAGTCCGCATGGAATGGCATGAAGGCCAGCGCAACGTGCAGCACCACATGAAGGTCGTCGAAACGGCGGCAAAGTATCAGGTGGCGATTGATGCGCACGAGCCGGTCAAGGACACCGGGCTCCGCCGCACATACCCAAACTGGATCGACCGCGAAGGCGCGCGCGGCATGGAGTATAACGCCTGGGGTGAGTTCGCCAACGGGCCGGACCATGAGCCGACGCTGGTCTACACCCGCATGCTTTCGGGTCCGATGGATTTCACCCCCGGCATGCTCAGCCTGGAAGGGGCGAACCACGTGCCGCTGGCCTCGACGCTTGCCAAGCAGCTCGGGCTCTATCTCGCAATCTATTCGCCGATCCAGATGGCATCGGATTTCATCGAGAGCCTTGCTGCGCATCCGAAAGAACTGGAGTTCATTCGCGCAGTTCCCGCAGACTGGTCGGAGAGCCACCTGATCGCGGGTGCAGTAGGTGATTACGCAATCTTCGCGCGCAAGGACCGCAACAGCGAGGACTGGTTCGTCGGCGGCGTGAACGACGCCACTGCGCGCGATGTCACGCTCGCGATGGATTTCCTCGACGCGGGCAAGACCTATACCGCGACGATCTGGAAGGACGGGGAAGGGGCGACTTATGCCACTGAAGCCCGCCACAAGATCGCCTATGCGACGCTGACTGTGAAGAAGGGCGACAAGATCCCGCTCTGGCTCGCCCCTGGTGGCGGCGCTGCGATCAGGCTCCATCCGGGCAAGTGACCATGTGGCGCTTGCTCCTCCTCCTCGCCGCGCTGCTCTTGCCGGGGCTGGCCGCCGCCCAGGAGGACACCGGGCGGCGCATCGAATACACCGAGGTGCGGGCGGCGGGTCTCCCGCCCCAGCGCTTCACGATCTGGCTGCCGCCGGGCTACGACACTTCGGGCAAGCGTTATCCTGTGCTTTACATGCACGACGGGCACAATCTGTTCGATCTGAAGAACAGCAATTTCAACAAGATCTGGGCGGCCGACAAGGCCATGCTCACGGTAATGGGGCAGGGGATCGAGCCGCGCATCATTGTCGGCATCTGGGCCCCCGGCGAGGACCGGTTCCGCCAGTACCTGCCGCGCCCCGCCTATGATGCCGCGCCGCCTGCGCTGAAAGCAAAGATGGACGCGATCGCCGCCGCGCCGGTGATCTCGGATGCTTATCTCGCTTGGCTCGCCGGGCCGCTCAAGACCTGGGTCGATGCTTCGTTCCGCACCCGACCGGGCCGGGAGGATACCGCCATCGCGGGCTCCAGCATGGGCGGCCTGATGAGCTGCTACGCCATCGCCGCGCGCCCCGATGGCTACGGGCAGGCCGCCTGCATCAGTTCGCACTGGCCCGCCATCGGCCCCGATACGATCAAGGGCTTCAACTCCGAAACGCTGGCGCTCTGGACCGGCTTCTTCGATCGCACGATGGGCGCTCCCGCCGGCCGGCGCATCTGGATGGACCATGGCACAGCCACGCTCGATGCCTTTTACGCGCCCTATCAGGAACCGATCGACGCCGAATTCGCAAAGCTTGGCTGGCGGCGCGGTAGCGATTTCGAGAGCCGCATCTACCCGGGCGCAGAGCACGAAGAGAACGCCTGGGCCGCGCGCCTGCCGGAAATCTTCGAATGGCTCTTCCGGCGCTGAGGCTTGTCCATTCCAACTCGCATACTTATGCGTGCTGAAGCCCAAGGCATTCGGGTCTAGGGAGCCTTCGGGCGCTCTCGTGCAGCTGCCCGGTTAAGGAGTATGCCGCCCATGGCCGCCACCAGCTGTTCCGCCCTGCTCCTGTTCGGCGCGACCGGCGATCTGTCGCGGCGCATGCTGCTGCCCTCGCTCTACGCGCTGCACGAGGATGGCCTGATCGACCCCACATTGCGCATCGTCGGCACCGCGCGTTCGGTGCATGATGATACCGAATTCCGCGAGATGGCGCGCGCTGCGCTGGAGGAGTTCCTCCCCGCCGATCGCCGCGATGATACCAAGCTCGTAAGCTTCCTCGAGCGCCTCGAATATCAGACTCTCGACGCCTCGAAGCCCGAAGGCTTTGCGGGGCTTGCCGAAAAGCTTGGCGACACCTCGTGCGGCCTTTCGATCTTCCTCTCGACCGCGCCCGCCCTGTTCGAGCCGACCATCGAAGGCCTCCGGCTTGCGGGCCTCGCCCATGAAGGCGTGCGCATCGGCCTGGAAAAGCCGCTCGGCAACGATCTTGCCTCCAGCCGCCGCATCAACGATGCTGTCGCCGCCGGTTTTGCGGAGAAGCAGATCTTCCGCATCGATCACTATCTCGGCAAGGAAACGGTCCAGAACCTCCTCGCGCTGCGTTTTGCCAACATGATGTTCGAGCCGCTGTGGAACAGCGCGGGCATCGATCACGTGCAGATCACCGTCAGCGAAACGGTCGGTCTCGAAGGCCGCAAGGGGTTCTACGACGACACCGGCGCGCTGCGCGACATGGTGCAGAACCACATGCTTCAGCTCGTCGCGCTCACCGCGATGGAGCCCCCGGTCGAGTTCGACGCCACCTCAATCCGCGACGAGAAGGTCAAGGTCCTGCGCGCGCTGCGCCCGGTAAAGGCCGAGGAAATGGTGCGCGGACAATATGGCGCAGGCGCCGTGGGTGGCAGCGCGGTCACCGGTTATCTCGACGATCTTGGCGCGGCTTCCGACACCGAGACTTACGTCGCGATCAAGGCACACGTCGATAACTGGCGCTGGCAGGGCGTGCCGTTCTACTTGCGGCACGGTAAACGCCTTGCCGAGCGGCGCAGCGAGATCGTCGTCCAGTTCAAGGGGGTGCCGCACAACATCTTCTCGCAGCGCGGCGGCAAGCTGGCGGCCAATCGCCTCGTGATCCGCCTCCAGCCCGAGGAGTATGTGCGGCTGCAGGTCATGGCCAAGGAGCCGGGGCTCGACCGGGGCGGCGTGGTGCTGCGCGAAGTGAACCTCGATCTCTCGCTCACCACCGCGTTTGCCAAGGCCCGCCGGCGCATTGCCTATGAACGGCTACTGCTTGATCTGATCGAAGGCGAGCAGACCCTGTTCGTCCGGCGTGATGAGGTCGAGGCCCAGTGGACCTGGGTCGATGCAATCCGCCGCGTCTGGGCCGAAACCAAGATGGAAGTAAGGCCTTATGCCGCTGGCAGCTGGGGGCCAAACGCCGGCATTGCGCTCACCGAGCGCGACGGGCGCAGCTGGCATGACTGACGTCACATGGGCTAACCCGGGCGACGCCGCTGCAGTTGCCGCGCACATTGCCCGCGTGCTCGCAAAGCCCGGGCCCAAGCGGCTCGCGTTCACAGGCGGCTCGACCCCGCTCAAGGTCTTCGCGCTGCTGGCCCAGCAGGATCTGGATTGGACCTGCGCCACCATCGCGCTAACCGACGATCGGCGCGTGCCGGATGATCACCCCGCGAGCAACTTCGGCAAGCTCCACGCTGCGCTTGCTAGAACTGGCGCAGTGTTCGAGCGTCTGGAAGAGGGTGTTCCCGTCGAACCCTTCGATCTCGTCTGGCTCGGCATGGGTGAGGACGGCCATGTCGCCTCGCTCTTCCCGCACATGCACGCGCTGGTGCGGCCCGGCCCGACTGTGATCGCGACGACCCCGATCCCGCTGCCGCCCGAAGCGCCGTTCGACCGGCTCACGCTCAACAAGCGCGCGCTCAAGGCCACGAAAGAGATTATCCTCGTCGTCACCGGCGCGTCCAAGAAGGCGCTAATCGAAACCGGGCTCGCCGGGTCCGACGCCTATCCCGTCTCCGATTTCCTGCGCGGCTACGGACCGCCTGTCACGATCTACTGGAGCGAATGATGCCCCTGAACCCTGTTGTTGCCAAAGTCACCGACCGGATTATCGCCCGCTCGGCGCAGAGCCGCGCTGCCTATCTCGATCTCATCGCCCGTGCCCGCGATGCGGGCGTAAACCGCGATGTGCTCTCCTGCGGCAACCTCGCACACGGCTTTGCGGCGGCGGGCGACGACAAGATTGCACTGCGCACGGGCAAGAGCACCAACATCGGCGTTATCACCGCCTACAACGACATGCTTTCGGCGCATCAGCCCTATGGCCGCTACCCGGAGCAGATCAAGATTTTCGCCCGCGAGGTTGGCGCGACTGCGCAGGTTGCAGGCGGTGTTCCGGCGATGTGTGATGGCGTGACGCAGGGTCAGGCCTCGATGGAGCTTTCGCTGTTCAGCCGCGACAACATCGCAATGGGCACTGCGGTCGGCCTCAGCCACGGCATGTACGAGGCGGCGCTCTTGCTCGGCATCTGCGACAAGATCGTGCCCGGCCTGCTCATCGGCAGCCTACGCTTTGGCCACCTGCCGACGATCCTCGTGCCCGCGGGCCAGATGCAGACGGGCCTCGCCAACAAGGAAAAGCAGCGCATCCGCCAGCTCTATGCCGAAGGCAAGGCGACGCGGGAGGAACTCCTCGAAAGCGAAAGTGCAAGCTACCACAGCGCCGGCACGTGCACCTTCTATGGCACCGCCAATTCCAACCAGATGATGATGGAAATGATGGGGCTTCACATGCCCGGCGCCAGCTTTGTCAATCCCGGAACCAAGCTGCGCCAGGAACTGACCCGCGCCGCCGTCCATCGCGTTACGCAGATCACCTGGGATGGCGATGATTACCGCCCGCTTGGCCACTGTGTCGATGAAAAGGCGATCGTCAACGCCATCGTCGGCTTGCTCGCCACCGGCGGCTCAACCAACCACGTCATCCATCTCCCCGCCATCGCGCGCGCTGCCGGTGTACAGATCGACTGGGACGACATGGATGAGCTCTCCCGCGCCGTCCCGCTCATCGCGAGCATCTATCCCAACGGCTCGGGCGACGTGAACGGCTTCGCGGACGCGGGCGGCATGCCCTACGTGATCCGCGAATTGGTCGAGGCGGGCCTTGCCCATGGCGATATCCGCACGGTCTACGGCACATCTCTGCTCGATGGCGCGCAGCAGCCCGTTCTGGACGGCGATGCGCTGCGCTGGAACCCTGCGCCCCGCGAAAGCCTGAACCCCGCGATGCTGCGCCCGGTGGCCGAACCGTTCCAGCCCGAGGGCGGCTTGCGCCTGGTCCATGGCAACCTTGGCCGCGGCACGATAAAGGTGAGTGCGGTCGATCGCAGCCGCTGGACGATCGAGGCGCCGTGCCGCGTGTTCTCCGATCAGAACGATGTGCTGAAAGCGTTCAAGGCGGGCGAACTCGAACGCGATGTCGTCGTCGTCGTGCGCTTCCAGGGGCCAGCTGCCAACGGCATGCCCGAACTGCACAAGCTGACCCCTTCGCTTGGCGTCCTGCAAGACCGCGGTTTTCGCGTTGCGCTCGTCACCGACGGGCGCATGTCGGGCGCCTCGGGCAAGGTTCCTGCGGCCATCCACGTCTCGCCGGAAGCCAAGAAGGGCGGCGCGCTCGCGCTGCTCAAGGATGGCGATGTGGTGCGCGTCTGCGCCGAGAGCGGCGAACTCGTGGCACTGGTGGACGAGGCGGAATGGGCTAGCCGTACTCCGGCGCAGGCACCGGAAGAGGCGGTCGGCGTCGGCCGCGAACTCTTCGCCATGATGCGCCAATTTGCCGACCCAGCCGAACGCGGCGGCTCGGCAATGCTGGCGCTCGGCGGGCTTTGAGGCATAAGCAGGCGTTGCCATAGAGCAGCGCACGAGGGGGGAGAGAGGCATGCAACTTGTCGCGGTCGATATCGGCGGAACACACGCCCGCTTTGCGCTGGCCGAGGTAGAGGCCGGGCGTGTCGTCTCGCTGGGCGAGGCCGTAACGCTCAAGACTGCCGATCACCCGAGTTTCCAGCTCGCATGGGAAGAGTTTGCTCGTCTCTCCGGGGGGACGCTGCCCGCTGCCGTTGCGATTGCCGTGGCAGGGCCGGTCGGCGGCGAGATCATTCGCTTCACGAACAACCCCTGGATCATTCGTCCTGCGCTGATCCCCGAGAAGCTCGGCGCGCCGGACTATGTTGTCGTCAACGACTTTGCTGCCGTGGCGCATGCGGTCGCGCAGGCGGACGATGCGCACTTCCTGCACCTTTGCGGACCCGAAGTGCCGTTGCCGGAAGAAGGCACGATCAGCGTTGTCGGGCCCGGTACCGGACTCGGTGTCGCGCAGCTCTGGCGCCAGCGCGGCACCTATCATGTCCAGCCCACCGAGGGCGGCCACATTGATTACGCCCCGCTCGACAAGATCGAGGACGCCATCCTTGCGCGCTTGCGCGGGCGGCACCGCCGCGTTTCGGCCGAGCGCGTGGTAGCGGGGCCCGGGATCGTCGATATCTACGAGACCCTAGCCAGCATAAAAGGCCGCGCGATTACCTCGCTTACCGACAAGGAGCTCTGGGCGCTCGGCACCAGCGGCGAGGACAGCCTCGCTGCTGCTGCGGTCGACCGCTTCTGTCTCTCGCTCGGCAGCGTGGCGGGCGATCTCGCACTCGCACATGGAGCCGGCGCGCTTGTCATGGCGGGCGGGCTGGGCCTGCGTATCAAGGATACACTCGTGCGCTCAGGCTTTGCCGAACGTTTCACCTCGAAGGGCCGGTTCGAAAGCCTCATGGCGGCGATGCCGGTCAAGCTGATCACCCACCCGCAGCCCGGCCTGTTCGGCGCGGCGGCGGCCTTCGCGCAGGCGCATTCCTGACACCTGGGCTGAACCTTGGCGCTTTTGTGAGGACCGGCTGAACCGGCTTGCCAAGCCCGCATCGCTGGCTTAGCCATGCCCTTAACCGAGCGATTAAGGGAAAGAGCGATGTCCTACGAAACGATCCGCGTCGAAAATGTCGGCCTTGTCCGCCGCATCGTGCTCAACCGGCCGGAGCGGCTCAATGCCTGCCCGCCCAACATGGCGGTCGAGATCGGCGATGCGCTCTATGACCTTGAAGGCGCGCGCGCCGTCGTCATCACGGGTGAGGGCCGGGCGTTCTGCTCGGGCGCCGATCTCGCCGCGACCGGAAAGCGCAGCGTTGCTGGCGGCGCGGGCAGCTACAAGGCGCTGACCGAGCATTACAACCCGATGATCGCCAAGCTCTCTCGCCTCGGCGTGCCGCTGGTCACTGCGGTCAACGGCCCCGCCGCTGGCGTTGGCTGCTCGATCGCGCTGATGGGCGATTTCGTGCTTGCGGCGAAGAGCGCCTATTTCCTGCAGGCTTTCGTCAACATCGGCCTCGTGCCTGATGGCGGCGCCAGCTGGGTGCTGCCGCGCCTCATCGGTAAGTCGCGCGCGCTGCAGATGATGATGCTGGGCGAACGCGTCGGCGCCGAAAAGGCCGAGGAATGGGGTATGATCTACAAGGCGGTCGACGACGCGGCACTTGCCGGGGAAGCCATGGCGCTGGCCGAACGCCTCGCCAACGGCCCGACCGTTGCGCTCGGCGTGATGCGCCAGAATGTCGCCCGCGCGCTTGAAACCGATCTCCCTGCCGCGCTACTGATCGAAGCGGAAGGCCAGTGGAAAGCCGGCGATAGCGCCGATGCTGCCGAGGGCATCAAGGCCTTTCTCGAAAAGCGGAAAGCACAGTTTAAGGGCCAATAATGCATCTCGAACACGATCCTGCAGCCCCTGCGGCAGACCTCATCGGCTTTGACGATTTCCTCAAGGTTGATATCCGAATGGGCACGATCGTGAGTGCGGAACCCTATCCCGAAGCGCGCAAGCCCAGCCTAAAACTGGCGATCGACTTCGGGGAGGGCATCGGCGTGAAGCGTTCGAGCGCACAGATTGCCGCGCTCTACTCGCCCGACGAACTCGTCGGCCGGCAGGTCGCGGCGGTGGTCAATTTCCCACCGCGCCAGATCGGGAAGTTCATGTCCGAAGTGCTGACGGTCGGCTTTCCCGACGAGGAGGGCCGCGTCGTGCTCTTCGCGCCGGATGGCAAGGTGCCCAACGGCGCCCGCCTGTTCTGAACGGCATGGCCGGCCCGACCATCTGGACCATTGGCTATGAGCAGGCGACTGTAGCAGGGGTGATGGCCGCGCTTTCCCGCGCGGGCGTTGAGGTGCTCGCCGATGTGCGGGCACTGCCGCTCTCCCGGCGGCCGGGTTTCTCCAAGACCGCGCTTGCCGGCGCTGCGAAGGAGGCTGGGATCGAGTATCGCCACTTCAAGGAGCTGGGCACGCCGGCGGATGGCCGGGCGGCGGCGCGGCGCGGCGATCACACGGCCCTTTCCGCCATTTACGCAGCTCAACTGGAATTGCCCGAGGCCATGGCTGCTGGTGCGGTGCTTGCCGGACTGGCGTGCGAGCGCAAGGTCGCGCTGCTGTGCTACGAGCGCGCTGCGGCAGAATGCCATCGCACCTTGCTGCGTGAGGCTGTGCTGCCGGGCTTCGAAGCGGTCGATCTGCTGCCGGACGACCCGGCTTAGCCGCGCGTCAGCTCTGCATCGAGGAAAGTGGCCACATCGGCGAGATCGACGTCCTTCGCCAGAAACGTCTGCCCGATCCCTCGCATCAGCAGGAAGGGCAGGGTGCCTGCATCCATCTTCTTGTCATGGAGCATATGCGCCTTGAGCCGCGCGCCATCGCAGGCGAGACCCAGTGCGGCTAGCGATGAGGGCAGCCCGGCCGCACCGATATGCGCCGCCACTCGTTCCGCATCCTGCCCGTTCATCAGGCCGATCCGCGCCGAATAGCGCGCCGCCAAGACCATGCCTAGCGCGACCCCCTCGCCGTGGAGCAGCCGGTCCGAAAAGCCCGTCTCGGCCTCCAGCGCATGGCCGAAGGTATGGCCGAGGTTGAGCAGCGCGCGCACGCCCAGCGTTTCCTTCTCGTCCGCCGCGACGATCCGCGCCTTGGCCGCAACGCTCTTTGCAATCGCATGCTCACGCGCCTTGGCATCGCCAGCCAGCAGTGCCGGGCCATTGGCCTCGCACCAGTGGAAGAACTCGGCATCGTCGATCAGGCCGTACTTCACGACCTCGGCATAACCTGCGCGCGTCTCGCGTGGCGGCAGCGTATCGAGCGCCAGCGGATCGGCCAGCACCAGCACCGGCTGATGGAACGCACCCACAAGGTTCTTGCCTGCCGCGGTGTTGATTGCTGTCTTCCCGCCCACGCTCGAATCGACCTGCGCAAGGAGCGTCGTGGGCATCTGGATAAACCCGCAGCCGCGCTTGACCATCGAGGCGGCAAAGCCCGTCAGGTCGCCGATCACCCCGCCGCCAAGCGCGATGACGCTGTCCTTGCGTTCGACTCCCTGTTCGAGCAGCCAGTCAGCCGTGCGGGCGAGGTATTCCCAGCTCTTCGTCGTCTCGCCCGCCGGCAATACCAGCCACTCGCTGGCGATCCCTTCGGCAAGGAGCGAGCCCGCGACCGTCTCGCGCCAGGCGGCCGCGACGCGCTCGTCTGTCACCACCGCCACCTTGCCGCCGCGAATGAACGGCCGGCAGTTCCGGCCCGCGGCCGCCAGCAATCCGGTCTCGATCCGCACCTCATAGGGCGCACCGGCGATGTTGACGGGGATCACAGCCATGCGTCAATTGCCTTCAGGATGGTGAGCGCGGTCGCCTGGTGAGGCTGGTTGCCGCTTTTCACGTGGATCGGCGCCTCGGCATAGGCGGGGCCGCGTTCGGCCTTGAGCTTGGCCAGAATCTCCCGCGGGTTGCCGTTCTTCAGTAGCGGGCGATTGCCTTTGCGCCCCACGCGCGCGACCAGCGTATCGACATCGCTGTCAAGCCAGACCGCTATTGCGCGGCGCAGGATGAGCGCCCGCGTCTCCGGATCGACGAAGGCGCCGCCGCCTGTGGCGAGCACGCGGCGCACCGGCACGCCATCTTCGCCCACAAGCCTTGCGATCACGCGGCGCTCGCCGCCGCGGAAATAGGGTTCGCCAAACTGCGCAAAGATCTCCGGGATCGACATCTGCGCCGCTTTCTCGATCTCCTCGTCGGCGTCGCAGAAGGGCACGTTCAGCATCGCGGCAATCCGGCGGCCGACCGTTGTCTTGCCAACACCCATCATGCCTACCAGCACGATCGGCCGGTCAAGCCGGGCGGCGAGCCGCTGGATCGCAGCCGCTGAAAAGGCGTGTTCGTCGTGCTCCATTGCCGCGCCGCCTATAGTTGCGCTAGGGGCGAGTGCAAGGGTTGAGCAGGGATCGTACAAGAGCCGTCGCCGCACGGCAGGAACGGCCGCGGGAGCGTTTTGGTGAAAGCTCGAATTCTGGCCCGTTATCGCATTGGGATTGTGGGCGTCCTCTTGTTGTTGGTGGTGGTGGCGATATTG
The DNA here is from genome assembly GCF_027489515.1 of Novosphingobium sp. GTDB lineage: Bacteria > Pseudomonadota > Alphaproteobacteria > Sphingomonadales > Sphingomonadaceae > Novosphingobium. The sequence goes on along the minus strand of NZ_JAIXZS010000055.1, from coordinate 7,265 downwards.
GCTTTCGCATGGATCATGGGGGATACACAGCCAACCCGCTGGATCGAGATGCCCGTGGCAGCCCCGAGCGCACAGGCGGGTTCATGAGACGCGTGCACCTGCGCCTTGCCTTGCTGGCATGCGCTGCGGCTGGCGCGCTCTCGGCGCTTGCCGTTACCGCGCAAGAGTCGTTGCTGCCGCCGGGCTTCGACGACAAGCCGGCCGCACCTGTGCGCAAGCCGCAGGCGCCTCCGCGGCCGGCGGCTTCGAGTACCCCAGCACCGACGCGGCCTGGCGCCGCTGCCGTTGTCAACGTGCAGCGCCCGGCCTCTTCACCCACTGCGCAAGCGGTTGCGGTGCCGACGGTGCAGCCGCTCCCCGGCACGCCTGCAACCGCACCAGTTGCCGCAGCGCCGGTTGCTGTCGCCAATGGCCTTGGCGATATCGACCCCGCGCTAATCGACCAGCTCATCGCCAGCGCCAAGCCGCGCGCCGACATACCCCCGCAGGCACAGCGCAGCCTCTCGCGCGTAGGCTTCTTCGATCAGGCAGACGGTGGTTTCCCGGCGGTCTCCAGCCACTACCTCAACGGCCCGTTCGTTGCGGGGCTCCTGTCCAGCATACGCGGCGATCTCGTCTCGCGATGGGGGCACATCTTGCTGCGCCGGGCGCTTGCAAGCCGCCTTGACACCCCCGTAGGCATGAACGGTGCGGATTGGGCGGCGCTGCGCGCGGAGGTGCTGCTGCGCATGGGCGAAGCCGACGCCGCGCGCGCCATGGTGCAGGAAGTTGACAGCGGCTTCTACACGAAGACCCTGGAAAACGCGGCGATGGGGAGCTTCCTCGCTACCGCCGATCCGGTCGGCCTTTGCCCGATTACCGCACTCACTGCCGCCGGGCGCTCGGGACCGGACTGGACGCTTGCGAAGGCAATCTGCACGGCCTTCACAGGCGGAGAGGGCGCGCCTGCGCTTGCCGTGCTCGACAACGCGATGCGCAAGGGCGTCGCTGCGAAGATCGACATTCTGCTGGCCCAGAAGTTCGCCGGAGCGGCCAGTCAAGGGCACCGCGCAGTCAAGATCGAATGGACCGGGGTGGGCAATCTTACCCCGTGGCGCACCGGCCTAGCGCTTGCCACCGGGCTCGAACCCCCCGAGGCGCTGCGCAAGCAAGCGGGCGCGGCCTATGCAGTGCTCGCAGTGCGAGCGCCGATGCTCCCGCTCGCCGCCCGCGCCGAAGCTGCCGATGTGGCAGCCGAGCGCGGCATCCTGTCCGCGACGGCGATGGTCGATCTCTACAGCGAGATCCACGCGCTCGATGAGCCGGACGGAACCTGGGGGCCGCTCGCTGATACGCTGCGCAGCGCCTATCTGGCTGCCGAAGTGGCGGATCGGCTTTCTGCGATCCGCAGCCTGTGGGGCGATGGCAGCGATCCTGACCGCGCCTATTCGCGGCTTGTCCTCACCGCTTATGCCGCCGCGCGGATCACGCCGAGTGCCGATCTCTCCGGAGACGCCAAGGGCCTGATTGCCTCGATGCTCACCGCCGGGCTCGATCGCAACGCTGCCCGCTGGGCGAGCGTGGTGCCGGCCGGTAGCGAGGCCTGGGGGCTGATCGCGCTTGCTGCGCCCGCCAAGTCCACCGCAATCAGCGCCGACACACTGGGCACATTCCAGTCAGGCGATACCAGTACGGGTGGCCTGCGCTCGCGCTTCCTTCTCGCCGGGCTCATGGGGCTTGGCCGCGTCGATCCCGCAACTGCACGCCGCGTTTCCGATGATCTCAAGCTCGATCTCGCGCGCGAAACGCGCTGGACTCGCGCCATCGATGCCGCCGCCGCCTCGGAGAACCCGGTGCTCGTCGCCCTGCTGGCGGGGTTTGGCATGCAGGGCAGCGGGTGGGACAAGATGACCCCGCTGCACCTCTACCACATCGTCGCCGCGCTGCGCCGTGCAGGGCTTGAAGGCGAGGCGCGGATGATTGCAGCGGAGGCCGTGGCGCGGGTCTGACGGGCATGGCGCCAGCGGCTGTCCTTGATGATCCGATTGCTGCATTCCTGGCCATGCTTGCCGCTGAGCGGGGGGCTGCAGCCAACACGCTGGCGGCCTATGGCCGTGATTTGCGTGCCGCGCGCGAAGAGATCGGCGATCTGGTCAAGGCAGACAGCGAGGCTATCGCCCGCCTTACCGAAGTCTGGCGCGAGCTTGCGCCCTCGAGCCTCGCGCGCAAGGCGTCTGCGCTGCGCCAGTTCTATGGCTTTCTGGCCGATGAAGGGCTGCGCAGCGACGATCCCTCCGCCGCGCTGCCGCGCCCGCGCATTCGCCGCCCGTTGCCGCGCCTGCTTGGCCACGGGGAGATTGCTGCGCTGTTCGCGCTGGCGGAGAGCGAGGCCGAAGCGGGGGAGGGCGCCCGCATGCTTGCACTGCTTGAACTGCTTTATGGCTCGGGCCTGCGCGCCACCGAACTCGTCTCGCTACCGCTGGCCGCTGTTCCGCGTGATGCGCCGTTCCTGATGATCACCGGCAAGGGCGGCCAGCAGCGCATGGTGCCTGTGAGCGCGCGGGCGAGCGCTGCGCTCTCCGCCTGGCTCAACTTGCGCCCGAAAGGCGGGCGCTGGGTGTTTCCCAGCCCACGCGGCGGGCACTTGACGCGGGTGCGGCTCTTTCAGCTGCTGCGCGATCTGGCATTGCGCGCCGGACTCGACCCCGAGAAGGTCAGCCCCCATGTCCTGCGCCATGCCTTTGCGACGCATCTGCTCGAGGGAGGTGCGGACCTGCGCGTGCTGCAGACCTTGCTCGGCCATGCCGATATCGCGACGACCCAGATCTACACCCACGTCGATGCCGCGCGGCTTGTCGCGCTCGTGAATGCCCGCCATCCGCTTGGCGACAGGGCGCAAAACCCGGCGCCAGAGGTTGACCTCGCGGCGAGCCAGCCCTAGCGCGGCGCGGATGATTTCCTATCTCGAATTCGAAAAGCCGATCGCCGCGCTGGAGGCGCGCATCGCCGAACTGCGTGAGACCGCCCAGATGCATGGGCAGGGCGGCGCGCTCGACATCACGTCCGAGATCCGCCGCCTCGAGTCCAAGTCTGCCGAGCTGCTCGCCAGCACCTACCGCTCGCTGACGCCGTGGCAGAAGACGCAAGTCGCCCGCCATCCCGCGCGCCCGCATTTCCGCGACTATGTGAGCAAGGCCTTCACCGATTTCATGCCGCTGGGTGGTGACCGCAAGTTCGGCGAAGACCACGCGATCGTCGGCGGGTTCGCAACGCTCGAAGGGCGCGCGGTCATGCTGATCGGTCATGAGAAGGGCCACGATACGCAGAGCCGCATCCGCCACAACTTCGGCATGGGCAAGCCCGAGGGGTACCGCAAGGCTGTGCGCCTGATGGAAATGGCAAGCCGTTATGGCCTGCCGGTCGTCACGCTCGTTGATACGTCGGGCGCGTTCCCGGGCGTCGAGGCAGAAGAGCGCGGGCAGGCCGAGGCGATTGCACGCAGCACAGAAGCCTGCCTTGCGCTCGGCGTGCCAATGGTTGCCGCGATCGTGGGCGAGGGCGGCTCGGGCGGCGCGGTTGCGCTCGCCAGCGCCGAACGCGTGCTGATGTTCGAACATGCGGTTTACTCGGTGATTTCGCCCGAAGGCTGTGCCTCAATTCTCTGGCGCACCGCCGAAAAGGCGCCTGAAGCCGCCGAGGCCATGCGCATGACTGCGCAGGACCTGCTTGCGCTCGGGGTCATCGATCGCATCGTGCCCGAACCCGTCGGCGGCGCGCACCGCGATGGTGCAGGCGCTGCGGTCGCGCTGGGCAAGGCAATCGCGGAGGAACTTTCGGCCCTTGCCGGGAAGCCCGCCGATACACTTCGCGCGCTGCGCGCTGAGCGGTTTCTGCGCATCGGCGCCTGATCGCTTATTGCCCCTAACGGACCAAATGCCCTCTGGCCTTGCCGCCACCGGCTTGGCTAGAGTGTCGTCACGTTACTGTCGGTGCCGGGCCTGATGCCCAGTGGATGGCAGGAATAGGGGAGAGACCATGACCAATCGCCCGTTTCGCGCTGTCCTGCTTGCTGCCGGTGCCGGTGCCCTCGTGCTCGCTGGCCCCACCGTGCCGCAGTCTGCTGCGGGCGCACAAGGCACCGTCTCCACGATCAGCGCGGCGGACAAGGCGCAAGGCGCCAAGGCCCATCCGCAGCTCCTCGCGGAATTCGGCGGCGGCGTCACCGGGCCGCAGGCGACCTATGTCGAAGGCGTCGGCAAGACGATCGCGTTCCAGTCCGGCCTCGGCAACGCACGCAGCGATTTCACCGTCACGCTGCTCAATTCGCCCGTGAACAATGCCTTCGCCATCCCTGGCGGCTATGTCTACGTCACGCGCCAGCTCGTGGCGCTGATGAACAATGAGGCAGAACTTGCAGGCGTGCTCGGCCACGAAGTCGGCCATGTCGCCGCGCGCCATTCGCAGAAGCGCGAGAGCGCGGCCACCCGCAACTCGATCCTCGGCGTGCTCGGCTCGGTCCTTGCTGGCGCGGTGCTCGGCAATTCAGCGCTGGGCCAGCTCGGGCAGAAGATTTTCTCGACCGGCAGCCAGCTCCTGACGCTCAGATATTCGCGCGGGCAGGAGACTGAGGCCGATTCGCTCGGCGTCACCTACCTCAAGCGCGCCGGCTATGATCCGCGCGCGATGGGCACTGTGTTGCGCAGCCTTGCCGCGCAGACCGCGCTCGATGCACAGCTTACGGGTACGGCCGACAAGGTGCCGGAATGGGCAAGCACCCACCCCGATCCCGCCTCGCGCGTCTCCAACGCGTTGGCGCTGGCCGGTGCGAACGCGCGGGGCATGACCAATCGCGACACCTTTCTCACCCGCGTCGATGGCATCACCTATGGCGATGATCCGAAGCAAGGCGTGGTCGATGGGCGCAAGTTCATCCATCCCGGCTTCCGGATGAGTTTCCAGGCGCCGCAGGGCTTCTACCTCGTCAATGGTACGCGCTCGGTTTCGATCAGCGGGCAATCGGGGAAGGGCGAACTGGCAACGGCGCCCTATTCGGGCAACCTTGATGCCTATGTCCGCGCAGTCTTCGCGGGTCTCTCGGACCAGCAGCGCATCGCGCCCGATGAAGTCCGCACGACCACGGTGAACGGCATTCCCGCAGCCTATGGCATGACACGCGCCAACACCAGCGAGGGCGCGCGTGACATCATCGTTTTCGCCTACGCTTGGGGGCCGAACCAGGCATTCCACTTCACCACGATCAGCAGCGCAGGACAGGCGAACGCGTTTGATCCGATGTTTTCGTCGATGCGCCGGATAACCATCGGCGAGGCCGGCGCGGTGCGTGCGCGGCGGCTTATGGTGGTGACGGTGAAGAAGGGCGACACGCTGCAGTCGCTCGCGCGCCGCATGGCCTATGACGACCGGCCGCTCGACCGGTTCCTCGTGCTCAACGGACTTGCATCGACGAGCCAACCCGTTCCCGGCTCGAGGGTCAAGCTGATCGTCTATTGATTCAGCGGGCCGGCACGCACGAGAAAGGGGGCACCTGAACCGGCGCCCCCTTTCTCGTTTCAGCGCAGCAGCTATGCCGGCTTAGAACGGACCCTTGCCGTCCTGCGCGTTGCTCATCTTGGTCGAGATCTGGGTGAACGTGTTCGACAGCGAATTGCCCAGCGCCCCCATCGCGACAACTGCGCCAGTGGCGACCAGTGCAGCGATCAGACCATATTCGATGGCGGTTGCGCCGCTCTCGTCGGCCAGGAGTTTGCGGAGAAGGGTCATTACGAAAAATCCTCAAGGGCAGCGGCAAGCGACGCATTGATGAAGCGTGCCGCAACGACACCCTGGTCATCCGGCCAGTGACTGTAAGATTACCCGGCACTTCCTGAGAAATACTTAAGAGGGCGCCGAACAGCTGCGCTATGTGTGATGTGAGGGCTAACCGCGGTGCAGACGCGTCCCGGCGCTGTAAGAATATCCGGCAATCCCCGCGCGCATGCGCCGCAAAAACAAAACGGGGGCGTGGAACACCACACCCCCGCTCTGCGTCAACATGTGCGAATCGCCGCGTGTTAGAACGGACCCTTGCCGTCCTGCGCGTTGTTCATCTTGGTCGAAACCTGCGTGAACGTGTTCGACAGCGAATTGCCGAGCGCGCCCATAGCGGTGATCGCGGCAACCGCAATCAGCGCGGCAATCAGGCCATACTCGATAGCTGTGGCGCCTTCTTCATCCCGAAGCAGCCTGTTGATAAGTGTCATGCGAATGGTCCTCCACCTAGCGGCTCGCACCGCCTCGTGCTCTTTCGCCAACTACGACCCCCCGGCCGCACGAAATTGCGAGTGTCAAATTATCCGGCATTTCCTGATAAATCGTAAAGGTGCCGCCTAACCTAACCTGCCCTGCACAGGTCGCGAGATCGGCGACGGCCCGCAGCAACTCAATCGCGGGCGGACGCAGAGACGCGCCGGATCACTTCTTGGCGTGGGTAAGGTTGCCGTCGATCGTGTTGTACATCAGGAACAACGAGTTCACGAACGCGCTCATCCCGAAAAACATCGTCATTGCGATGACACCGATGAGCAAGCCATACTCGATGGCGGTGGCGCCCGTATTGTCCACCAGTGGTTTGCGGACAAAGTCCAACATCAATCGGATACCCCTGTCCGTGTCTGGGCTTATTCTAGGGTCGTCAGGGCTAACAAAGCATAAATGGAATGCTACGATATGCAAACGCCGCCGACATTGCTGACTGTGGTCGCTCTGGCGCTGTTGGATCGGGCAGGCCGCGTGCTGATGCAGCGCCGTCCGGCGGCGCGGACGCATGGCGGGCTGTGGGAGTTTCCCGGCGGCAAGGTGGAGCCGGGCGAGGGCCCCGCCGCCGCACTGGTGCGCGAGATTGCCGAGGAACTCTCCATCACCATCGACGCGGCCGATCTTGCGCCGCTGACTTTCGCGGCCAGCCCGCATGATGGCACGGCGCGCCCGCTGGTGCTTCTCCTCTACACTTGCCGGCGCTGGCAGGGTGAGCCAGTGCCCGAGCCCGGCGCCGAGTTGCAATGGCTGCAACCTGAAGCGCTCGGGGCGCTTTCGATGCCGCCGCTCGATGAGCCGCTTGCCGCCGCGCTCGTGCGCGACGCAAAAAACCCGCAATAGGGCTTGCCAAGCCCGGAAGGCGGCTATAGAGGCGCGCTTCCACGCACCCGTAGCTCAGCTGGATAGAGCATCAGACTACGAATCTGAGGGTCGGACGTTCGAATCGTTCCGGGTGCGCCATTTCCCCAAAT
>NZ_JAIXZS010000019.1 GCF_027489515.1 Novosphingobium sp. | reverse complement strand
ATAGGCGTCGCAGTGAAGCGAGCGCCAGACACTCGGCGAGTTCCGGTGTGATGAAGGGGAGGGCACCTTCAATCCGCGCAAGGGTCAGTTGCCAGGGAGAAGGGTAAAGTGCCATCGGTTAGAAAGTATATTAATCGCTCAAAAAGTATACCCTGCTTGTACGGTCGCGTCGCTGTCCGATAAATGCCCTTCACGGACAGAATTGTGAGCTATATAGAGGGGCTCAAATCCGCAGCGCGGCAAGCGCTCCTCCAAGGGCAGAATGCTGGAGAAGCAAACGGCGCAACTAAGCAGGAAGGAGGGGCGCTTTGGCTGACGATATCGCGTTCATCGTCGAGGTGCCGTTCGATGAGGGCCTCGCCCAGCTAGGGCAGACAATTCCGCCGCAGCTCGCCGTCGAGATCGAAGCTGCACGCTCCTACAGGGCACGGTCCAAGGCCGCGAACACCGTCCGTGCCTATGACAGTGATTGGCGCCAATTCGAAGAATGGTGTTGGGCGCGCGATCTCGATCCTTTGCCCGCGATGCCTGAGGTAGTCGCTACCTGGCTGGCCTCGCTCGCACAGGCGGGGAGGGCGGACAGCACCATTGGACGGCACCTCGCTGCTATCGCCTGGCACCATCGGCAGGCAGGTCACGTGGCGCCCCAACACCGCGACCCGCGTAATGTGATAGCCGACACGCTCGCCGGGATCCGGCGCGAGCAGCGAGCCCGGCCAACGAGAAAGAAGAGCGCTATTCTCGCTGCTGATCTGGCCCGAATGATCACTGTAGCCGAAGGTCAAAGCCCGCGAGCGATCCGCGACCGCGCAGTCATGGCGTTAGGCCTTGCAGCAGCATTGCGCCGCTCCGAACTGGTCGCGCTCCAGCTCGCCGACCTTGAGCTCGTGCGGGAAGGGCTCAAGCTGACTATCCGGCATTCAAAGACCGACCAGGAAGGGGCAGGGCAGATCATTGCGGTGCCCTCTGGCAAGGTGCTGAAGCCCGGTGCCCACCTGAACGAATGGCTCAGCGTCAGGGGAGGGGAGGCCGGTCCTTTGTTCTACCGAACCGACGCACAAGGGCTGATGACCAAGGAGCCCATGTCAGATCGCTCGGTTGCCCGGCTGATCCAGCGCTACGCAGAGAAGGTTGGTCTTGACCCCTCGGCGGTCGGTGCGCACTCGCTGCGCTCAGGATTCCTTACCGAGGCTGCCAAAGCCGGTGCGTCATTGCCGAAGATGCAGGAGGTCTCGCGGCAGAAGAAGGTCGAAGTGTTGCTCGGCTATGTTCGCGATGCAGCGCTGTTCGAGAACCACGCGGGCGAGAGATTTCTGTAGCCCGTTTTTTGAGCGCTCTAAATCATCAGGTTGACCGAGTGTGGGCCAAGTACGAACCCGCTGGCGCGGGAGTGGTGCTTGCCTTGAGGTCAGCCCGCTGATCTGCAGCCTGGTCGAAGTTGAGGTCTGCGGCGAGTAGGCAGACGATCGCGGCTCCTTTCAACCAAGGAGTCGTACGATGACCAACGCTCTATCTGATGCCCCCGCCAACTCGCTGCGGCAGCGCATGATTGGGGTGACTACACGAAAGTGACGTATCTGCACGGAAAGGGCGAACGGATAGCGAACGTCACGCGGCAAGTAGGGAGTTGACGGCGCGCAGCGGTCGCAAGGCGTCCGGATCGGGTTGATCTTCAACATTCCAGCTATAGTCACCGGTCAGCGAGATATGCTCCCAGCCCAATGGCGCGATGTGGCGTGCGATTTCGTCGGCTGTGCCGATGTCCGCCAGCGCCATTTCGAGATAGCGAGTGTTCCACAAGATGATGGCGGCGACGAGCAGGTTGAGGCCGGAGGCGCGATAGGTCTGGTTCTCGAACCGACGATCGCGCAGTTCGCCGAGCTGGTTGAAGAAGAGCGCGCGGGCGAGCGCGTTGCGGGCTTCGCCTTTGTTGAGGCCCGCCTGGGTGCGCCGGCGCAGGTCGATGTCGCGCAGCCAGTCGAGCATGAAAATGGAGCGTTCGAGGCGGCCCAGCTCGCGTAGTGCGAGGGCCAGTCCGTTCTGTCGCGGATAGGCGGACAAGCGGCGCAGCATTGCCGAAGCAGTGACGGTGCCGGTGCGGATCGACGTGGCGAACCGCAGCAGTTCGTCCCAATGCGCCGCGACATGACCCAATGCGATCGGTTCGGCCGTCATGCCGGCAAGCAAGGGGCCGGATTCTTGGCCGGGAAGGAGGTGTAAACGACGCTCCTTGATGTCGCGCAGGCGCGGCGCGAAGCGGTAGCCGAAGAAGGGCATGAGGCCGAACACATGGTCCGATGCCCCGCCCGTATCGGTGTAGTGCTCCTCGATCGTCAGGCCGGTCTGGTGATACAGCAAGCCATCCAGCACATAGGGCGCTTCGCCAGCGGTCGCCGCGATCACCCGACTTGCGAAGGGGTCATATCGATCCGAGACATGGGTGTAGAAGGCAACGCCTGGTTCGTTGCCGCTGCGCGCGTTGATGTCGCCGATCGCGGCCCCACGGCCCCCGGCATGAAATTGCTGTCCGTCGCTCGACGAAGTGGTGCCGTCTCCCCACAGCGCGGCGAGCGGCATGGCGCGATGGGCGTCGATCAGCCTTCCCAACGCTTCGCCATAGGCGGCTTCGCTGATGTGCCAGTCGTGAAGATGGGCGAGCTGACGCAGACTTGCGCCCCGGCAGGTTTCCGCCATGCGTGTGAGGCCGAGATTGATGCCATCGGCGAGGATGACCGTGAGCAGCGCATTGCGATCGTCGGCTTCCCGGCCCGAACGACGATGGATGAAGCATTCGCTGAACCCGGTCCAGGCATCGACCTCCAGCAGAAGATCGGTGATCTTCACGCGCGGCAGTCGATCATAGGCGGCGCGACGGGCAATCTCGGTGGCGGGCGGTGTTGCCGCCTTCAGCGGCGAGATGATGAGACCGTTTTCGTCAAGCTTAACCTGGGGCAGCTCCCCTTGCCGTGCAAGGACCGTTACCTGCTCGATCGCCGTGTCGAGCCTGGTGCGCCGTTCCTCGATATGGCGCTCGAAATCCGTTTCGATGGCGAGCGGCAACGGCCCCTTCTCGCGCAGCGCCGCAAAGGTCGCCGGCGGTATGAGATAGCTGTCGAAATCGCGAAACTGCCGGCTTCCCGCGACCCATATATCCCCGGCTCGCAACCGCTCGCGTAGTTGCGACAAGGCGCATAGTTCATAAGCGGCACGATCAACGATGCCATCCCGCAGGACGAACGGGCGCCATGCGGGCGGCACAAAGCGTAGCGGCACGCGATCAGGCAAGCGCCGTTTGCCGGTCCGATATAGCTCCGCGATGATGGCCAGCGCTGACAGGAGCCCCTGAACCGCGCCGGCGCCGCGAAACTCGAAGGCGTTGAGAAAAGCGCCGACAAAGAGCTTCACCGTCCGATGCCGCTCGATCAATTCGGCGGTGCGATCGACGGTTTCCGGTCGCCCGAGCACTTCGGCCTGCTCGACGGCCACGGCGAAGTGCTGCCAGTCCAGCGCCTCGATCTGCGCCAGAGAATCCACGCCCTTGCTGCGCGCGTCGATGAGGAGGCGGCAAGACCCCGTGAGCGTCCGGAGGTGGCCTTGCAACTCGCGCACCGTCTTGAGGGCTTTGTCGCGGGTCCGGTTCTCGGCGCGGCGCGCCATGCTGCCCAACAGCTTGTCGAACATCGTCAGGGTGGCGTCGGTCAGGCTTTCCTCAAGCCGGATGCCGGTTGCCGCCAGCGTCGCATGGCGGCGCAGGGCATTGAGTTCGCCAAGGTGCTGGGGTGTGATGCGGCTGCCTTCGTCCGCCAGCCTGTCAAAAGTCAAAGCCGGGATCATGTCGGCACGGGCGCGATCGAGGCCCAGCGCGCGGATATAGGCGAGCCGTTCGATCAGGCGCAGGATGTTGCGCGCTGCCGGCGATTGTGGCGCATTGCGCATCCAGGATAGCCATGTCGCGACCTGCCCCGGTCGTCGGGCCAGCAAATCGTCCAGGCCCTGAAGGGTGTCAGGCAGCAGGCCATTCGTGAGCACTTCATAGGTAAGCTGTTCGGCTTGCTGGCGCGCCCGCCGCAGCACCGCTTCGAGAATCGACGGAGAAGGCAGGAGGATCTGCAGGCGCCGGAGTTCATCGACGATGACGTCTGCCATCTGGCCGGGGTGTATGATGGTCTGCGCGATTGGGACCGAGAAGGCGACAACTTCACGGAAAGCGTTGCGGTCAAAAATCCTGAACCCGTGCGATCGTCGGATTTCGACGAGATGCTCGCGACGGGTCTGGTCCCGATGGGCATAATCCGCGAAGGCTGCCGGCGCGACGCCGAGTTGCTGCGCCACATAGGCGAGCACAGGAGCGGGCGGGACTTCGCCCGCTTCCAGCGCACGGCCAGGCCATCTCATATATAGCATGAGCATCGCATAGCCGAGCCGGGTGGCATCGCCGCGACGGCGGCCGACAATTTCCAGGTCGTCGCTGGTCAGCGTATAATGACGCGCGATCTCGCGCTCATCGAGCGGCGCGCCATAATGCCTCGCCCAGATTTCCAGGCTCACCAGTCGCCGTCTCGCCAAGCATCATCTCCTTCGCTTTGCGTGTCCGTCAGACGGTCCTCTGGCGGCCAACAGGAATATGTCCGTTAACTCTGGACCTGTAACGGCGATTCGGACAAGATCGCATAATGACGGGAAAACGGACAGGATCGGGCATCATGTGGCGCTGATCGGCTATGCGCGCGTCTCGACCGCAGACCAGAAGCTGTCGCTCCAGCTTGACGCGCTGAACACTGCCGGGTGCGACCGTATATTCGACGATCACGCATCCGGGGCAAAAGCCGATCGGCCTGGCCTAACCGAAGCGCTCGCCTATTTGCGCCCCGGCGACACGCTGGTGGTCTGGAAACTCGACCGCCTCGGCCGCTCGATGAGCCACCTGATCGAGAAGGTCGGCGAGCTTGCGGCGCGCGGCATCGGGTTCCGCTCACTCACCGAGAATATCGACACCACCACTTCGGGCGGCATGCTGGTGTTCAACATCTTCGGCTCGCTGGCCCAATTCGAGCGTGACCTGATCCGTGAACGCACTCATGCCGGCCTCAAGGCCGCACGCGAGCGGGGCAACAAGGGTGGTCGCCGGCCTGTCGTTACCCCCGACAAACTACGTAAAGCGCGGGCGCATATCGCAGCGGGCCTCACTGTTCGTGAGGCAGCGGCCCGGCTCAAGATCGGCAAAACCGCCCTATACAAGGCTCTGGAAAACGCGTGAAACCGCTGGCGATCAAGAACTCGTGGGTGCTGGTCACAGGGGCTTCGACCGGTTTGGGCAGAGCGTCCGCCCTCCGCTTGGCGGCATCGTACCAGGCCAAGCCCCTGATTGTTGGACGAAGGCTCGACAACTTGCGGGAGCTACAGACCGAAATTGACGAGCGGTTCAATGTGCCGTGCGAGATTATAGTGGCTGATCAACGTGAAATCGAGGGCAGGGAGAAAAATCGCGGCTAAGGTTGCAGAATTGCAAGTAACAGCCGCTTTGTTGGTTGCCGGAATGACGAGCGTTGGTTCATTTGATGCAGGCCGTGCCGACACTTATGCCGAGGTAATTGAAACAAACATACTCGGTTTCACGGATTTGCTGGCTCGCCTGATTGCGATTTTCAGGGAGCAGCCGTTTGAATCCTCAGTAATCGCCGTGTCGAGCCTGGCGGGCGAAACATCCGTGCCCTTCCAAGCGGTCTACGGCGCGTCGAAAGCCTATGTGAGCACCCTCATGCGAGCGCTTTCCGTGGAGCTTGCCGGGACGGGAGTGAGTGTTGGGTCTTTTGCACCCGGTGGAATCGACACAGACATGGCTGCCCTCAGCGATTTGAAGTGGGGGAGGTTGGGTTTGATGGACGTTGACCGGTGCGCGGCCCATGCAGTCCACGCTCTGGTTTATCGGCAATCCTTCGCCATACCGGGGATGGGCAACCAGCTCACATATTTGGCGAGCAGGGTTCTACCTCGATCGTTGGTCAATCGGATTGCCGCCCTCCCATATCGGCGCCCGTAGGGCGGCACCACATAAAAGGGGCAGGAAAGCCTGCGAATAGCCTCTGCTGGCATCGTACCGGATTTGTTCGCCCTTAGCGTGCAGATACGTCACTTTCGTGTAGTCACCCCAACTTCCCCCGCTGCCGCCAGAAGCCATTCCCTGGCAGTCGCATTTCCCGGGTGATGCCGACGTCTGGTTTGATCGGTCCGAAGTGCAGACGGTGACCAATCCGATGCACGGCACGACGAAGCTGCGGTGGAAGCCGCACTTCGCGGGCTATGCGCGGATCATTCCGTCGAAATGGGCGGCGAAGCCGGGAGCAAAGCAAGCTCTGGCTGGCAGTGAGGGGCATCCGGCGCTGCTGGCACAGCCCAACGCGCTCAATTTCGGAATCAGCAAGGGCGGAGCGATGGTCTACTGGCCAGGCACAGCGGAGGAGGGCGTCGATCCCACGGTCGCCTTGACCCAGTGGTTCGAGAAGACCGGCGAAATCTGGGGCGTGGGCGGGGGGTTCCTGTTTCAGCGAGATGAAGAGCGGCTCACCCTGTCGACCGGCTATTTCTACCAGCGCTGGCTCCATTTTCTGGAGCGGAACTGCGCGCTGGTGCTCGCCCATGGTGGTTCGCTGCCGATCCATGTCCGGCTCGGCGTCACCGACATCAGGGACAGCTGGTGGCCGCGCGGCCCGTTCCAGTTCAATGACGAAGGCCACGCGGCGGTTGAGGACTCCTACGAGGGGACCGGTGAGAGGATGGTCGAAAACGTACGCTAAGCACAAAGCCGTCTATATTCTATCAGGGTGCGCGCGCGGTCTGATCGGCGGTCGCCAGGAGCAGCCGAGAGCGGTTCCAAGGCAGACGGAACTGGCGTTCTAATTGCCCCGGAATTGGCCAAATTTAACATAACTATTATTATCGGTCTAAATGTTTTAGTCTATGTAGGTCCGTGGCCAACCCGGGTGGCATTGCAATATGCTTTGCAAGCTCAGGAGCCCATTGGAGCATCATCGCTGCCATGAGCCGCCGTTCCGTCGCTGACGATCCAAGCATAGTAGCAACTTGGCGCTATGCCGTTTGCTTCGCCGGATCGCGGTAGGCGAGCAGCCGCAGCGCATTGAACACGACCAGCAGCGTCGAGCCTTCGTGCATCGCGACCGCCGGGCCGATGCCCAGCCCCAAGATCGTCGCAGGCACGAGGAACGCGACGACGCCGAGGCTGACGAACACATTCTGCCGGATGATGCCGCGGGTGTGGCGGCTTAGGCCAACCGCGAACGGCAGGTGTGCGAGATCGTCGGCCATCAGCGCGACGTCCGCCGTCTCCAGCGCCACGTCTGAGCCGGCGGCGCCCATCGCGATGCCGACCGTAGCGCTCGCCATCGCCGGCGCATCGTTGACGCCATCCCCGACCATCGCAACCTTGTCTTCGCCGGCGAGCTTCTTGATCGAGGCAACCTTATCCTCCGGCATCAGGTCTCCCCAAGCCTCGTCGAGGCCAACGTCCTTGGCGATGGCGTTGGCCACCTTCTGATGGTCGCCCGAGATCATGATCATCCGGGTGATGCCCATCTCGCGGAGCCGCTTGAGCGCAACCTTGGCCGCTTCGCGTGGCGTATCCATCAGCCCGATGGCGCCGATGTCCTTGTCGCCCTTGCGCACTACCATCGTCGTGCGCCCGCCCTCGCGCAGTGTTGCGATGGCGTCGGTCGCGGCCGCGTTCAGTGTAGGGATACCCTCCTTGCCGAACATCTCGGCCTTGCCGATCCACACCGTCTCGCCATCGACGGTCGCGGTAACGCCGCGTCCAGTCAGGCTCTTGAGATCGGTCGCGGTCGGCAGCTCGCGGTCACCCAAGCGCTCGCGTCCATCCTTCACGATCGCCTGCGCCAGCGGGTGATCGCTCAATCCCTCGACCGCGATAGCGAGCGCCAACAAATCCTCTTCGCTCGCGCCATCGACGGGCACGACATCGGTGATGCGGGGCCGCCCTTCGGTCAACGTCCCCGTCTTGTCGAACGCAATCGCCTTGAGCGAGCCGAGGTTTTCCAGTGGGGCACCACCCTTAACCAGCACGCCGGCGCGTGCCGCGCGCGCGACGCCGGACAGCACCGCGCTGGGGGTAGCGATCGCCAGCGCGCAGGGGCTGGCCGCAACCAGCACCGCCATCGCGCGATAGAAGCTGTCGCGAAACGGCTCGTCGACGACGACCCACGCGAACAGCAGGATGAACGACAGGGCCAGCACCGCCGGCACGAAGACACGCTCAAACCGATCGGTGAAGCGCTGCGTCGGCGACTTCTGCGTCTCCGCTTCGCTCACCATCTTCACGACCTTGGCGAGCGCGCTTTCGTTGGAACGTCGCGTCACCTCGATCTCGATCGCCGCGCCGCCATTGATCGTGCCGGCGAACACCCGCGACGTCGCCTCGACCGCATCGGGCTTCGCGCGCGCCGCCTCGACATCGGCGACCGGCTCCTTGTCGACCGGAATGCTCTCGCCGGTGACGGGGGCCTGGTTGATCGCGCTCGACCCCTTGATGACGAAGCCGTCGGCGGGCAGGCGTTCATTCGGGCGCACGACCACGATGTCGCCGACCACCAGCTCCTCGACGGGAATCTCCCTCGTCTGCCCGTCACGGCGCACCGTCGCCTTGTCGGGCGCGAGTTCGGCCAGCGCCTCGATCGCGCGCTTCGCGCGACCCATCGCATAATGCTCAAGCGCATGGCCGAGGCTGAACAGGAACAGCAGCAGCGCGCCTTCTGCCCAGGCACCGAGCGCCGCGGCGCCGGCGGCCGCGACGAGCATCAGCGTATCGATCTCGAATTTCTTGAGCTTTAGATTGTCGATCGCCTCGCGCAGCGTGAAGAAGCCGCCGAACATATAGGCGCCGACATAGAAGGCGGTCGGCAGCCAGTCGGCGGCGCCCGCAACCAGCTTCTCGATCGCGAAGCCGATCGCTAGCAGCGCGCCGCAGGCGAGCGCGAAGATCAGCTCGGTATTTGGGCCGAGGAAATTGGCGTGGGCGTGATCGTGGCCATCGCCCGGTCCGTGCTTTTCTGCGCCTTCGGCATGACCGCCAGGCCCGTGATCGTGCCCGGCATGGTCGCCCGCGCCGTGATCGTCTCCAGCATGATCGCCGGCATGATCGGAGCCAGTCCGCTTGCCCGGCTTGACCTTGAGCTTGCCCAGCGCCGCGACGATCGTCGCCTCGTCGACGCGCTCCTTGTCATATTCGACCCGCACGCTGCCCGAGGCGCTGGCGTCCGCCTGCAGCACGCCGGGCACCTGGCACAGAGTCTCGCCGACGGTGCGGGCGCGGCGCTCGTGCCCGATCCCCTCGACTTGCCATGTCGCATGGCCGTATCGCCCGCTGATATCGGCGCCCGCCGCCCGCACCATCTCGCGCACACGCGGCAGCGGAAGCGCCGTCCCGTCGAAATGAATGCAGAGCTTCGCCGGCGTCTCGCCATCGGCAGGCAGGACATGCGCGCGCTCGACGCCGGGCTTGGCGCTCAGCGTCGAGACGAGACGCCCGACACAAGCATCGGCCGCATCGGGAACCTCCGGCAGCAGGACGGGGATATCGAGTTCGAGCTTTTCGGTCATCACGCCGTCTCCGCGTTGGTCTTGGTTTCTGCCTGCGCATCACGCAGGATTTCGATGCCGCCCTTGATCGCGATAGGAGCAGTAGCCAGGCCCACCAGCAGATCGGGCCAATTCGTCCCAAGCCAAAGCACCAGCGCGCCCGCGATCAGGATGCCGCCGTTGGAGATGAAGTCGTTGAAACTGAACGTGGTTGCGGCACGCAGGTTCACATCGGGCTGCTTGAGCTTCTGGAGCAGGCGCAGGCAAACATAGTTCACGACGCCGGCGATGGCCGACATCACCATCATCGTCGGGCCGATCGGATCGCTGCCCTGGACATAGCGGCGGCCGACGTCGATCAGGATGCCGACGGCGAAGATCAGCAGCATGACGCCCGACACGGTTGCGGCCCGCGTCTTCCACGTCGGCCCGTGGCTGAGCGCAATAAGGCTCAGCGCATAGACCGCGGTGTCCGACAGGTTGTCGACGCCGTTGGCGATGAGTGCGCTGGAATCGCCGATCAGGCCCGTCATGAAGAAGCCCGCGGCGATCGCCGCGTTGAGCAGCAGCACGATCCAGAGTGTGCGCCGCTCAGCTGAGACCTTTGCGTCTGGTGAAGCCGTCATGCCATGATTTCCTCGATCAGCAGGAGGATGAGGAAGCCGACGAAGAACATCGCGCTGATAAGCGGCGAGTCCGGCTTCTCGTGCGCCTCGACCAGCAGCTCTTCGGTAACGAGATAAAGCAGCGCCATCAGGCCGAAGCTCAGGAAGCCGGTGATCCATATCGGCGACAGCAGCGCTACCGGCTGCGCGACCAGAGCGCCGATCGGCACCAGCACTGCCAGCGCGCAGGTCAGTCCGATCGCCTTCGCCTTGCGATACCGGCCCGCCAGATCGTTGGTGAGGGTCAGGGCCAGGAACAGCACTTCGAGGGTCAGCGCGACGGCCAGCAGCGTGCCCGCCTTCTCGCCGGCAATGAAAGCGAGGCCGAGAACCAAGCCGTCTATCGCCAGATCGAGTCCGATTGCGGCGAGAAGTGCCACCGGCCCTTCCCATCGGCTTTCCGCCGCCTTGAGCCCGAGCATTACGGCGACGCCCAGCGCCCCACCGATCAGCGTCGCGTTCGGAGAACCGCCGTGCATCACCAGCGGCAGGATCTCCGTCGCAGCAGCGGCGAACACCACGCCGGCCGCGAGATGCTGCATCGCCGCCACCAGCTTCTCGCCGGGGGTGCGCCATCCGGCGATCAGCGCGCCGATCATGATCGCGATCATCGGGATCAGGGAAAATTTGAGCGCCGCCATCGTTAGCGCCCCTCTGTGCCGGGTGGATTGGTCACAAGCTCGTATCCTTCCTGCACAAGACGGGGGGCTTGTCCCCTTCCTCGATCTTGAGTTCGTTGCCCGAGAACATCGCGCTCATCGTGTCGCCGACATATTGAAGCCCGGCCGCAGGCGCGGTCAGGACAACCGGCGCAGCGTTCCCGTCGCGGCGCAGCTCGAGCGTCAGGCCCTCATTCTTGAAGTCGACGAGGAGCGGGCGATCGTCGTCGCACCGATAGGGGTGGCGACCAGGGATGCCGCTGGCATCCCCGCTGTCCCCGGCGTGGATTTCCTGTTCGGTGGGTTTCGCCTTGCGAGGCTGTTCCGAACAGCCCGACGACGCCAGCACGAGGGCTATGCCGGCGAACCCAAACCAAACCGGCGTCACAGCCGCTTCCGGGAAGAGCCTATTCATCCAAGCCATTGGGCAGCTCCGACGACACTGACGATCATGAGCATGACGCCGATCAGGATCAGTTTTTCAGGGCGCGGATCGGCGACGTTGCGGATGCGCGCCGCGACCTGCCAGGCAGGCCGCAGCGGGACGCGCCGGGACCCCGCCGCGATCCGGTCCAACTCGGCATCCGAAAGCTGGAAAAACGCTTTCACGTCGGCCCGAGAGCGTCCCGCAAGACCCGTCACGCGAAACACCGGATCGACCCAGGCCAGATCGACGGCACTTGGGCTCGCCGCCATCGGGGCGATGTCGTCGCCCGCTGCCCATGACGGACGCAGCAGCGCGATAAGCCGGTGCGGATCGCGTTCGAGCAGAGACGCCCACCGCTCCAAACGCGAACGACGGTCGTCGCTTGGGCGCGGCGACACCGGCCCGAATTGCCCGCCACTCTTGGGCACCCGCCGCGTCGCGCGCGTTTCGGAGGGACGATTGTGCCTCATTGTCGATCAGCCGGCTCGGCGCGATCCTGGGAGGCGCGCTTCAGTGGATGAGAGAAGTGCAGCGTCAGGAAGGTGGTCAGGCTGAGGATCACAGCGATGTCGTAAAGACCATAGCCGACCGCGGCGCCCAGTGCCCCCGTCGCCCAGAGGCTCGCAGCGGTCGCGGTTCCGGACGCTTTTCCGGCGTGCTTCAATATGGCGCCGCCGCCAATGAAGCCGACGCCGGTAATCAATCCTTCAAGCAGGCGAGCTTGGGCAGGAGACGTGCGTCCGAGAATGGCGATACCTACGAGTACGAACCCGCAACTGGCGATGGCGACCAGCGGAAAGGTCCGGATGCCGGCGCTGCGTTCATCCTTCTCCCGGTTCCAGCCAACCGGAAGCGCCAACGCATAGGCCAGCGCGAGACTGACGATATGGGAAAGCGACTCCTCCCATGACGAGATCGTCATCATGCGGCCGAACCTTCAGCCTGGCCGCTCGCTACCCCTTCCGGTGCATCCTGATAGGCCAGCACCCTGTTGCAGGCCAAGGCCGGCGCGCCGGGGCGCTTGAGCGTGATCCGGTCGCCGCCTGAGATCGACACATTGAGGTTCCGGCCGACATAGGTCCGCCCGCTTGCCGGCGATGTCACCCGTTCCGGAGCGGCGTTCGGTCGAGTCTTTATGTCTAGGGTCAGGCCATCGCCGAGGAAGTCGACATCGAGGCGCGACCCATCAGGACAGGCGTAGAAATGCTCGCCGATGAAGTTGGGCAGCTCGCGATCACGCGACGCTTCGGCCTCGCTCTTGTTGGTGGCTGGCGAGCAGCCGACCAGGCCCGGCGCCAGAGCAAGCCCGGTCGCGAGGATGATCCCCCGAACTGGGCCGCTCCGAAGGCGCCGAGCCGCTATTTCCCCGTCTTTCCACGATCTATCGCCATGGGCGCTACAGGGGGCACGCCCATGGCGCGGGCCGTTCTCACACGGACACTCGAAGGACTCGTTGTGTGGCGGCCGATCCATAGCAGTCAGTCGAACAATTCGCTCAGAAAGCCCTTGCGGCGGCCCTTATGGCCCCGCTCGTAGCCGTGCTTTCCGCCATGATCGCCATGGCCGCGATCGTCGGATATTCCGAGACGAGCGCCGCTCAACGGCCGTACTCCTTCATCCCCGGCGCTGCGTTCGATGATCTTGTCGAGTTCGCCGCGATCGAGCCAGACGCCGCGACATTGCGGGCAATAGTCGATTTCAATGCCCTGCCGTTCGCTCATGACGAGATCGACGCGGCACGTCGGGCACAGCAGCCCTTGGGAGGGACGACTATCTACCATGATGGATACCTTTCTTCGGGATGTTGGCCGGTCAGTCGTTCGCAGCGCCGCGAGGAGGCGGTGGCTTGATAGGGCGCCGACTGTGGCGATTGGACCGCCCTGGCAGTCGCGATTGCCGCCGCAGAAGATTGAGAAACGCCGCGTCCTGTTGCCGCATGGTCCGGCGCAGACCTTTGCGCATCATGCGGCCGAACAGGCCGCCGATGACGCCGCGACACTCGACCGAATGGCGCACGCAGACGCCGTTCGCGATTGGCTCGATCTCGTAACGTTCGTCGAAGGTCAGAAACCCCGCACGCCCATCTGCCATCCAATCAGTTCGGGCTTTATTAGCCTGTTGATGATCATCTGCGTCGTCATCTTGCGATCGCCTTTGAAGAGCAGCCAGGTAATGTCCATTTCGGCACCCCGCTCCGCCTCGCCCGCGATGCGATAGATCGGGTGCCAGCGCGCATAGCCTTTCAAATCGGACAGCAACGACCAGACCCGCAGCGCTGACATATTGAAATCGAATGTGGTTTCTTCCTTCATGGTAGCCTGTCCTGTCCGACCAAGGCGCGGCCAAGCCGGAGGCCGCGCAAAAGCGGCCTCCTTCCCGACCAAACGGGCGATTGAGGGGAGATGGCGAGCCTTCAGGGGATCGCACGCCGCCGACCCCCGCGCTTGCCGGACCGAAGTTCATCGGCTCGGGCTTTCCAGGGCCTGGCTTGCCTTGCCGCCGATGACCTCGACGGCTTCGAGCGTCATTAGACCAATGTCGGGCACGTCACTCAGACCGGCGACGAACGCGCGCAAAGCGTCCTCGAAATCGACGATTTCGATCACCACTGCCCGATCACTCTCAAGCACATGGCGTCGGTGAACGTGCGCCGATGCCCCGAAGCCTATCAGCGCCTCAAGCACCGTCAGGCCTGCCATCTTTTGATCGCGCGCCAACGAGGCCACATATTCGAAGACCTTGCGATCGCCGATATAGGCCGCTTCATCCGTATAGATGCGCAGCAGTTTCCGAACCGGTTCTCCCATCATGCTTCTCCTTTCAGCGGGGCGGGTTCCTCGCCATGCGGCGTGTTCGCCTCTTGCTCATTTTGACGATCGGTCCGCCCGAGGATCACTTTCGCGATCGCCGGCAGCACCAGCAGTGTCAGGATGGTGGCGGCGACGAGACCGCCGATCACGGTGACGGCGAGCGGCTTCTGCACCTCCGCGCCGGTGCCGTGGGCGAGCGCCATCGGCACGAAGCCGATCGCTGGAACGAACCCGGTCATGATGACCGCCCGCATCTTCTCAGCCATACCGTGGCGGATTGCCTCCGCTACCGGCAGCCCAGCTTCGATGCGTTCCCGGATCGCGGACATAACTACAAGACCGTTCAGCACCGCCACGCCGGCAAGGCAGATGAACCCGACCGCCGCCGACACCGAAAAGTTGATGCCGGTCAGCAGCAACGTGAACACACCGCCCGCCAGCCCCAGCGGCACCGCCAAAAACACTGACGCTGCTCTGCCGAACCCGCCGAGCGCCATGTATAGCAACCCGAATATGACCAGGAAGCACAGCGGCACGACGATCGACAGGCGCTTCGATGCCGCGGCCAAGTTCTCGAACTGACCGCCCCATTCGAGGTAGTAACCGGCAGGCAACTTGACCTGTGCGATCTTCGCTTGCGCTTCCTGGACGAATGAACCCGCATCGCGGCCACCGAGATTGACCTGGACGACCACACGACGCTTGCCGTTTTCCCGGCTGATCTGATTCAGGCCTTCCGTCAGCCGGATTTGCGCCACTTGCGCAAGCGGCACCTGGGCACGCGGCCGTCCTTCGACTTCTGGCAGCAGCACCGGCAGCGTCCGGATGTCGTCAAGGTTTGCGCGCGTCGCTTCAGGTACGCGCACGGTGACATCGAACCGCCGATCGCCCTCGTACACGAGCCCCGACTCACGGCCGCCGAGCCCTGCCGCAACCGTGTCCGCAACGTCGCGCACTGTAAGACCTAGCCGCGCTATGGCGGCGCGGTCGAGCCTTACATCCAGCGCTGGCGCACCACCAACCTGCTCGGCCTTGACGCTGGCCGCACCGGGTATCGTCTGGAGCACCCGCACCATCTCGTTGGCGGTCAACGCCATCTTGTCGAGATCGTCACCGTAGAGCTTGATCGCGACATCACCGCGAACACCCGCGATCAGCTCGTTGAAGCGGAGCTGAATCGGCTGACTGACCTCGTAGAGATTGCCGAGCAGCCCGCCGGTCGCCTTTTTAATCTTGGCGACGACATCGGCCTTGGTCGTGCCTTCGGGCCATTCCTCTTTCTCTTTCAGGATAATGAAGCCGTCCGAAACGTTTTGCGGCATCGGGTCGCTTGCGACTTCCGCGGTTCCGGTTTTCGAAAACATCAGGGCGACTTCGGGAATCCTGATGACCGCCTCTTCGACCTTGCGTTCCATCGCCAGCGATTGATCCAGGCTGACCGAAGGCACGCGCGTCGATGCGAAGGCGAGGTTCTTTTCGTCGAGCTGGGGTATGAACTCCGAGCCGAGCAGCCCGAACGCCGGGATGGCCGCCAGGAAGAAGGCCAGCCCACCGAGGATGAACGGCCACGGTCGGGCAATCGCCTTGTCCAGCAACGGGAGATAGCGCTGCTTGGACTGGCGGATCAGCCACACATCCTTTTCCGCGACCTTGCCGCGGATCAGGATCGCAACCAGGGCCGGCACCAGCGTGATGGCGAGCACGAACGCCGCCACCAGCGCGAGCATGATGGTGATCGCCATCGGCGAGAACGTCTTGCCCTCGGTGCCGGTGAAGGTGAGCAATGGCGCGAAAGCGAGCAGGATGATCGCCTGACCGAAGACGGTCGGCTTAATCATCTCCTGCGCGGCCCGCATCGTCTCCTCGAGCCGTTCTCGCAGAGAGAGCAACCGGCCTTCATGTTCCTGCCGGTGCGCCAATCTGGCGAGGCAGTTCTCGATGATGATCACCGCACCATCGACGATCAGACCGAAGTCGAGCGCCCCAAGGCTCATCAAATTACCGGGCACGTTGAAGGCATTCATGCCCATTGCCATCATCAGGAACGAGAAGGGGATCACCAGCGTCGCGATCACGGCCGCACGCCAGTTCCCAAGCAGCAGGAACAGCGACGCCGCGACCAAGATCGCGCCTTCAGTCAGGTTGCGCTGGACCGTAGCCACCGTAGCCCCGACCAACGCGGCGCGGTTCAGCACCACCTTCACCTCGATACCCGGCGGCAGCGTCTTTGCTACCTGGTCGAGCTTGGCAGTTGCCGATTCAGCGACGACGCGGCTGTTCTGGCCGATCAACATCAGCACCGTGCCGATGACAGCTTCCCGGCCGTTCATGCTCCCGGCGCCCGTCCGCAAGTCGCCGCCAACGCGAACATTGGCAATCTGGCCAACGGTGATCGGGGTACCGCCCCGTGTCGCAGCGACGGCGTTGCGGATCTCATCGACGGTACGCACGCGGGAGTCGACGCGCACAAGATAGGCTTCGCCACCACGATTGTAGTAGTTGGCACCGACCGCGAGATTGGCATTCTCGAGGGCTTCGCCGAGCTCACTGTACGAGATGCCGAAGCTAGCGAGTTTTGTGGGGTCCGGTTCGACCACGAAGGTCTTGGCGTAGCCGCCAATAGAATCGACCCCGGCAATGCCTTTAACCGACCGAAGCTGAGGGCCGATTATCCAATCCTGCACCGTGCGCAGATAACCAGCCTTCTCCACAGGGTCAGTCAGCCGCTCGCCTTCGGGCGTCAGGTAACTCCCATCGGGCTGCCAGCCGGGTTGGCCGGCGACTTTTTTTGCGCCCTTGCCGTCCGGATTGGCATAGCCGACGGTATACATGACGATCTCGCCGAGACCGGTCGAGACCGGTCCAACCTGCGGCTGTACGCCCTGCGGCAAACTTTTCGTCGCTTGCCGTAGGCGCTCGCCGACCTGTTGACGTGCGAAGTAGAGGTCGGTGCTGTCGGTGAAAATTGCGCTGACCTGGCTGAAGCCGTTGCGCGAGATCGAACGCGTGGTCTCCAGACCGGGGATGCCGGCCAGCGCAATTTCTACGGGATAAGTGACGAGCTTCTCGATTTCGACCGGTGATAGACGCGGGTCGACCGTATTGATCTGGACCTGTTTGGTGGTGATATCCGGCACTGCGTCGATCGGCAGCTTCGTCAGCTGCCAGACGCCGAGGCCGGCGATGACGAGGAAAAGTGCGAGTACCGCCCATCGTGCGCGGACGGAAAGCGCCATAAGATTTGCGATCATGGCTTATTCTTCCTCGCCTGCGCCCTTGCCGAGTTCGGCCTTGAGCAGAAATGCGTTCTTGGTCGCGACTTGGGCGCCGCCAACGAGGCCCTTCAAGATCTCGACGCGACCATTGCTGCGCTGACCGATCGTGACGGTCTGCGCGCGGAAGCCCTTCGCGGTCCGCACGAACACGATGTCGCGCCCTTCGAGCGTCTGCACCGCATCCTCCGGCACCACGATCGCGTTGGACGTGCTGCCACGGCTCGGCAGCAGCCTCACCCGCACCGCGAGGCCGGGCTGAAGACTGCCCGACACGTCGAGAACGGCGGTCGCCGAGCGCGTGTCGTTGGCGAGTCCCGGCGTGACGGCGCGTACTCGCGCCTCCGCCGTTCGCCCGTCGGGCAGCTCGATGATAGCCCGATCGCCTGGAGTGAGCCGCTGTGCGTCCGTAGGACCGACCGCCGCCTCGATCTGAATCTTCGACGCATCAGCGACGCGCATCAGCTCGGTTTCAGGCTGGACGAACGCGCCTAGACTGACATTCTCCGAGGTGACACGGCCTGAAATCGGGCTCGAGACCGCCACACCGCGACCATCCGAGGTCACGCGCGCCGCGCCTGCCGCGACACTCGCGCGGCGCGCTTCGGCCGCGGCCGAAGCGGCTTCCGCCTCCGCCTGTTCCAGCTCGACTCGTGCCGAGACCTTCTGGCGGTATAGGTACTGCTCTCGGGCGAGCGCCTTTTGCGCCAAGGTCGACTTGGCCGCCGCAGCGGTGCGATCGGCGGCAAACTGCGCCGCGTCCCGGCTCTCGACGATAGCCAACGTCTCACCGGCGCGCACCGGATCACCGAGGCGCTTCATCAGCCGCGTGACCGCGCCGGCTGCGCGGGCGGTCACGATCGCCTCGCCTTGCGGCGATGCGCTGACCATCGCCTGCGCGACGATTTCCGCGCCGAGCCCGCCGGGATTGATCGTCTCTGTGGCGATGCCGGCCTGCTGGACCGCCTGCGCGGTCATCGCCACCGTGTCGGGGGTCTTTTCCTCTTCTGCCGGGGCAGCGGCGTTGCCGCTTGCCGCTTCGGTCGCGGCAGGTTCGCTCGCAGTCCAGCGTGCGATCCCGAAGCCGCCAAGTGCGGCGACGATCGCGACAGCCGCCGCACCGCCAAGAAGGCGCTTATCTTGAATCATCGATCATCTCCGGAAATCATGGGGGCCGGCGTCGTGAGCCGGTCGAGCCGGGCCTGTGCGTCGTGATAGGCGGCGAGAGCATCGACGTAGGTCTGGCGGGTCTGTGACAGCGTGCGCTCGGCATCGAGGAGCGCGATCTGGTCGAACTTGCCCTGCGTCCAACCGATCCGCGCGATGCGGGCGGCTTCCTGTGCCGCCGTCAAAGCCGGTCCGCCCGCCGCCCGCGCGGTCGCAGCGGCGTTCGCCACTTCGGTTTGCGCGCTGGCGATCTGCTGGCGGGTATCGATCACGGCGAGGTTGCGCAGCGCGATCGCCTGCGTCTGCTCCGATCGCGACTGCGCCACGAACGCGCTGCCGTTGTTGAAGAACGGGATCGGGATCGAGATGCCGACGACCGCGGCGGTATCGTTGGTCGCCTCCAATCGGCGGGCGAAGGTGCTGACGGTGAGGTCGGGCACGCGCAGCGATCGGGCAACGCGCACTTGCGCGTCGGCGGTACGCACGTCGGCCTCCGCCGCCGCCAGGGCCAACGTCCCTTCGACCTCGATCGGCCGTGGCGGTCCGTAGCCATCGATCCTCTCGAACCACGCGCGATCGAGCGGCCCCGTCACCGGTGCCGACAACAATGTCTCAAGGTTGGCCCGAGCCGCCTGTGCCTGGCGGGCGGCGCTTTCGGCCGCGACCTGCGCATTGATGCGCAGCACGTCGGCACGCTGTTGTTCGATCGGGCCGACGTCGCCGGCCTTGACGCGCTCGCTTGAGACCCGGAAAGCATTGTTGGCGATCCCGGCCTGCTCGCTCAGCACTTCGGCACGGCGCTCGGCAGCGGCGGCTTCGATATAGAGCTGCGTGATCCGCAGCCGGAGATCCGCTCGCGCGATTTCCGCCTGGACCTGCGCCCGAGTGAGGCGGGCAGTCGCGAGCGCGACACGTGCCGGCCGTTTGCCGCCCAGCTCCAGCGGCAGCGCCACACCCACTGTCGTTTCGGAACTTCGCAGGCCTTTATAAACGCCAGTGCCGGCCACGTTCTCGACCTGAGCCTGAAACTCGGGGTTGGGGCGTAGCCCGGCAACGCGCCGGGCTGCGGTCGCGGCATCGACGCCGGCCGTAGCCGCCGCGACCGATGGCAGGGGCGCAGGACCGTTACCCCCCGCCCCCGATGCCAAACCGTTGCTGACGACGGCCGATGGGACTGATGGCACACCGCCCGCAGCCAGAGCGTTCTCGAGCGAGAACGCATCTGCCGCTTGTGATGAAGAGGGCGTCGCTGGAATGCCGAGCGACGGTGCTGTCTGCGCCCCGGCCGTACTGGCCAAGGTCGCCGCGACCATGAAGGCCGCGATTGTACGATACATAGATGGTGACTCCTGACGAACCGAGTTCGCCCCGCGCAGCAATGGCTGGCGGGGTCAGCGGATTGTCAGGCTTGGGGCGGCCTTAGCGCGGGATCGGCAGTTGAAAGCGGCCGCATGGAGGGGCTTGCGAAGATGGGCGCGAGCCGAAGGTCGTGCATGAGTGCGGCATTGGAGATCTTGATCGGCGCTGCAACGTGATCGCCGTGGCAGCCGCCATGATGGTGAGGATACCCTTTGTCACCGTCGGAGGGCACCTGATCGGCATCGCCGGGCGCATGGCCCATGGCAACTTCGCTCACGCCTATTTCTTGCGATGAAACGCTTATATCCAGCCGTTCCAGCACATGTGCCGTCGCCGTCGTCCCCAAGGAGAGGGCGATCGTCAAATATGCAAGGATGTTAAGTAGGCGTCGCACGGAGAACGAACTAACAGGAAAGACGACAACGGGATAGACCCGACATCACAAGATTGATCGCGAGAGCGATCCGCAGCACCCGGTGCCATCGCGGATCGGGCGCCGCCGGCGCATCCGACTGGCAGCTACTACAGACCATGATTATCCACGCGTGCAAGCATCATGAGAAGCCTTATGCACCCTCTAGCCACTAGAGGGTCAAGACGAATATCGGGTCCTGGTCCGATCTTCATCAGGTGGTTGCAACGACGGCACGGCGCCGGTTGAGAGCGAACCCGCCAGCCACCGCGACGAGCATTAGCAACTGGGCACCCATCGACTGCACGGTCGGGAAGATGCCGAGCACCGAGACCCGAATTCCGCCCGCGAGCGGCGCAATGTCGATTATGCCGGCTTCCTGCAGCGCCGACACACCCTTGCCGGCGAGTACGATCGTGAGAAGCGCCATCAGCCACGCGCTGTAGGCGAAGAACTTCGCGATCGGCAGGTCGCGACTGTAGCGCAGCATCCCCCAGGCAATGAAGCCGAGCAGCAGGACCGCCGAGCCAGCGCCAGCCAGCATGACCCCGCCATTACCCTGGGTCCAGAGCGCGGCATAAAACAGGATGGTCTCGAACACCTCGCGATAGACGACAATGAAGGCCAGGCCGAACAGGAACCAAGCCGATTGCCGTGACAGTGCGTGCGACATTTTTTCGCGGATGTAGCGCTGCCATTGGTCCGCCTGCGCCTTGCCGTGCATCCAGATACCCACGGAGAGCAGGACGATGCCCGCGAACAGCGATCCAAAGCCTTCGGTCAACTCCCGGCTCGCGCCACTGATCCCGATCGCATAGGTTGCTACCGCCCAGGTCAGGCCGCCCGCCGCCAGCGCGCCGATCCAACCGCCATGAACATAGGGCAGCACCTCGGGTCGCTCGGCCTTGCGAAGGAAGGCGATCATCGCAACGACGATCAGCAGAGCTTCGAGCCCCTCGCGCAGCAGGATGGTGAACGCGCCCAGAAAGGTCGAAGCGCTGCTCGCCGCGTCCGGGGACAAGGCTGCATCGGCGTCGTCGAACAAGCCATCGAGCACCTGAACACGGCTCGCTATCTCGTCGGCGGGTCGACCTTGCTGGAGCGAGGCCCGAAATTCGCCCATGGCGCTTTCGATATGCCCCATGAGCGTTGCGTCACGCGCGGTCAGCATCGGTTCGAGCGGTTCGAATCCGTCGAGATAGGCCGATAGAGCCAGCTCCTGCGCACTGTGGCGGTCGCCCGCGCGATAGGCCGCAAGGCTCTGTCCAAGCTTCGCGCGTGCCACATCAAGGGAGCCGGATGCCTGCTGAACGACCGCTTCCGGGTGGCGGCGCAAATAAGCAATGACCGTATCGGCCTTGTCTGCTCCCACGTCTTTGGCGAGGATCGCCGGAGTCATCCCGGCCAACGCGGTCAGATCGGGAATCCGCTGGCGAAGGCTAGGATCGGCTTTCCAGAGCCGTTCGCCTTCCTTAGCGGCGGCATCGGAAAAGGCGAAATGTCCAGCATAGAAGGCAAGCGCCCAGCGATCATCGGATGGCAGCGATGAGAAGCTTTGCATCGCGGTGCCGTCGATGCCCTGGTCAATCACCTGATAGAGCGCGAAGGGGCTGCGCTGGCGGGCGCGAGCAACGTCGGTGAACGCGATTGGCGGGGTGGCGAGCTTGGCGGCGTTCGGGCCGCGACCGTCGCCGGCCGCACCGTGGCAGCTCGCGCAATTCTGGGCGAAGAGCGTCGCACCACGAGCGAAATCGGGCGCCTTGGCTGGAGCAAGCGGGACCGGATAGGCCTTGAGCAGATCGGCGGCGAGACCATGGGCAAGGTCGGCAACCTGGTTCGGTGAGCCCTTGGCGGCAACAACCGCCTGAAGCCGTACCGCACGATCGATGAGCCTG
Organism: Novosphingobium sp.; assembly: GCF_027489515.1. Lineage (GTDB taxonomy): Bacteria > Pseudomonadota > Alphaproteobacteria > Sphingomonadales > Sphingomonadaceae > Novosphingobium. The sequence goes on along the minus strand of NZ_JAIXZS010000019.1, from coordinate 37,643 downwards.
CTGCGCTCGGGTGTTGGCGGCAGCGTCGCGAGACGCGCGGAGACCGACGCTGCAAACTCGGTCATTTCGCTATATTCGGACGCGCTCTTGACCTTTCCGCCGGAGACCGCGCCACCGTAATCGACTGCCATGTAGTCGAGCAGCCGCCATGCGGTCTGGACGTCAACTGTTTCGGCTTGGGCGATGGCGCTTGCGCCCAATGCGCAGGACGCAGCAGCAAGCACCGTCAATACGCGGAACACCCATCGGTGGAGTGAGGGTGCTCGCCCGCAGATCGACAAAAGGCAGAGGCTGCTCGAGGACGTAAACATCCGCTTCTTTTAGACCCTCTAGCAGCTAGAGGGTCAAGCAGTTTTTGCGACTTGTTTGCATTAACGCAGCTAACCGCAAAAGCAAATCTGAGCCTGCCGCCCCCTCCTAACCGCCCGCGGCAGAATCCGGCGCCAGGGTTTCAATGATGCGGCATTCCGAAATGGTGCCGTGCCCACACTGGACGATCACGCTGCTCAATTCCGAGCGTAGCGTATTCAGATCCCGAAGCTTTCGGTCGATTTCGGCAAGATGATCGCGGGCGATCGTGTCCACAGCCTTGCACGAGATGCCCTTCTGGTCAGCGAGCTTGAGAAGCTCCTGGACCTGGCCGATTGAGAAACCCAGCGCGCGGGCGCGGCGGATGAAGCTGAGCCGTGCGAGATGCTGCGCAGAGTAGGCCCGATAATTGCCCTTGGTCCGACCCGGCGGGGCAAGCAAGCCCACACTCTCATAGTAGCGAATTGTCTCTACCTTCGTTCCGGTCGCGGTGGCGAGCTTTCCGATGCTGAGTAGCTCGACGGACATATCGTTTGACCCTCTAGTGACTTCAGGCTTTATAGAGGATGTCATTTCGAAGAGTCGAGGTGACGATATGATCGAGCAAACCGACGCACGCGCTTTAGCGATGGACCGCTGGTGGCGCTTCAAGGTCCGCGGGCTCGACTGCCAGAATGAGGTTCGACTCATCAAGGAGGTTCTCGTACCCCTTATCGGAGACGAGCAGCGTCTGTCGTTCCAGCCAAAGCACGGTTTCCTTGATGTCGACGTCGACTCAGGCATCGGGGTGGAGGCAGTGATTGAGGCCGTATCAACCACCGGGATGATAGCCGAATTGATCACCGCGGATGCGTTCACCGAGGATAAAGCAGAGGCCGACAGTTGCAGCAGCTGCTCGGGCGAACCGGTGCCTGCCCAACAGACGCTTCCCGACCGTCCGGATAGTGTCATCTTCAAAATCCACGGCATGGACTGCGGTGACGAAGTCGCAGTTCTCAAGCGCGAAGTCGGGCCGGTCGTTGGGTTGGGAAACCTGTCGTTTGATCTTATCAATGGCCGCATGTCCGTCGTGGGTACTTCGGACGCTGTACATCATGCCGGAATATTGAAGGCGGTCGAGCGCGCCGGCATGCGCGCCGAACTCTGGAAAGACGGCAAGAACAGTGCCGGTGCGCAAGGCGAGCAGCGTCGGCGCCGCATCCAGGCCGCGCTGACGATCGGGAGCGGCGTGTTGGTCGCGACGGGCTTTGCGATCCATGTCCGCGCGAGCGGCCTCGCTGCGGTGCTCCACGAGAGTCTGGCGCGTGAGACCCATCCCCCGCTCCTCGCCATGCTCGCCTATTCGCTGGCGATCCTCTCGGCGGTTCGGTACGTCGCCCCAAAGGCGATCCTTGCCGCGCGACGGCTCCGGCCAGACATGAACCTGCTCATGATCGTCGCGGTGGCAGGCGCCTTGGGCATCGGGCAATGGTTCGAAGCGGCGACGGTCGCATTCTTCTTCGCCCTCGCTCTCGCTCTCGAAGCGTGGAGCCTCGGACGTGCCCGCCGCGCCGTCGCCGCACTCATGGACATCGCGCCCGACACCGCCCGGATACGGGATGCCGCAGGCGTCGAGAAGGATGTGCCGGTCGCTGACGTCGCGGTCGGTACGCAGGTGATCGTTCCGCCCGGCGGCAAGATTCCGCTCGACGGGCGTGTGGTTGCGGGAACGAGCGCGGTCGATCAGGCGCCGATTACGGGCGAGAGCGTCCCCGTCACCGTCACGCATGGCGCAACGGTCTTTGCCGGGACCATCAACGGCATGGGCGCGATCGAGATCGTAACGACGCGGCCGGCCTCGGACACAACGCTCGCCCGTATCGTGCGCATGGTCGGTGAAGCGCAGAGCAAGCGTGCGCCGACCGAACAGTGGGTGGAGCGCTTCGCGCGGATCTACACGCCGGTTGTGATGCTGCTCGCGCTGGCAGTATTCCTTGTGCCGCCGCTTCTGCTCGGGGGCAGTTGGGCTGCCTGGTTTTATCAGGCGCTGGTTCTGCTCGTCATAGCCTGCCCTTGCGCCTTGGTCATCTCGACCCCCGTCAGCATCGTCGCGGGACTGACCGGCGCGGCCAAGCAGGGCGTGCTGGTCAAGGGAGGCATCCATCTAGAAATGCCTGCCCGCATCACCGCGATCGCGATGGACAAGACGGGCACGCTCACGCTTGGACGTCCCAAGGTTGTCGAGCTGGTCCCGCTTGGCGGCCGGGACGAGCTAGAACTCTTGGCGATTGCCGCGGCCATCGAAGCGCGAAGCGAGCACCCTATTGCGCGTGCGATCCTCGACGCCGCAGCAGGACGCGGCGTTGACGTGGTCCCTGCAAAAGCCGTGACGGCGTTGCCCGGCAAAGGCGTCGTTGGCACGATCGGCGGTCGAGAGGCCTGGGTCGGATCGCTGGGCTATCTTGGAGAGCGTCTTGGGGGCGCTCGCGATGATGCGCTCACCCTCCAATTGCATCGGATAGCCGTAGCTGGACTGACCGGGATCATTGTCGGTGAAGCGGCGTCAGTCGTCGGATTGATTGCGGTCGGTGACGCCGTGCGTCCCGAGGCAAGGCAGGTCGTCGCGCAGCTGCATGAACTTGGCATCGCGCAGATCGTCATGCTGACCGGAGACAGTCGCGCGCCTGCCCAGGCCATCGGGCGCGACACCGGCATTGATGAAGTTCACGCCGAGCTGCTTCCGGAACAAAAGGTCGAGGCGATAGAAAGGCTGGTAGCACAGCACGGCCTCGTCGCCATGGTCGGCGACGGCGTCAATGACGCTCCGGCGATGGCGCGCTCGGGCCTCGGTATCGCAATGGGCGCGATTGGCAGCGACGCGGCGATCGAAACAGCAGATATCGCGCTGATGCAGGACGATCTCTCTCGCCTGCCGTGGCTCATTCGGCATTCGAGGGCGACGCTCGCCGTCATCCGGCAGAACATCGGCTTCTCGCTGGCGATAAAGCTCGTTTTCGCAGGCCTGACGCTGCTTGGCATGGCGTCGCTCTGGGGCGCGATTGCAGCGGATGTGGGCGCATCCCTCCTGGTCGTGCTCAATGGCATGCGTCTTGTCGGTCGTGGCGAGCGGGTTCAATAATCCGGTTACCCCGGGCAGCGAAGCAACAATTTAGGCTCACCCACCACCCAATAGGACTGTACTGACATGGCCGGACAATGTGCCGCGGGCATCGACACAGGCTTCGTGACACTGGGCTATGCCAAGGTCGCCATATTGGGAGTGGTGCAAGGCATCACCGAGCTTCTGCCGATTTCGTCGACAGCCCATATGCGCGTCGTGCCGGCTCTGTTGGGATGGCGGGATCCCGGCTCGGCTTTTTCAGCCGCGATGCAGCTCGCCGCGCTCGTCGCCGTGATCAGCTATTTCTGGCAGGACGTTCGCCGCCTAGTGGTCGGTTCCGTGTCGGCGATCGCCCATCGACAGTTCGCCGACCCCAATCTTCGTCTGGCCATCTGGATCGCTCTCGCGACGGTGCCGATCGTGCTGGCGGGCGCCTTACTGTCGAACAGCCTCAATACATGCAACTCGCCCTTTCGCGCCCTGTCCGTGATTGGCTGGGCCTGCATCGCGATGGCAGGGCTGATGGGTCTCACCGAGATACTGGCGCGCCACCGCCGGAGCGTTGAGGAGGCATCGCTACTTGACGCGCTGCTCGTCGGCTTGGCGCAGGTTGGCGCCCTCATTCCGGGGGTCTCGCGTTCCGGCTCGACCCTTACCGCCGCGCTCGCATTTGGGTTCAAGCGCGAGGAAGCAGCACGCTTCTCGTTCCTGTTGGGCATTCCGGCCATCGCACTGGCCGGAATGAAGGAGTTGTGGGAGTTGCACAAAGCCCATCTCGATACGCATGGCTGGTCCGTTCTGGCCCTCGGTCTGGTGATCGCATCCGTTTCTGCGTTCGCGGCAATCTGGGCGCTGATGCGCATACTCGAACGCTTTTCCGCATGGCCATTTGTTATCTACCGCGGGATGCTGGGCGTTCTTCTGCTGGTTGCAACCAGCAACACCTGGCTGACTTGAAGCAAGCGATTTGGGCAAGGAACGCCGCCGGCGTTCAGGTCATTGACTGTCGCCCTCCCCAAACAGTTTCGGCGGCCACCGTGCCCAGCCTCCCCGAGACCCCAGGCCTGCTCAACGACGATACGAGTGCCAATGATGCAAGTCGCGACAATGAACATAGCAAACACGCCATCTCTTCACGGAAGGCCTTGATCCCCTAGCGGCGGGGGAATGTGCTGTCCGATCGCAAGGTTGTCCTCGAAGGCCTTTCGACGTTTCAGTTCAGCATTGGGTTGGCAAGCCCGAGCGTAGCTGTCTCGGCACCAATACAGCTTGTCGCGCGGGTAGCAGTTGTTAGCTGTAATCGGCCGGACCTGATACGGCTCACGGGCGGACACATGTTGGCGTGCAACGAGGCATTCGTTGGCATCGCGATCTGGTCGCTGCCGGTTCCAATCTTGGGCATGTTGATCCAGTCCGACATCGTGGCGGGGCTAGCGATTGCCGCGATCACATTCAGCGGACCGCGGACAATGTGCAAATCAGTGGGCACCCGACATGATCGCCGGAACTGCACGCCCGAACGGCATCAGCAAGCACCCGCTCCATGCGCTTCAAGTCGGCGATTCGCGCGCGAACCTGCTTCAAATGCAGGGTTGCGATTTCGCGGGCATCGTCACATGAAACATCATCGGCGGTGGCGATACCGAGCAGCGCGCGAATCTCGTTCAGTGTGAAGCCCAGCTCCCGCGCGCGCCGGACGAAATGCAGCCGCTCGACATCCGCCAGGCCGAAGCTCCGATACCGGCCCCGTCGCGCGGCCTTCGGCAGGAGTCCGATGCGTTCATAATAGCGGATCGTCTCGATATTGCAGCGCGTGCGCCGCGACAGCTCCCCGATCGGGATTGTCTCCGATGTCGTCATTTCCGCTACTCGAAATTTGGGGGTTGAGTCTGTAGTGGCTACAGACAGTAGGGTGCGCTCCGATCGATCACAAGGAGTCGCCCCATCATGTCCAGACCGCCTGACCTGCACCGTTCTTCAGGAGCGCGCAGCGCTGCGCTTCTCACGGTCGGCGGCATTGCAGCGGCCTTCGGCGTGGCATCTTGTTGCGCGCTGCCGATATTGCTCACCACCACCGGCCTGGGCGCCGGATGGCTCGGCGGCATTGCCATGGCTGCCAGCCCCTATCGAACGCTCCTGCTGAGCTTGAGCGCGCTTTTCCTGATGGGCGGTGCGATCCTGCTCTGGCGGCAGCAGCGCGCGGCGATGACCTGCGGCCCAGATGGCGCCTGCACACCGCCTACCATGCGTGCGATCCTTCTTATCGGTTTGCTGCTCGGCGCAATCCTCCTCTGGCTTGGCTATTCCTATGTCTGAGGGTGCCTTCGTTCCCCAATCGAACCTCACCTGTCCGCTGTGCGGCACGGCGAAGACGGAGACGATGCCGACAAACGCCTGCCAGTATTTCTATGATTGTACCGGCTGCGGGGCGGTTCTGCGGCCGAAGGCCGGCGATTGCTGCGTATTCTGTTCCTATGGCACCGTGCCATGCCCACCGATCCAGCTCGCCGGACCGGATGCTTCCTGCTGCACCTGACGATCGACGGCCATAACGGGCCGCGGGTGCCCCGGCGGCCCAACCGGAGCGAGATCGGAAACCGGCGGCATTGCTTAATTCTCGAACCCTGGCCCCTGCCGCAGGATCGGCCTAGCGCGCCTCGAGGCCGCCCGTCGGCGCGTCAATGCGCATGGCGGTGCCGGTGATGCAGGTCGGGATAATGGGCGTGGCGGTGGACCATCGGCGCGTGCTGATGCCAATGGCTATGCGGCTCGTCCGGCGCGATGCCCGGCGGGTGATCATGCTGATGGTGGCTGTCGTGGACGTGGCGATGCTCATGCTCGAGCGCCTCGTGCATATGTCCGTGGACATGGGATTCGGTCAGATGCAGCCAGAGACCGACGGCCATCAAGAGCCCGGCGGCCAACAGCGGCAGAGTAACCGGCTCGCCGAAGAGGGCGATGGCCAGCAGCGCGCCAATGAAGGGGGCGGTCGAGAAATAGGCTCCAGACCGCGCCGTGCCGAGGTGCCGCAGGGCAAGCACGAACATCACGAGGCTGACGCCATAGCCGAGAAAGCCGATCAGTGCTGCGCCTGCAATCACCGGCAGGGCTGGGAGCGATGCTCCCAACGTCAAAGCCAGTAGGAGATTGACGGCACCTGCCGCCAGCCCCTTGAGCATGGCGATCTGCACCGGATCGGCGCTGCTCAGCTTGCGTGTGAGGTTGTTGTCGATGCCCCAGGCGAGACAGGCGCCGGCGATCGCCAGCATGCCTAAGCCGCCGTCGGCCGGCCCGCCGCGCCAGGACAGCAACGCTGCGCCGCCCAGGATTGCTGCCGCGCCGATCAGCAGGCGCCGATCGACATTCTCCCGGAAGACCAGCCAGGCGATGGCGAGCGTCGCCAAGCCTTCCAGGTTGAGCAGCAGCGAGGCCGTGGATGCCGGCGTCGTTGCCAGCCCGGCCATCAGCAGGACTGGCGCGATTGCGCCCCCGGACAGGATGACGAGCGCCAGCCAGGGCAGATCGGCGCGGGCGAGCGAGGCTTCCCCCGCGCCGTCCCCGAACATCCTGCGGGCAGCATGAACAATCGCAAGGCCGGTACCCGAGCCCAAGTATAGCAGGCTCGCAAGCAGCCACGGGCTGACTCCGTTGCCGAGTACCAGCTTGGCCAATGGCGTACTCGTGCCGAACAATATGGCTGACAGGATCGCCAGCAACGCGCCCGGCGCGGGCACCTTTGTATACCGACTCACACAATGAATCCTGAACGGCAAAGCTTGATCATAGCGCTGGACCAGCCGGCGCCAAAATCGGTAGGTCAGGGCTGCTTGTGGATCGCGGTCACCTCGCCGGCGTTGCCGGTCAGCGTGAGGTCGAAATCGACCTTGTCGCCGACCTTGACCGCGTCGGTGATCGCAGGCGCTGCCTTGAATGCCATCGTCATCGCCGGCCACTTGGCTTCGGGGATCGGGCCATGGTCGAGCGTGATCGTGCCCGCCGCCTTGTCGATCGCGGTGACCGTGCCATGGCCCTTGGCCTTGATCGCCGCGGTCGCCGCCGGCGCCATCGCCATGTTGCCCATATCGACGCTCATAGTCGCGGCGGGTGCCGCCTGGTTGGTCTCGGCCGCAACGGGCGTCTCCGCCCTCTTGCCGCAGGCGGCAGTCAGGGCGGCGAGGCCAAGGGCGATGGTCAGTCGTGTATAGTTCATGGTCTTCTCCTTCATGAAATGAGAGGTTGAGGTATGGGCTTGGTCTTCGGCCGTCTGAGCAAGAGATAGGCGGCGGGAAGGACGAACATCGACAGCAGCGGCGCGGTCAGCATGCCGCCGATCATCGGCGCGGCGATCCGGCTCATCACCTCCGAGCCCGCGCCCGAGCCGAGCAGGATCGGCAGCAGGCCGGCGAGAATCACGGCGACCGTCATCGCCTTGGGCCGGACGCGCAGCAGCGCACCCTCGCGCACCGCGGCCTTGACCTCGGCGGCGTCCGGATCAGCATTGCGCTCCTCGAGCGCGTTCTTCAGGTAGATCAGCATCACCACGCCGAACTCGGCGGAGACACCGGCCAGCGCGATGAACCCGACCCCGGTTGCGACCGACTGGTTGAAGCCGAGCAGGTAGAGCGTCCAGATGCCGCCGGTGAGCGCGAAGGGCAGCGTACCCATGATCAGCGCGGCTTCGTCGAACCGGCCGAAGATCATGTAGAGCAGCACGAAAATGATCAGCAGCGTCGCCGGTACGACCAGCTTGAGCTTGTCGATGGCGCGCTGGAGATATTCGAACTGGCCGGAATAGGCGATGCTCACCCCGGGCGAGAGTTTCACCTGTTTCGCCACCGCACGCTGCAGGTCGCCGACCACCGACGCGAGATCGCGCCCGCGCACGTCCACATAGACCCAGGTCGAGGGCCGGGCATTCTCGGTCTTGAGCATCGGTGGCCCCTCGGCGATCGAGACATTGGCCACGGTGCCGAGCGTGATCTGCTGGCCCGAGGGCGTCAGGACCGGCAATGTCCGCAGACCCTCCAGGCTATCGCGCAACTCGCGCGGATAGCGCACGCTGATCGGATAGCGGGCGAGACCCTCGACGGTTTCGCCGATCGTCTCGCCGCCGATCGCGCCCGAGACGATCGCCTGCACGTCGGTGATGTTGAGCCCGAACCGCGCCGCCGCGGCCCGGTCGATGTCGACATCGACATAGCGCCCGCCGGTCAGCCGCTCGGCCAGCGCCGAGCTGACCCCAGGCACGGTCTTGGCGACCGTCTCGACATCATGGGCGATGCGGTCGAGCTGAGCGAGGTCGGCGCCCGACACCTTGACCCCGATCGGACTCTTGATGCCGGTGGCGAGCATGTCGATTCGGTTGCGGATCGGCGGCACCCAGACATTGGCAAGGCCGGGGAGCTTCACCGTGCGGTCCAGCTCCTCGACCAGTTTCTCAGGCGTGATGCCGGGCCGCCACTGATCGCGCGGCTTGAACTGGATCGTCGTCTCGAACATCTCCAGCGGCGCCGGATCGGTTACGGTCTCGGCGCGGCCGGCCTTGCCGAACACGGTCTCGACCTCGGGCACGGTCTTGATCAATCGGTCGGTCTGCTGGAGCAGTTGCGAGGCCTTCGCCGCCGAGAGGCCCGGCAAGGCTGACGGCATGTAGAGCAGGTCGCCTTCGTCGAGATTGGGCATGAACTCGCCGCCGAGCCGGGTCAGCGGCCAGGCCGTGGTCGCGAAGACGAGCGCCGCAATCAGCAGCACCGTCTTGGGCCGCTCCATCGTCCAGTCGATCGCGGGCCGGTAGAGGTTGGTCAGCCAGCGATTGACCGGATTGGCCTGCTCAGCCGGGATGCGACCGCGGATCAGCCAGCCCATCAGGATCGGCACCAGGGTCACCGACAGGATCGCCGCCGACGCCATCGCATAGGTCTTGGTAAAGGCGAGCGGCGCGAACAGCCGGCCTTCCTGCGCCTCCAAAGTGAACACCGGAATGAAGGAGAGCGTGATGATCAGCAGGCTGAAGAACAAGGCCGGGCCGACCTCGGCGGCGGCCTCGGTGACGACGATCCAGCGCATCTCGCCCTCGAGGTGCTCGCCTGGATGCTCCTCCTCCCAGCGCTCGATCTTCTTGTGGGCGTTCTCGATCATGACGACGGCAGCATCGACCATCGCGCCGATCGCGATGGCAATGCCGCCCAGCGACATGATGTTGGCGTTCACCCCCTGGAACCGCATGACGACGAACGCGGCGAGCACGCCCAATGGCAGCGTGAGGATCGCGACCAGCGCCGATCGGACATGCCAGAGGAACAGTCCGCAGACCAATGCTACGACGATGAACTCCTCGACCAGCTTGTGGGTGAGGTTCTCGACCGCGCGATCGATGAGCTGCGAACGATCATAGACCGTCACCACCTCGACGCCGGGCGGCAGGCTTTTCTTGAGGTCCGCGAGCTTGTCCTTGACCGCCGCGATCGTTTCCCGCGCATTCTTGCCCGAACGCAGGATCACGACACCGCCGGCGACTTCGCCTTCGCCGTTCAATTCGGCGATGCCGCGTCGCATTTCAGGAACAATCTGGATCGTGGCGACATCACCCAGACGCACCGGCACGCCGCCGGCTGCCGTCTTCAAGGGAATGGCGCGGAAGTCGTCGAGCGTCTTCAGATAACCAGAGGCGCGGACCATATATTCGGCCTCGGCCATCTCCAGCACCGAGCCGCCCGCTTCCTGATTGGCCTTTTGAATGGCATCGACGGCTTGAGCGTGGGTGACGCCATAGGCTGCGAGCTTCACCGGATCGAGCAGCACCTGGTACTGCTTGACCATGCCGCCAATGCTGGCGACCTCGGCGACCCCCGTTACCGTTTTCAGCTCGTAGCGCAGGAACCAGTCCTGAAGCCCGCGAAGCTGCGAGAGATCGTGGCGGCCAGTGCGATCGACCAGCGCATATTCATAGACCCAGCCGACCCCGGTGGCGTCGGGACCGAGCGCGCTGCGGGCGCTGGCCGGCAACCGTCCCTGCACCTGGTTGAGGTATTCGAGCACGCGGCTGCGCGCCCAATAGAGGTCGGTGCCGTCCTCGAAGATCACATAGACGAAGCTGTCGCCGAAGAAGGAATAGCCGCGCACTGTCTTGGTGCCGGGCACCGACAGCATGGTGGTGGTGAGCGGATAGGTGACCTGGTTCTCGACCATCTGCGGCGCTTGGCCGGGGTAGCTGGTGCGGATGATGACCTGCGTGTCGGAGAGGTCGGGCAGCGCGTCGATTGCGGTCGATCGCACCGCCCAGACGCCCACGCCGATAAGGGCCAGTACCCCGATCAGGACGAAGAAGCGGTTCCTGACCGACCAGCGGATGAGATAGGCGATCACTGGCCAGCAACCTTCGCCATGCGGCGCACGGTCGGTCCGGCCGGTGGTTGATCGAAGCCGAAGCGGACGCGATCGCCCGTTTTCAGGCCACGCACCATCTTCGGGTCGGGAAGCTGGAAGGTCATCGTCATCGCCGGCCAGCCGATCGCCGGCACCGGCTCGTGGCTCAGCGTCACCGAAGTGGCGGTAATCTGCTCGATCTTGCCCGTCGTCTCGTAGAGCGTGGCAGTAGCGGCGGGTTTGGCAGCCGCAGCCGAAACACCTCCACCGATCGGCCGTGCTTCCACGCCCGAAAGGCTCGCTTCGGAATCGATCAGGAACTGGCCCGAGGCGACGATCTTTTCGCCTTCGCTGAGACCCGCCAGGATCTCGGTGTCATCGCCGGATTCACGGCCGGTCTGCACCTCGGCGGGCCGGTAGCGTCCCTTGTCGAGTGCGAGCATCACCAATGTCCGCTTGCCGGTGCGGATCAGCGCTTCGGAGGGCACGAGCAATGCCGGTTGCGTACTGCCGCCGAACGACACGGTCGCGAACATGCCGGGCCGCAAGCGCCCGCCCCGATTGGGAAGCTCGATCCGGACCGTGAGCGTCCGGCTGTCGACCTGAGTCGTGGGCAGGATCGCCGAGACACGGCCCGACAAGGTTTCGCCGGGGAAAGCGGCAAGCGTAGCCTGCACACTTTGTCCGGGTTTGAGCGGGCCGGCGATCGCTTCGGGCACGGCGGCATTGAGCCATACGGTGCCGAGGCCGTTGATCTCGGCGAGCGTCTGTCCTGCGGTCATTGTCATGCCGGCGCGCACGTCCAAGGTCTTGATGACTCCGCCGGTCGGTGTGGAGATCGTGACGACATTGTGCGGCCGTCCCGTTCGCTCGACCGATGCGATCGTGCCTGCCGGCATGCCGAGCAGCATGAGCCGTTGCCGTGCAGCTTGGGTCAGCGCCGCGTTGCCGGCATGGCGAACCGCCAGAAACTCGGTCTGCGCGCCACCCCATTCGGGAACGAGCAAGTCGGCGAGCGGTGCGCCCGCGCCGATCAGGTCACCGGGCGCGCGTGCATAGACCCGCTGGACGAACCCGCCTGCGCGCGTCTGGACGATCGCGACATCGCGCTGGTTGAAGTCAATCGTGCCGGTAGCGGTCAGGCTGTTCGCCAATTCGCCGCGCCGGACTGCGACCGTGCGGAGCCCCAGCGTCTGCGACATTGCCGGATCGATGCGGACGCCCGGTGCGTCGCCGCCAGCCTCGTCGGCATATTTGGGAACCAACTGCATATCCATGAACGGCGATTTGCCCGGCTTGTCGAAATGCTGCGTGGGCACCATCGGGTCGTACCAGTAGAGCACCTTGCGGCCGGCATCGGCCCCCTGAGCGACTGGAGGAGTATCGGCGGGATGGCCTGTCCAGCGCGCGATCCCATAACCGCCGGCGCCGGCGACCAGGGCGATGGCAAGACCCGTGGCCGCGAGGCGCGGGCGGAGCGTGGAAGCGGCTTCATTCATTGGTCGTCGCTCCGATAGGTGAGGGTCAGCCTTGCGCCGTCAGCGGCGACCAGGGCCTCGCGGTCGAGGGCGGTCAAAGTCGCGTCGGCCAGCGCGGCGTAGGCGTCTGATATATCCACGAGACTGGCACGCCCCGCCGCGTAGCTTGCCGTTTCCAATTTGACGCGCTGGTCGGCGAGCGGGAGCAGCGTATCCCGTGCGCGCATCCACTGTTCATGATGCATGACATGGTCGGCGAGATCGGCTTCGAGGTCGGCGGCGAGTGCGCGCCGCGCAGCCTCGCGCTGGGCCAATACTCGCCCGGCATTGGCCTGAGCCTCGGCGATCTGGGCGTTCTGACGATTGCGGGTGAAGAAGGGCAGGCTGATAGTCACGCCTGCGGAGACATAGTCGCCGAAGCGGGGATCGCGGCGCTGGTAGGCCAGGTTGACGCCGAAGTCGGAGCGCCGGCCAGCATCGGCCATTCGAACATCGGCATCGGCCTGGCCGGATTGGGCGTCGATCATCCGGATCGTGGGTTGACGATCCAGGCCAGCGCGCAGTTCGGCCCCATCGACAGGGAAGTCGGGAATAGATCCGGCAATTTCAGGCGCCGGGTCACCCGTCCATCGCGTCAGAGCAGCCCGTGCCCGCGCTATGTTTGAGACCAGTTCGCTGCGACGATCTTCTAATGAGGCGATAGCCTGTCGGCCGGCAAGAGTCTGCGCAGGCCGGGCATTGCCCGACGCGACGGCACTGGGCGTTGTCCGCACCACGCGCTCCAGACGGGCTAGAAGATCATCAAGCGCGGTCAGCCGGCGCTCGGCATAGGCAAGGTTGATCCAGGCAAGCGCAGTGCCGACCTCAACCGAACGCGCCTCAAATGCGGTGTCGGCATCTGCAGCCTTGATATCGCTGTCAGCGCGGGCGCGTTGCGCACGGCGCTTGGCGAGGTTGGGAATATCCTGGGACACGCCCACCCGCGCCATCGTGAAATTGTCCTGCCCGGGAGCAAACGCCAATGGCCCCGAGATCGGGAAACTGTCGAGCCCAACGGCCAGAGTCGGATCAGGTAGCGATCCGGCGCCGCCACGAGCGGAACGAGCGGCCTCGGCGGCGAGCGCCTTGGCCTTGATCGACGGCGCTTCCTGCCGCGCGCGCTGGAGCGCAGCGTCGAAAGTGAGGGGACCAGCGAATGCAACGCCGGGGATCGCCGCGAGCAGCGGCAGACAAACAAACAATCGCATGGAAAACTCCTGATCGGAGGATCAGGCCGGCGTCGCGCACTCTGGCAGGCATGTCAGTGGCGGCGGGATGGGGGCAATCCCGCCGCCACTGCTGGCCTGGCCGTCTATGCGACCTTACACGGCCAGAGGCTGTGCCTAGCCGGCCGAGGGAGCCGACGAAGGCGATGCCATGCTATGCATCTCCTTCATGCAGTCCGCCGCGCTCATCTTCATCATGTCGCAGTTGCAGTTCGCCATCTGCGGAGCATCGGGCACCCAGACGCGACGGGGGCTCATAGATGGCGCACGCGGGCCATAGTTTGGCGATTGACGCCATTCATAATGGCCAGACTGCGAGTTTGTGTTGGGTTCGCCGGCGAAAGCGGCAACGGGAGCGGCAAGCGCAATGCCCAGCAGGGCATAGAAAACACGGTTCTTCATGACTGTAATCCTTGGGCAAAATATCGTGGTAGCCGCGGGTCAGACAGGATTTTCAGATGCGCGATAGACGCAAGAATCCTGTCAGCCTGGCAGCCGGTGTCGATCAGCCAAGGAGAGTCGGTGGTTCCGGTTCGGGAGTGAGGTCACTGCCGTGCAGGACAGTGATGGTTGCCCAGAAGGGCAGAGCTGGACTGGCTTCGCGTGCTTCCAGCATAGGCGCGTCATTACGAACGGCCAGCGGAACGACGCAGCCCATGGCCGCGATGCATTCCAGGGTTATGCCCTTGCAAGGCTTCTGAGCAGGTTGTTGCTGCTGTGCCATTATCTTCATGCAGTCTTCCGACATCCCAGCCACGGCCTGCACAGACGTGGCCATTGGGGCGGACATCGCAGGCGGAGCGGACGCAAAGGCCGCCGCTTGGCCAATCAAGCCAACCATGGCTCCCAGAAGGAGAAGAAGTTGCAAAACGCGTTTCACAGCCGTTATTTATTACGCCTCGTAGCATCAAAGATCAACGAGATGGTCACCCGCCGTGTCGGGCAAATACCGTCTGACCCGCCGATCCGAAGGCGATGACAGAGTAGGGTTGTGGTTTTTGGCCGGGGACTTGCATCCCCGGAGAACCCAGCGGCATGCCCGCTACGGCCAATCCCTTTACGCCCTTCGGGCGCTTCGCGATCGCGCGCTTCATGTCGGCAATGGGAACGTGGCCCTCGAAAACTATGCCATCGACAATTGCAGTATGGCATGATGCCAGCGCAGCGGGCACGCCTTGAGCGCGTTGAAAGCGGCCGCGTTGCTGGTCGTCGACGATATTGACGCTTTGTCCAAATTGTCTGCGCACCTGGGCCGCCCACTGTTCGCAGCAACCGCAACCAGGGTCACGATGCATGATGATCGGGGCAGCTTCGGCGCTGGCGACGGAGAAGGCTGCTATGAACGCAGCGAGGGCAAATTTGAGTGTCATACGATCCCTTATTGGTTCCCCCGCCCCTGGGCGGGGGAGGAAAGGTCTATTGGGCGCGCTTGTTGTGGGCTCTCAGCCAGCCTTGAAGCTCGCCCACTTCTCGCGTTTGCTCGGTGATTGACTTGTTCGCCATCATTCGGACCTGCGCGTCCTTGGTGTCGCGCAAAACGATGCGTGACATCGCAATCGCACCGCGATGATGCTCGATCATCTTGCGCACCCAGGTCTCCGTTGCATCGCTGCCCGTGGCGGACATCATCTTCTGATGCATCTCCATTTCTGCAGGCGGGTAAGGATTGGCTGGCGTGGGGTTCATGGTCTGGCGCATGTCCATCTTGCTATGGTCCATGCCCTGCATTTGGGCGATCGCCGGCGCGGCCACCAATCCAGCGATGATGATGGGGACTATTTTCTTCACAATTCTCTCCTCAGCGCCCCGCATTGATAATACGCATGGGCGCGCCATTTCCCTCGTGAGGCGGCACAAAATTTACGGGAACGGGAGCGCGAAGCCTACTTGCGGGCTAGAATAGCCTTCATTTCATCGATTTCGCGGCGCTGAGATTCCTCGATGCCGCTGCACAGACGAACGATTTCCGGATCCTTCAAGGAGGCCTCGCGGCACATCAGGATCGCGCCCGAATGATGCGGGATCATCGATCGGAGGAATGCTGTATCGCCGATCGTTGTTTGCGTGCGGATGAGGGCAAATGATCCGGCGAATATCGCAACTGACCCTAATATAAGGGCCGCGTTTGCCTTTTTCGACGGGAACATATGGCCCATCGCGAGGACCATCAGCACCACCATGGGCGCCACCATCATTAGCGTCATGTAGAGCATATTCAGGTTGTTGTAGAAGCTCCCCAAGCTGTCGATCATGACGAACATCACCAGATACATGATGACGCCGCCAACCAAGGTCTGCAGGGCGAGGCTCGCATAGGCATTTTTCATCATTGGTCGTCTCCTTTGGCCCCCGCCCCGATCCTGCTTGACTATTCAACCCGTGCGGCGTCGCTTTCGCGGCCACCGAAGATACAAAAGTGCCGAACCCGCGATCGCCAATGCGAGACCACCTGCGGCAAACGCCATCAACCACGGCGTGTTGAAATTTTCGTGGTTTTTCCAATCCATGATGTGGAGCGCCCAGAAGAAATCGTACAGGCGCCACGTTCCATTTCTCACAGCGACGATCCGACCACTATTCTGGGCAACATAGACGCGGGTCGCTTCGCGGTCAGGGAAGTCCACCCGCCAGGCCGGCAGGACGCCCTTGAATTCTGGGGTCGACGCCACAACCAGGCGCACGCTCGGCGGCTCCGACGTACCACGGTAGGCCTGTATCGCCACCGCGCGAGCCATCGCAGCGTTCACGGGACCAAGTCGACGACCTGTTTCTGCATCGTGGAGTGAGATCGTCCCATCGATAGACTCGACCTCCGCAATCTCGCGGCCGAGCAGCGCGCGATATCGGACTTCACGCACGGGTCTGGTCGCCGCGCGCAACACTAGGTCCAACGGCGCGCGCGATCTCGACTGTTCCAATATCGCCGGCGACGATCGCTCGACGAGATGTTCACCGCGGACTCGCTCGATCGGCAACAGGCTCATGACAAGACCGCTCGCAAACCAAAGCAGCAGCTGGACGCCGATAACCAGGGCTAACCAGCGATGAACGCGGCTAGCCCCGATGTGGAAGCGGAGTTTGGCGCTTCTCAGAACCAGGTCCGAACACCGATTACAAAGCTGGCCGCCTTCACGTCCCCTCCGTCTGAGCGTGCATAGTCCGCCGTCCGCCCGAACTTTCGGTCGTAAGAAACGCCGATGTAGGGGGCAAATTCGCGGCGCAGTTCGTAACGCAAACGCAGTCCCAATTCGGCGTTCGTGATGCCCGCTCCAATCCGCGTCTCCGGGACATTTTGTGCTGAAAGGTTCACTTCCAGGCGCGGCTGGAGAATGAGGCGTTGCGTGATACGCTGATCATAATAGCCCTCGATCCGCCCCAACACCTCGCCTTTGTTCGACAGAAACAGGGCAGCCTCGGTCTCAAACCAGTAAGGCGCCACCCCCTCAATACCGATCGTCGCATAAGTACGGGATGGGTTGGGTTTGAAATCGTAACGGACACCCGCCTGGAGGTTCCAATAAGGGTCGAGTGCACGACTGTAGAGCGCCTGAACTTCTGCGGTCTCCATGTAGGTGCCGCTTCTGCCAGCAAGAACGCCCTCACCCTCTGTCTTGACCACCAGCCGATCGAGATCCTTGCCGAACCACGCCTCCCCGTCCCACCGATAGCCGTCGCGGCCGTTACGGACCTGATATTCCGCCAGATTGAACAGGATCATCGAGCTGGATGAGCCGCCATGTTCCTTATGCAGCATGGTACGCGAAGCCGCCATCTCGCCGTTTTTGTAGACGCGGTCGGCATAGTTGTCGGTAGGAGGTTGGGGTGCAGGGGCGTTGCCGGGCATGAGACTGGTGCCACCAGCGCCATGGGCTGCCATCGGCCCATCCATCGCCATGCCGGGCATCGACGACATATCGTGCTGCATCGGCTGACCGCCGGGTGCCGCCTGCATGTCCATGCCGGGCATGTCGTGTTTCATCGTACCGCCCGCCCCATCGGGCATGGTCATGCCAGGCATGCCGGACATGTCGTGGCCGGCATGCGGGTCAGCCGTTGGAGGCGTCTTGTCACCGGGCATCTCCATGCCGGACATAGCCCCCATGCCCGACATGTCGTGCGGCGCCGACTTGGGTTTTGCTGCCGGTGCCCGGCGCTTCGGGGTGGCAGGCTTGCCCTTAGCCGTGGGCGCAGCGGCGCGCCTGGGCTGGCTTGCTGGCTTGGCCACCGGCTTTTTCTTCGCCGCTGGCTGAGCAGCAGGCATGTTCATGCCCGGCATATTCTGCATCGACTGCGCGCTGACTGGGGTCGCCAAGGCGAGCGGGGCCGCGCCGATCAGAAGGAGAAGCGACTTCATGCGGCATCTCCCCGGGGACGGACAGAGACGACGCGCATCATCCCGGCATGCATGTGATAGAGCATATGGCAGTGAAACGCCCAGTCGCCGACTGCGTCTGCGGTGACGTCGAAACTTACCTTGCCTCCTGGTGCGACATTGACGGTGTGTTTGCGCGGCGAATACTCGCCATGCCCGGTCACCAGCTCGAAGAAATGCCCATGAAGATGGATCGGGTGCGACATCATCGTGTCATTGACGAGCGTGACGCGGACCCTTTCGTTTTCGATAAAGGGAATGGGCTCGCGCTTGTCACTGAGCTTCACCCCATCGAACGACCACATATAGCGTTCCATATTCCCGGTCAGGTGGATTTCCATCGCGCGGTCTGGCGCGCGAACATCGGGGTTGCGCTCCACCGCCATGAGATCGCGATAGACAAGAACCCGGTGGCCAACGTCTTCGAGACCCTGTCCCGGTTCTCCCGTGCGATCCATCGGCATGGGCGAGATCGTCTGGACACCCGGTCCCATCTTAACCTGCGGCGCTTTGCTGGCGTCGCGCATGTTCATGCCGCCCATTCCGCCCATCGCCATGCCGCCCATTGTATCACCGGACCCGCTGCCCATTCCGGGCATGTTGGCCATGGAACTATCCGCCGGTTTTTGCATGCTTGGCATCGACGCGCCGGCCCCCATATCCATGCCTGCCATCCCGCCCGCGGCAGCTCCGCCGGTAGACATGTCATGCCCCATTGCTGCGTGGTCCATGCCGGACATGCCGCTCATATCCATGTCCCCCATGCCCATGTCCTTCATATCGGCAAGGGGCCGCTTGCGGAGCGGCGGAACTTCGGCCGTCATGCCTTCACGCGGAGCCAGTGTGGCGCGTGCCATGCCCGAACGATCAACGGATTCACCGACCAGCGTGTAGGCGCGATCATCGGTCGGAGTAACGATGACATCATAGGTCTCGGCAACCGCGATCTGAAACTCGTCGACCTCGACCGGCCTGACATTGAGCCCGTCGGCCTGAACAACCGTAAGTTTGAGACCGGGAATCCGGACATTGAACGTCGTCATCGCGGAGGCATTGACGAAACGCAGGCGAACGCGCTCACCTGGCTTGAAAAGCGCGGTCCAGTTGTCCCGTGGGCCATGCCCATTCACGAGATAGGTATAGGTCGAGCCCGTGACATCGGACACGTCGGTCGGATCCATCCGCATATTGCCCCAGTCAAGTCGGTCCTTGAGGGGTTGGTCTTCCTTGGCCAGCAAACCGGCCAGCGTTTGCCGCTGATAATTGAAATAGCCACCGCCGACCTGCTTGAGCTTCCGGAAAATTGCGTGCGGATGCATCTGGCTATGGTCGGAGAGCACGATGACATGCTCTCGATCCGACTGAATCGGATCCTCGCCTTCCGGGTCGATGACAATCGGTCCGTAATGACCTAACTGCTCCTGCAGCCCCGAATGGCTATGATACCAATAGGTGCCAGCCTGGACGATGGGGAACTCATAGACAAAGGTCGACTTGGGCTTGATGCCGGGGAAGCTGATGCCGGGCACGCCGTCGAACTGGAACGGCAAAAGCAGGCCGTGCCAGTGGATCGAGCTGTCTTCCTCGAGATCGTTGATCACCGACAGGCGGACGTTTTGGCCCTGACGCAGACGGATGAGGGGCGCAGGCACAGTGCCATTGATGCCGATGGCATGGCTTTGTCGGCCGTCGATCATCATCATCTGATGCGCGATCTTGAGCGTGATATCGTTCCCGCTGACCGTTGGCAGTGGCTTGGCAATCCCGGACGAAATGGGTTGAGCCCATGCCGGCAGCCATGCCGACAATGCGAGGCCACCGCCGGCCAGCGCAGCGCCGCGGAAAAGGTCGCGGCGGTTCAATCCGGGGGACATAATATCTCCTTGTTCAACGTGCAGCACTTTGGGTCTGAAAAGACGCTTAAGCGCGGTATCTCTTTATCCTTACGCGCGAGCAGCGCGCACCCCTCATTCCTCAGCGAGTATTTCTGCGAGGCGCGCGCGCGCGCGATACAGGCGCGTCTCCACAGCCTTGCTACTGACGGAAAGCGCTTTGGCGGCCTCTGATTGACTGAGCCCTTCGACGGTCCTGAGCATCAGGACTTCACGCAACGTGGCAGGCAATGCGCTGATCGCCGCCGACAGTCGCTCCACCTCTATTTTCGATTCAGCACTGGCATGTGCGGAGGGTGCGTCATCCGGCACTTGCTCAATCTCATCATCCGACGGCGCGGAGCCAAATGTGAAGAGCTGCCGCACCCTCTGGCGGCGGCGCCAATCGCGACATTTGTTAATCGCGATCCGGGATAGCCAGGCGCGCAACGGACGCGCACCATCATATTTCCGCAGATGGCTGAACGCGGATACAAAGCAGTCCTGCGTGAGATCAAGTGCTTCCTCGGCATTCCCGACCAGGCCGCGCACCAGTCGAAATATCGCTGTCTGGTGCCGACGCATAATCTCGGCGAAAGCCGACTGCCGACCGGCAAGCGTCAGTGCCGCTAGTTCACCGTCCGAACACGCCTGGAGATCCAGACTCACCGTGCATCGTCGGTGAGCGCATGAACCACCGCCTGATCGAAGGTCTTGGCCTGATCGGGGCGAAGGATTTGCCGCATGGCGAAGATGTGCCCGAGCGTTTCCTTTTGCAGTTCGCCCATTGCCTGATGCGACTGATCGACGGCCGCGGTCACACGCGGCCCTTCGCCATGTTCGACCTCGATCGCGGCTGCGAGACGCGCATTGTCCGATCGCAGTTCAAGCTCCAGCGCGCGCCGACGCACGGCGAAACCCTGCTCTAGCAGCTCGATCTTGGCCTTCTGACGATCATCCAGATCGAGCTTGCTGTGCAAGACATCGTGGAGCTCGACGCCGGCTGCCTTGGGCTGCGGGAAAAAGTAGCGGCCCAGGAACACGCCCGCAACCGCCGATGCAAAGGCGACGATGGCGACGAGGAGGAGCAATTTGGGCTTCATTGAGAACCTACCAGCAGCGTCGAAGGGGCAAGCGGATTTGATGGCCCGAAAGGCGATAGCGTGACCGACGCCTCGGCACGCGGCGTAAAGCCATTGCTGGCGATACCCAGCAGTACCGCTCCGAAAGCCGCGACCGCACCGAGGCGGAATTGAGACGCGGTCGAAACCTGCGGCAATGCCGCTATGCGTCGGAACACAGCATCCTCCAGACCAATCAGCCCCGGATGCGTCGGTTCGTTGCGTAAGCGGCTCAGCAGCCGGTCCAGGTCGGTATCCATCGAAAAGTCCAATCCTCAATCAATCCGGGGCAACGGCCCAGGACGTGTTCTTTACTTTCCCCTCTATCAGCCTGTCCGTCAAAGCATCGCACATAGCGGGCAGATCTGAGCAACAGCGACGGAGCAGCCGCAACGCTATGGCGCCGTCTTCGTCATGCCGGGCATATCCTTCATCATCGCGTCATGGTCTTCGGGCGCACTGGCTATTGCCGCCTGATATTGGGCGGGTGACATACGCGGAAGTTGCCTTACGAAAGCCACCATATCCCAGATCAGTTCGTCGCTATGGGTCTTACCCCAAGCTGGCATCGCGGTCAGCTTGACCCCATGCTTGATGATCCAGAATTGCTCCTTTGGCGATCTTTGCTCCTCGCGGGAAAGCTCCGGCGCCCTCGGATAGAGTCCCTGGCTGATTTCGGACTTTTCCAGTCCTGGCCCGAGATGGCAGCCGCTGCACATCTCGGTGTAGAGCCCCGCCCCGCTCTGCAGCCGCTTCACGTCCCCAAGGTTGGCCGGGACATTCACATCACGAGATCGCACGGCGATGGAACGATCTCGGAGCTGCTCGATCAGCCAATAGACCGGTTTGGTGTGCGGCGAATCCGCCCCGATGTCATAGGCACCCACATAGACGACGATCCCCGCTAGCGCGCCGCCGACCAGCGCTGTCGCAGCGATAAAACCTACACTTGGAAAGTGCCTGCGCAGCCAAGTCGTCCTAGCATTCTCCATAGCTTCCTCCCGAGCGGCAGCGTCCCTTGGATCCGGGTGGTTCTCACACCCATCCAATTGTCCATACGCACTGCAAGCTTCGATCCCTCATCTGTCGCGCAGATCTCATTCGCAAATCCCGCCGGGGTTCTGATTTGCAGAATTCTTGCGCGCCTGATGAGGGGTGGCGCCGCGTGGTGCGTAATTCGATGTGTCGGCAGTCTCGCCGCCCATGGAGAAATCGATGTTTCGTAAAACAATCTTTGCCGTCGCCATGGCGGCGTCTGTCCTCACCGCTACCGCTGCGCAGGCTCACCCTAAGCTCAATGCCGCCACCCCTGCCGCAAATGCCGTGGTCGCCGCCCCGACCAGAATTCAGCTCGTCTTTTCTGAAGCGCTCGTCGCACAATTTTCCGGGCTCGACCTGACGATGACCGAAATGCCAGGCATGAAGATGGCGCCGATGAAGATGAACGGCGTCAAGGCCACCGTGGGCGCCGATGGCAAGACGCTCGTCGCGACGCTTGCCAAGCCGTTGCCGGTTGGAACCTACAAGGTCGACTATCACGTCGTCTCTGCTGACACCCATCGCATCCAGGGCAGCTACACCTTCAAGGTCCAGTAAGACCGTGCCGGACATCATAGCGATCGCAGTGAGGCTGGGACTTTTCCTCGATCTCATGCTCCTCTTCGGGTTGCCGATGTTCGGCCTCTACACGTTGCGCGGGACTGAGCGGGCATCCGGCTCGGTCCTGCGTTTCCGGTCGGTGTTGGCGACAATCGCGCTGGCCGGTATCGTATTATCTATCCTGGGCATGATGGTCCTGGCGGCCTCGATGGGGGGCGTGCCACTCGATCAGGTAGACCGCGCCACGGTCAATCTTCTCATATCGGGCAGTGCGATCGGGACGGTCTGGCAGGTACGGGTCGCGGCCCTCCTGCTCGTGCTCTATTTTTCCATCGTCGGTTGGCGGCGTCCCGCTTTCGCCCTGTGGTCGCTGTCAGCGACCGCCGCTGTCGCTCTGGCGACCTTGGCCTGGACGGGGCATGGCGCTGCCGACGAAGGCTTGCGGGGATGGGTCCATCTTGGTGCCGATATCATCCATCTCTGGGCAGCTGGCATCTGGGTAGGCGCGTTGTTCGCGCTTTGCCTCCTCGTTTTCCGCCCTGCCGCGCGCATGGCGGTGGATCACATTCACCTCTCGCACCGCGCGCTGGATGGATTTGCGAAGGTCGGATCGGTGGTCGTGGCGCTGCTTATCGTGTCGGGTTTGATCAATAGTTGGATACTGATCGGCCCCTCCAATCTGGGATCCATGTTTACCAGCCTCTATGGCCTGCTGCTGGTGGCAAAGCTGCTGCTGTTCGGCTTGATGCTGTTGCTGGCGGCGGCCAATCGCTACTTTCTGACGCCGTCGCTCGCGGCGGCGATCGAGACAGGCAACACCTCCTCGGCGATAGGGTCGCTCCGCCGCAGCCTCGCAATCGAGACCGGCTGCGCCGTTACCATTCTTATCTTAGTTGCCTGGTTGGGGCTGTTGGCGCCACCTGCCTCCGGGATGTAAAAGGCATCAAGGCAGCGCGCGCGATATCGCCTTGATCGCCTTTAGACCCGAGCCAAACCGGGAAATCGCCTCCTTGTGCCGTTCGAGCTCGCCATAGGGAAGATAGGCGATTTCGAGGTCCGCGATCCGGTTGAACGCGGGCCTTGCGATTTGCGCGCGGACTTCGCTTTCGCGAGCGTCAGGAGCGACAAGAAACAATCCGGCTGTCGCGTGAAGATCGCTGCCGCTCAGCGCAAGGTCCAGCATCCGGACGATACCCGAATAGATGGAGGTCGAATGTTCGACTTCGAAGGCTGCCGCGACCCGGTCGCCGCCTTGCTCCAGCCACAAAACATCGATGAGGCGGATCGCATCCGCTCCCGTCGATGTCGAAATGGAAGTTGGCAGGCTCTCGAGGCACCCCTCCCCCAAGCGCACCCCGTCATGCAGCCGTCCCCGGTCATTGGATGCGATCCAGATGTCATACCCCAGCGCTAGACCGATATCGCGCAGCCACGCCTGGATTTCCGAATGGGTGCGGTCACTCTCGCCCTGCTTTTGCAGCGCTTTGTTGAGGGTTTGAGCTTCGGCCCGGGCTTGCTCGAGGCGCGCGGCCCAGGATCTTAGAGTCTGGTCTTCCTAGTCGCGCGGGGGCGCGGGATAGCGGCCCGAGCCGATGTCGAACAGAAGGCCACCAATGGCGCCCAGATCGTTCGACAGCAGATCGCGAAAACGCTCGTTCAGGTCGAGCACGCCCGAGCGCATTGCGAGAAAATGCTGCCAGCTTCCGAGCTTCACCTTGCCGCCGGTCAGCTTGTTATAGCCGTTGACGATCGCCGTGTTGAACGGCGGCACGAGGGTTGGATGCAGGAAATAGAGGAGGTTGGCCACCGCTGGCCCCAGCCCTTTGATGTTCAGACGATCAATCGTGTGAATACCTGCGATGATCTCTTCCGCGGTGTCGCAACAGGCGCAATGGTCCAGCAATCGACCAAACGCGCGTTGGTTCGCCGGGTTTTCATAGATGTCGGGAATGCGCAATTTGGGCTTCCAGAGAAACGCATGGTCCGCGCCCTTGAAGATCTGCCTCTGCTCGGCGACTGAATGAACGACCGTCTCCAGAGAAGAACCGCGATAGGCCACGCCAAACCGACCGGCTTCGATCTCAGCAACCACCTGAGCCAGACCACGCCTGATCGAGCGAAAGTTCTTGATGCGCTCATCCCAAAGAAACCAGCTCTGGTACGTCGCGTTCGGGTCTTCCTTCCATCGCTGGATCAGTTGCCGCGCCAGCAATTCAAACTCCGCCAAACCCCGCTCCCCTTTCGCGCCGATCCTCTCCGACGCTAGCACTCCGTCCCGTATTCGACCAGTTTTTGCGTGGTCGCCCCGAATGAAAATCGGTCCTCATTATTTGATATCGTCCGGAATATGCGTCAGCAGGTCACGGGTATAGTCGATCAGGAGATCGCCAGCGGTTGCCCCGTAAAGCGCGGGGAACAAGATGAACGTCAGGAGCTTGGGGACGAAGCTCACGGTCTGTTCGTTGATCGATGTAGCAGCCTGGATCATTGAGATAATCAGCCCCACCACCAACATGATTATCAGCGGGGGGCCAGCGACGATCATGATCACCCAAAGCGCCTGGCCCATCGAGGCCGAGAAAGGGCTGTAGGTCTCCATTGCTCCCACCCGACTATGATGCTGACGCCCCTGCCCGTGATGCTGCAACCTTTGTTGCGGGGCGAGCGACACGGAGCGCGATCGGTTGATTCCAATCCGTCTTCCCCACATCCGCTCGCCCCGGCGCCACGCTGCGACCCGTGGGCACCTCGGCTGTCCATCCTGCCAGGCGATGGGCTTCATCTCAATTTACGCAGCGCTGGCGTTTACCCCTCACGACCCGATCTTTTTTTGGAAGAGCGTGTCTCTGTTCGAGGGAAGAGGCATCGTACCGCGTAATATCAGTGACGGCCGAGGTCAGCGAAAGGCTCGCATGTACGATTGCGTCATCATAGGCGGTGGCCCGGCAGGGCTGACAGCAGCCACCTATCTGGGCCGGTTTCTGCGTTCTACGCTGGTCATCGATGCCGGCGACGGCCGCGCGTCCTCCATTCCAGCCACGCACAACCTGATGGGTTTTCCAGACGGCATATCGGGCGACGATCTGCTGTCGCGGATGCGCCGGCATGCCCTGCGTTACGGCGCGAAGCTCTCCGATGGTTTAGCCAATGGGATTGTACAGACCCGGACGGGCTTCCTGGTCACTACAGGTGTCGAGGCCGTCAATACCCGCACGATATTGCTTGCCCAAGGCGTGAGAAATCATCGTCCGCGAATGGCGCTGGAAACGCATGATCGAGGCCTCGTGCAAGGTCTGATACGCTATTGCCCGATCTGTGACGGCTATGAGGTACGCGGCAAGCGGGTGGCCGTGCTGGGGTGCTCAGACCATGGCGCCGCCGAGTCTGTGTTCGTGCGGCACTATAGCGACACCGTCACCTTGCTCGCGCAGGACGGCTCGCAACTGTCGGAGGCCGAAGAGGCAGATCTGGCTCGAGGCGGTATCGCGGTCGAAAGCGCCCCTGTCCGAGATTTGTCGATCGATGGAAAGGATCTGATCGCTCAATTGACCGATGGCCGATCGCTTCGCTTCGACACCCTTTATGTTGCCCTCGGAACCTCCCCTCGCTCGGAACTCGCGCACATGGCCGGTGCGAAACTGGACCAGGCAGGGTGCATTGTCGTCGACGAGCATCAACAAACGACGGTCAGCGGCCTGTTCGCTGCTGGCGACATGGTCGAAGGGCTGGATCAAATTGCTGTTGCGGCCGGTCAGGCCGCCAAGGCTGCAACGGCGATCCACAATCTGTTGCCCGGCTGAGACGCCAGCGCAGAATCAGCCATCAAAAATATATGCATGTCGGGCTTGACCCTGACACGATGTCAGACCCCAGATTGCATTTCGTCGATAAGGAGACGAGCCTGTGACTGATCCTGTTCCAGCTAGCAATTCGGGCGCCCATAGCTGCTGCGCCGGCAAGCACGGTGGCGGCACGGACGTGAAAACGGTCAAAGATCCGGTTTGCGGGATGATGGTTGATCCGACGGGAACGTCACATCATGCCTCGCATGACGGCGAGGACTATCATTTCTGCAGCGCGGGTTGCCGCACGAAGTTTGTCGCTGACCCGGAGCGCTACCTGTCCGAGGGTGAGAAGGAGGCGGCAACCGCTCAACCGGGCGCAATCTGGACCTGCCCCATGCACCCGGAGGTCCGCCAGGATCATCCCGGGCCATGCCCGATCTGCGGCATGGCCCTTGAGCCGGAACTTGTGACGGCAGACACTGGGCCGAGCGGTGAACTTCTGGATATGTCCCGGCGTTTCTGGATCGCCTTGCTGCTCACCATCCCGGTGTTTGTCCTGGAGATGGGCAGCCACCTCTTCCCGGCGCTGCACAATCTTGTACCGCCCCAACTATCTGGTTGGCTTCAGTTTGCGCTGGCTACCCCGGTCGTGCTCTGGGCGGGTTGGCCATTCTTTGAACGTGGGTGGGCGTCCGTGCGGACACGGAACCTCAATATGTTCACCCTGATCGCGATGGGCACGGGCGTGGCCTGGGCCTACAGCGTGGTGGCAACCATCGCCCCGTCGGTATTCCCGGCAGCGTTTCGGATGATGGACGGGACGGTCGCGATCTATTTCGAAGCCGCCGCCGTCATTACCGTGCTCGTGCTGCTGGGGCAGGTGCTCGAGCTGCGCGCCCGCGAGCGGACTTCGGGCGCAATTAAGGCGCTACTCAACCTCGCGCCCAAGACCGCGCGCCGCATTGGCGCCGACGGGGATGATGAGGAGGTCTCGCTCGATCAGGTGGCCGTCGGTGATCGTCTCCGTGTGCGGCCCGGCGAAAAAGTACCCGTCGATGGCAAGGTCGAAGACGGCCGATCCTCGCTCGACGAGTCGATGGTGACGGGCGAGTCGATGCCGGTCACAAAGGCGCTGGGCGATGCGGTCATCGGCGGAACGATCAACCAAAGCGGCGCCCTCGTCATTCGCGCGGAGAAGGTCGGACGCGACACGATGTTGGCGCGTATTGTCCAGATGGTCGCTGACGCCCAGCGTTCGCGGGCACCCATCCAGCGCCTGGCCGATCAGGTCGCGGGATGGTTCGTGCCCGCGGTCCTGCTGATCGCGCTCATTGCCTTTGGCGTGTGGGGAATCTGGGGACCAGAGCCGCGTCTGGCCCATGGCCTGATCGCCGCTGTCGCTGTCCTCATCATCGCCTGCCCCTGCGCCTTGGGGCTGGCGACGCCGATGTCGATCATGGTCGGCATCGGCCGGGGTGCAGGGCTCGGCGTGCTGATCAAGAATGCCGAAGCGCTGGAGCGGATGGAGAAGATCGACACACTGGTCGTCGACAAGACCGGCACGCTGACCGAGGGCCGGCCGTCGGTTACCCGCATCGTTCCCGCGACAAGCTATGAGGAGACCGAGCTGCTGCGGCTTGCCGCCGGCGTGGAGCGGGCATCGGAACATCCGCTGGCGCTGGCCGTGGTCGCCGCCGCCAAGGATAGGGGGATTGCGCTCCCCGAGGTCACCGACTTTGATTCCCCAACCGGCAAGGGAGCGATCGGCACGGTCGATGGCAAGCGCATCACGCTGGGCAATGCCGGCTTCCTGTCAGAAAACGGGATCGAGGTTCGCGCCCTTGAGCCGCAGGCGGATGAGCTGCGCCAAGACGGCGCGACCGCCATCTTCATCGGGATCGACGGACAGGCCGCCGGCATCCTTGCCATTGCCGATGCAATCAAAGAAACGACGGCTGAGGCTATCGCGGCGCTTCGCAAGGAGGGCATCCGGGTTGTCATGCTGACGGGCGACAATCGCACAACAGCACAAGCGGTCGGGCGGAAACTTGGAATCGATGATGTCGAAGCCGAAGTGTTGCCGGATCAGAAAAGCGATGTGGTCTCGCGATTGAAAGCTGAGGGGCGCATCGTGGCCATGGCAGGCGACGGAGTTAATGACGCGCCCGCGCTCGCCGTCGCCGATGTCGGCATTGCGATGGGCTCGGGCACCGATGTCGCAATCGAAAGCGCCGGCGTCACCCTGCTGAAGGGCGACTTGAACGGCATCGTTCGTGCGCGCCGTTTGAGCGAAGCAACGATGTCCAACATCCGCCAGAACCTGTTCTTCGCTTTCATCTACAACGCTGCCGGGGTCCCGATCGCTGCGGGGCTGCTCTACCCGATCTTCGGCATCCTGCTCTCGCCGATCATCGCGGCGGCCGCGATGGCACTGTCCTCCGTCAGCGTCGTGACGAACGCATTGCGGCTCAACCGGGTGGAATTGTGAACATCGGCGCGGCATCGGACGCGAGCGGGGTCTCTCAGCGGATGATCCGCCATTACGAGAAAATCGGCCTGATCCCGTCGGCGGCGCGGCGGGATAGTGGGTATCGCGACTACTCGGATGCCGATGTGCATCGACTTCGGTTCATAGCCAATGCCCGCGACCTCGGCTTTCCAATCGAAGAAATCCGAAAGCTGCTTGATCTATGGTCCGATCGGGCCCGCGCCAGTGCCGAGGTCAAGGCACTGGCAGAGTCCCGCGCAGCCGACCTTGGCCGCAAGGCGGACGCGCTTAATGCGATGCGAGCAGCGCTGATGGATCTGGCGAGGAGCTGTCACGGTAACAATCGGCCGGAATGTCCGATCCTGACGCATCTGGAATCTTGAATCTAGTCTTCGCGCGGGGCCTTCGCGCTCATTTCTGCAACTCGCGACCCGCCAGTTTCGCGAGCCGGCGCGGAAGATCGGCAGCAATCTTGCGTTGCTGTTGAGGCTGCGCCTTCTTCCATGCCCGGCATTCGGGTTTGGACCTACCGCACCCTCGACACCACCCGGTCGTGCCATCGAAACGGCACAGGTCTATGCACGGCGACTTAACAGCAACCTCGTCAGTGGCATTCGACTGTTAGGTGCTTCAACTCATGGACCGGCACGAGCCGGTCGCGGATCACGCCTGCATTGATCCCCGCACTGCCGACCACTCCGACGATGGCGGCATGGGCCTCGGGACCGACACGCCAGACATGCAGATCGGCAATACGCACATCGCCTGGCCCTTCAACGAGATCCTGTATTTCCTCGGCAACATGGCTGTCGGTCGAGTCGAGGAGGACTGAGGCGGTATCTCGCATCAGGCTCCAGGACCAGCGGGCGATTACGACGGCTCCCACGATCCCCATGACGGGGTCCATCCACACCCAGCCAAGGTAGCGGCCTGCCAGAAGGGCCGCGATTGCCAATACCGATGTGAGAGCGTCGGCGAGGACATGCACATACGCCGAGCGGAGATTGTTGTCGCCGCCATGGGCATGATGGTCGTGGGCATGATCGTCATGCCCATGATGGTGGTGGTGGCTGCCCGACAGCAGGAAGGCGCTGAGGATATTCACGCTAAGCCCAACGACGGCAATCAGGGTCGCCTCGCCGAAGGCAACCTTTATGGGCTCGAACAGCCGAAGGATCGATTCAATCCCGATCCCCAGGGCGATCAGGCCCAGCACCAGCGCCGAGGCGAAGCCCGCCAAGTCGCCGACCTTGCCTGTTCCGAAGCTGAACCGCCGGTTCGATGCATGCTGCTTGGCATAGGCATAAGCAATCGCTGCGACACTCAACGCGCCAGCATGCGTTGCCATATGGAAGCCATCGGCCAGCAGCGCCATCGATCCGGTGACATAGCCGGCGAAAATCTCGCCGATCATCATCACAGCCGTCAGCACCACCACCCACAGCGTCCGACGAGCGTTGTCGTCGTGAGAGGCCCCCAGATACACATGGTCGTGCACAAAGGCGTCAATATCGCGGGACGTCGTCATGATCTCAGCCTTATTTCGCGTAGCGGCGTATGACCGCGATCAATTCGTCTGCTCCCGCGGCACGATCTTCGGCCGTGAGGTCGGGGTCCGCCACATGGGCTCGGACATGCTCTTCAATAATCTCGTCCATCAGCCCGTTCATGGCGCCGCGCGCCGCTGCAACGAGATGCAGAGTCGTCGTGCAATCGGCGTTGGCGGTCAGCGCTTTCTCGATCGCCGTGACCTGCCCGGCGATACGTCGCACGCGCTTCAGGAGCTCATCACTGCCTTCGGTCAAATGTCCCATAGCATACCCCCCTACCCTATCTCGTTGGTGATAGCCAGAGCAGTCTCAGGCCCCCGAGCCGCCTAGGCGAATTCGCGATTGGACAGATAGTCGGCTTACCAGTCAGGCCAATTTATTGAGCAAACGCCCGGCTGCGCCCGCCTCGGCAGCAAGATTGCGATTGTAGGCAAGCGGCATGCGCGGGCTCTTCCAGCGCAGCGCATCCATGATTCCGGCGAGATCCTCGCCGCTTGCGAACAGGTCCTGGTTGAGCCCCACGCGTGTCGAATGCGCGCTGACCCCCTTGAGCAGTCGCGCGAGATCGTCGGCGGTGAGATCGCTCAGAGCCCCGCGATCGAACGCCCGCTGGATGATCGACCGGTAGATCGGTCCGATCGACCCGGGATGCAGGGCAACACTGCCGACATCAAACTCCAACCGGGCCGGCACCGCCGGCTTAGAGAGCGTCTTGCGTAGATCCCAGGTTTCGCGGCTTGAGATACTATCGATTCGACGCCCCTTCACCGCTGCTCGCGCCTTGTAGCGCCGCACCTGGACGCGGCGAAACAGCGGACCAGAGGATATCCCTGCGGATTGCGTCCAGGCCGCAATCGCGCGCACCGAGCGCGGCGACAGGTACGCGGTCGCCCCCTCCCCTTCCTGGTCGCCCTTGCTGCGCTGTATCGTGAGAAGCCGCGCCTCGGGATCGAGCGCCTCGACAATGTGCTCAACCGCGATCGCCACCAACTCGGAGGCGCGCAGCCCCGTATCATAGGCAACCGACAGCAGCGCGCGATCGCGCAGTCCCGGCAGATCGTCGGGGCAGGCCTCGAGCAACGCCCGCACGTTCAGCCCTCGCGGTGCCTCGCGCTCCACATCACGGACCGGCCCCTTGAAGCGCAGCGGCCGTGCCTGGACCTGCGCCGTCCCCTTCTCGCGCCGGATCGCCCGGAGCCGCAGCTTGACCAGCTCGGTCTGCGTCGGATCCTTCAGATCGAGAAGCTGGTGGATCTTCGCGATCGACGCCTTGTAGCGGCCGAGCGAAGCCGGTTTGGCCCCCTTCCCCGCCCTTGCGTCGAGATAGTCAGCCACGAGTTCGGGGGTCGCTGGCAGCGACGCCCTGTGCGAGCACCGACACCAAAGATCGAACGCCTCCAGATCGGATTTGAGGGCGCGGATGCTGTGGGGCGAGGAGGCGGCCTGATAGGCATCGATGAGCGCCTTGTTGACGGTGATCGTCTGGCCGGCCCCAAGCTTCGTCACTTCCCATGCCAGATCGACCCCCGATCCCGATGGCGGGTCCGTCACTGGGCTTATGGCGGGCAGTTGTTCCACGCTCAGGGCCTCGACTGTTCGATGATCTGGTCGTGGGTGAACGGCTCCATGCCGTAAACCGCGGCCAGGCCGTTGAAGGCCGCGACGGCGACGCGCTGGAGTTCCTCTACCCCGATCGACGTTAGCGTTGCATCGTACTCGTAGGGGGCCGGTGAGAGGATGGTCGAAAACGTACGCTAAGCGTCCCGGCCTTGCTGGTGGAGGCGAAGCGGCCTGAACCGCTCGCGGGGCTTGTCGATCTCGCCCCATAGATAGTCGCCGGTTAGGCCGACTGTGACGAGATCGCCATAGTTCGGCTCCCGGCGGCCATAGGCTGCGCTGACGGTCCAGTCCGGGTGCTTGTCGGCACGCGCCAATTGCGCCTGTGCATCTGCCGAAAGCGTGGCAGCGTCACGGGCACGTAGCATGGGGACACCCGCCAGTGAGGACCGCAATCGCGCTTCATCGATGGCTGGCACGGGCGGTTCGCCAGACGTCTGCGCGTCGGGGTCGCCGGTGAACCGAATGAGTTTTGCCTTGGCCTTGGCCACCTCGGAAATCAGCGCCGCCCGTCGATCCGCCACTTGGGCGCGCAGTTGCGCCGGTTCCAGAGCCTGGCTGGGCCGCGCACTGCCCGAGGCCAGACGCGCGCTGACTGTCGATTGCATATCATCGAGGCCGGCATCCAGCGACTGCAAAAGGGCG
Organism: Novosphingobium sp.; assembly: GCF_027489515.1. Taxonomy (GTDB): domain Bacteria; phylum Pseudomonadota; class Alphaproteobacteria; order Sphingomonadales; family Sphingomonadaceae; genus Novosphingobium. The sequence continues at coordinate 5,078 of NZ_JAIXZS010000019.1, read as the reverse complement.
AGGCGCTTCTGGCCGTAGTAGAGGTCGATCCACGCCAGCGCCGTCTCGAGGCGGACGGAGCGCAGTTCGATGAGGCGGTCTGCCTCTGCAACCGTGATGCCTGCAGCCGCCATGGCTGCGCGGGCGTGCCGTTTTGCCGGATTAGTGAACTGCTGGCTGACCGCGATGCTGGTCATCGTGAAGTTGTCGCGGTTCAGGCGGCCCGCATCTGGCCCAGTTACCGGAAAGTCCTTGAGCTCCAGACCCAGGGTCGGGTCGGGCAACCGGTCGGCAGCGATCGCGGACGAGCGCGCCGCCGCAATATCGGCATCGCGTCCCAGAACACTCGGCGCCTCGGCCGCGCGTCTCAGTGCAGCGTCAAACGTCAGCGGCTCCGCCAAGGCAGCCGTCGCCCCAAACGGGACGGTGACCGCGCACGCGGTCAGCCAGAACACTTTCATTTTCCAAATCCCTTGACTGAATTGAGCCAGAAGGAGCAGCCGGCTTCACCAGCGCCCCTTTCGGAATTCAGGCAGGATAGGAAGGTGGGTCCGGGTCCGGAGTGATCTCCCGCCCGTACAGAGCAGGCATTGCGGGCCAGGTTGCGGCGAGCACGGGCGGCAGGATCAAGCTGCCGAGCTGCGGCTTGGCCTCGGATGCGATCCCGACCGAACCATTCGCCATCGCATAACAGCAAGGCGAGGCGGCCTTATCTGGCGCCTTCCCCTTGCCGCCATGCTGCATTTCATCGCAGCACGGCATATCCGCCATGTCCTGCATCGCGGTCGTCTCGGCTTGGGACATTGCCTTGCAAGGTGCGATCTCACGCGCAAACCCTTGGCTGGCGAGGCCCAGAAGGACCACCAGTAGCAGCAAATGACGGGCGAACGGTTTCAGCATCAAGTGAGGTTGGAGCTGGGCCAAGCAAATGTCAATTCGCACCCTATGACGGAATGCGCTCGTGGGGAAGACGGGCAAAATCTTGGTTCACGACCCGAACGATCTTCGGCCGCTTTCACCTGGCATTCGCAGTTAGGTGGGTTGGGTCCAGGAAAGATCGAAATTGAGTCGCGATCGCGACCGGTCTCTTTGAATCGCGCCATAGGCAGCTTATTAACGGAGCAGACATTAGTGTTGGCAGATCTGAGCGACCACATCTGGGTCGGCAGCTGCCGTTGCGGTGCTTACCTCGCCAAATCCATACGACGCTTGCGCCAGCGGAGCCTTCTCGATAACCTTGTATGGCGGTCCCCGAGCCATGCCGAAAGGTGTGGTTATGAAATTCTACCTCAGCGCAGTGCTCATCGCGCTCAGCACCCAAGCGGCAGGCCAAGAGGCCAAGCTTGAAGACTTCTCGAGCAGCACACCCCCCGAATTCTCGCTCCTGGTGCCCGGAGTGGCTGTCAAACCCCCGACCGGGCAGCCGGAGGCCAAGCAGCCCGTTTCTGGGAGTGAAGCGACTGCCTTTGTGGAGGAGACGATCACCCCTGTCAGGCCGACGCCCCCATTGTTCTACATCCCGTCTTGGATGAGACGCGGAAGCTCTTCCGTCATTCCCGTGCCGGTAAATGCATCGAGCCTGGGACCAGATCCCGATTGCCTCTCTGGAGGCTATTTCCCGCGATATGGCCTGTCCGATTTGGCACAATCGCGACGCCGTCTCTATTTCCGCCACGTCGCTGCAGCCGCTTGCGAAGCCGGCGTTCCTGTGCGGCTGTTTGACGCGCTCGTTGCTCATGAAAGCCGCTACCAGCCCTTTGCACGCAGTCCTGCCGGGGCGATGGGCATGGCACAGCTGATGCCGGGGACTGCAAGCTATCTTGGCGTTTCAGATCCTTGGGACCCTGTCGAAAATCTCCGTGGGGGAGCGCGTTACCTGCGTGAGCAGCTCGATCGCTATGGCTCGTGGCATCTTGCTTTGGCTGCATACAATGCGGGTCCGGGCAACGTTGACAAGCATGGTGGAGTTCCGCCCTTCACCGAGACCCGCAGCTATGTTCGAACCATTCTGGCATCTCTAGGCGGCAGCGGCCCGGCGCCCGCCTCACTTGCACGGCTCGGAGGCGAGAACCCGTTCAGAGCGGTGCGTCTTCTTGCCTTCGCTGGAGGATCAGATGTCCCAGAAAACTGAGAAGCCGATGCTGGAGGCATAGTACAGGCTGATGGCCAGGATCACCGGTGTGCCTGTGAGATAGTTGGCTTGCCAGCGCAGCCATAGCTTCGGAATTAGCAATGCCTTGTCGAGCGTGCTGGCGCGAGGCGGAGCCCATCGGCCGGTGCGCCAGTCATTGAGGGTCACGAAGGTCGAAAGTGCGGCGCAGATCAGTGCCATGATCCCGACCGCAATATAGAGCGATGTCCAGGCAATGAGCGCTTCTTGCTTCACCGTCAGACGTATCCCCGATCTTTGAGCAGATTGCCGCTCTAAAAGAGCTTCGCGGCCATCATGCTCCGAGTCACGTTACCATATCATCGACGGGTCGGCGAAGCTCCTACTACTGGGGCGTGCTCGGCGGGCGCAGCTTTTGCTGGGTCAGCCGAAAGAGCGATCAAAGAGCGCAGGATCCTGTCGCCGCGCCTCCAGCGCCGCGTGATGCCTTACAATGGCGCTGGAGGTGCGCTGCGCTATGCCGTGGCATAGGGCTTCGCGAATGGGCTCGAAAGTCCCATTGCATGCGGCCATCTCCTCGGAGAGCTGGAGCGCAAGGGCAATGGCGAGATGGGCAGATGTTTCGCAGCAGGGGTCCTCATAAGACTCCGGGCTGACAAAGCAGTGGACGGCGATCGCAGCTCTGACAGGATCGATGGCAAGTCTCTCGTTGAGTCGGTTAAACTCGGCCGTCGACATACTGCCATCAGCGATGCGCTCGAACAGGCCACTGCGGTGGCTGCTCTTGATGATTCCCTCATCCACAAGCCGACGCAGACTGACCCCCTGCCGGCTCATCTGGTCCTTGATCAAATCGGCGTACTCAGCTTGCAACTGATGACAGCTCTTCCGCTGGTTTGGGTGCGCCCCCTGACCCATCCTTGCCTCCGTCAATTCTCCCTATGCAGTTGCATGATGTGAATTCTAAAAGGCGGCTTTGGCAAGAGAAATTTGGCGCTGGCTAATGGCAAGCGCGCAGAAGACTACCGTCTCACGTACGCCGCACTGGTCGCCTGTGACCTCTGCGAGTCGGGCTTTGAGGGTGTCAAATTCCGCATTCAGGGCACCGCTCAATCTTAGGTATATCCTGACCCGCCCGTCGCACGGCCGGTGCCGGTTGAATGCTGCGATCAAGTCCTGATTGGATAAATCCGGCGCGCGGATCACATCCGTGATCACGTCCCTAAGGCGCTGGAATTTCAGTTTTTCTATGGTCATCCACTTGATGGCCTCGGCAATGATCGCGAATGCCTCCTTACTCACCAGCAGTTCGTGGACGACCTCCTTTTCGCTGGCCATTGCGTCTCCTCCCGCCATTGTTCGCTACTGATCGGGGCCCTTGGCGTTGGTTCCGTATCTCCTCGCCGAGCCGCTGCAACGATTCGGACCAGTGGCATGAAAAACAGACCCACGTGGTCATGGATTCAGGACCACGTGGTATTACCAGCATGCCACCCTGGTCATGAATCCATGACCACGTGGTGCCAAAAATCGACCCACCCGGTATCAAAAACCGGACCACCCGGCATCAAAAACAGTGATTCGCGGACTTCTCCGACTTCGCCCTACACAACAGTGATTGAGAAAAGGTTTCGCCTGCGGCCCCTTTGGTGACGACGCACTGCGTCATTTGGTCAACCAGAAGGGGAAGACAATGAAGGTCCACGATCTCAAGCAGGCAGGAGGGACGCTCGCCGTCGCCTTTGCTGCCGCCACCGCCATGAGCGTCTTCGGTATCGAAGCTGCCATGGCCGGCACGGATGCCACGTTCAATACGGCGCTCACGCGGTTCACCGGCTTCCTTCAGGGGTCGGGCGGACGGATCATCACGGTGCTTTCGCTCGCCGGCGGCATCGTTGCCATGGCCAGCGGGCGTTTCTCGCTAGGCCAGGTCGCGATCCCCGTCGGCGTCGGCGTGGGCGCTGGCACCGGCGTGCCGATCGTCACTTCCACGGTCACAGCGACGATCTGAGCGAGAGCAAAGGTCATCGCGAACGGGGGCGCTGCTCCATCACCGGCATGGGAATGGCAGCAAACCTTTCTGGCGGAGACGATCTTTGGACAAGTATTCTATTCCAAAGCATCTCGACGATCCCGAACTGATCGGGTTCTGGTCGCTTGATGAATTCCTCGTGCTGGTGATCCCGTTCACCTGGGGAATTCTGGCGCAGCATGTTGTCATAGGCCTGCTTCTGGCCGTTGCTGCATGGCTTGGGTACCGCAAACTCAAAGCTGGGCGCTCGATGTATTGGATCCTGCATTTTGCCTATTGGCATTTGCCGGGTGAATTCTTCGGTCTGAAGGTCGCTCCGCCTTCCCACTTGCGTGTGATGGCGGGCTGACATGGAACTTTCATTCGCACACGAGGCGTCGCAGCGGACCCTCAAGCAGCGCAACATTCTGGCTCTGGCCTGCATCATTCTCTGCGCCCTGGTGCTGGTGATGTTCGTCGCGGCAACGACGCGGGACCGGGAGGTTGTCCTTCAGCCGATCCTCCCCAGCGAAATGGTGCTGAGCTCAGCGGCGGTCAGCCCCGAATATCTCGAGGCGGTGACCCGCGACACGGCACAGCTCGCGCTCAATCGGTCACCTGAGAACCTGCAGTACTGGCTCGACGGGCTCATTGCGATTGCCGCGCCCGAGGCGCGCGGTCCGCTCAAGGCCAACCTTCTCAAGATCATCGATGAGCAACAGGACTCGCAGGTCACCCAGTTCATCACGATCGACTGGATCCGCACGGACCCCGAGAACCTGACCAGTCAGGTCGGCGGCGTGCTGCACACGATCGTCGGATCGCGCGACGTCCGCCGAGAGCACAAGATCTTCGAATTCCATTGGCAGCACACCGGCGTCTCGCTCCGCCTCAAGGGCTTTGGCGTGGTCGTCAAGAAGGAGCAGGAACAATGAACCCGATTGTGCCTTCGTTGCTGATTGCGACCGGCAGCGTCCT
>NZ_JAIXZS010000039.1 GCF_027489515.1 Novosphingobium sp. | reverse complement strand
GGCCATGTCATCAACATCGTCGCCAATGTCGAGCGCGGCATGCCGCAGGCCGCGCACACCTGCGCCGCGCGTGCGGGTGTGATCTACCTCTCTAAGACGGTCGCCACCGAGTGGGCACAGCACAATATCCGCGTCAACTGCATCGGCCCCGGCGTGATCGAGACCGAGGGCTTCCGCATGTATCCGGAAGAAGCGCTCGCCCGCTTCCACAAGGCCAACCCCCTGAAGATGCGCGGGAATGCCTGGGATGTGGCAGAGGCCATCGCCTATCTCGCCAGCCCGGCCGGCCGCTTCATCAACGGCGATCTTCTGATTATCGACGGCGGACAGGCGCAGTGGGGCGTGATCTGGCCCGCCGGCATGCCGGACTATTTCTCGGAAGACGGCGCGGCCTGAACCGCCCGCGATAAAAGAGGAGAGAGGACATGGGACGGCTTGAAGGCAAGGTGGCGCTCGTCACCGGCGGCGGATCGGGACTGGGCGCGGCGGACTGCGAAGCGCTCGCTGCCGAAGGCGCCAAGGTCGTCGTCACCGACGTCAACCTCGCCGCCGCGCAGGCTGTGGCGGACAAGATCGGCGAGAACGCCATGGCGCTCGCGCTCGATGTTGCCGACGAGGCGCAGTGGATCGCGACTTATGCCGCGATCGAGGCAAAGTTCGGTGGCCTGCATGTCCTCGTCAACAACGCCGGCGTCGTGCTCAATGCCGATGTGGAAGATACCAGCCTGGACAAGTTCCGCTGGGTCAATTCGATCATGATCGATGGCGTCTACCTCGGCATGAAGCACGCGATCCCGCTGATGAACAAGAGCGGCGGCGGCTCGATCATCAACATGTCCTCGGTCGGCGCCTTGCTCGGCTATCCGATCTTCTTCGCCTACTCCGCCGCCAAGGGCGCGGTCCGCTCGATGACCAAGTCGGTCGCGGTCATGGCGCAAGTCAAGGGCTACAAGATCCGCTGCAACTCGGTCCACCCCGGCGCTATCGAAACGCCGATGGTGCAGCAGGCCGAAGGCCGCCCCGGCGAGGCCAAGGAGATTCCCGATGGCGTCCTGCCGCACGGCTCGCCCGGCCACCCCAAGGACGTCGCCGCGCTGATCGTGTTCCTCGCGAGCGATGAAAGCCGCTACATCACCGGCGCCGAACTGGTGATCGACAACGGGCTGACGATCCGGCCGTTCTGACGCTGCGGGTTGCGCTCTGGATGCCCGCGAAGGCGGGCATCCAGAGCAGCACCCATCAGCCCAAGCGTTAAGCCCCCATCATCCGATCAAGCTCGGCATGGAAATGCCGCAGGCGGCCTTCCTGTTCGCTCCACAGCGGACCCTTGAAGCCCCGCGAGCGCGCGCCCTTCTGCACCACCGGCAGCAGATCGCTGTCCTGATCGAGCACTTCGCCAAGGCAAGGCGGCTCGCCCAGCTTGGTGTGGATCACGTCCGGCCGGGTGCGGCCCGAAAGATCGACCTCCTCGCCCATCCCCATCCACGCCGGCGCCGAATAGCCCGGCGCATCGACATGGCGATAGAGGATGCAGGTGTCGTAAGTGAACTGGTTCGGATCGGTGGCGTGCGGAATGAAGCGGTGGAGGAACACCGCTTCCGGGTGGCAGCCGATCTGCACGTTCGGAAACACCGAATAGACGACCGAATCCGAAAGCTGGCTGTCGCTGAAGCGCTCGTAGCGCAGCCCCAGTTCGTCAGACCGCTTGCGCTTGGCCGCCTGCACCGCGCTGCGGGTCTCGCGCGCGGAGCCCTCGTAGGTCTCGGGATCGATACCGGCATCGCGCAGCATCATCTGGATGCCGGGATTGACGCTTTCCTGATCGGGGAAGCGCGGGCTGGGCTGCGCAAAGGGCACGAACTGGCGGCTGAGCCCACCCGGCCAGAGGTCGATCTGGGTCCGGTCGTCCATCAGGCATTGCGTTTGCGGGTGGACAGCGTGGAGGTGGTAGATCTCGGCAAAGGCATCGACCCCGCCTTTCCAGTTCGCGCCCCAGTCCGACCGGCGGTGCTGGACGACATACATCTGGTCGATCTCGTAAAGCTCGAGCTGCGGCAGGATCGGCCCCAGGAACTCAGCTAGCGGCTTGATGTCCGGATCCATCGACACGAAGACGAGGCCTGCCGCCACTTCGCAGCGCACCGAGGAAAGATCGGTGCCGTGGCACAGCACTTCGGGCCGGAACGTCTCGGCATCGGTGATCTCGACGCACGAGCCGTCCAGCGCGAACTTCCACGAATGGAACGGGCAGGTGAACTGGCCGACCGAACCGAGATCGGCGGTGACGAGCTGGCTGCCGCGATGCGGGCACACGTTGTAGTGGGCTTTCACCGAACCATCGTCATCGCGCACGACGAGGAAGCTTTCCGGCCCCACATCGAACTTCATGAAGTCGCCGGGCTCGGGAATGTCGGACAGCGGCCCTGCCAGGAGCCAGCTCTTCGCGAAGACCTTGTCCCATTCCTCGGCGGCGTAGGCGGGGCTGACGTAGCGATCCGGGCTCGGGCGCCCCGTGCCGTTGTCGATCCGCGGCGCGCGCGCATCAAAGGGGAAGCGCTTGCCGGTGTGAATGTCCCAAAGGTCCAAGGCGTTCATTGTCGTTTCCCGATCATGATTGCGGGCCGCCATGCAGTTTACCCGCATGGCGACCCGCAGACTCTAGCACCTGTCCGAAGCCTCCATCAGGGGCCGCGGAACTTCACGCCCACTTCAAGGCCGTAGTAGCGCGGCGGACCGAAGTTCGAGTTGAGCCACAGGCCTGCCACGTTCTGCGAGGCGATCCGGTAGCGCTCGTCGGTCAGGTTCCGGCCGATTGCCTTGATGTAGTACTTGTCGTCGATCTGCGAGAGCGTCAGCGAGGCGTTCACCAGCGTGCGAGCGTTGAGGAACGTGTTGCCATCGATGTCGGTGATCGACTGCGTGTTGAGGTTGCGCGCCGTATAGGCCGCCGAGGCATTGGCGATGATCTTGTAGTTGGAACCGAGCGGAACCTCGTAGGCACCGTCGATCGTCCACTGCCATTCGGGGGCGCGATCAAGCGGCGCATCGGCGAGATTGTAGCCGGCACCGGGCGCGGTATACTTGTTATACTTGCCGTTCTGGTAGCCCAGCACGCCGCGCAGGGTGAAGCCCTTGAACAGGCGCGCAGTGGCCTCCGCCTCGATACCCTTCACCGTGGCGCTCGCCGCGTTGACGAACAGCGTGACCTGGTTCGGGTTGCCATTGACCACGATCGGCACGTTGAGCTGCTTCTGCAGGTCCTTGTACTTCACGTAGAAGCCGGTGAGGTTGAAACGCAGGCGGTGATCCCACAGCTCGGTCTTTATGCCGGCTTCGAATGAGTCCGCAGTTTCCGGCCGGGTCGCACGGGCCGCTTCGCGGAACGCGTTGAGATCGGTCGCGAAAGCCGCGAAGCCGCCGATCTGGTCGTTGAAGCCGCCGCTCTTGAAGCCGCGCGAATAGTTGAAATAGGCATAGACATCAGGCGTCGCCTGATAACCGAGCGTTGCGCGGAAAGTCGGCTTGTTCGATGTGTTGTTGACCGTGATCACGTTCGCCGGGAACTTGAACACGCTCGCGCCCAGCGCCTCGCTGATCGAGATCGAGGGGTCGAAGCCGCCGCCCAGCTGCGGAATGAACGCCTGATTGCGGCCATACCAGGTCTTGTTCTCCCAGGTGTAGCGGAAGCCGCCAGTGAACGTCAGTTCCGGGGTGATCTTGTAGGTGCCTTCGGCGAAGACCGCCTTCGAGTTGGAACGCTGCGCGTTGCACAGGATGTAGGGCGTATCGTTCCAGTTGCCGAAGGGCAGTGGGCCACCAGTAAGATCGAGGAAGCCGAGGATCTGCGCGACGCAGAAATCCACGGTCTCGCGCTGGTAGAACCCGCCGATCACCGCATCGAAGGCCGTGCCGGTGTTGGTGGCGAAGCGCAGTTCCTGCTGGAAGGTCTTGCGGTTGTCATCGCGCGTCGCGTCAAAGAACGAGAGCGGTGTGCCATCCTTGCCGATCGGTGCCGCACCCGCATAGGAGTTCGGGATACGCGAGAGCTGGCGGCGCCAGCCGGTGACCGAGGTCAGCTTGCCGAAATCGAGATCGTAGTCGGCATTCAGGTAGAACCCGTCGACCGAGATACGCTGGCCGTCCTTCATCTTGATCAGGCCGTCCTGGCGGAACGAGATCGCGGCGTTGTCGAGCGGGTCGCTGCTGTTCGGGTTCTGGCGGATCACCTTCAGAATGTCGGTCAGGAACGGAGTCTTGCCCTTGTAGGTGTAGTTCTCGTTCACCGAGGGCACCGTTTCCGAGCGGTCGCGCAGCCATTCATACTGGGCAAGGATGCTGAGGCGGCTGGTCGGCTGCCAAAGCAGCTTGCCGCGCAGCGTGGTCACGTCCTTGCCGCCAGCACGGCGACCGTCGAGGCAGCCCGAGACGCCCGAATAGTTGCTGGGCACGAAGCTGACGACCGGGCCATAGCAAGCCCCGTTGCGGTAATAGCCGTCGGAGGTTTCCATCCCGCCGACCACGCGCAGCGCCATGTTGTCGAAGATCGGCACGTTTGCCGCGACCTGGAACCGGCGCGTTTCGAACGAGCCAAGCTCGAACCGGCCATCGGCGCCGACCTTGCCGAGTTCGGGGCGCTTGGTGCGCACCGTCACCGCGCCGCCGGTGGTGTTCTTGCCGAACAGCGTGCCCTGCGGGCCGCGCAGCACTTCCACCTGCGCCACATCGAACGTGTCGAGCAGCTGGGTCTGCACCGAAGGCACCACGAAGTCGTCAACGAGCACGGCGACCGGCGGCTCGAAGTAGACGATGATCGAGGTCTGGCCGACGCCGCGCATCGCGAACGAGGCCGCGTTGAAGTTGGTGATCGTGTTGGCCGAGAAGTTCGGCACGAAGGCTGCAAGATCGCCGATATCGCGCGGGCTGGACTGACGGATCAGGTTCGCATCGACGGCCGACACGGCAACCGGGGTGCGCTGCAGGTTGGAAACGCGCCGCGTTGCCGTCACGACGATCTCGCTCAGCCGGTCGCTTGCCATGTCATCGGCGCTGGACTGCGTCTGCGTCGCCTGCGGCTGCGCAGCCTGAGCTTCATCGTTGGCGAATGCCGGTGCTGCGATCATCGCGGCTGCCAGTGCGCCGCAAGCTGCCGACCAGCGAAGGTCCCTCAGTGCCATCCCCATCTCCTCATGCCCCGCATCGTCGTGCGGTGTGGGGCCAAGGATAACCCTCGGAACACATTTTGCAAGCAGACATGTATGTTTTTTTAGAGAGGTTGGAAGGCCCGGCGACATACCCTTGGCGATTGGGCAGCGCGGCGCCCCTGCCCCTGCGTCCGCGCTGGCAAATGGCGCAACTCGGCTGCTCAGCGGCACATTGGCATGCACTGCCGGCGCGGGGGCCTGCGCACTGCCAACCTTCCAAACATTCATGATTGTTTTCAGTCGAAGGCCGGTTATCATGGGCTCAAGCAGGCCCGCGCCAAAGCGGTCCGCGGGAGAGAAAGCACAGCAGCATGCCTGATCAAGGGGCGAGCCCGGGGGCTAATCTCGAAGCGCGTGTCGCGCGGCTGGAAGCCGAATCCCAGATCCGCCAGCTCGTCGCGCACTACAGCTTCGATATCGATGATCGCCGGATCGAGGCGGTGCGCGCACTGTTCGCCGAAGATGCCGTGCTGCGCTCGCACGACGGCGTGATGTACGCCGCAGGGCCGGATGCGATCATGGCCCAGTTCGATGGCCGCTTCGCCGTGCTCGGCCCCGGCCACCACGTGATGCACGATATCCAGATCGATTTCGTGGACGAAGAAAACGCAACCGGCCGCGTCGCAGGCCACGCCGAACTCATGCGCCACGGCAAGATGATGGTCGCTGCAATCCGTTACGACGATCGCTACCGCAAGACGCCGGCGGGTTGGAAGTTCGCCGAACGGGTGATCGGCTTCCTCTACTACGTGCCGGTCGAGGCCTACCCCGGCATTCTCTCCCGCCCCGATCGCAACCACGCCTATCCCGAGCCGAAGCTTGCCGACTACCCCGAGCGCCTGCCCAGCTGGACCGCATACGAACAGAGCCGCAAGGCCTGAACCCAGAAAGACCCGACCAATGGCCTTTTCCTTTCTCTCCCGTTTCCGCATCCGCGCCGACAAGGAAGCCGAATTCATCGCGCTCGCCAAGGAGATGGAGGCCCTTGCTCCGGGCGAACCGGGCACGCTGGCCTATCAGTTCTATCGGCTTGCGGAGCCGGGCATGTTCGCGGTCTACGAACGTTTCACCGATGAGGATGCGGACAAGGCACACGTGGCATATCCCCACAACCAGCCCCTGATCGAACGGATGATCGGCTGTATGGACGGCTCCTACACGCGCGAGCTGCTGTACGATCTCGAAACGGCGACGGAAGGCTGAGACGATGACCACAAAGAGCTTCATCGCCGAGCTGCGCACCAAGCCCGAGAAGCGCGACGAGCTCATCGCGCTTCAGACCGAGCTCAAGAAGCTGGTCTTTGCACGTGAACCCGATGCGCTCGTCTACGAGCTGTTCCAGTCGGAAGAAGACCCGGACCTGTTCCAGTGCGTCGCCACCTTCAGGGACGATGCCGCTTTCGAGGCCCACATGCACATCGATTTCCACGACCGGCTGGTGCCGCCGATCCTCGCCTGTCTTGCCGAGGACATGAAGCTCACGTTCTACCGCTCGCTCGATTGAAAAGGCCTCAAAGCATGCTGCTCAAACCCGGCCGCCTCGCGGTCCTCTCCGGCCTCGCCGCGCTGGCACTCGCCGCAGGCCTCAATGCGGCGACCCCGACGCGGATCAAATCGACCGAGGACCTGCAATCCCGCGCAGGCCCCACCATCAACCCCGAGACCGCGCCCGGCCGTCCGCTGTTCGAGCAGCACTGCGCGATGTGCCATCTGGGCGGCGTGCCCAAGGCGCCCTCACCCGGCTTCCTTGCGATGCTGGCGCCCGATGCCATCGTGAACGCGATGACCACCGGCGTCATGCGCCAGCAATCAGCGGCGCTCACCCCGGCGCAGAAGATCGAGGTCGCCGAATACCTCACCCGCACGCCCTATGCCTCCTATCAGCGCCCCGCCCCGCCGCCGCGCTGCAAGGGTGCCGCCGCGAAGTTCGACATGACCGATGTGCCGGCCGATATCGGCTGGGGCCATGACAACCGCCGCTTCGTGCCCGCCAGCATTGCCGGCCTCGTCAAGGCGGATGTGCCCAGGCTGAAACTCAAGTGGGCATTCGCCTATCCGGCCGCGACGCATATCCGCTCGCAGCCCGCCGTGGCCTGGGGTACGCTCTTCGTCGGCAGCCAGGACGGCACCGTCTACGCCTTCGACCCGGACAGCGGCTGCACCAAGTGGACCACCCGGCTTAGCGCCGAGGTGCGCACCGCGATCGTCGCCGATGCCTCGACCAAGCGGCTCTTTTTCGGCGACCTCCTCGGCAAGGTCCATGTGCTTGATGCGCTGACCGGCAAGGAGATCTGGGCAAACCGCATGAGCGATCATGCCGATGCGACGATCACCGGCACGCCCACGCTCGGCGGCGGACTGCTCTACGTCCCCGTTTCCTCGCTGGAGGTCGTGCAGGCCGGCAATCCCGCCTATCCCTGCTGCACCTTCCGCGGCTCGGTCGTCGCGGTCGATCCCGCCACCGGCGCGGAAAAGTGGCGCGCATATACAGCAGGCCAGCCGGTCCCGCAGGGCAAGACGGCCGACGGCACCCAGATCCTCGGTCCCTCCGGCGCGCCTGTCTGGAACAGCCCGACCTACGACGCCACCACGAACCGCGTCTACTTCGGCTCGGGCGAGAACTACTCGACCCCGGCAGACGATGGCTCCGACGCGGTCTTCGCGGTCGACGCCACCACCGGCAAGCGCATCTGGAGCACCCAGCTCACGCTTGGCGATGCGTGGAACGTCGGCTGCATGATGGGGCTGGGCTCGTGCCCCAAGGAAGGCGGACCGGACTACGACGTCGCCGCCTCACCGCTGCTGGTCGATACCGGAACCGGTGCGAAGATGCTCGTCGTCGGGCAAAAGTCTGGGCAGGCGTGGGGCCTCGATCCCGAGACCGGCAAGGTCAAATGGATGACCCGGCTCGGCCATGGCGGCACGCAAGGCGGCGTCCACTTCGGCATGAGCGCGGAAGGGAACCGGGTCTTCGTGCCCATCAACGACATGGCCGATACCGGCGACGCCCGCCTTTACGATCCCGCGATCCGCGGCGCGGGACTGCACGCGCTTGATGCGGCCACCGGCAATATCGTCTGGCAGGCCAAGGCGGAGGACAAGTGCGCGGGCCGCAAGTTCTGCGATCCGGGCATTTCCGCCGCCGTCACCAGCATCCCCGGCGTCGTCTTCGGCGGTCACCTCGATGGCATGCTGCGCGCCTACGATGCCGATACGGGGGCGATCCTGTGGCAGTACGATACCACCCTGCCCATGCCCGCCATCGGCGGCCAGACCGCCAAGGGCGGCTCGATGAGCGGCCCCGGAGCCGCGGTGTGGAAGGGCAAGGTCTTCGTGAATTCGGGCTACGGCATGTACAGCCACTCACCCGGCAACGCGCTGATGGTGTTCGAAGTCGCGAAGTAAGCGCTAGGCATAAAGAAGGGCTGGCGGATACCTCTGCCAGCCCTTCTTCGTGCCCTGTCTCAGCGCTTCTTCGCCTCGAACTCGATATGCAGCGCCTTCAGGCTGCGCAGCAGGAAGTGCGGGTGGACCGAAAAGTCGTTCGCGACGTCCGCGAAGCGCATGTTCTCGAACCTGTCGACCACCGCCTGGAACCCCCACGAAAGCTCCCGCCGGGCGAGCGGTGCGCCGAGGCAATGGTGCGTGCCCGAACCGAAGCCCATGTGTGCGCCCGCCTTGGGCCGATCGAGATCGAGCTTCTCCGGGCACTCGAACACGCGTTCATCCCGGTTCGCGGCGGCAAAGCGCACGTTCACCAGCGCGCCCTTGGGGATCACCGTGCCTTCAAGCTCGGTATCCTTGGCGCAGAAGCGCATCAGGCTCTGCACCGGGGATTCCAGCCGCACCACTTCTTCGACGAAGGTCTTCATGTAGCGCTCGGGATCGGACTTGAGCTTGTGCCAGACGTCCTTGTTCTCGATCAGCAGCTTCATCCCCGCCGCCAGCGCATTGGTCGTCGTCTCGCTCCCGCCGACGAAGGTATCCGCCATCATCTCGGCATGAAGTTCGTTGTCGTTCAAGGGCCGCCCCCAGCCCTCGATCACGGTATTGACCAGCACGCTGATCAGCGAGTCATCAGGATTGGCGCGCAGCCGCTCGAAGATCGGCTGGAAGTAATGCTGCGCCTCGATCTCACGGTCGACCATCTCGATCTCGTCTTCTTCGGGCAGCATCATCGAGATGCGCCTGAAGAAAGCGTCGGTCCAGCGCTTGATCTTCCACATGTCCTCGCGTTTGGCGCCCATCTGCTCGCCGATGATGTAGAGCGGCAGCGGCACGCAGAACTGGCTCACCCACTCGCAGCGCCCGTCGGCCACGAAGCCGTCGATCAGTTCGTAGGCGAGCGTTTCCACCAGCGGATCGATTTCCTTGATCCGGCTCGGCTTGAACGCCTCGTTGAACATCGCGCGCATCTGCTTGTGGTTCGGATCGTCGCGCCCGCTGAGCGTCGGCTCGGGCAGCCAGCCGCGCTCCTTGAAGCGCGCCACCACCTTCTTCTGCCGCTCGACATTGGCGGAAAGCGTCTGCAGCCCGGCGGTCTTGGGGCTGCTCGGGAAATTCTCGGTATCGAGCAGAACCCGCCGCACGTCGTCGTAGCGGGTCACGATGTAGATGTTAGTCCCCGGCTGGCGATAGGCGGGGGCCTGATCCCTCAGCGTGCGGTAGGCATCATACGGGCACTGCTGCAGTGCCGGATCGAACAGGTTGATACCGAGCTCTTCGCTCATCGCACCACCACTCGCTCTTCACCCCAGGGCGCGACTGGCCCCTCGCGCTTGAACGCGTCGGGCAATTCCTCGACCATGTGCAGCGTCGCTGCCAGCCGTCCGAAGCCTACGAAGAAGGCGCAGGTCATGCCGAGCTCGACAATCTCGGACTCGCTGAAATGCTTGCGCAATTCGGCATACATCGCCTCGTCGATCCGTAGATGATCGGTCGCGAACGCCTCGCCGAACTTGATCGCGGCCTTCTCGGCGGGCGTCAGATTATCGGCTTCCTGCGGCCGCTCCAGCGAGCAGACGAGGTCCTCGGTCACGCCGTCTTCCAGTGCGTCGGTATAGCGGATCGCCATGCAGCTGCGGCACTGGTTGAAGAAGGCGACGCGCAGCCGCACCAGTTCGACCAGCTTCTCGGGCAATTGCCGGTGCACCTTCAGCGCGCCGGCAAACTGCATCATGCCCAGCACCTGATCAGGGCAATGCGCCAGAAAGCGGATCATCCCCTGCTCGATCTCGGTGCGGTCTTCCGGCTTCAGCGCCGCGCGCAGGCGCGGGTCCCAGTCCTCGGGCGCAATCTTGGCGATGCGGGTCATGATGCGAGTCTCCCATGGCCGCTGCCCTTTATGGTCTTGGCAAAAGTGAGCATGGCAGCCGCAGCATTGGTCATGCACCATCCCCCCCACAACAACTGGCGATTTGGATAAAGCCGGGGGAGAGGGCCATGCGCCACGTCAATCACGAGCTGAGCCCGATGCCGTGTCCGCACGCGCTGGCGGATGTCGACCTCTTCGCCCCCGGCGCCGCCGAGCACTGGTACGAGGCCTATGCCATCCTCCACGCGGAAGCCCCGGTGCTGCGCCTGCCCGGCGAAGGGCTGACGCCGGACCGCGATGCTTTCATCCTCTCCAAGTACGAGGACATTGCCCGCGTGGTGCGCGATTGGGATCGCTATCCACCGACGCTTTCGCTGCTGCTCGAAGCCCGCAAGGCCGATCCCGCCTCGGTCCGCGCCATGCCCGATATCGATGCCATGGTGAAGTCGATCGCCTCGCTGCGCCCGAACCCTGAGCTATGGCGCGCCCACCGCCAGCAGCTCACCGATCCCTGGGTAGGCCCCGGCGCCAAGCGGCACGAAGCGATGATCACCGGCCACGTCGATGCCCTGATCGACCAGTGGATTGCGGGCGAGCAATTCGATTTCGTCGCCGATTTCGCGCGACCCCTGCCCCAGCGCACGATGGCCAGCGTGCTCGGCTTCCCGCTCGAGGATGTGAAGGACCTCGAGATCTGGGGCAACGCGCAGGTCATGTCTTATGTCCACGGCTGCGGGCACAACAACGTGCTCACACCAGAGCAGTCCGCCGAGAAGTTCCGCCTCCTCGCGGGTTTTTCGGACTATGTTCGGGACCACGTCCGCCGCCGCCGCGCCAATCCGGGCGAGGACATGATCTCTTTCCTGACGCAGGTCCACTACGAGTCGCTCGACCGCAAACTCACCGACGACGAGATCGACGGCATCGTCTACGCCATGGTCATCGGTGGCCTCGAAACCACACAGTACGCCCTCGTCGAGCAGGCCCAGCTCCTGATCGAGCGCCCGGGCCTCTTCGCCAAGCTCAAAGCCGACCGCGCACTGATCCGCCCCTTCACCGAAGAGGGGATGCGCCTGCGCTCGCCCACGCAGGGCCTTTCCACCCGCATCACGTCGCAGGACGAGGTGTTTCAGGGCGTCCCCGTCCCCGCCGGCTCCACGCTTCACCTGCGCTGGGGTGCCGCCAACATCGATCCGGATGAGTTCGACGACCCGCTTGCGCTGAAGCTCGACCGCGCCGCGGTCACCCGCCACCTCGCCTTCTCGGCCGGCCCGCGCGTCTGCCCCGGTTCGGGCCTCTCGCGGCTCGAACAGACCATCGCGTGGAACCGCCTGTGCGATCGGCTCGCAGCCTTCGATTACGCCCCCGGCAACACCTTCCTCCACCAGCCGGGCATCATGCTCGGCACACTCGCCCTCCACTGCACCTTCCAACGGGAGCCCGCCGAATGACCACTCTTCTCGCGCATATCCGCATCAAGCCCGGCTCCGAGGCGAAGTGGGAAACGATCATGGCCGACATGGTCCACCAGACCTGGACCACCGAAACCGGCGTCAGGCGCTACGAATACTGGAAGGGCGAGGAGCCGAACCTCTACTATTGCCTGCTTTCCTTTGACGACAAGGCCACGTTCTACCGCCACCAGATGTCGCCGCATCATGAAGGGCATGACTTTGCCGCCGTGCTCGATGGCATCCGCCTCGAATACCTCGATCCGGTCAAGGGCGCCGGCGGCGATCTCCCGCAAACGGTCGACACGCCGCTCCCCGCCGATGCGGATGCCGACCTGAAGACCGCGCAGGAGCGCTTCCCCCTCACCATCCCTGCCTGGTGGAGCGGCCGCGCATGACCGCTGCTGCGTCGCTCGATGATCTGCTCGCCAAGGACGCGATTCTCGATGTTCTGGCGCGCTACTCGCGCACGCTCGATTGGCTTGATGCGGCAGGGCAGGCCAGCTGCTTCTGGCCCGATGCCGCGATCGACTACGGCTTCTTCAAGGGCACCGCCGCCGATTTTGTCCCCGTTGTCATGGCCATCGAACGCCGCAGCGCACGGCGCTGGCACCTGAGCGGTCAGCCAGCTATCCGCCTTGTCGATGAAACGCATGCCGAGGTCGAAAGCTACGGTCTGACCGCAGGGGCTCGGCAGGGCGAGGACGGCACTTACGCCGGCACGATGTATGGTGGGCGCTATCTCGATGCCTTCGAGAAGCGCGGTGCCGAATGGCGCATCGCCCGGCGCAACTACGTGCTCGATTGGTCGCACCCCCTGCCCGATCAACCGATTTTCGATCCCGCATCTGCCTTCCCGCTACCGATCCTTGATATCCTCCAAGGCGGGCACGAGCAGTACCGGGCGCTGTAAGAGTACCCAACAACCCTTCGTCACCCGCGAGGAGCGCAGCGACGAAGCAATCCATAGCGGTCATGCACAACCGCTCTGGATTGCTTCGCTACGCTCGCAATGACGCAGGAAAGAATGGGACGCGGGAAAGGATTGTGCAGCCACCCCACTTGATCCGCATCAATGTCAGCAGCCTGCGCCGCGCGCATAACCCCTCCACACCCAGCCCCAGTGGAGGACAAATCCCATGTTCCAGCGCAATATTGGCGAAGCCGACAGCGTCATCCGTCTCGCCCTCGCCGCGATGATCATCGTGTTCAGCCTGATCACCGGCCATCCTGCGCTGGCGCTGGTAGCGATTGTGCCGCTGGTGACCGCGCTCTCCGGCGTATGCCCGCTCTACAGCGTGCTCGGCCTGCACACCTGATCGCGCCGCACTTGCACGGTACTTGCTCCGGGCGCTGGCAGACGGCATAGCGCCCGGACCATGCATGATATCCGCCTGATCCGCGAGAACCCGGAAGGGTTCGACACCGCCCTCGCCCGCCGCGGCGTCGCCCACCAATCGGCGGCGATCCTTGGCGTAGATACCGCGCGGCGCGATGTCGCCACCCGCATGCAGGAAGCGCAGGCGCGCCGCAACGAAGCCTCGAAGGCCATCGGCATGGCCATGGCCAAAGGCGACAAGGACGCGGCGGAAGCGCTCAAGGCCGAAGTCGCCGAGCTCAAGACCGCGCTCCCCGCGCTGGAAGAAGACGAGCGCCGCCTCACCGCCGAGCTTAACGCCGCGCTTGCCCAATGGCCCAACCTCCCCGCCGCCGATGTCCCCGAAGGCGAGGACGAGGCCAGCAACGTCGAAGTCAGCCGTTGGGGCACACTGCGCAGCTTCGAATTCCAGCCCAAGGAACACGCCGATCTCGGCCCCCCGCTCGGCCTCGATTTCGAAACCGGTGCGCTCATTGCCGGTGCGCGCTTCACCTTCCTGCGCGGCCAGATGGCCCGCCTCCACCGCGCGCTTGCCCAGTTCATGCTCGACAAGCAGACCGGCGAGAACGGCTACACCGAATGCAACCCGCCGCTCATGGTAAAGGACGAAGCTGCCTTCGGCACAGGCCAGCTGCCCAAGTTTGCCGAAGATCTGTTCAAGACGACCGACGGCCGCTGGCTGATCCCCACCGCCGAAGTCAGCCTCACCAACTCGGTGCTTGGACAGATCCTGCCCGATGCCGCGCTCCCCCTGCGCATGACCGCGCTCACGCCTTGCTTCCGCTCGGAAGCGGGCGCGGCGGGGCGCGACACGCGCGGGTTCATCCGCCAGCACCAGTTCGAGAAGGTCGAGCTCGTCTCGATCACCCGCCCTGAGGATTCGGACGCCGAGCACGAGCGCATGACCGAGGCGGCGGAATCGATCCTGCAGGCGCTCGGTCTGCCCTATCGCAAGATGCTGCTCTGCGCAGGCGACATGGGCTTCACCGCGCGCAAGACGTATGATCTCGAAGTCTGGTTGCCCGGGCAGGGCGCGTTCCGGGAGATCAGCTCCTGCTCCAACTGCGGCGATTTTCAGGCCCGCCGCATGAACGCGCGCTACCGGCCGGAGGGCGGCGCTGAAGGAAAGAGGGGGGGCACCGAGTTCGTCCACACGCTCAACGGCTCCGGCCTCGCCGTCGGCCGCACGCTCGTCGCGGTGCTGGAGAATTACCAGCAAGGCGATGGCACGGTGGACGTGCCCGAAGTGCTGAAGCCCTGGATGGGCGGCGTGACCCGCCTGACACCGCTCGGCTGATGCGGGCGCTCAGGCTGGCTGCAGCGGTACTGCTGCTCCTGCCGGCAAGCCATGCCGCGCAGGGCCAGCCCGAGGACCTGCTTGAAAATGCCGGGCCCACCTACACCGTCCGGGCGGGTGACCGCTTCAGCACGATCGCACAGCGCATGGGCGTTACTGTCGATGCGCTTGCTGCCGCCAACCGCATGACGCCGCCCTACATCCTGCATGTCGGGCAGATGCTAAAACGTCCGTCTGCGGACACCGCGCCAAGGCGCTTCACCCCGCCGCCCACACCCGCAAGAGCCCCTGCAAAGGCCCCTACCAAACGCGAGACCGGCGCCCCCCGCCTCGTCTGGCCCACCTCGGGCGCGGTCACCGCGAAGTTTGGCGCGCCGGTGAAGGGTCTGCCCAACAATGGCATCGACCTCGCCGCCTTCGCCGGGATGACCGTCCACGCCGCCGCCGCCGGCAAGGTCGTCTTCGCCGGGACCGAGCCCGAGCGCTTCGGCCAGCTCATCCTGATCGACCACGGCGGCAGCTGGGTCACCGCATATGCCTATCTCGGGCAGGTCAAGGTCAAGGAGGGCCAGACCGTCAAGGCCCGGCAGGTGATCGCCCGAATCGGCAAGAGCGGCGAGGCGAAGCGCCCCGGTCTCCATTTCGAACTGCGCAAGGGCACTGCGCCGCGCAACCCGGCGCTGTATCTTCCGATCAGGCTTTGAACAGCCAGAACACCACGCCCATCAGCAGATAGCTGGCGATCCAGAACGCCGCGCCGCGCAGCACCTTCGCCGCCGAAGCCCCGGCCCGCGCCTCGCCAATCGCCAAGGCAGGCGCGACGAAGGCCAGCGCCAGCCCGCCCGACATCATGAAATAGAGCCACGGCTTCACCGCCAAGGTCGCCGCGCCGACGCGTGCGAACATATGCCCCATCATCGAGGCCGTAAGCAGCAAGAGGACCCCCGCCAGCACCACCTGTCCCGGTCGCCGCGCCGCCGGGCCGTGCAAGACGAGCCCGAACACCAGCGCGGCCAGCGCCGCCGCAACCACCGCCACCCAGTTTACCGGACCCATCGCGCCATCCTGTTTGCAAGAGCCGCCTGCCTAGGCCCGCCCCGCCCGAATGGCAAACCGCCACAAGGTGCCGTGACGCGCCGCCAAATATCGCGTAAGCGCCCCCGCCATGGCAACGACACCCATCACGCTTCCGGACGCCCCCAAAGTCGGCATGGTCAGCCTCGGCTGCCCCAAGGCGCTCGTCGACAGCGAACGCATCCTCACCCGCCTGCGCGCCGATGGCTATGCCATGAGCGCGGACTACGCCGGCGCAGACGTGGTGCTGGTCAACACCTGCGGGTTCCTCGACAGCGCCAAGGAGGAAAGCCTCGCCGCGATCGGTGAAGCTATCGCCGAGAACGGCCGCGTGATCGTGACGGGCTGCATGGGCAACGAAGCGGAGGCCATCCGCGCCCGCTTCCCGAGCGTCCTCGCCGTGACGGGCGCGCACCAGTACGAAGCCGTGGTCGAAGCGGTCCACGAAGCCGCGCCGCCCTCGATCAGCCCCTACGTGGACCTGATCCCGCAGGCCGATCCGGGCGACGTGAAGCTGACGCCGCGCCACTACAGCTACCTCAAGATTTCCGAGGGCTGCAACCACGCTTGCGCCTTCTGCATCATCCCGAGCCTGCGCGGCAAATTGGCCAGCCGCCGCATCGATGCGGTGCTGCGCGAAGCCGAAAAGCTGGTCGCCGCCGGCACGCGCGAGCTGCTCGTCATCAGCCAGGACACTTCGGCCTATGGCGTCGATGTGCGGCACGAAACGCGGCAGTGGAAAGGACGAGACGTCCGCACCCATATGACCGACCTCGCCCGCGAACTCGGCCAGCTCAAGACGCCGGACGGCCATACGCCGTGGGTGCGCCTCCACTACGTCTACCCCTACCCCCACGTCGATGCCGTCATCCCGCTGATGGCCGAAGGGCTGCTCACGCCCTACCTCGACATCCCGTTCCAGCACGCCAGCCCCAACGTGCTGCGTGCCATGAAGCGGCCCGCCAACGAGGCCAAGGTGCTCGAACGCCTGAAAGCCTGGCGCGCGATCTGCCCGGACATCGCCGTCCGCTCCAGCTTCGTCGTCGGCTTCCCCGGCGAGACCGAAGCCGACTTCCAGTACCTCCTCGACTGGCTGGATGAAGCGCAACTCGACCGCGTCGGCGCCTTCCGCTTCGAACCCGTCGCCGGCGCCGCCGCCAACGACCTCCCCGATCCGGTGCCGGAAGCGGTCAAGGAAGAACGCTACGCCCGGATCATGGCCAAGACCGAAGCCATCAGCGCCGCCAAGCTCGCCGCCAAAGTCGGCCGCACCGTCCGCGTGATCATCGACGAAGTGGGCGAACCCGACGAAGACGGCGACGTGGGCGCAACCGCCCGCAGCCAAGCCGACGCGCCGGAAATCGACGGCGCCGTCTACCTGCGCAACGTGCCGGCGGATCTGAAGGCGGGCGACTTCGCCGAAGTGCTGGTCGAAGACGCTGACGCGCACGACCTCTATGGGGTGATTTCGCCAACTGCTTAAACCGGGGCAAGTTGACACAGTTGACACAGTCCTGAGCAAAAACTCGGGAGCCCCGGCAGACCCCGCCCCACTGCACCGGAAGCTGCGGGAATCGTTGGACAACCGAGGCATGGGCATGGCCATGAAAGGACCACGCCGCAGATGCCTGCCTGTAGGACAGCGGTTTATACCTGACACGCGTGTCTGTTATTCGTTCCCCGTTCAGTCGCTGATCCGGTCCGCGAGGGTGTGGAGCATCGCGAAGAATGCAGTGTGGTCCTCCGGCGTGAAGGGCCCCATGCGCAGGGCATTGCACAGCCAGTAGCCATCGAGCGCGGTGCGGACGGCGAGGGCAAGCGCATAGTCCGGGTGGGCGCGGTGCTGGGCGAGGCGCTGCTGCATCATGCCGCCGAAGGGCGAAAGCAGGTCCGGCTCGTTCGCCACGGCGGACAGCAGCGCGGCAGCCATGCCTTCAACCTTGGGATCGGGCGTTTCGGCCAGGCGGATCCACCCGTGGATCTGCGCCTTGAGACCGGGACCGGCGATGCGCTCGACCACCACCGAATCCGCCTCGAACACCGCCAGCAGCCGGTCCAGCATCGCCTCGATCAGGTGCCGCTTGGTGGGGAAGTGATGCAGCACCCCGCCCTTGCTCACCCCGGCGCGCGCCGCAACCGCATCCATGGTGAGGTGCGCCGCCCCGGTATCAAGCACCAGCGCCTCCGCCGCATCGAGCACGGCTTCGCGCCGCACGCCGGGGCCTTTCCGCTTGGGGCTGTCTGCCATCATCGTTCCTCGCTTCGCCGCGCACCATAGCCGCGCCTGCCCCCGGATCAACGGTTGCGCAATGAGACTTCTCGATCTGCATTACCGTCTATATAGACGGTTTTAGAAAATATCCGGACTGATTCGTGCCTCAACCGCCCGCCCAGCCTGAAAGGTCTTCCATGCGCCTTCGGATCGAACCGTTTCTCTATGCGATCGCCGCCAGTGCTGCGGCGGTGCTGCTCGGCCAATGGCTGGGGCAAGATGCCCTGCAGCGCGCGCTCTACACCGCCCGCTTCACCGCGCGCGTCGGCGTGCCGCTGGTGCTGCTGATCTACACGGCGTCCTCGCTCCACCGGCTTTGGCCCGGCACAGGAACCGCATGGCTCAGCCGCAACCGCCGCTCGCTCGGCCTTGGCTTCGCGCTGACGCACACGGTGCATCTGGCCGCCGTGTTAAACTACATCGCCCAACCCGGCAGCCCGCCGCAGCCCGCCGCCGGGATCTTGGGCTACGTCTTCATCTATCTGATGGCGTTCTCGTCAAACCCCGGCTCGATGAAGCAGCTCGGCCAATGGTGGCACCGCCTGCACGCCGCGGGCGTCCAGATCGTGTTCCTCTACTTCCTGGTGGGCTACGCCTCGATGGTGTTCGAGCCGGAACTGCGCCCGCTGGGCCTGACGGTGGTGCCGCTGCTGCTGGCTGCGCTGGGCGTGCGGATCGCGGCATGGCGGGCGCGGCGGGTGGCTGGTGGGGCGGTGTGACGGGAGTATGCCTCCGGCGGGCAAGGGTGGTTGCCCTTGCATCCCGGGGGTTTGGGGGTTGTTGCACATGTCACCGCAACCCTTGTTTTTTCGATGAAGTCGGGTGACGGTTGCGATTTTTCAACCGTTTTGGCGGGCCGCCTTACACCCGCAAAGTGAGCCAAAACACCCAACGCGCCTATCGGCTTGACAGCCTGGCCGTGAACATCATACACAGATGTTGTTTACAGCGTTCACAGAAAGATGATTCGAGTGGCAATAGATGACGAACTCGTTGGCATAAACGAGATCGCTGAGATTGCGAGAGTATCACGGCAGGCCGTCGCGAATTGGCGCGCCCGGTCAACGGACTTCCCGCAGCCTATTGCATCACTCGCTTCTGGCCCTGTGTTTCGCCGTTCACAGGTCCGTGCTTGGTTGCGAAAAAGGAAGGTCCCAATGGCTCACGTAATTTCGACAATCAATTTGAAGGGCGGCGTGGGCAAAACCACGACCACTGTTGCTCTCGCCGAAACCCTGTCGGGCGAGTTTCGCAAGCGAGTGCTGGTCATCGACCTTGACCCGCAGACCAATGCCACCACGATGCTGATCGGTGAAGACAAGTGGCGCAAGCTCAACGACAGCGGGCGAACCCTGGCGCGCCTGTTCAAGGACGCTCTGGACCCGAACAACAAGCAGTTCGACTTCGACAAGGCGCTACAAAAAGGCGTATCGGATGTGTCGGCAGCGCACAGCATTGACCTCCTTCCCTCAAGCCTTGACCTCATCGATGTTCAAGATCAACTCGCATCTGCCCCAAGCGGAAAGTTCTATTCGGTCAATCCGATTGAACTTTTGTGGAGGGCGGTGAAATCGAAGCTGGATAACTACGACATAGTTATCGTGGACTGCCCGCCAAATCTTGGCATAATTACCCTCAATGGGCTTCGCATTTCGCAGGGTTATATCATCCCGACGATCCCCGATATTCTCTCGACATACGGTATCCCGCAAATCGTGACGCGGGTTCGTGAATTCTCTGACGAAATCGCAGAAGCAATTGAGCCGCTGGGTATCGTCGTGACGAAGTTTCAAGGCAACTCTGGCGTTCATGCAAACGTATTGCGGAACCTACAGCAGGCGAAAGACGCGCCAGTGTTTGACACAATTATCCCGCAGGCGAACGACATTGCGGCAGCGGCTGAGCACTCGACCCATTCGCGGACGCTGAAGCAGAAATATGGGTATCGCGGACTCGCTGATTCATATCGCAGCCTCGCCGCAGAGATACTCGCGAAACTGGAGGGCTGACGATGAAGCTGCGGAGGGTTTTGCTAGACCTCGCGCGGATCGTTGCCGATCAGGCGGAGCGCGATCCGGTGTTTGCTCAACAAATTGCCCAAGCCCTAGGATCGAAAGAGCAGGCGACTGGTGCCCCAGAAACCGCGCACGCCCAAGCGAAGGCTGAACGTCCCAAGAACCGCCGCCCGGCGGCGGTCCTTGATCCTATAGCCGTGGCCCGCGAAGGGGAGGCGGTTCTTCGCACCCGGCTCGCCGCCCTTACCCTCGAACAACTGAAAGACGTTGTCGCTGATTATGGCATGGATCCCGGCAAGCTCGTGATGAAATGGAAGGACGCAACACGCGTGTCTGACCGCATTGTCGAACTGGCCATTGCCCGCGCGCAAAAGGGCGATGCGTTCAGGTCCGACTAAAGCACCTGCGGAACCGCTTGCGCGGCCCGTCCTGCCGCCCGGCGGGCATCGCACAATGCCTTGCGGCAGATTTCCAGGGTTACGGTGCCAAGTGCAACAACCCCGATCCGAAGAGCAACCTCGTCATTCCCGCGAAGGCGGGAATCCAGAGCGGCTAGCGTGGTGTGTGGGGCTCTGGATTCCCGCCTTCGCGGGAATGACGAAGGGGGATGACGAAGGCTACGGGAATGGCGAAAGGGTGGCGACGCATAAGCCCGACGGCAGGCGCCGCGCTGTTTTTGAGGACCTTGGGTTGGTCCCTCATCCGTCACCCCGTGCTGGACACGGGGTTTAGCTTTTCTTTCGGTGCGGCGCTCGAGCGAAGAAAGCCTTGGCCCGGATCAAGTCCGGGCCGACGATGTGAGTTGGTGGGATCGGGCTTGAGGGTCTGGCCAAGCGCCGATGACGGGATGCAAGGGCGATGGCCCTTGCCCGCCGGAGGCTCTTGCTTCTTGCGAAGTCAGCCCCCTCCGCCGCCTAATGCTGCGCCTCGAGGCAGGTCTTGGCGAAGGCCTGGCTTGCCGAGGCATAGGCGGCTTGTTGATCGGCGGGCATCGACTGGAAGCTGCTGGCGCCTTCGCCGGTCTGGCGGAGCAGATCGGTGAGGACGTCGGTGCCGCTCATGCCTTCCTTCTTGCCGGCGGCGGTGGCGAGGGCGCTGGCGCGGTCCATCACGTCCTGGCTGGTGGGGGTGCCGCTGCCGCTGATGAGGGCTTGGAGGCCCAGTGCGCGGAAGCATTGCCGGGCGTATTCGTAGGATCCGGGGGCGGCATCGGTGATCGCGGCCGGGGCGCCGGGCGCGGTCTGGCCGGAGCAGGCGCCGAGTGGCAGGGCGAGCGCGAGGATGAGGCTGATGGCCTGCTTGCGCTGTGGCGAACCGGGCATTGCATTCCTTCCTGATCCGGGAACCCGTGGGGGTTTTAGGACAGAAAGGTTAGAGCGGTTTTCGACCGTTATGAATCGCTGGGGATTCCCATCGTCGTAGATCTCTGATTCAGAGTCCGTACTGGTGAAGGAGGCCAGCATGGATGGGTCAGCCTTTATCGATGGATC
>NZ_JAIXZS010000042.1 GCF_027489515.1 Novosphingobium sp. | reverse complement strand
CTAGCTGTTGCGACGCGAGCATTGCTGCGTCTCTTGATGTGCCCCTGACGCCGGGCGGCGGTTCGCCCGGCCCAATCGAGGGGCCAGTCGTTGACCGTCCAGCCAATCCGATCCGAGGCGAAATCACGCGGCGCGCGGATGCTGCGCACGGCGCTGGGACCGTCGATCACAGCCTGGCTCGACGACCCCGCCGTCATCGAGGTGATGCTGAACCCGGACGGCCGACTTTGGCTCGATCGGCTCGGCGAGGGGATTAGCGATACCGGCGAGATGCTGTCCGCCGCAGACGGCGAACGCATCGTCCGGCTGGTCGCGCACCATGTCGGTGTCGAGGGTCATGCTCGCAGCCCCCGCGTCTCGGCCGAACTGCCCGAGGGGGGCGAACGGTTCGAGGGATTGCTGCCACCCGTCGTCGCGGCGCCGGCCTTCGCTATACGCAAGCCCGCCGTCGCCGTATTCACGCTCGACGATTACGCACGCGCCGGGATCATGTCGGCAGTTGAGGCCGAGGCGTTGCGCCACGGCGTCGAGACCCGCGCCAATATTCTCGTCGCTGGTGGGACCGGCGCGGGCAAGACAACGCTGGTCAACGCGCTGCTCGCCGAGGTGGCAAAGACCGCCGATCGCATCGTCCTGATCGAAGACACGCGCGAACTGCAATGCGCCGCGCCCAACCTCGTCGCCATGCGCACCAAGGATGGCGTGGTGTCTCTCGCCGAGCTGGTCCGCTCATCACTGCGCCTGCGTCCCGACCGCATCCCGATCGGCGAGGTGCGCGGTGCCGAGGCGCTCGACCTCATCAAGGCGTGGGGCACCGGCCATCCCGGCGGGGTCGGCACGATCCACGCCGGCACCGGGCTAGGCGCGCTGCGCCGCATGGAGCAGCTCATCCAGGAGGCCGTCGTCACGGTCCCGCGCGCGCTGATCGCCGAGACGATCGACCTGATCGCCGTGCTGGTGCGCGACGCGCACGGGCGTCGGCTGACCGAGCTGGCCCGCGTTGAAGGGCTCGATCCCACGACCGGCGATTACCGCCTCGCATCCCTTTCCACCACCCAATCGGGAGACCTGCCATGATCCATGCCATTCGGCATGGCGCACGCCGCGCCATGCTTACCACCACCGCCGGCGTGGTCGCGCTGACCTTCGCCGTTCCGGCCCGTGCCGGTGGATCGTCGATGCCCTGGGAAGCGCCGCTCCAGTCGATCCTCGAAAGCATCGAGGGGCCGGTGGCGAAGATCGTGGCGGTCATCATCATCATCGTGACCGGCCTGACTTTGGCGTTCGGCGACACCAGCGGCGGGTTCCGCCGGCTGATCCAGATCGTGTTCGGCCTGTCGATCGCGTTCGCAGCCAGCTCCTTCTTCCTGAGCTTCTTCAGCTTCGGCGGCGGGGCGCTGGTCTGATGCTCGACGTGGCCGAACCGATCGCGGGTTTCCATGCTCCCGTTCACCGGGCGCTGACCGAGCCGATACTGCTCGGCGGTGCCCCGCGGGCGCTCGCCATCGTCAACGGAACGCTGGCGGGCGCGATCGGCCTCGGCCTGCGGCTGTGGATCGCAGGCCTGGTCATCTGGGCCATCGGCCACGGGCTGTCCGTCTGGGCCGCCCGCCGCGACCCGCAATTCGTGGACGTGGCCCGCCGCCACCTCCGCTTGCCTGTTTGGATGCGGCCATGATGAGCTTGCGCGAATATCGTAGCAAAGCTGCAAACCTGCCAGACTTCCTGCCCTGGGCCGCGCTGGTCGGCGAAGGGGTCGTGTTGAACAAGGACGGCTCGTTCCAGCGCACTGCGAGGTTTCGCGGCCCCGATCTCGACAGCGCGACGCCGGCCGAGCTGGTCGCCACGACTGCGCGATTGAACAATTCGCTGCGTCGGCTTGGCTCAGGCTGGGCGATCTTCGTTGAGGCGCAGCGCACGCCTGCGCTCGACTATCCGGAAGGCCACTTTCCCGATCCTGTGTCGTCGCTGGTCGAGTTCGAGCGCCGCGAACAATTCCGCGAGGAAGGCGCACACTTCGAGAGCCGCTATTTCCTGACGCTGCTGTGGATGCCGCCCGCAGAGGAAGCGGCGCGCGCCGAAGGCTGGCTTTACGAGGGCCGGGCCACGACCGGCGTCGATCCGTGGGAACTGCTCAAGGGCTTTACCGATCGCAGCGACCGCGTCCTCAATCTGGTCGAGGGATTCGTGCCCGAGGTCCGCTGGCTCAATGACGCCGAGACGCTGACCTACCTGCACAGCACGGTCTCGACCCGCCGCCAGCGCGTGCGCGTGCCGGAAACGCCGATGCACCTCGACGCCCTCTTGGCGGACGAGCCGCTGACCGGCGGGCTGGAACCGCGCCTGGGCGACCATCACCTCCGCACGCTCACCATCGTCGGCTTTCCGAGCGTGACGTTCCCCGGCTTGCTCGACGAGCTGAACCGGCTCGCCTTCGAGTATCGCTGGGCGACGCGGGCGATCATGCTCGACAAGACCGACGCGACCAAGCTGCTGAGCCGCATCCGCCGCCAGTGGTTCGCCAAGCGCAAGAGCGTCGTGGCGATCTTGAAGGAGGTGATGACCAACGAGGCGTCGGTCCTGATGGACAGCGACGCCTCGAACAAGGCCGCCGACGCCGACACCGCCCTGCAGGAACTGGGTGCCGATTATGCCGGCATGGCCTACGTCACCGCCACGGTGACGGTGTGGGACCGCGATCCCGCCATCGCCGCCGAGAAGCTGCGGCTGGTCGAGAAGGTCATCCAGGGCCGCGACTTCACCGTCATTCCCGAGGGCATGAACGCGATCGAGGCGTGGCTGGGAAGCCTGCCCGGCCACATCTACGCCAATGTCCGCCAGCCCCCGATCTCCACCATCAATCTCGCCCACCTGATCCCCCTGTCAGCAGTATGGGCGGGGCCGGAACGGGACGAGCATTTCGGTGCGCCCCCCTTGCTCTATGGCAAGACCGAAGGCTCGACTCCGTTCCGGTTTTCCCTTCACGTCGGCGACGTCGGCCACACGCTGATCGTCGGCCCGACCGGCGCCGGCAAGTCGGTGCTGCTCGCGCTGATGGCGATGCAGTTCCGCCGCTACGAGAACGGCCAGGTCTTCGCCTTCGACTTCGGCGGCAGCATCCGCGCCGCCGCGATCGGCATGGGCGGCGATTGGCAGGACTTGGGCGGGATGCTCGCCGACGAGGCGGGTGACGGCGTGCAGCTCCAGCCTCTCGCCCGGATCGACGATCCGTCCGAGCGTGCGTGGGCGGCGGAATGGCTCGCGGCGATCCTCGTCTCCGAAGGCGTCGCGGTCGATCCGCAGGCGAAAGAGCATTTGTGGTCGGCGCTCGGGTCGCTTGCCAGTGCGCCCGCGCCGGAACGCACGCTGACCGGGCTGGCCGTGCTGCTCCAGAGCCAGCAGCTCAAGCAGGCGCTCGCTTCCTATTGCCTCGGCGGGCCGTGGGGTCGGCTGCTCGACGCAGAGGTCGAGCGTCTCGGCGAGGCGTCTGTCCAGGTGTTCGAGACCGAGGGCTTGGTTGGCGCCGGATCGGCCGCCGCTGTCCTGTCCTATCTGTTCCACCGGATCGAAGGCCGGCTGAACGGCTCGCCGACGCTCATCATCATCGACGAGGGTTGGCTAGTTCTCGACAGCCCGCAGTTCGCCGCGCAACTCCGCGAATGGCTGAAAACGCTGCGCAAGAAGAACGCCAGCGTTGTGTTCGCCACGCAGAGCCTCGCCGATATTGAAACCTCGAACATCGCGCCGGCCATCATCGAAAGCTGCCCGACGCGCATCTTCCTGCCGAACGAGCGCGCGGCCGAGCCGCAGATCGCTGCCATCTACGAGCGGTTCGGGCTCAACGCCCGACAGATCGAAATCCTCAGCCGGGCGACGCCCAAGCGCGACTATTACTGCCAGTCGCGGCGCGGCAACCGGCTGTTTGAGCTGGGGCTTGGCGAGGTCGCGCTGGCCTTCGCCGCCGCTTCTTCCAAGACCGATCAGCTCCGCATCACCGAACTCGTCGAGACACACGGTCGCGAGCACTTCGCCGCCGAGTGGTTGCGCCATCGCGGCTTGGCCTGGGCGGTCGATCTCCTTCCCGACCCCCAACCTGATCCGCTGGCCGGTCGCCGGGAAGATGCCGGCCAGCTTCCCCTTGCCTTGAAGGACATGACCCCATGAAGCCCAATATCCTGCGCCGCGCCATGCTGGCCGGCGCCATCGCCACGTCGAGCATGATCGGCATCACCGCCGCCACGCCGGCGCACGCTCAGTTCGGCGGGATCGTCTATGACCCGACCAATTACGCGCAGAACGTGCTGACGGCCGCGCGGTCGCTCCAGCAGATCAACAACCAGATCCAGCAAATCCAGCAGCAGGCGACCAGCCTCATCAACGAGGCGCGCAATCTGGCGTCGCTGCCGTTCAACTCGCTCCAGCAGTTGCAGCAGCAGGTGCAGCGCACCCAGCAGCTTCTCGGCGAAGCCCAGCGCATCGCCTACGACGTGCAGAACGTCCAACAGGTCTTCAACGGCCGCTACAAGGGCGCGGCGCTCACCGGCACCCACGCGCAGATGGTCGCTAACGCCAATGCGCGCTGGGAGGATAGCGTCGGCGCGTTCGAGGATGCGCTGCGTGTGCAGGCTGGCGTCGTCGGCAATATCGACGGCGCGCGGACGACGATGGACGGCGTGGTCACGTCTAGTCAGTCGGCGACCGGCGCGCTCCAAGCCGCGCAGGCGGGCAACCAGCTTCTCGCGCTGCAATCGCAGCAGCTCGCGGACCTGACGGCGCTGCTCGCCGCGCAGGGCCGGGCGCAGGCGCTGGATTCGGCGCGCAACGCGGCCGTTGAAGCCGAGAGCCGCGAACGTCTGCGCCGCTTCCTGACGCGGTCCACCGGCTATCAGCCGGGCAACGCCCGCATGTTCCACGACTAACGCCCGTGGACAGCAAGCTCCTCGCGCGCATCGGCGCGGTCATCTTCGTCGCCATCGCCATCACCATGACGGCGATCGAGATGAGCCGTGCGCCAGAGCCACCGCGCGCGGGGCCGGCGGCCGTCGCCGAGACATCGGCGACGGACCCGCTGCTGATCGAGCTGCGCCGCTGCCAGTCGATCGGCGCGGCCGGGGCGAGTGACCCGGATTGCCTGCGTGCCTGGGCCGAGAACCGTCGCCGGTTCCTCGCGCCCGGTGCGCTTCCCGCTGCCCGCATCGCCGATGGCGCGACCCCACAGGAGAACTGACATGGGCGGCACCGGCGTCGTCGATCGCTTTCTGGATGTCTTCACCCGCTACATCGACAGTGGGTTCGGCCTGCTCGGCGGCGAAGTGGCGTTCATCGCCACCACCCTGATCGTCATCGACGTGACCCTGGCCGCCCTGTTCTGGACGTGGGGAGAGGGCGACGACATCATTGCGCGCCTTGTCAAGAAGACGCTGTTCGTCGGCGTCTTCGCCTACATCATCGGCAACTGGAACAGCCTGGCACGCATCGTCTTCGAGAGTTTCGCCGGGCTCGGCCTCAAAGCGTCGGGCACCGGCTTTACGGCGGCCGAACTGCTCCAGCCGGGCCGCGTCGCGCAGGTTGGCTTGGAAGCGGGCCAGCCTATTCTCGAATCCATCTCCGACCTTATGGGCTGGGTCGCGTTCTTCGAGAACTTCATCCAGATCGCGGTGCTGCTGATCGCCTGGCTGCTGGTCATCCTCGCCTTCTTCATTCTGGCGATCCAGCTTTTCGTGACGCTGATCGAGTTCAAGCTGGCGACGCTCGCCGGATTCGTGCTCATCCCGTTCGGCCTGTTTGGCAAGACCGCGTTCATGGCCGAGCGCGTGCTGGGGCTGGTGATCTCGTCAGGCATTAAGGTGCTGGTGCTCGCCGTCATCGTCGGCATCGGTTCGACCCTGTTCGACGAGTTCCGCGCCGGCTTCGGCGGCGCGCAGCCCAGCATCGAGGACGCGCTGGCCGTCGCGCTCGCCTCGCTGTGCCTTCTCGGCCTTGGCATCTTCGGCCCGTCGATCGCCAATGGCATTGTCTCCGGCGGCCCGGCGCTTGGCGCAGGGGCCGCAGCGGGGACCGTGCTCGCGGCCGGCGGTGCGCTGGCCGGTGGCGCCGCTGCGGCCCGGCTCGGCGTCGGCGCTGCGGTGGGCGCGGCCGGTGGCGCCGCGCGAGGCGCCGCCTTCACGTCCGGGGCCGCAAACAGCGCCTATGCGCTTGGTTCGGCTGGCAAGTCCGGCGCGGCCGCAGTCGCTGGCGGCGCAGGCGGCGTCGGACAAGCCGCCGTCGGCGCAGCCATGTCGCCGCTGCGCAAGGCGGCAGCCTCGCTCAAGGATAGCTACCGTTCCGGCGGACGTGCCGCCGTCACCGCGACCGGCGGGACCATTTCGGGCGGCAGCTCCACGCCGTCGCCGGACGCACCGGCCGGCGCGCCCGCCTGGGCGTCCGCGATGAAGAACCGCCAGACCATGACCCACGGCGCGACCATCGCTGCCCACACGCTGCGCTCCGGCGATGGCGGCGGCAGCGGCGCGTCCGTCGACACCAGCCAGAAGGATTGACCCATGTTCAAGCGACCGAGCATCCGCTACGGCCAGACGCCCGCGCCGACCACCCCTTATCAGCGCGCGGCGCAGGCATGGGACGACCGCATGGGCTCGGCGCGCGTGCAGGCGAAGAACTGGCGGCTCGCCTTCTTCGGGACGCTGTCCCTCTCAGGCGTTCTGGCCGGCGGTCTGGTCTGGCAATCGACGCGCGGCCATATCGTCCCCTGGGTCGTGCAGGTCGATCGGCTCGGCGAGGCCCAAGCGGTCGCGCCGGCCGAGGCCGGCTACCGTCCCACCGACCCGCAGGTCGCGTTCCATCTCGCCCGCTTCATCGAGCAGGTCCGCGCGATACCGGCCGATCCGGTCATCGTCCGTCAGAACTGGCTTCGAGCATACGATTTCACCACCGATCGCGGCGCGCTCGCGCTCAACGATTACGCGAGGGCCAACGACCCGTTCGCCAATGTCGGTCGGGGGCAGGTCGCGGTGGAAGTGTCGAGCGTCATCCGCGCCTCACCCGACAGCTTCCGCGTCGCCTGGATCGAGCGCCATTATCAGGACGGCAGCCTTGCCGCCACCGAACGCTGGTCGGCGATCCTCACCATCGTCGTGCAGCCGCCGCGCACCCCCGACGCCCTGCGCAAGAATCCGCTCGGCGTCTTCGTCAACGCCCTCAATTGGTCGAAGGAGCTGTCGCAATGACCGGCATACTCATCCGCCGCGTGGCCACGGCCGCGCTCTTCGTCTCCGCATCCGCGCTCGCCGGCTGCGCCACCACGTCGGCCAGGCCGCCCGTGATCGCGTTGGACGATCCGCCCCCGGCGATCGCCGCGACGCCCGCGGCCGAGCCGCCCCGCGCGGTCGAGATCGTCACGATCCCCGAGCCGTTGCCGCTCCCCGGTCAATTGAAGCCGGTGACGGAGCGCGCGCGACCGCCGGAGCCCGCCGATCCGCGCCGCCGTGTCGGCGACGCCAACGATGCCGCGCGCGTCCAGCCGGTGCGCGACGGCTTCCTCAACGCCATCCAGCAATACCCGTGGACCGAAGGCGCGCTCTATCAGGTCTAT
Organism: Novosphingobium sp.; assembly: GCF_027489515.1. Taxonomy (GTDB): domain Bacteria; phylum Pseudomonadota; class Alphaproteobacteria; order Sphingomonadales; family Sphingomonadaceae; genus Novosphingobium. Next base: position 16,210 of record NZ_JAIXZS010000042.1, on the reverse strand, counting down.
ACCGCGCCCGGTCAGGTGACAGACATCGCCTTGCAGCAAGGCGAGCAGCTTGTCGGGCCGGGGCCGGTCGCGGCGGGCGACACGGTGCGGTGGATCATCGGCGATACGGTGAGCGGCAGCGGAGCAGCTGCCCGCGTGCATATCTTGGTAAAGCCCACCCGACCCGACCTCGCCACCAACCTCATTATCAATACGGATCGGCGCACCTACCATCTGGAGCTGCGCGCCACCCCCGTGACCTACATGGCGTCAGTGTCCTGGACCTATCCGCACGACCAGCTCATCGCCTTGCAAGGCCGCAACGCGGCTGCTGCTGCGGCTGCACCGGTAGCGACCGGCGTGGACGTGGCGGCGCTCAACTTCCGCTATCGCATCGACGGCGATAGAGCGCCGTGGCGTCCGGCCCGCGCGTTCGACGACGGAAGGCAGGTCTTCATCGAGTTTCCCGCCGGGATCTCGCAGGGCGAGATGCCACCGCTTTTCGTGACCGGCGTGGCCGGCGACGCCGAGCTGGTCAATTACCGCGTGCAAAGCCGCTACATGGTGGTCGATCGCCTGTTCGCTGCCGCCGAGCTGCGCCTGGGCGACCGGCGCACCGAGCAGCGTGTCCGCATCGTGCGGGACGATGGACGGAGGGGGCGGCCGTGACCGACAGCCACGATCCGTCCGTCGAGGATCGGCCCGCCGCACAGTCGGCCCGCCCTGATCCGGCGGCGTTCCAGCTTCGCGGCGATCCGCCCCGCGTCATGCGGCTTTCCCGTAAAGCGCTCGCCGTCGTCGGCGTCGCCGCCGGCCTCGGCATAGGTGGTTCGCTGATCTATGCGCTACGACCGCCGAGCGATCGGGCCGCGCAGGAACTCTACAACACCGATAGCCGCGCCACGGCCGAGACTATCACGTCGGGGCCCCGCGACTATGCCCAAGCGCCCCGGCTCGGCCCGCCGCTGCCCGGCGACCTCGGCCGACCGATCGTATCGGCACAGCAGCGCGGCGAGGATGTCACCGTGCCGCCGGTCGGCGCGCAGCCAGGTCCGCCCGATCCGCGCGCTCAGGCGGCGGAGGCGGCTCGGCAGCGTGCCGCTCAGGAGCGCGACGCGGCCCGCACCAGCTCGGTCTTCCTCGGCGGCAGCGGAAGCGCCGCATCACCGGACACCCCGGTTACGCCGGTTCTCGCAGCGCCGACTCCAGCGCCTGCGGCGACGGGCGATGCGTCGGCGCAAAGCGATCAAGCGGGAAGGCGCACCTTCATGGCGCAGGCGCCGAACCAGCGCACGGTCAGTGTCGAGAGGCTGACCACGCCGTCATCACCCAACATCGTGCAGGCCGGCAGCTTGATACCGGCTGCCCTCATCACCGGCATCCGCTCCGACCTTCCCGGCCAGATCACCGCGCAGGTAACGGCCAACGTCTATGACAGCCCTACGGGGCGCATCCTCCTCATCCCGCAGGGCGCGCGGCTGATTGGCGAGTATGACAGTGAGGTCGCCGCGGGTCAGACACGCGTGCTGCTGGCCTGGGACCGGCTCATCCTGCCGGACGGACGTTCGATCGTTCTCGAGCGCCAGCCCGGCACCGATGGCGCAGGGTTTGCGGGCCTACAGGACCGCGTCAACCAGCATTGGGGCAATCTCCTGAAGGCGGCGGCCGTTTCGACGCTTTTGGGGGTCGGTGCTGAGCTGGGCGCAGACAGCGAGGACGACCTGACCCGCGCACTGCGACGCGGCTCGCAGGACACCATCAACCAGACCGGCCAGCAGATCGTGCGTCGGCAGCTCAATGTGCCGCCCACGCTCACCATCCGGCCGGGGCATCCGCTGCGCGTGGTGCTGACCCGCGACTTGGTGCTCGAACCCATCGGAGTAACGCGATGACGAAGTTGAAGCTCGGGCCGCTGGCCGACGATCGCCCCGTCAAGCTCACGGTGGAGTTGCCTGCCGCTGTTCACCGCGATCTCACGGCCTACGCCGCCGCGCTTGCGGCCGAGACCGGCGGGGATGCTATCGTTCCTGAGAAGCTCGTCTCGCCAATGCTGGCGAAGTTCATGGCGAGCGACCGAGGATTCTCGCGGCGACGGGATACCTCGAAGAGCTGACCGCCTCGCTGCCATCAGTTACCCAGGAAGCGTCGGCGGCGATCCTGAGCATCCACCTTGATGATCGCTTCTTCGGCCGTGGCGCATTCGCCGCCACGGACCGAGCCGTCACGACATCCGGCCACCAACTGTCGAGCCTCGTCGATATGAGCGACGAAATACTGTGTGCCGCGTGCGTCGTCCGATGCCTTGGCCACCGCTGCCCCGGTGGCGGTAATCCTCGCTTGAGGGATCGGCGCAATCAGCGGTCGTAAGGCAAAGCCTCCCGCAAAACCGATGGCCAAGTTGACTAACACGATAATGATTGTCTTGCTGTGAGACATAGTAGATATCTCCAGAAAATTCTGTGTAAATTACTGTATTTTTGTCGAGAAATCAAAGGTTAGCGCGTAGCGACTCTTGATGAATCCGAGGAAACGGTGAATAGTCGGATTGATATTGTCTTCGCACCAATAGGCGGAAAAGCCAGTTAGTGCCGGCCCTTGTTCCCCGTGTATTGGCCGATACACAACATCAGGGTACAGTGCGCCGGTCGAACCTTCGCAAACGATGCTCACGCCAGAGCTAACGCCTAGCATGCTCAACACAGTCTCTCGGCTCGACCGCAATACTCGAATATCGGGCTTACTGCCGGACAACGCCAGACGGCCAAGCAGCATATCGCGAATAGCTGGGCCAGGGTCGGTGATTGGTAATAGGAAGCGCTCTTCCCGAAGATCAGTCCAGTGCACGACATCTTGGTTCGCGAGTGGATGCGACTCGGGTAATGCAACGAGCATTCGCTCGCTCCACACCGGTTCGCAGCGAAATCCGTTCTGCCCCGCAACGCCCATCAAGATTGCGATGTCAATTTCTCCAGTATTCAGTCCGGCCAGAAGTAGACTTCTGTCGGATTCAACGCACTCCACATCAACATCCGGGTGAGTTTCGATCCAATTCAATATCGTTGCACGCAAATTGCCGGCAGAAACGGAACTGTTGTGTCCGATCATCAGGCCACCAGCACGGCCCTGACCTGCTGCACGCATCATTTTTACCAACTTATCGGCTGTGTCTACCATCGGCTTAGCGCTGCGGATGAAGGTGCTTCCAGCCAGCGTTGTTGTGACACCTGAACGCGAGCGCTCAAAAATAGACATGCCGATAGAGTGTTCCAGCTTCAGGATAGCCCGGCTCAGAGTCGATTGCTCGACATCTAGGGCACGTGCCGCACGATAGAAGGAACCGTGATCTGCTGCCGCGATAGCGTAGCGAAGTTGCCGGATATTGAACGGCAAATTAATGCCCGGACGAGGTTGAGAAGACCTGCATAACGACCACGCCTGAAACGATCAGGCCGATGCCAATGATCGCGGCCACATCCAAAGCCTGGCGGAGCACAACAACCCCCACGATGGCAGTGAGAACGATGCCGCATCCAGCCCAAATTGCATATGTTATGCCAAGAGGGATAACGCGGAGCGCTTGCGTCAAACAGTAAAATGACATCCCAAAGAATAATGCCATCAAAAGTGTCGGAATTGGCCGAGTAAACTGCTCAGATTTTGCCATGAAAGTCGAGCCGGTCACTTCGCATATAATAGCAGCCGTCAACGCAGCATAGGGAAAGAAAGGATGCATTTTTAGTTCCCTTATTAAATGACGTCGTTGAATGATGGTTCATTGCACCACGGGATTTTGATTATTGAACTTAAGGGCGGATGTCGCGCCAGCCTGCTCCCAACGCGAGCTGCGCGGCTATCCAGCCTTGCGTTTTCTGAACTCGCCGGGCCAAGGCGGTCGACTTTGCATCCAGTGCTTCGACTTGCGCGCCCAACCGTGCACGAGCAGAAATCTGACCCGCATTTTCCCGAACTGTCGCCAATTCAGCGCTTTGCTCGGCAGAGCGCGCGGCAATTTCTGCCTCATTGGCGGCCCACCGACTTGAGTTCCAAGCCTCCAAGGCGCTATCGGACTCTTCGAGTGCGGCCAGAACCACGGCCTGCCACTGTGCAAGCGCGGCTTCCGATCTAGCATCAGCAGATTTCACCCGGCGTAGTAGCCGGGGCATATCAAACAAACCCCAGATCAGGCTCGGCCCAACCGCAAATCCTACGGCGCCATCATCGCCGAGCCGGTCAGGCCGAGCTGAAAGCGCGATATTTCCGGCTAGCGAAATACGTGGATAGAGATCTGTGACCGCAATACGCGCTTGTGCCACAGTGCCAGCAAGCCGCTGCTCGGCTGCGCCGACATCGGGTCGTCGGCGCAGCATGGCTGCCGGATCGCCGGCATCAAGCACGCTGGGAGCGATGGGTAGACTGCCTGGCGCCAGATTGGGGTCAGGCACGCGCCCGCCAAGGATCGACAGACGTCGTGCGCTATTGCGGCGTGAAGCGACAAGGTCAGGTAACTGACCTCGCGCCAGGGCAAGCGCACTAGTTGCCGCCTCGCGATCTATGCGTGAAGCGGCACCGAGCGCTTCCGCTTTATCGACACTCAGTGAAATTGCCTCCAGCGCGGCGATGCGCTTCTGCACCAGCAGCTCTTGCTCGGCAGCGTAGCGATTCTCCACATAAGCGCGGACAACCGACGCCGCTACCGCAGCCTCTGTCTGCCGGCGCAGCCATAGAGCTTCACCTTCCTGAGCGCGTGCTGCTGCGAGGTTCGCGGAGATGCGTCCAAACAGATCGACTTCCCACCCGAGCGTGACTCCGACATTTGCCAGATTCTGGTCCGGATAGCGATCAGGCGCCCCCGGAAATGGGGGCTGGGCTAATCCCGCAACGCGCCTGCTGGAGACGCCAGCTTCAACCGATCCACCTGGCAGAGCGCTGGCCTTCGCTTCGCCAACCAGTGCCTGAGCCGCTTTGAGGTTTGCGGCAGCGGCGGCGAGATCGGCATTGCGCGCCAACGCATCGCTGACCAATGTATCGAGCACCGGGTCATTAAATGCCCGCCACCAGTCCAGAACGACCGGCTGGGCACTCTGTCCTTCTGCAATCACCGTCCAGGTCGGCATCACCGGGGGAACTGGTGTTCGCTCAGAGAGACTGACACAACCGCTTAGCGCGAGCGCAGCCGAAGCGAGTAAGACAACTTGCGATCTCATGACAAAGCCTCCTGAGGCGGGGCAGAACGGGTTCGCAAAGCCGGCAGGCGGTGGAACAACAGCGAATAGAGCGCCGGGATCAGGACCAAAGTGATAAGCGTGCCGAGCGCCAGGCCTCCGATCATCGCGGCTGCCATCGGTCGCCAAAGATCGCCGCCGAAGGCGAACAGCGGCAGAAGACCGACAATGCAGGTAAGCTTGGTCATGATGATCGGGCGCAAACGGACCTCCGCTGCACGGACGATGGCATCGACATGACCGGCACCGTTGGCCCGCTCCTCGACTACTCGTTCGAGCAGTAGAACCGCATTGTTGACGATGATTCCAGCCAGCGCCAGCAGACCGAGCGTGGCGGTGTAGTTCATCTCCTGACGGGCGAGGAACAGACCCAAGGTCGCCCCAATGATGACGAATGGGATCGAGGCCATGACGATCATCGTCTTCCTGACGCTACCAAACTGCCACAGGAACAGTCCGGCCATGCCGAAGAGTGCTATCGGCAAATACTGGATCAGGCCGCCATTGGCTTCGGCAGATTCTTCGATCTCACCCCCCGGGATCACCGAATGCCCGGCTGGCAGGTCGAGGCTGGCGACCGCGTCGGCGACCTTGCTGGTCAGTGCCTGGGCCGTCAGAGTGGGGTGGCGCGCACTAACCATAATCGTGGGGTATTGATTGCGGCGATTTAAAACGCTGTCCTGATCGGCCAGGCGCACTGTCGCGATATCGCCAAGCGTAACGCCCGGCTTGACCAGCGTCGCCGAGATTGCGTCGGGCGAAAGGCGCAGCGTCGCATCGGCGCGCAATACGACCGGGGTCGTGAGTTCGCCACGGGTCAATGTGGTGACCGTTACCCCCGAGTAAGCCGCTTGCAGGGCACGCGCCGTGTCGGCCGGCGTGACGCTGGCGGCTTCCGCGCGTGCGCGATCGATATCTACGACAAGGCGCGGGATCACCGTTTCAGCATCATCTCGGACGTCGAGCGTCCCCGGCACTGTACGCAGTGCCGATTTGAGCTTCTCGGCAGCCTTGCTCAATGTGTCGCGATCGGGCCCTGTAAGAATGAACACCGCCTTGCCGGCTTCCGACATCCCCAGGGAAAAGCGCTTGGGCTCGATACGCGCCTGCGGAAAACGGGTGGTGAGATCGTCGCGCAGTTCGCGCACGACAGCATCGCTATCAGCGCCCTTGGCAAGATTGACGACGGCGTAGGCGCGGTTGCCAGCCGGCAGAGGCGGGTTGAGGCCAAGAATGAACCGCGGTCCACCGTCGCCGACATAAACCACGTTGCTGACGACTTCCGGATGCGCCTTCCGATCGCTTATCCTTGCCGAGATTTCCTGAGCCACCCTCAGGCTTTCCCGAGTGGCGCCTCCGGGGGCGATCTCAATCGGAATCTGTACCTGGGCACGGTCAGACGGACCCAGCAGCCCTTGAGGCAGGAGGCCATTGAGGACGGTCGCCCCTGCGAGGAGCGCAACCATTGCGACAGCTACAGTTGCTGGACGGCCGACAATGATTAGTACTTTGCGCCCGTACCAGCGCCTGAGCCGCCCGATCCAGTCGTCCTTCTCATGCTCCTCGTGAGGGGCTTTGATGTACATCTTGCAGAGTAGTGCCACGACCGTCAGGGCGAGAAACAACGACAGGAGTAATGTGACGCCGAGAACAATAGCGAGGCTGCGCATGTATTCGGCAGTTTCACTCGACCCGGCCACCAGCGGGGTAAAGGCCAGGATGATAGCCAGAGACGAAACCAGCAGCGGCGCGGCCATAGTCTTGCCCGCATGGATAGCAGCGGATTCGGCGGCTTCGCCATCTCCAATACGTCGCTGATAATCCTCGACTACCACGATGGCATTGTCGACGAAGATACCAAGCGCGATGATGATGGCGGCGATTGAGATCTGGTGCAGTTCGATCCCAAGCACGCTCATCACCAGAAGAGTGCCGAGGACCGTTAGCGGCACAATCACACTGGTGACCAATCCAGCACGCCAACCGAGAAACACGACGACGACACCCATGACGATGACGACCGTCTCCGCGAAAATCTTGCCGACCTTCTGCAGATTGTGGCCCACGACCTCCGCCTGATCGGTGATCGGGGAAAGGGTCATCCCGATCGGGAGGTCTGCTTGTGCGGAGGCGACTCCCGCGCGGAGCGCGTCAGCGAAATCGACGACGTTCAGGCCCGTGCGCATCGAGACGCCGAGTACGATCGCCGGTTTGCCGTCGAAAACGGCAGCAGCCGTCGGAGGGTCCTGGGGGCGTTGTTCGATCTTGGCGATCGTGGAAAGCGGGACGGAACCTCCGCCTGGAAGGGCGACGGGTACAGCCCCGACCGCAGAGGCTGTCTTGAGCTGACCGGAGGCATCAAGCATCAGAGTGCGTCCGGACACATCGAGCTCGCCGGCCGACACCACCATGTTCCGATCACCGATCGCCTTGGCGACGGCTTCCAGGCTGATGCCAGCCGCAGCGAGGCGCGCTGGCAATATTTCAATGTAAATTTGTTCTTCACGCACACCGTGAAGCGAGACCTGCTCAACGCCGGTCACGCCTTGCAACCGCAATCGTGCCGCGCGCGCAGCTTCCTGTAGCTGACCCTGGCTGTAACTTTCGCCAGTAAGCGCAAGGGTCATAACTGATACCCGGCCCCAGGAATCGTTGAGGACTGGGCCGATCGTGCCTGCCGGGAAGAGCGCTGCGGCCTCCTGGCTTCGAGCGCGCAAGGTCTGCCAGACCTGGTTTACGCGCTGAGGACTGACATTGCTGTGAAGCGCAATGGTCATGATCACCACGCCAGGGCGCAGAGTCGTTTCCATTTTTTTGACTTCGGCAACGGTTCGCACACGCTCTTCGAGCGGCTTGGCCACTAGGCTCTCCAGACGCTCAGGTGTTGCGCCCGGAAGATAGGCTTCAATTGTGGCAGCCCGAAACGGGACGGTCGGCTCCTCGGTGGCGGGGAATCCGATCAGGATCACCAAGCCTGCGATGAGCAAGGCGACGGCGCCGGTCAGAGTGAAGCGTGACCGCTTCATGGCGATTTCAGTGAGGGACATGATGCCTACCGCGTTCAAGGCGTGAAGGTGAGCGGGCGAACACGTTCGCCAGCCTTGATGAGTTCAGCGCCAGTGGCAATGACGCGCTGGCCAGGAGATAACCGTCCCCGCACCAGCGCGCCCGCAGAGGAGACGCTGATGATCTGAACCGGTTCTGCCGTCGTTCGACCGTCCTGACCGACAACGACAACCCGGCGGGCACCGGAGCGGTCAGCGATGACGGCCGACAAAGGCAGCATCAAATCGCCGTTGGTGGCTCCTCCGGCTGGCAAGCGAACTTCGACGGCCGCTCCGGGTGCTGCGGTGCCTGAAACGATGGTGAACCGCGCTGTCTGTGCATCCACACCGGCAGATCGCGGAGAAAGGCCGGACAATCGAGCTTGCCCGCCCGAACCACCGATATTGAAACGCACGATCGTTCCGATGCGTAGCTGTTCGGCCGTCGCGCTGGAGACCGAAGCAACGATCTCGCGTTCACCCGCACCTTCCAGCGAGAACACGGGGGCCCCAGCCGGAAGTATGGCGCCAAGCTCGCCTTGACGAGCCGTAATCACCCCGGCCACGGGCGCGCGTAATTGGGTTTTTGCCAAGGCACGGGCATTCAGCGCAGCTTGGTCGGAGGTAGCCCGCTGCTGTGCTTCCGCACGGCTGACGTTTGTCCTTGCGGCATCAAGATCCTGCCGCGCCGCCGCGCCAGCCTCAACAAGCCCTTCAAGACGTTTTGCCTCACGGCGGGCAGCATCCAGATCAACATTCGCGGCCTGCATCTGCGCTCGGGACTGGGACGCCTGAAGTCGGAATGGCTCCGCGTCGAATTCTGCAAGAATTTGACCCTGCGCGACCCTATCGCCGATGTTTGCTCTTAGCCGAACAAGCCGCCCAGGATTCTCGGGGGCAATATCATAAGACCCCAATGATCGGACGATGCCAGTGATCTGGGTGTCGCTTGAACTAGCTTGCTGCACCGTCGCCGTGAGAGCCGTCCTGAGCGGCGCAGGTTCTGGCTGGGATGATCCACACCCGGCGAGTTGCCCTGATGCCAGCACAACTGACCCTATCATCAGCCAGCGGCGAACTGATATAACTGAGGCCTTACTAATATATGGCACGCAATCTATGGCCGTGTTTGACATGTGTTAGTCCTTAGAAATCAGATTGGTACGGCGGCGCGGCGCATCATATCGACGCAAGCAGTCACTAACTGAGCGCGAGCGTAACCGGGTAAACAAATGCGCCCGAACAGCCCATCCATTATACAGTTAAATGCGATCGTTAGCTCATACGGATCGACTGAACTTGCGATCTGGCCTTTTGCTTGTGCCAAAGTGACGGCTCGAACCATCGCCGTGGTAAAACGCTGGTCGCAGGAGATCGCAATCTCAGCAATTTCCGGTTTGCGGCTCGCTTCAGCTATAATTTCTAGCCGAAGGCGCGACATGGCTTGCTGCCGTTCGTCCTGCATAGCCAAGAGGAGTATGCTTTCAGCACCATCAAAAAAGTTCTCACTGGCCATCAGAACTTCGATGAGGCCAACGCTTTCGGCGAGATCTAACTCGATCAGAGCTAGAATGAGATCGTCTTTGCTCGGAAAATACTGATAGAGGCCGGCAACACTTATCTCGGCTTCAGCACTGATCTCCGCGGCGGTCGTAAGGTGAAACCCTTTCCGCGCAAAGCATCGATGCGCAGCCTCCAGAATCTGTGAGCGACGCTTAGCACGTGCCTGAGGATCGGCCGGTCGGCCACGGCGTGCAGCGATATTCGATTTGGACATTCGATTTATGTGAGCTATCACTAACCTAATGTCAATCTGGAGATCGTTTATGAATGTCGACAGGCGGCGCAGAAGGATCGTTGTGGTGGGTGGTGGAGTAGCAGGGGTCGAAATTGCCACCTCGCTCGGACGCCGGTCGAAGAACGATCAGAGTATGCCGGCTGTCATATTGGTCGATCGTGATTCCGCCCATATCTGGAAGCCGATGCTTCACACGATCGCGGCAGGTACACGTGATATATCTCAACAGCAGACGCCTTATCTCGCACAAGCCCGAGATGCTGGCTTCGAATATCAGCCTGGCGAGATGTGCAGTCTCAATCGGGCCAATCGCACGATAGGCCTCGCTCCGCTCCATGCTCCAGATGGTCGGTTGCTCGTTCCTGCAAGGGAAATCGCCTACGACACTCTCGTCATATCGGTTGGAAGCGAGGCCAATGACTTCGGAACACCTGGTGTACAGGAATATTGCTTCAAAATTGATTCCCGCTTGCAGGCTGACGCATTCAACCGTGAAGTCCGTATTCGGATGCTGCAATCCGTCGCGCAGGAACAGGACTTATCCATCGCAATAGTAGGCGGTGGCGCGACCGGCGTCGAACTCGCGGCCGAACTAATGCAACTCACGCAGATCGCGGAGGCCTACGGCGCCCCAGCACTATCATCCCGGATCAGGATCACCCTGATCGAGAGTGGGCCACGCTTGTTGCCGGCCTTTCCAGACGACATCTCGCAGGCAACGGAGGAGAGGCTTGAGAGTATCGGCATCAGGGTGATGACTAACTCTAAGGTCAGTGCGGCAACGACGGAAGGCTTCGAGCTTGACGATGGCCCAACGGTCACCGCGTCTCTCAAAGTATGGGCTGCCGGCGTGAAAGCGCCCGCTTTTCTGACCAATCTCGATGGACTCGAGAGCACCCGAGGCAACCAACTTGTCGTGCTGCCGTCACTGCAGACGACACAGGACCCAAACATTTTTTCACTCGGAGATTGCTCAAGCCTTACCTTGTCCCAAGGGGAACGTCCCCTGCCGCCAACGGCGCAGGTCGCCCACCAGCAGGCGCAGCATTTGATTCGTCATCTTCCCGCCGTCATCTCGCGTGGAAAGCGGCCGCCTGATTTTAACTATCGGGATTTCGGTTCTCTCGTATCGCTTGCCGAATATGATGCTTTTGGCTCACTCGGAAAATACGGATTATTCAAGGGAACGACGATAAGAGGAAGACTGGCCCAGTTGAGCCATGCAATGCTGTACCGCAGCCATCAGGCACGGTTGTACGGTTTTTGGCGCGGAAGTCTTGTCTGGATGGTGGATCGTCTCAACATGCGGCTGCGCTCGGCGATCCGCCTCGATTGATCTTCTGGCGGCTTAGTTCGGTAAATGCATGACCGTCTCAAATACTCCGTGCCGAGTAGCGCAATGAGTTTGTCGGCATCCGCCGATGTCACTTGAACTGGATTGCAGCCAGGAGACGCGCCCTGCGGTAAATCACCGAGATCTATGCCAGCGCGTGTCGGTCGCGACGATGTACCCAGCGACACCACGGCCGCGTTGTAAGCAACCCGCTTTCCATATTTCGCCGGAGGCATGGCGACATGACGATAGAATCTCACGATCTAACGGCCAGGCAAGAATTCACGCTCGACCTTGCAGCAGCGGGCAAATGTTATCGCCGAAAGAACCGGCCCGCTAATCGCCGCCGGCAGAAGATTGTCCGCTTCGTTGGACGTGAGGGCGACGTCGAGACCTTTACGGTCCAGCAGACGTTCCCGGTCGTTGGTAGTCTGAACTCCGATCTTCCATCAGATCGCCAAATCGAAGCTGTGGAGCAGTTTTTCAGACACCGCCCAGAGACACGTTGGCAAGCTCACACCATGCTGAGCGCGCGCGATTACGGATTGGAGCTTTCAAGCCGCTATCCGTTTACCGCCATTCGACGGATGGTGATCGGTGTCAGCGTCGCAGCGTTCATACTTAGCGACCGGGCGCTCCGCGACAATGTGCGCCGATGGTGTGAAGATCGCTATCAAGAATCGTGCCCCGGCATCAGCTCGGGAATAGCAAATCATGCTCCTCATCGAATAGCGAGCCGGTTCGCCGAAAAGCTCGTGATGGATATGCGTGGTGCAGGCTCGGAGGTATTCGGCTAAGGCCAGTCACGATCGCGGGGACTGACTGGGGGAATATTATGACGACCGTGCCGCCGGCACCTATCGAATATCAGCTCATTGGCCTCGCTGAAGACGGCGGCATCGGGAACCTACTGGCGGGTCTCGATCAGAAGCAGGGGCGTGTCCGCCTTCAAGCGCTCATATCCGAATGGCTACGAATGGAGAATCTCGTCGTTCTGACGGGATCGGGCACGTCGGTTTCCGTCGGCGGTAAGACGATGGCCAATCTCGAAACGGCTGTATTCGCCACGATCCAGGCGCTGCCCGACATCCCCGCCTCGGTCGCTGCTATCATCGAAGCCCGCAAGAACGCTGTCCTTCTCGCCGCCTTCGACGATGATGACCCGATCGGTTTCGAGGCATGGCTTTCGTTCGTCGCCAATGCTCTGGTCGTCGCGGAGTCTACGGGCGGACCATTTTCCGCCGTGACGTGGCCCAGTACGCCGGCGCCCAGCGTCGCCGATCTGCGTTGGCTCGTCGATCGCCTTCGCATGGCGATTTTCGCCGAGTGCGCGCTTTCGCTCCCTGATACGGGGCTGGCCGCGTCCGCTGATGGCATCGTGCCGCATCTTGCATTTCTATCCAAACTCGTGGCTCGCGATAGCAACCTCGGACGCACCCATCTCTTCACGCTCAATTACGACACGCTTTTCGAGCAGGCATTGGAGCTGCTCGGCGTCCAGTATTTTGACGGTTTCACCGGCCGCGCAGCCGGCCGGTTCGACCCTTCCGTTTATGGTTTGGACATCTACTATCCGGGCGAGGTGGCGGAGGGCCGTGTACGGCGCTTCGACAAGTTCCTGCATTTCTACAAGCTCCACGGCTCGATCCACTGGTTCGAGCAGGGCACCGAGATGCGCGCGCGTCATCCTGATCTGACCCCTTTTCAGACCTACGCCGCCATGACGGCCGAGCAGAAAGCCGCGTCGCTTCTGTCTCTGGTCGGAGGGACGCCTTCGGTCGGGATTCTACCGACCGCGAACAAATTCGCTCAGACGCTTGCGATGCCCTACGCTCACCTCTTCCGGTCCTTTCAGGTGCGGCTCGGCATCCCCCAGACCTTCCTCCTCGTGCTGGGCTATGGCTTCGGCGACGATCATGTCAGCCGGATCATCGAGAATGCGCTCATGAATCCGTCGCTTGTGATGCTGGTAGTCGAACCAAATCCGAACAGTCCGGTGATCGCACGCATCCGGCGATACAAGGATCTCGGTAAGCGCGCCTTCGTCCTATGTCCGACGACGGATGCCTTCTCAGCAACACCATTCAAGCTCGCGACCTTCGACGACTTTGCGCGAACGGTGATGCCCGACGTGCAGTGGCTCGACGACTTCCTTCGCTTGCGCCGCTTCGAAAAGCAGATCGCTTCGTCCGCAACATCAGCCGGAGCGGACACGGAGGGCGCGGATGGATAATCCGCGCCTCGTCGGGCACATCGTGTCGGTTCAAGGCTTCCGAGTGAAGGTCGAATTGCTGCCCGAAACTCGGTCGGCGTTACGCGCCACGCTAGACGGCGTGCAGGCGGCCATCGCAATCAACGCCTATCTGACCTTCTCGCTCGGTGCGGGGGAAACGGTCATCGGCATCATCACCGATCTGGAAGCTCGCGAGACCTTCGATCCCGGTAGCGGGGACGATCTAAACCTCGAACTGATGAAACCACGCCGCGTTGCCAGCGTACAGCTGCTGGGCACGATCGAGCACAAGGACGAGGAGCCTACCTTCAGTCCAGGCATCTCGGTGCTGCCAACACTCGACACTCCCGCGGAGATCGGATCGCCGGACATCCTTCGCGCGGTGTTCGAGATACCACCGCGGCGCAACAAGCCAGAGGACTATGACGCGAAGGATTTCGATTGCGATCTGAAGATCGGATTCCCGACCGGCCAAGACCGCAACGTCGTGCGGGCCTCCTATAACGACCTGTTCTCGCGGCCGCTCGCGATCGTGGGCAATACCGGCTCGGGTAAATCCTTCTCGGTGTCGAGCCTGATCCAGAAGGCGATGGCTGCGCTCGATGGCGCGGCCGAGGAGCCGCACGTCTTCATCCTCGACATCAATGGCGAGTATGCCAAGGCCTTCCCGACGGCTGAAGCGGCGCAACGCTTGCCGGATCGCATCTACCTCAATGGCAAGGAGTTCAGCCTTCCGCTCTGGTTTCTGAACGCCGAAGAAATCTGTGCGTGGCTGAGCGCGTCGGAGCAAACGCAGGAGCCCGTGCTGAAAGACTGGTGGGCGATTGCCAAGGGCGGCAGTGCCACCGCCGCCGCCAGCATGGGAGCGTTTCAGAATGGCATGAGCGCGCTCGACCAGCTCTTGAGCGAACTGACGAAGATCAAGAAGAAGGCAGCCGGCTCCTATTGCGATGCCGTGGTCGGCCACCTCGCCGATACAGACATTGATACAGACCCGTTCGCTGGCCTGTTTACCGCTCATAGGTCAGCTAACGATTTCAACACCGAGGTCATGAACAATCAGGCCGCCATAGCTGCGGAGGCGGAGAAGCTGAAAGACGCGATTCGCGCCAAGATCGTCGGTGGTAGCGGCACGGCGGAGGCCGGTGCACGCACTGCGGACTCTCCGTTGCCGATCGCCCGCGCAACCCTGACCGATCCATCGCTTATCAATCGGGCCGTATCCAAGGAGGATACGTTTCGCGTCGATGCCCACCTGACGACGTTGAAGCTGCGGCTGAAAACCCGCCTCGACGACAAGCGATGGCGCGCCTTCCTCAACTATGAGGAGACCGATACGAAGATCGAGAAGCTGTCCTCATGGTTCGCACGCTTCGGGCTTGGTGCTGCAACGGGACCGAAAGTCTCGGTGCTCGACCTGTCAATGTTGAGCAACGAGGTTCTTCCCTATGCTTGCGCGGTGATCGGGCGGGTGTTGCTGGAGGCGCGTGAGCGCCTGCCCGCAGCCTCGCGCTATAAGCATCCGTGGGTGCTTGTTCTCGAAGAGGCGCACAACTATGCCCGCCCGGCCCGCTCAGACGAGGATCGCGGTCATCGCCTAGCGCGGTTGACATACGAGCGCATCGCCAAAGAGGGGCGCAAATTCGGCCTTTCACTCATCATCGCCAGCCAGCGGCCGAGCGAGATCAGCCAGACGATCATCAGCCAGTGCGCCAACTTTATCAGCCATCGCCTACAAAATCCTGACGATATCGACCATTTCCGGCGCATCATTCCAATGCAGGCGAGACGGCTGCTCGATCAGGTGACTATCCTGTCGTCAGGCGAGGCAATCGTATTCGGTAGCGCCTTTCATATTCCGACGCGGGTTCAATTCGACCGGCCTCAACCCGGCCCTTATAGTCAGACGGCCGCGCCCTATCATGAGTGGCGCAAGGAACAGAATCCGTTCCCGCTGTCGCAGGTCATCGATGCGTGGGGTGCCTGACGCGCAGGTTTCGCCAGCCCTGCTCATGGCATTGTGCAGCGGCTCATTTCAAAACACTAGAAATGGGGACCACCTAGGCGAACAGGCCGCTGCCCTCTACGGCGACAATCGGCGGAGAAAGACGCTACACGGTGGCCCAATCATAGTGCGATAGCGTAGGTATAGTGCCCATCCTCATCGGGCGTGGCCCGCCACTTCCCGTTGCAATGACATGCAAGGGAGTGCAAAATTCCCCTCCGCAAGGTGGAACGCCGTGGCTCGATCGAAACGGCAAAGAGGATCCGTCAGCGCATCAGCGGGGTGTTCCTGCTGGCGATCTCGCAGCACATCGCCCGCGACAATCCTGCCGCGCTCCTCGAACACGCGCTCCTGCCCAAGAAGAAGGCGAAGATGCAGCCTGCGGTGCTCGACCTCGACGAGCTCCGCGAGATCCTGACCAAGACCGAGGCGACCGGCGCTTACCCCGTAACGCTGCTCGCCTCCCGGTTCCTCGCTCTCACGGCGCAGCAGCCGGGCACCGTGCGCCGCGCGCGCTGGGCCGACATGGAGGGGATAGCCTGGGACAGCGACGAGCCCGCACCCGAAGCGCTCTGGCATATCCCCGCCGAGCAGAT
>NZ_JAIXZS010000086.1 GCF_027489515.1 Novosphingobium sp. | reverse complement strand
GCGGTCGAACAGTTCGTGGAGCTGGAGGAAGTGCGGGCCCTTCACGTTCCAGTGCGCCTGCTTGGCCTGCGCTTCGAGATCGAGCGCATCGGACAGGCGCGCCTGCAGCAGCCCGCAGGACTGCTTGCGGACATGTTCGGAGAGATCGAGGCGGCTGATATAGCTCATGGTCGCCTCAAGCCTTGAAGAACGCGAGGAGATCGGCGTTGACCACATCCGGATGAGTCGATGCCATGCCATGCGGCAGCCCCGGATAGGTCTTGAGCGTGCCCTTCTTGACCAGCTTGATCGCCAGCTGTGCGGAATCGGCGATCGGCACGATCTGGTCGTCTTCACCGTGCATGATCAGCACCGGCACCTCGATCGCCTTGAGATCCTCGGTGAAGTCGGTTTCCGAGAACGCCTTGATGCAATCGTAGTGCGCCTTGGCACCGCCCATCATGCCCTGGCGCCACCAGTTGTCGATCAGCCCTTCGCTGACCTTGGCGCCCGGCCGGTTGAAGCCGTAGAACGGACCTGCCGGCACATCGCGGAAGAATTGCGCCCGATTGGCGACCAGCGCGGCGCGAAAGCCGTCGAACACTTCGATCGGCAGGCCGCCGGGGTTGGCCGGGGTCTTGAGCATGATCGGCGGGACTGCCCCGATCAGCACGGCCTTGGCAACGCGACCGGCTCGCGCCCGGGCCACATAGTGCGCCACTTCGCCGCCACCGGTCGAATGGCCGACATGGATCGCGTTCCTGAGATCGAGATGGTCGGTCAGCGCCGCGACATCGGCCGCATAGGTGTCCATCTCGTTGCCGGTGTCGGTCTGGGTCGAACGGCCATGCCCGCGCCGGTCATGCGCGATCACGCGGTAGCCGTGGAGCAGGAAGAACATCATCTGGTTGTCCCAGTCGTCTGCCGTAAGCGGCCAGCCGTGGTGGAACACGATGGGCTGCGCGGTCTTCGCACCCCAGTCCTTGTAGAAGATGGTCGTGCCATCCTTGGTGGTGACGGTGCCCATTGTGCGGTCTCCTGAAATGGGTGCGGCGAAGGAAGGTGCGGCGTTCGGCAGGGCTGCGGCGGCTGCGACCAGCGCCCCGGCGGCAAGCACGTCGCGGCGGGCGATCATGCTGAGGCTGGCTGGCTGCTGGTCGTTTTCCATGTGAAGTCCCCGTTTGAATGCGGGGTCAGGATGCTCTGGGCCGTCCACCGCGTGAACACCCGGATGGGGGGTGGGCAAAGCCCGATTTCGAGTAGCTACCAAGCGCGCTGCCTGCGTGGTAACCGTTCCCTGCTTCGGGTGGATGGTGGCCCTGCGCCGCCAGATCACGCCGGCAAGCCGTCATGCGGCAAGCACGGCAGCGCAGGGATCAAGCAGGAACGGTTTTCGCATGGCGGCAGATGGAACAGCCCCGATCCGCATCCTGATTGCCGACGATCACCCGATGCTGCGCGAAGGCGTGCGCGCGGTGCTGGACATGCAGCCGGACATGGTCGTCGTCGGCGAAGCCGCGACCGGCGCGGATGCCATCCGCCTGTTCGAGGAGCACCTGCCCGATGTGGTGCTGATGGACTTGCAGATGCCCGAGATGTCCGGCGTTCAGGCGGTCGAGGCGATCAGGGCACGCCATCCGGATACGCGCATCATCATTCTCACGACTTATTCCGGAGATGCCAAGGCGCTTGCCGCCATGCGCGCAGGTGCGTCCGGCTTTCTGCTGAAGAGCAGCCTGCGCCGCGAACTGTTGAGCGCTATCCGCGCGGTCCACCGCGGCCAGCGCCACCTCCATCCCGACATCGCGCAGGAGATCGCGCTGCACGCGATTCAGGAGCCGTTGACACCGCGCGAGATCGAAGTGCTCAACATGATCGCGGCCGGCCATGCCAACAAGCAGGTGGCGTGGAAGCTTGGTGTCTCGGAGGAAACGATCAAGTCGAACATCAAGAGCATCTTCGCCAAGCTGCACGTGAGCGATCGCACCCACGCCGTGACGGTCGCCGCCAAGCGCGGCATCATCGACTTGTAATCGCGAGCCGCGCCGCGCTCAGAACCTGTTGGCGAACTCCACGCGCACGTAGCGGCTGCTGTCGCGCCCCGGCGTCCACTTGGTGGCATCGCTGATCGGCCCGGCAATCGCCCCGTAGGGATTGATGTTCCAGTTGCTATCGCGCCCCCTGCTGAGGGCATAGCTCTTGTCAAAGAGGTTCGAGCAATAGACGCGAAGGCGCCGCTGCGCATCGTGCAACTCGATGCCGAGGCCAAGCAGCCCGTAGGCTTCCTGAACCGCGTTCGGATCCTGCAGCAGGCTCTGGATGGTCCGCGATTGCCAGACCCAGTTGGCCGTCAGCGTCAGTCCGGTGTCGCCACGCAGCCGGATCTCGCGTTCGGCATTCAGGCTGAACTTCCACTTCGGCGCATTGGGCAAGCGCTTGCCGGCAAGGTCCTGCTGGCCATTGACGCAGCCGAGTGCGAGCGTCTGGCTGGGAAAGCAGGGCGCATTGGGGAAAATCCGGATGCGCGCATCATTCCAGCTGCCATAACCGCGCAGGATGAAGCCGGGCGCGATATCCGCAGCCACTTCCATCTCCGCACCTTTGGTAGTGACGCGCGGGATATTGTTGAGGACATTCTGGCGCGTGAGATCATCACGGCTCTGCGCCTGGAAATCGTGGAAGGTCTCCAGATAGACCGTGGCGTTCCAGGTAAGCCCGGCCAGTGGGCGGCTCTTCCACCCCAGCTGGAATGCATCGACCGTTTCCGGGCGGATCGGCTGCTTCGCCGCCACGGCATCGGCGATGGGGAAGCCCTTGTAAGGCCCATCCTGCGTCACCGGCGTGCGCGTGGTGTAGGTGCTGGTCAGGTCGTAGGCCGCGCCTTTGTAGCCACGGTCGTAGCCACCGAACACCAGCAGCCCCGGCGATGGCCGATAAGACAACGACACGCGGCCAGCTACCGAACCGAGCGTGTCGCAGGTCGAGATAGCGAGGCCGCTCGGCGTCGCCGAGGAGCACTTCGGCATTCCGAAGCGCACATTGGCGACCCGATCGAGCAGACTGTAGCGCATCCCGTCGCGATTGAGGCGGATGCCGGCCGAGAGAGCAAACCGTCGTGTCAGGTCAAAAGTCGCCTGCCCGAAGGCCGCGAGATTGCTGGTATACGCCTCCGCAAAATAGCTCGAGTAGGCTGTCGTGGTCGGCGGCACGATCGCCAGCGTCCCGTAGGGCCCCAGCGAATTGCTGCCACGCACGAACGAGCGCCGCGACCGCGTATCGCTGAAGAACAGCCCGGCGACGAAGCGCAACCGGTCCGCCGCTGGAGAGATCAGCCGCAACTCCTGCGAGAACGAGCGGATCCGGAAGTCACCTCCGTTGGCCGAGCCCCCGCTCACCGCACCGGGGACGTTCGCCCCGCCCGGCCCCCAGTTGTACGCGGTGCCATCGGTGTCCTGCAGATCGTCGAGTGCGTAGGCAGCAAAGCCGCTGATCGCGCTCAGCGTGTAGCCACCGAACCGCCACTCCACTTTCACGCTCGCCCCGGTCTCGGTCGCATCGCCCTTGGGCTCGACATCGGCCGAGATCAGCCGATTGTCCGGCCCGGGCACGATCCCGTCGAGGATCGCGCCCTGCGGCACTCGCACCCCGGCAAAGCGCCCGAAGCTGACTCCGGGCGAGACGGCATAGTAGGCCGATGTGCAGCAACTCGACCCGGCGAAATCGTGGTGCAAGGCCGCCGTCACGGTGAGCGCGTCGGCCGCGTTCCAGACGAGCTTGGCGCGCAGGTCGATGCCTGATTGTCCGCCTACCCAGTTGTCGGTGTGGATGTTGCGCAGATTGCCGCGGTAGTGGTTGGCGCTGGCTGACACCCTGAACAGCAGCCGCTCCGCCAAGGGGCCGGAGATGAACCCGCTCGCGCGCTGCTCCCCGTCGCTGGTAACGCCAATCCGCGTCGCTGCCGTCAATGTCGTCGTCGGCGCCGCGGTGGTGATCGCCACGACGCCGGCCGTCGCCGACGTGCCGAACAGCGTGCTCTGAGGCCCCCGCAGCACCTCGATCGAGGCGATGTCTGCCAGTTCGCGGAACGCCTGCGCCTGGAATGCCTGCGGCATATCGTCGACCACGACCGACACACTCGGCCGGGTGGCGATCGAAAAGGCGTACGTGCCGATCCCGCGGATGTTGATGCTGTTGTTGGCCGGCTGCGTGGTCTTCGTGATTGTCAGCGAAGGTTCGACTTTGACGAGGTCATCGAAATCGCGCACCTGCGCCCGGTCGAGTTCCTCGGCCGAGACCGCCCAGATCGACATCGCGACGTCCTGCTTGCGCTCGGGCCGCTTGTTGGCGGTGACAATGATATCGGCGCTGGTAGCCTCGATCGGCCAATCCGGAGATGCGGCGATCGCGGCGGCAGGATCAACCAGCAGGCCTAGCGTCGGCGGCAATGCCCATGGCAACGGCCTGACGCGCAAACGCGGCCGCAGCGGTCGTCTTAGCGAAGGCCCATGTCCACGCGCCACACCCGCCCCGATCAGCCATGCGAACCCGGAGTTTATGTGAAATTTGTCCACGACGCCATGCTTGATCGCGTGTAAAACCTTGGCCCGCAGGCGGGGGCCGGATCGCACGCGAGGCTCGTGCACGCCATGACCGTCAGCGACACCCGAGCGAGGGAAGGCTGCACAGCGCGTTTATGACGAGTCCTGCGAGCTGCGATCCACGCCGCCCGTCCATGGCGGGACGCGCTCAAGGCCGGATGCGCCTGTTGTGGCTGTGGCCGTGTCTGGCCTGCATCCTTGCTCTGCTGGTCCCGGGCCCCGTCCGTTCGCTCGATCCGACCCGCAGCATCGCCCAGTTCCACCACACATCGTGGACCATAGCGGACGGCATGCCCGCCAATATCTGGGCCATTACGCAAACCCCCGATGGCTATCTGTGGCTGGGCTCGGTCAACGGCCTCTACCGCTTCGATGGCGTCCGCGTCGAGCGGATCGCAGCCGACAAACTCCCCAGCCCGAGCATCCATGCCCTCGCGGCGACCGCATCGGGCGGCCTGTGGATCGGCTACGAGCGGCCCGTGGGCGTGATTTCGTACCTCGAAGACGGCAAGGTGACCAACTACCGCGTCAGCTCGCGCACTTCGACCAGCGTCCATGCCTTTGCCGTGGGCGCCGACAACACCGTCTGGGCCTCGACACCGGACAACATCCTGCGGTTCGATGGCAAGCAGTGGGTCGTCATCAAGGGCGAATTCGGCTTCTCGTTCAGCGAGGGCAGCGGCGGGGTCTGGTCGTTCGGAGTAGCGCGCGACGGGGTGGTCTGGTCGAAGAACCTTGGCGGACTGTTCTTTCTGAAGCCCGGCGCGGCCCAGTTCGAGCGGGCACAGGGTTATGCCGGCGGTCCGGAAGGCTTCACAACCACAGCCGACGGCAGATTGTGGACGACCGACACGCGCGTGTCGCATCTCTACCCGATGCCCGACCTGGCAAAGTTCCGACCATCATCACAGCCGTCGGGCAACCCCGGCCTTGTCCTGCCGAAGGCGATAGAGGGTCCGATCCTGCTCGATCGCAATGGCACGCTCTGGTGCACCAGTGTTGGCGGTGGCGGACTGCGGCGGGTGCGCACCGCGCTGGGCGCCGCCGTGCTCGATGAGGGCGCAGACAGCCGCGGCCCTACCGTGTCGACAAACGGCCTCTCATCCGATCTCGTCCACACGCTGTTCGAAGACCGCGAGGGCAATATCTGGATCGGCACCAGCTTGGGCCTCGATCGGTTCCGCCCGGCCAACATCGTCACCGAAACGCTGGTGCCGTCGGGTTTCCGGGCCAGATTCGTCGGCGCCGCTGGTGACAGCATCTATGCCTACACCGGCTGGTCGGGGACGGCGAGCCGGGCGGTCGACGGCACGCAGGCGCTCTATCGCATCCTGCCCGGCAAGCCGCCCGAACGCTACGTCGAGAATGTCGGCCGCCTGCGCGGCATGATAACGAACCGTCGCGACGGCTCGGTCTGGCTGATTACCCAGAACGGCATCCAGCAACTCGTCGGCCGCACACTGGCAAAGCCCCTGCCCCTGCCCGAGGGTGTCGAGGGCAAGGCGGTCTATTCGGCTGCCTTCGACGCAGGCGGCACCTTGTGGATCTCCACCTTCGTGCGCGGCGTGTTCAGCCGCTCGCCGGAGGGCTGGCGGCGCTTCCCCGTCGAATCGAGGGTCGGCGCGACCGGCGTGTTGATCCCCGATCCGGACGGAAGCATCTGGATCCGCTACTCCGGTGGCACCCTGCTGCGCATTCGAGGTGGCAGGACCGAAGATCTTTCCCGCAATGGCCTGAACATCGGCGATGTCACCTTCCTTCAGCCCCACGGCCGCGGACTGATCATCGGCGGCGAGAATGGCATCGGCAGTTTCGAGGGCGGCAAGTTCCATGCCCTGCACGCCTCCAGCATTCCCGCCTTGTCCGGGGTGACCGGCATTGCGGAGACGGCCGATGGCAGCTCGTGGATATTCACGCAGGCGGGCATCCTGCGTGCGCGCACCCGGTCGCTCGAGACCGCGCTGGACCACTCAGACCCGAAACTGCTGCAGTTCGAGCTTCTCGATTCGCGTGATGGCTTGCCGGGCGCACCCTATGGTGCGGTCTATGGCAGCAGCGTGGCCGCAGACCCGACAGACAGGGTCTGGTTCACCACCGGCAACGGCCTCGTCTGGATCGATCCGAACAACCTTTTTCACAATCCGCTGGCCCCGAACGTTGTGATCGATTCGCTCACCACGAACGATCACCGCCTGCCGGCACGCTCCAATCTCCAGCTTCCTGCCGGCACGTCCAACATCGAGATCGAGTTCACCGCGCTCAGCCTCTCGATCCCGGAACGCGTCGCATTCCGCTACAAGCTCGAGGGCATCGATGCCGATTGGGTCGAGGCCGGCAACCGCAGACAGGCCTTCTACACCCGCCTTGGTCCCGGGACTTACACTTTCCGCGTGATCGCTGCCAACAGCGACGGCGTCTGGAACCGGACCGGCGCCCAGTTCACGTTCGTGATCGCGCCTACGTTCGTAGAATCGCGCCTGTTTCTCGTACTCTGCGCGCTGGCCATCGGCGCGCTGCTCTGGTTTGCCTATACGCTTCGCCTCGCGCAGCTCTCGGCGTGGCTGCGCACCCAGCACGAGGCGCGCCTTTCGGAACGCGAACGCATCGCGCGCGATCTGCATGATACGCTGCTGCAGGGGTTTCAGGGCCTGATGCTGCTGTTCCAGTCGGTGGCGGACACGATCCCGCAGGACCAGCCCGTGCGCGAGAAGTTCGAAAACGCGATGAAGCGCGGAGACGACGCGCTGATCGAAGGGCGCAACCGCGTTCAGGATTTGCGATCGTTCGAACTGGGCGCCGATCTTGCAAATGCGCTGCGCAGGATCATCACCAATCTGACCCGGGGCGAGAAGGCGTCGGTCCGGGTGACGGCCAACGGCATCCCGCGTCCGCTGAAGCCTACGGCGCTCGAGGAACTGCTGAACATAGCGGCCGAGGCCATTCGCAATTCGCTGCGTCACTCCGGCTGCGAGGAGGTCGACGTCGTGGTGCACTACGATCAGGATCAGCTCTGCATCTTCGTTGAAGACGAAGGCGTCGGAATGGACGAGCGGATCATCGCGGCGGGCCGACGCGAGGGGCATTTCGGCCTCGTCGGCATGCGCGAGCGGGCGACCAGCATCGGTGCCCAGCTATCGATAACGCGGCGTGTGCCCTCCGGCACTGTCGTCGGCATCGTCTTGCCCGCGGGCGCGGCCTATGCCGATGGAGCAGACAGCCGCTGGGAGTTTCGCCTCCTGCGGCGGATCCAGTCGGTATGGCTTGGCTTGCTCCGGCGCCTTGGTCTCGCTCGTCGGCCCCAACCGGATGCCTTGCACGAAGGTGCTCGGTAGCTCCGGCGCTTCTCGGCACTCAGCCGAACAAGTCCTCGATCTGGCCGAGACGCTCCTTGCCGAAGAACATTTCGCCATCGACAAAGAAGGTCGGGATGCCGAAAGCGCCGCGATCGACAGCGGCCTGGGTGTTTGCAGCGAGGCGATCCTTGACGGCCTGAGACTGGGCGCCCTCGGCAAGCGCGGCAGCGGGGAGGCCGGCAGCGGCGATGACGGCATCGACGGCTGCGGTGTCCGACGGGTCGAGCCCCTCCTCCCAGATCGCGCGGAGGAAAGCGTCAGCGAACGCCTCGCCGCAGGCAAGATCGATGGCAGCGAGCAGCAGGCGCAAGAGTTCGACAGAGCGGAACGGAAACGCAGGGTTCATGCGGAACTTCGTGAGACCATGGCGCGCGATGAAACGCTGCATTTCGAGCTGGGCATAGGCATTCTTGCCCTTCACGTCGGCGTCGCGGATGAAGGGCGGCGCGTTGCCGGTCAGCTTGTGCATGCCGCCAAGCAGTGTTGGGGTCAGGGTGATCGTGGCGCCCTTGCGCGCGGCGAGGTCCTTCAGGGGCTGCCACACGAGGTAGCCGTTGGGGCTCACGAAGTCGAAGATGAACTCGATGGTTCTGGTCATGTCAGAAGCGCTCCTGCCAGGGGCGAAGGTCAAGCTCGTGCGTCCATGACGAGCGCGGTTGCTGGTGCAGCCAGACGAAGGCCTGCGCGGCATCTTCAGGTTTGAGAACCGAGTCTTCGGCGAGAAGTGGCGCGACGTCCTCCACCCGCGAGCGCAGGAAGGTGCCATCGATCGCGCCATCGCAGACTATGTGTGCGACATGGATGCCTTCGGGGCCAAGCTCGCGCGCCATCGACTGCGCGATCGCGCGCAGCCCGTGCTTGGCGGCGGCGAAGGCGGCAAAACCGGCACCGCCGCGCAGCGAGCCGGTTGCGCCGGTAAACAGGATCGTGCCCGCCCCGCGCGGCGCCATCACCCGCGCAGCCTCGCGTCCGGCAAGGAAGCCGGCGAAGCAGGCCATTTCCCAGACCTTGGTGAAGACGCGCGTGGTCGTCTCGCGGATACCGAAGCGGACATTGGCGCCGATGTTGAACACGGTGACCGCAATCGGGCCGATCTCGCGCTCGATCCGGTCGAACAGGGCGGCGGCCTCCTCTTCCGAGCGGGCATCGACGCCGAAGCCATGCGCCACGCCGCCTTCGGCACGGATCTCGGCGCACAGCGCTTCAAGCTGATCCAGATGGCGGGCGCGGCGCGTCACGCAGACGGTGAGGCCGGCGCGCGCAAAGGCCCGCGCGATCGCCCCGCCCAGCCCGTCGCCCGCGCCGATGACGAGGCAGACGCCCGGTGGTGATGCCTTGTCCATGCCTCTCTCCCTCGGCCATGCTTGTCTGGTGTTCGTAGCGTGAGGGCTGCGCGAATGGCAATTACTGAAACGGCTGTCAGCAAGCTTGGGGATCGCGCATGAATGCGACATCCAGACATTTTGATTCACTCGATTGAATCAAGCGAAACCTTGGAGTAAGCGGGTATGCAAAGGCTCCTTCGAGAGTCGTGCTGGAGAGAGCCGTTGGACCTGAGCAAGCCCCAAGGAAGTGAGCAAGGCCCGGAAAGCGGGACGCCGAAGCAGAAGCCGATCCTGCCGCTGATCCGCGTGATCGAAATGAACCTTGGGTTCCTTGGCTTGCAATTCAGCTTCGGCCTGCAGCAAGGCAATATGGTCCCGATCTATTCGTGGCTCGGCGCGGATGAATCCAACCTTCCCATCCTGCAGCTGGCGGGGCCCGTGACCGGCCTCCTCATCCAGCCGCTGGTCGGCGCGCTGTCTGACCGCACAAATTCGCGCTTCGGCCGCCGCACGCCCTACTTTCTCATCGGCGCGGTGATGTGCAGCCTCGGCCTGCTCGCCATGCCGTTTTCCGCGAGCATTCTCATGGCGGCGAGCCTGCTGTGGCTGCTCGATGCGGGCAACAACATCACGATGGAACCCTACCGCGCCTATGTGAGCGATCGGCTCGATCCGCGCCAGCACGAGATCGGCTACCTCAGCCAAAGCGCGTTCACCGGCCTTGCGCAGTGCCTGGCGTTCCTCTCGCCCTCGATCCTGGTCTACTGGGTGGGGATCGACCGCAATGCGGTGGATGCACACAATATCCCGACGATCACGCACATCTCGTTCATGGTCGGCGCGGTGCTCTCGATCACGACGATCCTCTGGTCGATCCTGCGCGTGCCCGAACTGCCGCTGAGCGACGACGAAAAGGCGCGCATTGCTGCTGCACCCAAGTCTGCCGGGGCAACCCTGGCCGAGATCTGGCATGCCATCGTGGAGATGCCGCAGGCGATGCGCTCAATGGCGTGGATGAGCCTGTTTCAGTGGTACGGATTCTCGATCTACTGGTCCTACAGCGCACTTTCGATCGGGCGGTCGATCTATGATACCTCCGACAAGTCGAGCGAGGCGTTCCGCGCGGCAGTGCTGACGACACAGCAATTGGGCGCGTTCTACAATCTTGTCGGGTTTGCCGCCGCGCTCATGATGGTGCCGATCTCCCGCGCGCTGGGGGCATCGCGGGTGCATATGGCGTGCCTTGCGGCGGGCGGCGTCGGCATGGTGGCACTGGCCCACGTCTCGGGCGCGGCGACTGCGCCCGGCCCGCTGTTTGCCGCACTGGCGATGCCGGACCTTGGCAGCCACACTCCGCTGCTGCTGATCGCGGTCACCTTGGGCCTTGTCTGGGCGAGCATCATGGGCAACCCCTACATCATCCTCGCGGGTTCGATCCCGCCGGAGCGGACAGGGGTCTACATGGGCATTTTCAACATGATGATCGTGATGCCGATGCTGCTCAACGGCGTGACGTTCGGCTGGATCTACAACCACCTGCTGGGTGCCGACCCGCGCAACGCGCTGAGCTTTGCCGGCGTGCTGCTGCTGGCAGCGGCGGTGACCATGCTGCGCGTGCCCGATCCCCGCAAGGCGGCAGGGCTGGCGCATGCCTGAAGTCAGCGGGCCGGAAATCATTGCGCTGGAAAGCCCGGGATGCAGCGCCGTGTGGGAGCTCCCCCCCGGCGAGGCCCCGCTGTGGCGCTATTGGGGCCCGCGCCTGCCCGATGGCGCACGGCCTTCGGCGAGCCTTCGCAGCGAGCGGCCGGAGCCCAGCTTCTCGCTTCATTTCGACCAGCCGCTCACGGTATTTCCCGGCTTCGGGATGGGCTGGTTCGGGCAGAGCGCGCTGCTGGCGGATCGCGGCGGGCAGGGCTGGTCATTTCAAGCGGGCGACTGCAAGGTCGAGCGGCCCGATGCGCAGACTGTGCGCTTCGTGTTGCACGATGCCATGGCAAAGATCGCGGTGACGACGAGCTATACGCTCGATCCCGCGACCGACGTGATGACCGTGCGCACCGCGCTCTCCAACGAGGGTGACGCACCGCTGCATGTGCAGTGGCTGGCAGCGGCAGTGCTGCCGCTGCCGGAAGACGCAGCAGATGTCCATTCGCTGGCCGGGCGGCACAACTCGGAATTCGTGCCCGTGCGCGATCCCCTCGGCCGCAGCATCTGGCGGCGCGAGAACCGGCGCGGGCTGACCTCGCACGATTGCTTCCCGGGTGCGGTGGTGACTTGCGCGGACGGCAGTGCCTATGGCGCGCAGATCGCGTGGTCGGGCAACCATGTGCAGACGATCGAGTGGATCGATGACGGGCGCTGGCAGTGGCAGCTGGGCGAATGGCTCGCGCCGGGCGAGGCGATCCTTGCACCGGGCGGGGTGCTGCAAAGCCCGGAAGTGCTGGCCACGGCCTCTGCCGAAGGCCCGAACGGCGTGGCGCATGCCTTCCACCGCGGCATTCGCGCGCGGATGACCTGGCCTGGCGGCGCAGCAGGCGCGGTGAAACGCCCGGTGCACATCAACACCTGGGAAGGGTTCTACTTCAAGCACGACGAAGCCGCCCTGATGGATCTGGCACGAGCAGCGGCCAGCATCGGGATCGAGCGCTTCGTGCTCGACGACGGCTGGTTCGGGAAGCGCGACGACGACACCTCCTCGCTCGGCGACTGGACCGTGGACAAGCGCAAATACCCGCGCGGGCTAGGGCCACTGGCGAAGACGGTAACCGACCTCGGCATGGAATTCGGCCTCTGGGTCGAGCCCGAGATGGTGAACCGCAACAGCGATCTCTATCGCCGCCATCCCGACTGGGCGCTGCATGTCGACGGGAGGCCGCTGCTGGAGGCGCGCAACCAGCTGGTGCTCGATCTCGCACGACCCGAAGTCAGCGCCTACCTCTTCGATTCGATCGCGGCGCTGCTGCGCGAGCTGCCGATCAGCTACCTCAAGTGGGATCACAACCGCGATCTCGTCCATGCCGGGAACCTGCCGCACTTCCGCGCGCAGGTGCTCGCGACCTATGCGCTGATGGACCGCCTGCGCGCAGCGTTTCCGGCGGTTGAGATCGAGGCCTGCGCCGGTGGCGGCGGGCGGATCGATGCGGGCATCATCAAGCGCACGCACCGCTTCTGGACGAGCGACTGCATCGACGCAGTTTCGCGCGCGGGGATGCAGCGCGGCTTCCTCCAGTTCATGCCGCCCGAAGTGATGGGCAGCCATGTTGGCGCAAGCCCGGCGCACTCGACCGGGCGCTCGCAATCGATGGCGTTCCGCTGCGGCGTGGCGCTGCCGGGCCACTTCGGCGTTGAGCTCGATGCCCGCAAGCTGGGCGAGACCGAGCGGAAGGACCTGATGGCAGGGATCGCGCGCTACAAGGCCCTTCGCGAACGCCTGCATCAAGGCCGCGTGTGGATGGGCGAAGTTGGTGACGGGGTTGTCTGGCAGGCGCATGGCTCGGCCGAGGACATGGTCGTGCTGGTGACGCGGACGCAGCCAACCACGATGCGCCACCAGCCGAACCTCAGGCTGCCGATGGCAGTGGCCGGCCGCACGTATACGATTGCGTCCGAGAACGGCGCGCTCGCGCGGATGGACGGTGGCTGGCTCGCGCGCGTAGGCATGGCCGTCCCGCCGCTCCCCGGCGAGGCCGTGCTGGTGCTTGAGGTGCGTTCATGAGTTTCGATCCCGCCGAACATCCGCATCGGCGCTATGATCCGCTGAGCGACACGTGGTTGCTCGTCTCCCCGCACCGCGCCAAACGGCCGTGGCAGGGGGCGGAGGAAGTGCCCGACGTGACGCGCCCGCCTGCGCATGATCCCGGCTGCTATCTCTGCGCTGGCAACACCCGCGTGAACGGCGAGCGCAATCCGGACTACACCGGGCCTTACGTGTTCCAGAACGACTTTGCGGCGCTGCTCCCCGATACGCCGGCCCCCGAGGTGGGTGGCGGGCTGTTCCGCGCCGAGCAGGCGACCGGCGAGGCGCGGGTGATCTGCTTTTCGCCCGATCATGGGCGCACACTGCCCGAGCTTTCGCACGCAGAGCGGCGCGCGGTGATTGATACCTGGTGCACCGAAGCGGCGGACCTCGGGCAGCGCTACAGCGTCGTTTCGATCTTCGAGAACAAGGGCGCGATGATGGGGTGCTCCAACCCCCATCCGCACGGCCAGGTCTGGGCGACAAGCCACGTGCCGCAGCTGATCGCGACTGAAGACCGCACACAGGCGGCATGGCTGGCGGACAAGGGCAGGCCGATGCTGGCCGAACTGGTCGAAGCCGAAGCCGATGGCCCGCGCGTGGTCTGCGCCAGCGAGCACTGGCTCGCCATCGTGCCGTTCTGGGCGGTCTGGCCGTTCGAGACACTGCTGCTAGCGCGCGGCGAGGTGGCGCGTCTGCCGGACCTTTCGGACGACCAGCGCGGCGATCTGGCTGGCATTCTGGGCGATCTCACCACGCGCTATGACAACCTGTTCCAGTGCTCGTTCCCCTATTCGATGGGCTGGCACGGCGCGCCCTTCGGCCATGAGCCGAGTACGCACTGGCGGCTGCACGCGCATTTCTATCCGCCGCTGCTGCGCTCCGCCTCGGTGCGCAAGTTTATGGCGGGGTTCGAGATTCTGGCCGAAACCCAGCGCGATCTGACCGCCGAGCAGGCGGCCGAACGGCTGCGCGCCTGCGGCGGCCTGCATTACCGGAGCGGCACATGAGCGTGACGACGGCAGACCCGGCGACCGACCTGTTCGGGTCTCCGCCCGCGCTGGTGGTGCGCGCGCCGGGCCGGGTAAACCTGATCGGCGAGCACACCGACTACAACGACGGCTTCGTGCTGCCGGTGGCGATCAGCGTGGAAACGCGCGTTGCCGCAAACCCGCGCAGCGACCGGCGAATTCGCGCGATGGCCAGCGACTTCGGCGGGGCCGTCGCCGAATGGGAACTCGATGCCCCCTATGCCGCGAACCCGTCCGCGCCCTGGGCCGACTACATCCGCGGCATGACCTCAGCGATGATCGCGCGCGGGCACAGGCTCACCGGCGCAGATCTTGCGGTCAGCGGCACGGTGCCCAAGGGGGCGGGTCTTTCTTCCTCCGCTTCGCTGATGGTCGGCATCGGCCGGGCGCTGGGCGAGCTCTCCGGGCTGACCATTGCGCCCGCGGAGATCGCGCTGATGGCGCAGGCCGGCGAGTGCGACCATGTCGGCATGCGCTGCGGGATCATGGACCAGCTGGCCTCGGCCTGCGGGGTCAAGGACCACGCGCTGATGATCGACTGCCGCTCGCTCGCGGTTCGCCCGGTGGCGCTTCCGCCGGGTGTGGCGATCCTCATCGTCCATTCGGGGGTCGAGCGCGGGCTGGTCGAGGGCGCCTACAACGAACGCCGCGCGCAGTGCGAGGCGGCAGCCGCAGCGGTGGGGGTTTCGGCACTGCGCGATGCCGATCTGGCTATGCTCGAAAGCGCGGGGCTCGACCCGCTCACGCTCGCCCGCGCGCGCCATGTGGTGACCGAGAACGCGCGGGTGCTGGCGGCGGCAGATGCGCTCGAAGCCGGTGATCTGGTGTCGATGGGCAAGCTCATGGCTGCGTCGCACAGCTCCATGCGCGACGATTTTGAGATCACCGTGCCGCGCATAGATGCGCTGGTCGCCGAACTGAGCGCACTGATCGGCCCCGAAGGCGGCGCGCGGATGACCGGTGGCGGCTTTGGCGGTGCGGTCGTCGCGCTGTGCCGGGTGGACCGCGCCGATGCGGTGCTGGCAGGCCTCACCTACCGCAAGCCCGATGGCGGCGCGCCGCTGGTGCTGCACGAAACCGCCTGTGACGGGGCCAATCTCGTCATGAGCTAAGCCCCCCCCCCGCCCGTCCCCTTTTCGTTGGCTTTCGCCAATTCCAATCGATTGCTTCAGGATACCTGCTTGATGTCCGTACTCACCTCCCCGACCGCGCACTGGACTGGCGAGCACCTTCGCACGCTGCAACTCGAGCCGTGCCACCAGATCCCGCTGGTCGATGGCAAGAGCTTGCGCCACCCGCTGCCGGGCCTCGACTTGTGGGACCTCTGGCCGCTGCAACTGGCGGATGGCAGCACGGCCGTGGTTGATGGCTGGACACTGTGGTTCGTGCTCTCGGCCCCGGCGGGCGAGGACCCCGAGGCGCGGCACGACATTGTGCGGATCCGCCTGATGGCCGCGCGCGGCGATGAATGGCGCGATCATGGCAACGCTCTGCCCGATGATCTCAATCCCGGCAGTCGCGAGTGGGCTGGTTCGGCGCTTTATGATCCCGAGACTGCCGCGGTGACACTCTACTGGACCGCATCGGGGCTACGCGGGGAAATGCCCCGCACCTTTACGCAGCGCATGTTCGAGACGACGGGCACATTGACAGGCGACGCCGGCAGCTTCGCGGTGGAAGACTGGAGCCCCCCGCGCGAAATCGCCGGCGGGCCGATCCCGCATTATGTGCTGGTGAACGCGAGCGAAGGCGTGCCGGGCATGATCAAGGGCTTCCGCGATCCTGCGCATTTCCGCGATCCGGCGGACGGGGCAGACTATCTGCTGTTCACCGGATCGCTCAAAGGGTCGGCAAGCCCGTGGAATGGCTGCATCGGCCTGCTGAAGCGCGAAGGTGATAGCTGGGCCGTGATGCCGCCGTTGCTGAGCGCGGACGGGCTGAACAACGAGCAGGAGCGGCCGCACTTCGTCTTCCACGCAGGCCGGTATTACCTGTTCTGGTCCACGCAGCGGAAGGTCTTTGCGCCGGAGCAGCCGAACGGTCCGAACGGGCTTTACGGCATGGTGGCCGAGAGCATGGAGGGGCCATGGCTGCCGCTTAACGGTAGCGGGCTGGTCGCGGGCAATCCGCCCGAAGCGCCGGTGCAGACGTATAGCTGGTGGGTGACGCACGAGCTGACCGTGCACGGCTTCGTCGATTACCCCAATTCGCTGCGGGGCAACGATTACGGCGATGCGGCGTGGCGGCGGGCGCATTTCGCCGGGGTGCCCGCCCCGGTGTTCCGCCTCGTGCTCGACGGGACCCGCGCGGAAGTTTCGGCATGAGCGCGGCGCGCTATGGCCTGATCGAGGCGGGCGGCACAAAGTTCGTGCTGGGCGTGGCGGACGAAGCGCGCACGATCTTCGCGCGGGAGCGCATCCCGACGACGACGCCCGCTGAAACGCTGGGCGCAGCGGTGGAGTGGTTTGCGGCGCAGGGGGCAGCCTATGCCGCATTCGGCATTGCCTCGTTCGGGCCGCTCGATCTCGATCCCGCCTCCCCCGGTTATGGCTGCGTCCGCGCGACGCCCAAGCCGCACTGGAGCGGAGCGAGCCTGATCGATCCGTTCCTCGAGCGCTTCGGCGTGCCGGTGGCGATCGATACCGATGTGAACGGCGCGGCGCTTTCCGAAGCGCTGTGGGGCGCAGGCGCGGGTCTGGGATCGGTGCTTTATCTGACCATCGGCACCGGGATCGGTGGCGGGTTCTGTAGCGACGGGCAATTGCTGCGCGGGCTCTCGCATCCGGAGATGGGCCATATCCGCATGCCGCGCCATCCGGAAGATCTGGACTTTGCCGGCACCTGCCCGTTCCACGGCGATTGCCTTGAAGGCCTTGCCTGCGGTCCGGCGGTGATCGCGCGCTGGGGCAAGTCGCTTTCGGAGTTGCCCGAGGGGCATCCGGGCAAACGCATCATCGCCTGGTACATCGGCCGCGCGCTGGCGACATTCCAGACTGTGATGGAGCCTGCGCGGATCGTGCTGGGCGGCGGCGTGACGGGGACCGAAGGTCTGCTCGATCTGATCCGTGCCGAGGCACTGGCCGCCAATGGCGGCTATACCGTGGGCAAGATCGACGAGTTGATCGTGCCGCCGGGGCTTGGCGATAACGCCGGATTGCTGGGAGCGCTGGCGCTCGCGCTCAGGTCGATTCCCTGATCAGCAGCCGCGGCTGGAGGATGACCGAATGGATCTCCTCCCCGGCGATGCGCTGGATCGCGATATTGACGAGGTTCTCCGCGCCCTGCTCCAGATCCTGCGCGATCGTGGTGAGCGGGGGCATCGTATGTTCGCCGAGCGGCAGCCCGTCATAGCCGATCACCTTGACCTCTCCGGGGACGGACAGGCCCTGTTCGGCGAGCACGCGCATGGCGGTGACGGCGATGACGTCCGAAGCGGCAACGACGCCGTCCGGCCGATTGGACTTGGTGCGGAAGTACTTGGCGATCTCGCCCTGCGCTTCGTCTGCCACAAGGTGCGTGGGCACCACGCCGAACTGCACCGACCCGCCCATCCGCGCCACAGCCGAACGGACACCTTCAAGGCGCTGGCCGATCTCGATCGCGCGCGGATCGCCGAAGAACACGATGTTGCGGCAGCCGCGCTCGATCAGATGCTGCGCGGCGAGCGCGCCGCCGCGGAAGTTGTCCGAACCCACCGAGCAATGCGCCTGGCCCGCGATGTGCGAGCCCCAGACGACGAGCGGGCGGTACAGCTCGGCCACCCGGTCGAGCACGGCAGACTGGTCCGACTGGCCGATCACGATGATCCCGTCCGACTGGCCCGAGCGCGCGAGCTTCAAGAGCCAGTCCTCGTCCGTCGGCACGACGCGCGAGAGGAGGAGGCTGTAGCCGCGATTCGTCAGCTTGTCCGCCAGCAGGCCGAGCATGGTGATGAAGAACGGATCGGAGATGTTCTGCCGCACTTCATGGCCGAGCGGGATGACCACGCCGATCGTGTTCGTCTTGCGCATGCGCAAGTTGCGCGCGGTGGCGTTGGGGGTGAAGCCGTGCTGGCGCGCGAGCGCGACGATCATGTCGCGCGTGGCGGGGGTTACAAGCTCTGACCCTGAAAGCGCGCGCGAAACGGTGCCGCTGGTGACACCGGCCAGCTGGGCAAGTTCCTTGAGGGTCTTGGGTGCGTTCATCGGTCCGATCTGGTCTTCAGGCGGAAGTGGGAACGACATCAAGGGCGATGTTGAGCCGTTCTCCCGCCGCGAACGGATAGGTGCCATGCCACAGGATAGACGGGAAGACCACTAGGTGCCCTGCGCGCGGCGGAATGACGGCAAGCGGCGCAAGATCGAGGCCAAGCTCGGGCGGCGGCGCGCCGAGGTGCAGCGCGCCGGCGGGCGCCGGCCCCGGATCATCGGGCAGCGCGACGTAGAGCACGGCCGAAAGCCAGCCGGCGGGGTGGCTGTGGGTGACGTTGAAGCCCCCGGCGCCGAGCCGCACCGACCAGCTGCCGGAAATCTGCAGCCCGCCGCGCGGCCGGCCCAGCACGGGATGGCGCGGATCGGGCGGTGGCAGCGTTGCGACATGGTCGCGCAGGGTCTCCATCAGCCGCGCTCGGACTGTGCCGAGCAGCGGTTCGTGACGGAGGAGGATCGAGCGATCGGTCTGGGTGCCGTGGCGCACCGACTGTTCGGCATAAGGCAGCGAGGCAGTGTGCAGGCGGCGCAGCAGCGCGGCGAGATCGGCGCGCTCGGCGGCGGAAAGGCCGGGATCGAGCACACCGTGAAGCACCGGATCGCCATCGAGCCACGCGGCACGCGGATCGCCAAGCAGGCGCCAGGCGGTGGAGAGATAGGGCCAGACCTGCCCGGCCAGGCGCGTGCCGGTCAGCGGCAGGGCGAGATCGCGCGCCGCAGCGGCATCGCCGGCGCGCAGCGCGGTGCGGATGCGGCAGAGCGCGAGGAAATCGTCCCCCACGCCCGCGAGCGCGGCAAGACGCATCTGCGCGTCGGCCCAATCACCGCTTTCGCTGGCGAGGAAGGTGCGCGCAATCGCCAGCGCGCGGGTTTCGCCAAGCTGCGCGTTGGCGGCATCGAGAATGCGATGTGCGGCAGGCCAATCGCGCTGCTGGGCGCGCAAGGTGAACCAGCCGAGCCAGAGGCCCTGGTTCTGCGGCTGCGCCTTGACCGCCTCGGCAAAGCCGGCATCGAAGGTTTCGGCATCGCCGTGGCTGTAGCGCAGGCTGGCGAGCACGCGCTGACCCTCGAGCCAATCGGGCTTGGCGGATAGCGCGCGGACGAGCAGGTGGACTGCCTGCTCCGGCTGGCCTTCCGAGGCGAGCGCGAGCGCGTGGTTCCTGAGGGCATCGGGGTTATCAGGCCATAGCTGCACCGCGCGTGCAAACAGCGCGGCGGCCGGGTGGCCGAGTTCGTAAGCGGACTGCGCGCGCAGGAAGGCGGTGAGCGGATCATCTGGTGCGAGGCGGGCGGCCTCGTTGATCGCCTTGTCCGCGCCCACCATGTCCTGCACCGCGCGGGCGGCGCGCGCCCGTTCGCGCCAGACTTCGGCTTCGATGGGCGAGCCCATGTCTTTCAGGCCGCGGCGGCGTTGCCGGTGAGGCCGGCGATATAGGCCTCGTGGCTGGGCAGCTTTGCGGCCTCGGCCGCCATCGCGGCGCGCAGCTTCGCGAGGTAGTCGCGTGCGTCGATGCCGCGGTGCTCGATGAGCGGATCGAGGCCTTCGGGATAGTTGTGCTGGCCAATATGGACTGCGAGCCACGAGGCGGGCGCGAACAGGTCCATCTCGCGCGCGATCAGGCGGCCGTGGCGCCGGAAATGCTCCATCTTCAGCGCGAGCGTATCGGGCACGTCCATCGCCGCGACATAACGCCAAAGTTCACCATCTTTACGCGTATTGAGCTTGTAGTGGAGGATCAGGAAATCGCGGATTCGGTCCGTTTCGGTGTCGGCGATGCGGTTGAATTCGGCGATCGTGGCGGGATCGAAATCGCGGTCCGGGAACAGCCCGATGAGCTTGGAAATATTAGCCTGAATAAGATGGATAGACGTCGATTCGAGCGGCTCCAGAAACCCGCTGGAGAGCCCGACCGCGATGACATTGCGGTTCCAGTGCTGCTTGCGGCGGCCGGTGCGGAAACGCACGAAGCGAGGATCTCCGAGCGCTTCGCCATCGAGGCGCGAGGCGAGAAGGTCCGCAGCCTTCCCGTCCTCCATGAACTGGCTGGAATAGACATAGCCGTTGCCGATGCGGTGCTGCAGCGGAATGCGCCACTGCCAGCCGGCCTCGCGCGCGGTGGAGCGGGTGTAGGGCGTGGGCGCACCCGCGCTGGCGCAGGGCATCGCGACGGCGCGGTCGCACGGCAGCCAGTGACTCCAGTCCTCGAACCCGGTCTTCAATGCGCCTTCGATGAGGAGCGCGCGCAGGCCCGAGCAATCGATGAAGAGATCGGCCTCCAGCGTGCGGCCATCTTCGAGGGTGACGCTTTCGACAAAGCCGGTCTCCCCGTTCAGCGTGACATCGCCGATCTTGCCTTCGACGCGGGTGACGCCGCGCGCTTCGGCATGGCGGCGGAGATACGCGGCATAGAGCGAGGCATCGAAGTGATAGGCATAGTCGAAGGTGGAAAGCAGCGAGCGCTGATCGGGCACGGGCCGCGCCATGCGGCCGGCGCGGGCGATCTGCCAGGCCATCGAGAGGTCTTCGAGCGGGAAGGCGCCCGGCTCCTCACGCGTCTTCAGCCAGTACTGGTGCAGCGGCACCATATCGAAATTGCGCCCGTGCGGGCCGAACGGATGGAAATAGCGGGTGCCGACCGAGCCCCAATCGACAAATTCGATGCCGAGCTTGAAGGTGCCGCGCGTCTCGCGGATGAAATCGGCCTCGCTGATGCCGAGTGTCTCGTTGAACAGGCGGATCGGCGGGATCGTCGCCTCGCCGACGCCGACGATGCCGATCTCATCGGATTCGACGAGGGTGACCTTGCAATCCTGTTTGAGCATGGTGGCCAGCATGGCGGCCGACATCCAGCCTGCCGAGCCGCCGCCGACCACGAGCACAGAACGGATCCGACGATCCCCTTCGCTCACTTTCAAGACCCCTTCCGCCCGTGGCGGCGCGTTGATGCGCCTTGCTTTCCCTTACGCAAAAAGGGGTGGGTGCGGAACCGTCTGGCCGCGCCCACCCCTCTTCAATGTGCCTGCCCTTCCGGAGGCCGTTCAGCCGATCAGAAGCTGAAGCGGACCGAGGCGTTCACATTGCGGCCGAGCACCGGGGCGATGCCGCCGACGAAGGTGCCATTGCCCGGCTGGTAGTCTGTTCCGGCCGGCCCGAGCGGGGTCAGCTTGTCGAACAGGTTGTAGACGTTGAGGCCGAGTTCGAGGTTCTTGACCGGGCGCACCTTGATGTTCGCGCCGACCACGCTGGCACCCGGCCATTCGTTGCCTGCACCATCGAGCGTGGAAGTCACGCCGGTGATGTTGGCGCCGACCGACAGGTAGTCGGTTGCATCATAGTTGGCCGCGAAGGTGTACGAGAGGTCGGGAATGTTGTTCGACCGCGAGAACACCGAGTTCGGCGCCGAAGGCTGCTTCTTCGACTTGTTGTAGGTCATGTTCGCCAGCAGGCTGAAGCCGCCGAGGCTCAGCGTGCCGTAGAACTCCGCACCCGTCGTCTTGTACTTGTCGGCGATGATGCAGGTGAACTGGTTCGGATCGCCGGTGACGATCGGGCAGATCGTCTGGCTGAGTTCAAACGTCGTGATGTTGAAGTGGCTGTGATAGGCCGTCAGTTCGACCGTGTAGCGCGCCGCACCGATGTCACCACGGTTCTTCAGGCCGATTTCGTACTGGTAGACGTTGTTCGAGACGGCGGTGTTGCCCTTGTCGTTGAGCGTGCCGTCGGCATTGAAGTAGCCGCTGAAGGTCAGGCGGTCGGCATTGGCGCGCACGCCCTTCGAGGCGCGGACGAACAGGTTGAGGTTGTCTGCCGGCTTGAAGCTGGCGCCCACCGACCACGAGGTGGTTGCCTTGGTGAAGTTGATCACCTCGCGCGCACCATTGGGCAGGAAGTAGGGCAGCGACACGTTCTGCGAGGCGCCGGTGACGGGGTTCACCGCCGACTGCGTGATCGTCTGCGTGACCGGGTTGCCGACGAGCGGGTTGGCGTTGATGCCCGAGCCGGTGCCCTTGTTGATATCGTGGCGGACCGAGGCGTCGAGCTCGAACTTGCCCACATCGAAGATGAAGTCGGCGTAAGGTGCGTTGTCGGTGAAGGTGTAATCGTAGGTGCGTGCGCAGCAGCCGCCCCAGTTGTTGTTGTAGCCGGTGAAGCCGTTGGCGCTGAGCAGGTTGCCCGCCGCATCGAGCAGATCGATCGGCGAAGCGGCCGGGGTGAGCGAGCCGTTGAACTGGTTGGGATGCCAATCCATCGCGATCTTCTGGTTCATGTAGAACCAGCCGGCGGTGAGGTTCGCCTTGATGGCGCCGATATCACCCTGCCAGTTGAGCTTGGCATCGTTGACGAAGCTGCCGACATCGCGGATCCGCGTGTAGACCGAGACGTTGTTGTTGTAGAACGCTTCCTTCACGTCCTTGCCGCGATCGGGCCCGGCGGAATAGACGGCGCGGGCGACCACGCCGCCGTTCTTGGTCGAACCGATCAGGCCCGAGATCGGAGCAACGCTGAGGAAGTTCGACGAGAAGCCGCCGCTCATGTTGGTGTAGCGGGCGTTGTTGTCGACGGTGATGCCGTTGTCGAACTTGTAGTGCAGCTGCGCCTGAAGCGACTGGG
>NZ_JAIXZS010000092.1 GCF_027489515.1 Novosphingobium sp. | reverse complement strand
CGCAAGTTCACCAAGCAGATCGCCTTCAACGTGATCCCGCACATCGACAGCTTCCTTGATGACGGCTCGACCAAGGAAGAGTGGAAGATGGTCGCCGAGACCAAGAAGATCCTCGATCCCAAGATCAAGGTGAGCGCCACCTGCGTGCGCGTCCCCGTCTTCGTTGGCCACTCCGAAGCGATCAACCTCGAGTTCGAGGACGAGATTTCCGCCAAGGAAGCGCAGGATATCCTGCGCGAGGCGCCCGGCGTCATGCTCGTCGACAAGCGCGAGAACGGCGGATACGTCACCCCGATCGAATGCGTCGGCGATTTCGCCACCTTCGTGTCGCGCGTGCGCGAAGACCCGACGGTCGACAGCGGCCTATCGCTGTGGTGCGTCTCGGACAACCTGCGCAAGGGCGCCGCGCTCAACGCGGTGCAGATCGCCGAACTGCTCGGCCGCCGCCACCTCAAGAAGGGCTGACGCGCGGTTGTGCCGCCCCTTCCTTGCGGGGAAGGGGCGGGCCGATCACATCCCCATATGGGTAACGGTCGTCGTGGTCGTCACCCGGCCGCGCGGGGTGCGGTGGTGCGCCACGCGGCGGTGATGGACGGCGCGGCGATGATGCTTGACATGGCGCTGCGTGCGCGCAGCCGGAGCGCGGCGGACCACTGCTGGTTCCGCCTGATCGGTTGAAACGGTCGTCTGCACCTGCACCGGCTGGGCTTGTGCCGCCATGGCCGCATTGCGCGAAGAGGCGGCATCACTGGCGGAGACTGCAGCGGCATTTTCGGCGCGGTTCGCCCGGTCGTTGGCCATGTCGGTCTGCATGTTCGCGGCATCGACGTTCATCTGCGCGCGGGCCATGCCATTGGCCTGATCCTGCGCCTGAGCCTGCACTGCTTCGTTGTGCAGGGCCGCGTTCTTCTGCATCTGCCCCAGCGCCATGTCGGCGAGCGCGGAGGCGTGGATCGCATCTGCAATCGCTTCGGGCTTGTGCCCGGCAGCGAGGTTTTCCTTGGCGCTGGCGAGTGCTGCGTTGGCTTCGGCGGTCCGGCTGGGCTGCGCGGTCGACGTGCCCAGGCTTTCGGCGGTGGCGATCTTGGTCTGCGCTTCGGCAATCGCGGCCCGTGCGCGGTCGGCCTTGCCCTCGGCATAGGCGGGGGCAGCAAACGAAAGGCACAGGGCCGTGGCCATCAGCAGACGGCCAAGGGCATTGCGGCGGGGGGTGGTGGGACGATTCATGATCGTGAACTCCGCGCGGCCGCACGGAGCGTGAGACTGCGTCGGTCGGATAATGACCCACCTCGCGCGATGTTCCGCAGACCCCTGCCGCGGGGCCGCGCACGAAAGAAACGTCAACTCTGCTGATAGAGTTTCTTGCATTGCGGCGCGGCGCTCGCGGCCCTAATCCTCCCCCGGCACGAAAGGGACCCGACCACGGGACCTGCCGGGGGAATGCCATGCTGGCCCATTTCGATCTGCTGCACGGCATTGCCGGGCTGCTCGTGGGTTTTCTCGTTGGATTGACGGGCGTGGGTGGCGGTTCGCTGATGACGCCAATCCTCGTGCTGCTGTTCGGAGTGGCGCCGGGCACCGCTGTCGGCACCGATCTGCTGTTCGCCTCCGTCACCAAGGTTGTCGGCTCAACGGTCCACGGCAAGCGCGAAACGGTGGACTGGCACATCATGCGCCGGCTCGCGATGGGCAGCGTGCCCGCGGCGGTGATCACGCTGATCCTGATTTCCGATTTCGGAAAGATGAGCAAAGCCTCCAGCCACATCGTGCTGCTCGGCCTTGGCGCCATGCTCATCGTCACGTCCATCGCCACGCTGTTCCAGAAGCAGCTTGCGGTCATGGCCAAGCAACATGAGCGGCTTGACGACCGGCAGGCGCGCATTCCCACCGTGCTGCTCGGTGCTCTGCTCGGCGTAGCGGTCACGATGACTTCGGTCGGCGCAGGTGCCATCGGCGTAACCGTACTCCTCATGCTCTATCCGGCGCTGCGCGTTGCGAAGATCGTCGGCACCGATATCGCGCATGCCGTGCCGCTCACGCTGGTTGCGGGCATTGGGCACTGGGTGATTGGCGATGTCGATTTCGGCCTGCTTGCGAGCCTGCTTGTCGGCTCGCTGCCCGGTGCGGTAGTGGGGAGCATGCTTTCGACCCGTTCGCCCGATCACGTGCTGCGCCCTGCGCTTGCTGCTGTCCTGATGGTCTCCGGTATCCGGCTGCTCAGCCAGTGAGCGAGACCTATCCCGGCTTCGATGGTGCCCCTCTGGCTCTCCACCGCATGGGGCCGGAGCGCGGGGGCGGTCGCCCGGTGATCTTCCTCCATGGCCTGTTCTCCTCGGCGCACGTCAACTGGATCAAGTTCGGCACTGCGGCACAGCTGGTCGCCGCGGGCTTCCAGTGCCTGATGCCCGATCTGCGAGCGCACGGTGCCAGCGCTGCACCGCACGATCCCGCGGCCTATCCGCCCGATGTGCTCGCGCGCGATCTGGAGGCGCTGCTCGATCATCTGGCGCTCACCGACTATGATCTCGTCGGCTTCTCGCTCGGTTCGCGCACGTCTGCGCGCGCCGTGATTGCCGGTGCGCGGCCGCGAAAGCTCGTGCTGTCGGGCATGGGGCTCGAAGGACTGGCCGGCTGGGCGCGCCGCCAGCAGTTCTTCCTCGACATGCTCGATCGCTTCGGCACCATTCGCCCTGGCGATCCCGCCTATGTCGCGCAGCAGTTCCTCAAGACCATGGGCACCGACCCTGTCGCCGCGCGCCTCCTCCTTGGCACCATGGAGGATACCGACCCGGCGGAGCTTGCCGCGATCACCATGCCCACGCTCGTGCTCTGCGGCGACAACGACAACGACAACGGTAGTGCGGATCGTCTCGTCGAGGCGCTCCCCGATGCCCGCCGCGCCACGATCCCCGGAACGCACATGTCGAGCGTGACCGAACCCGCGATGGGCGCAGAACTGGTTTCATTTCTGACCACTTGACGCCGCGCGGCAGGTGGCTAACGGTCGCGGCAAGCGCCGCCGGAGATGCGGCGCAGTCGCATTGTCTGGAGAGACCCGATCCTATGAAAACCTTCATCTCGCTCGCCGCGCTCGCGGCTGCTCTCGTGGCCGCGCCCGCGCTTGCCCAGCAGGCTGCGCCCGATGCCACCACCGCTGAGGCGTGGATCAAGGCTGCCGATCAGGCCTACTTCGACGAGACCGTGCGCGCCGGCCGCGTTCAGTGGGTCTACGAAACCAACATCACCGACGATACCGAAGCGCTCGTTGCAGCCTCCAACGCCGAGCAGAACACCTTCATGGTGAAGACTGCCGCCGAGGCCGCGCGCATGGCCAAGGTCCCCGGGCTCTCGGCGGAAGACCAGCGCAAGCTCGTCATGATGCGCACCCAGATCACCAGCCCGGTGCCGACCACTCCCGGCGCGGCAGAGGATTTCGGCACCCGCCAGGCGCACATCCAGGGACTCTACGGCAAGGGCCACGGCACGCTGAAGGGGCAGCCGATCAACGGCAGCGATATCGAAGAGGCGATGGGCACCAATCGCAACCCCGACGAGCTCAAGGAAATGTGGCTTTCGTGGCACGACAGCGTCGGCAAGCCGATGAAGGACGACTACACCAAGATGGTCGCGCTCTCGAACGCGGGTGCGCAGGGGTTAGGTTTTGCCGATACCGGCGCACTGTGGCGCTCGAACTACGACATGGACCCGGCCGCCTTCGCCGCGCTGACCGAGAAGATCTGGAACGAAGTGCGCCCGCTCTACGTCCAGCTTCATTGCTACACCCGCACCAAGCTCAACGAGAAGTATGGCGATAGCGTCCAGAAGAAGACCGGCCCGATCCGCGCCGATCTCCTTGGCAACATGTGGGCGCAGGAATGGGGCAACATCTACGATGTGGTCGCACCCAAGGGCGCGGGCGATCTCGGCTACGATGTCAGCGAGCTGCTGGTCGCCAAGGGCTACGATCCGCTGAAGATGGTCAAGGCTGGGGAGGGTTTCTACTCGTCGCTCGGCTTTGCGCCGCTGCCTGAAACCTTCTGGGCCCGCTCGCAGATCACCAAGCCGCGCGACCGCGAGGTCGTTTGCCATGCCTCGGCGTGGGATATCGACAACAAGGACGACCTGCGCATCAAGATGTGCACCAAGGTCAACGGCGACGACTTCGTGACGATCCACCACGAGCTTGGCCACAACTACTACCAGCGCGCCTACAACCGGCAGCCTTCGCGCTACTACATGGAAGGCGCCAACGACGGCTTCCATGAGGCCATCGGCGATACCATGGCGCTTTCGATCACGCCGGAATACCTCGTCCAGATAGGGCTGCTCAGCCGCGACAAGGTGCCTGCGGCCGACAAGGACAACGGCCTGCTTTTGCGCCAGGCGATGGACAAGGTCGCCTTCCTGCCCTTCGGCCTCCTGATCGACCGCTGGCGCTGGGGCGTGTTCGACGGCTCGATCAAGCCGGAGGGCTATGAGGCGGCATGGAACCAGATGCGGCTCAAGTATCAGGGCCTTGTGCCCCCAGCCGAGCGCCCCGCGGATGCCTTCGATCCGGGTGCGAAGTTCCACATCCCCGCCGTCGTGCCCTATACGCGCTACTTCCTCGCTCGCGTGCTGCAGTTCCAGTTCTATGAAGCGGCCTGCAAGGAAGCCGGCTGGCAGGGCCCGCTCCACCGCTGCAGCTTCTATGGCAACAAGTCGGTCGGCGCGAAGCTCAATGCCATG
Source organism: Novosphingobium sp. (assembly GCF_027489515.1). Taxonomy (GTDB): domain Bacteria; phylum Pseudomonadota; class Alphaproteobacteria; order Sphingomonadales; family Sphingomonadaceae; genus Novosphingobium. The sequence goes on along the minus strand of NZ_JAIXZS010000092.1, from coordinate 15,886 downwards.
CTTTCGATGGGCGCGAGCAAGCCCTGGCCTGATGCCCTGGAAGCCTTTACCGGCAGCCGCGAAATGAGTGGAAAGGCGATGATCCGCTACTTCGCCCCGCTGCAGAAGTGGCTTGAGGCGCAGAACAAGGGCCAGAACTGCGGCTGGTGAAGCGATGAAGCTCACGAGAAACCGCTAACGTTACGGGCTGATTGCAAGTAACCTTTGTCCGTTCTGACGACTCAGGGGGCAGTCCGGATGGTGAAGGGTACAAGCGGTGCCGATGTTCTGAATATCGAGTTTGGCGATACGGTTTCTGCAGGTGGCGGCGCCGACGTAATCAATGTCCTTGAGGGGGACAATTATTACGACGGCGTTGTCACACCTTATGGCATCATCAATGGCGGTGCGGGCCTTGACCGGCTAGTGCTGAAAGCACCCGAAAATGTCAGCGACGGCGATTGGATCTTCCACTTCAGCGATGTGCGCTCGATCGAGGAACTCGGCTTCACCAACAGCCTCATCCACTATGATCGGGCGCAGTTTTCGCTGACGCTTCCCGGCACGGCACAAGGTGTCGCGGCCGTGGGCAGGCCGCTCGCCATCTTCGGAAGCGCCGGCGGCAATGAAGTCGCTTGGGAGGTCACCGGCGGGATGGGATCGGCCACCGCGATCACCTTCCCGAGACTGACCTTCACCGATTTCGCGAAGGGCCAGTCGTTCGGAACCGGCTTTAGCCCCGATTATGTCGAGATCCGCGCCGGAGATGCCCTGGACTATGTCCTGCAGGCGTCCAATGTCATCGGCAGGCTGGGGATCGAGCAGGACCTGATCGGCAATGCCGGTGATGATACGCTGATCGGATCGGTGGGCGGTGATTATCTGTCCGGCAATGGCGGTGCCGACAAGCTCTATGGCAAGAGCGGCGATGACATGCTGGCGATCAGTGTCAATGCACAGCCGGTGGCAGGGGACTTGCTGGATGGCGGCGCAGGGACCGATTATCTCTGGGTGATCGGGTCGACGAGGACCCAGCCGGTCGTTTTCAACGGGACGCTGGTGTCGATTGAGGGCATCCGGTTGAGCTCGCTCGCCACGCTGTTGATCACGGCTGAGCAAATGGCGGCCTTGCCCTCGGCGCTCAAGATATCAGGCCGCTCCACCAGCACGCTGGCGATCAGCGATGCGCAGCAGTTCAGCGCGGCCAAGTTCAACTTCGTGGTCGATACAGCGCCGAAGATCATCATCGCCGGCACAGATGGTGCGAATGTCCTGATCGGTTCGTCGCGTGCCGACGAACTCAACGGCCTCGGCGGCAAGGATCGCCTGATCGGCGGCGACGGCTACGACCGGCTCCACGGCGGGGACGGTGCCGACCAGCTGACCGGCGGACTTGCCGGAGATGCCTTCGTGTTTGAAACGTCCGGCAAAGCTGCGGGCCGCGACACCATCGTGGACTTCAGTTCCGCACAGGGCGACGTGATCGAGATCGCCAGATCAGGCTTCGCCGGCGTCGTCGGCGGCGTGATCAACCTTACAGCGGACGAGTTCTATGCCGCCGCCGGCGCCAAGGCTGCGCACGATGCCAGTGACCGGATTGTCTACGATACCACCAGCGGTATTCTCTACCACGATGCCGATGGGCTCGGCGGCCAGGCTGCCGTCGCATTTGCCTTGCTGAAGGGTGCCCCGGCGCTCGCTGCCATGGACATTCTGGTGGTTTGACGCGCAGCGGCGCCAGCTGACTGCACCCCGCGCATACGTAATTCCCGGCGGCGGGTCCGGATGCGCCGGGTTGCCAGTCTTCCGCCAGCGTTTCAAAATGACGTAACGTCCGGGTGGGGGAGTTTGCGTGAGATTGGCCGTTCGGCAGGGGATGCTTGCAACAATCGGAGTGCTTGCCCTGCCGTGGTCGGCGGGCACTGCCGCGGCACAGCCTGTCACCTTGACCCCGTTGCTCGATCTGCGCCTGCATTCCGAATTCATCGATCAGGCCAATATCGCCTTGCCCGCCGATGCGCTGACCTTGCGCGCCCGCGCCGGTGCGGAAGTGGTGAGGGGGCCGCTGTCGCTGCTTGTCGAGGGTGAGGCGACCGGCGTCATTGTCGACCGCTACAACGATGGCTTCAACGGCCAGCCACGGCCCGTGGTGGGCGATGCCGGCAACGCCGAGCTCAACCGCGCGCAGCTGCGCTATGCGGACAAATCCCTTGCCCTCACGGTGGGGCGCCAGCGGCTCGATCTGGCCGACCAGCGCTTCGTGGGGCCTGCGCCGTGGCGACAGAACGAGCAGACCTTCGATGCGGTGCGCGTCCAGTGGACCGGCCTCAGGTGGCTCACCTTGGATGCGACATATGCCTGGTCGGTCCGCACGGTGAACGGCAACAAGGGCACGCCGACCCGTCCGCAAGCGATCGCTGGCGACAATGTTTTCGCAATCGTCAGCTATGCCGCGCCGGTGGGCACGCTTTCCGGTTTCGCCTATCTCGTCGATCAGGATTCCGCCGCGCTTGCGGGCTACCGGCTTTCCAGCCAGACCTACGGTGTGCGCTTCACCGGCACGCAGCCGCTGGGGCAGGGCTGGAAGCTCGGCTATATCGCGAGTTTCGCGCGGCAGAGCGATTTTGCCCGCAACCCCAACCGCTATGCCGCCACCTATGCGCTGGCCGAGGCCAGCCTTGGCCACAAGGTCATCACGGGCACGGCGGGTTTCGAGGTGCTTGGGGCAAGCACCGGCGCGCCGCTCACCAGCGTGCAGACCCCGCTTGCCTCGCTGTTCCGTTTTCAGGGTTGGGCGAGCAAGTTCATCACCACGCCGCCCGATGGCCTGCACGATGCCTATGCAACGCTCGCGGCAAACTGGAAGCGCAAGAGCCTTGTCAGCAACGTCGGCCTTGGCGCCACATGGCACCACTTCACGAGCGACCGCCAGATGCGCCGCTATGGCGACGAGCTGGATCTGATCGCATCGCTTCGCATCAGAAACGCCTCGCTCGCAGCCCGTCTCGCGCACTACATGAGCCGTTCCTATGCGGTGGATACCGACAAGGTTTTCGTCACGCTCGACTGGCACTTGTGAGACCGAGACCGCGCAAGGGGTTTGCCTTTGCCCGGGTCTTTTGATCGTGACACGGCTGGAACAGGTGGTAAGCGCGCGCCATGCTCAAGCAGTTCGTCCACTACAAGCGCTTCGGCCGTTTCAGGACCTTGCTGAACCGGCGCGTTCCGGCCCCCCGCGGTCCGCTGCCGCGGGTGATCCACATGTACTGGCAGCAGGGCTTCGATGATGTGCCCGAAATCGTCAGGCGCAGCGTGGCCTCCTGGACCGAGATGAACCCCGGCTGGGAGGTGAAACTGTGGAGCGGCCGGCCGTTTGACGAGTTTCCGGTGCCAGCCGACATGACGCTCAACGCCTATGCCAATCTCGTCCGCCTCAAGCTGCTGCGCGATGAAGGCGGGGTCTGGGCGGATGCCACCTCGATCTGCCGGGTAGCACTCGATAACTGGTTGCCGATGGTCATGTCGCACTGCGATTTCTTCGCGTTCAGCGAGCCGGGCCCGGACCGGCCGCTGGCGAACTGGTTTCTGGTGGCGCGGCCGGGCAGTCTGATCGTGACCGAGTGGCTGGCCGCTTCATGCCGGTTCTGGCGCAATCAGAAGCAGATGACCCGTGTCTATCACTGGCATCACTATACGTTCGACTGGCTGCTGCGCACATCGCCCGCATTTGCCCGCGCGTGGGCCGAGACGCCGCGGATCAGCGCCTCGCCCTCGTTTCCGCGGTGGCAGGGGGAGCCGGTGGCATGGGTGCTGAAATTCACCCACAAGGCCAAGTCCGGCGATTATGCGGCAACCCTCAAGTATCTTGAAACCGTTTCAGGGAAGGCTCCGGCCTGAAACTGCTCCAGGCGCTCAGCGGAATGGCGGCTCGTTGAAGGCGCGCAGTTTCCGGCTGTGGAGGCGGGCACCTTCGGCGCGCAGGAGCGCGCATGCGGTGGTGCCGATGGCGAGGTGGCTGGAGATCGCCTCCTCGTAGAAGCGGTTGGCCTGTCCGGGCAGTTTGAGTTCGCCATGCAGCGGCTTGTCCGAAACGCACAGCAGGGTGCCGTAGGGCACGCGGAAGCGGTAGCCCTGCGCCGCGATGGTGGCCGATTCCATGTCGATCCCCACCGCGCGGCTGAGGCTGAGGCGGCGGGCGGAGTGCGAATAGCGCAGTTCCCAATTGCGATCATCTGTGGTGACGACCGTCCCGGTGCGCATCCGCCGCTTGAGGTCTGATCCGCCTGCGCCGCTCACGATCTCGGCAGCGCGGGCGAGCGCGACCTGCACTTCGGCGATGGCCGGGATCGGGATTTCGGGCGGCAGCACCGGATCGAGCACGTGATCATCGCGCAGATAGGCGTGCGCCAGCACATAGTCGCCGATCTTCTGGGTGGGGCGCAGGCCGCCGCAGTGGCCGATCATCAGCCATGCCTCTGGTCGGAGCACCGCGAGGTGGTCGCAGATCGTCTTGGCGTTGGAGGGGCCGACGCCGATGTTGACCAGGGTGATCCCGCTGCGGTCGGGCGCGACGAGGTGGTAGGCCGGCATCTGGTGCCGGCGCCACGCGGTGTCCGACATGCGGGCGCGGGCATTCTCGGTTGCTTCGGTCAGGTGGAGCCCGCCAGCGCCCGAAAGCGCGGTATATTCGCCCGAGCCCAGCTGCTTGCCAGCCCAGTCGACGAACTCGTCGACATAGCGGTGGTAGTTGGTGAAGAGGATATAGCGCTGGAAGTCCTCGGCCGGGGTGCCAGTGTAATGGACAAGGCGGGCAAGGCTGAAATCGGTGCGCAGGCCATCGAACAGCGCGAGGGGCAGGGGACCATCGCCAACGTTGTATTCGCCGTCCGCGATCTCGTCGCCGATGTGCGAAAGCTCGGCATTGGGGAAGTGACGCGCAAGCTCCTGCGGCCCGACGCTGCCCATCTGCGCGCCGAGGCTGCCATCGAGCACGTAGGCAAAGGGGATTTCCTGGCGCGAGACAGCGGCCTCGATCGTCACGTCGAAGCCCTGGAGGATGATCGCGAGCTGCTCGGCGAGATAGTCGGCGAACAGGGCGGGGCGCGTCACCGTGCAGGCGTAAGTGCCCTTCTGCGCAAGGCGGCCGAACGAATGCCCGGTCGGCTCGATGCTCGGCTCGCCCTCGAAGTGGATGCGCAGCTCGGGATAGCAGTAGCTGCCATCATGCCGGCGCTCCTCCGGCGGCAAGGTGCCCTTGGCGGCAAAGGTCATCACGTCCTCGCGCAGCCGGGCGACCGAGGCGGTGTAGATGCGCGTGAGCTCGTCGAGCACGGAGGCGATATGATCCATGCCCAAGGTGTAACTGCGCGGCGTGACCTTTGGAAGTCGGGTGATCAGCGCATTCGTCTGAGCACTTTCGTCGCGACGACATGCGCCTTCAGGTCTTCCGGATAGAACCACACCTCACGCAAGTCGCCATTGGCATAACGGCCCACCTGATCGCCGAAATGCGGTGAGGCAGGATCGGCGCTGGTCCCGCCGATGCTGACCGCGCGGGCGCGGACCTTCGGGCCAAACTCGACCACCGCGACGAAACTGTTGCCGCTGGTGCCGTACATCCGCTTCGTCCCCGGATAGCGCTGCGCCCCGAACGAGGCGAGGCTGCCCCAGTTGCCGCTGGCAAACGGGATCGGTGTGCTGGGCTTTGCGTCGTTGAAGACCTGCGCAATCGCGCCGTCGTTCCGCTGGTAGCGGTTGAGCGCGCCCCATTGCACCTGCCACGAGCCGAAATCGCTGACGAGCCGGTTCACCGCATCATCAAGCGCGGCGAGGCGCTGGGCATCGGTGATCCGGTTGTTCATCCGCTCCCACAGGCTTTCCTCGTCGCCATCATCCAGCTTCGAGACGCGAGCCCACAGGGCCTCGGCAAACCCGACGGCGAGGCTGGTGGCGGCGGAGTTCAACGCCCACTTGTGATCCCAGCCCTTCAGCAACGCGATGGGCCCGTCGCGCCTGGCATCGGGCGCGGCGGCATGTGCAGCGAACAGCGGTGGGAGCAGGCGGTCGAAGGCGGGAAGGGCAGGATCATACGCCGCCGCCATCAGCTTCTCGAGCGTGAAGTCGCTGCGGCCTGTCAGCACTGCGCGGGCATGGGCTTCGCGCGCGTTCTGGCCCGCCTCGTCCATGTAGCGCGGGTACGCATCCTGCTTCGGGCTGTCCGCGCCGGCTGCCGTCCATGGCGCGTTGTTGACGTTGAACACCCAGCCGTTGGCGGGATTGAGCACGTTCGGCAGGCTCGAGATCCGGTGGATGCCCTGCCACCGCGCAGCCGGGTTGCTGCCATCGACGGGTTTGCGCCAATCGAGGCTGTTGTCGCGGATCGGAATGAACTGCGGATGGAGATAGGCGATCTCGCCCTTGGCATCAGCGAACAAGGTGTTGTTGCTGGAATTCGCCTGAAGGGCGGCGACCCGGAGGAAGCTCGCCAGATCGCTGGTCTTGGTGCGCAGGAAGCTCTGCTCGAGCGCAGGGACGGGGCGGTTCATAAGGGCATAGGTGATCCACTTGCCGCCCTCCTCGCGCACCACAGGGCCATGCTCGCTCGCCCAGGTGGTGAAGCTGCGCTGGCTCATGCTGCCATCGCGCTGGCGCACCGCAAGCGTGACGGTCTGGCTCTGGAAAGGCATCACCACGTCGCCCACCTTGTAGGCGGGCGGCTGGCCGGGCTGCTGCACCACGGTTTCGGCGAATTCGTCGACCCGGTCAGCTCCGGTGGTGGTGTGCATCCAGCCGGCGTTCTGGTTGAAGCCCTGATAGATGAAGAACTGCCCCCAGGTTGCCGCGCCGTAGGCATTGAGGCCCTCGTCGCTCGTGACCTGCTGTTCGGCGCGGAAATAGAAGCTGGTGTGGGGATTGATGAGCAGCAGCGCATGGCCATCGGCGGTGCGCGAAGGCGCGATGGCGATGCCGTTGGAGCCCGCCGGTTCCTTGAGGCGGCGCCCGAGTTCCTCATCGGTCATCGCGACCTGGCGGCGGCCGTAGAACGCCTCGAGCTGCGAGAGCGGCACCCGCTCGATATCGCCGCCGATGCTGCCTTCGGTGAAGCTTAGCGCCATCCAGGGTTCAAATTGTGTGAGGACTTTCGGTTTTACCTCCGGATGGTCGGCGAGGTAGGCGTTCAGACCGGCGGCCCAGGCGTCCATGAGCTTGCGGAGCCAGCTCGGACTTTTCGCGTAGTCTGCCTTCAGCGCGACCGGGTCGATCCACAGCCGCTGGCGCAGGTCCTGCCACACTGCGCTTTCCCCTTCGGCTTCGGCAAGGCGGCCGAGGCTGACAAGGTAGTTGCGCTCGATTCGAGGGAAGTCATCTTCCGCCTGCGCATAGATCATGCCGTAGATCGCATCGGCATCGGTCTTGCCCGAGATGTGCGCGATACCCCATTCGTCCCGTTCGATTTTCGCTTCACCGATTATTTCGGAACTTTTCCCGGCGGAGTTAACGGGGATGGCCCCGACGAGGAGTGCCGCAACTACGACAGCATGTGCACGCTTCATTACCTGCTCCCGATCAATTGTTCTCTCGATCTAACGCCAAGTGCTTGGCACGTAACGCGAATTCTTCAAGCGCTCAAAATTCCGGTCATCTGCAGAACACGCAAATCTTTAGGATAAGAGTTAACGCCTTAGGGGTCTTCCGCAGCCATTGTACTTAAAACGTCCTTGGGCATGCTCTGCACATATGGCGTGAAGCCAAGGAGAGACATGATGGGGATCATCGGAACTACCGGCACGGGCCTCGACCGTGCCATCGATCTCATTGCCAATGATTACGGCCTGAACATGGGTGCCTCCGGCATGGCTATCCGCGAGGGTGCGGCTGCTGCAGATGCCATGAACGGCCTGATCGTGAACGCGATCAAGACCCTTGGCCTTGCCAACGATGGCGAGATCACCGTCTCCGACATCTACTCGCTCAATTCCTTCCTGCGCAGCAATGCGCTTGGCAAGTTCACCCTGCTTTACGGCACCGACAAGGACGGCGTCGAGACCGGCTTCCAGCGCGTCTCGGGCGAAGGCGCGGTCACGCGCCTGTTCGGCGAGGCTGGTATCGACCGTGTGCTGGAGGGCATCTACGATATCGCCTTCGAGATCAAGGACGGCCACCTGACCTCCCCCAGCAACTACTGGGGTCCCGGCGTCGACGATGTGGCGCACTGGCTCAACACCCTGCTCGCGCCCGAACTGGCGGCCGGCACGCTCAAGAACAGCAAGGGCGATCCGCAAGCACACGGCACCACCGGCACGGGCCTCGATCTCATCACCGAGCGGCTGCTCGATGATATCGGCCTCAATCACCGCATCTCGCAGAAGCAGATCAACGATGCCGCCAAGGCCGCCGACGGCATGGCCAAGATCATGCTGCAGGCGATCAAGGAAACCGGCGTCGCCGACGACAACAAGCTCGATTCGATGGACATGGTCGACCTCAACCGGTGGATCATCGTCAACAAGCTCGACGAGTGGACAAAGCTCCACGGCGACGATGAGGGGGCGTTCGAGAGCGGCCTGCACTATGCGCAGGGCGACGGCGGGCGCGACTACATCTACGGCGACCTTTCGGTCGATACCGTCGCCGACGGCATCTATCACATCGGTTTCAAGATCAGCGGCGACCGGTTCGAGAACGAGGACGGCAACGCCAACCAGCGCATCAGCGACACATCCGACTGGATCAGCCTGCTGCTGGCCAGGGACCTTGCCTCAGGCGCGCTCCATTCGAACCATGCGCCGGTCGATGCGGCCTCTCTCAAACCCAATCTCGTGTTCAGCAAGGCGGGCCTTGTCACCGATGACGGCGCCAAGGGCGCGGTGGATCTGGGCAAGCTCACCGCCACCAGCGTCGCGGAAGGCACGATCGCGCTCGATTTCGTCGCCAACCATGCCGATGACGGCGACACGCACGTGGTGTTCTCGAAGGACGGCGCCTCGAACGCGGATGGCGATATCACCGCCTTCATCCGCGATGGTCAGCTCTATGTCCTGCTGCAGGATGGCAGCCGCGACTGGTGGCTCAAGGCCGAGGACGTGACGATCGAGAGCGGCCGTCAGTATTCGCTGGCGATCACGTTCGGCCAGGATGGTCTGGGGATTTTCCTCAACGGCAAGCGTGTCGCGGCGGATGTCGATGCGACAAGCGGCCTTGGCCCGAACTTGCGCAATCTCGTGCTGGGGGCGGGCACCTGGGGCCGCGACAGCAGCCATCCCAACCAGCTCGACAGCCACCTCGATGGCAAGGTGGGCAACCTTGCCGTCTACGACCGCATCCTCGATCCGTTCGAACTGCGTGCGATCAACCATTCCGGCGTCCTGCCGGTTGAATGGAACGGTAGTGCGGCGTTCGAGGGCGACCAGCCCGCCGTGCGCGCCGGCACCGGCCTGAAGGGCGAGGTGTTCGACCGCGGCACCAGCTTTGATTCGATCGACGACCTGATTGCCCAGACCGCGACCAAGACGGCGAATTACCATCTCACCGCGACGACGGTGAATTTCGGCGGGTTCAAGGAGGTTTCCACGCTCGGCCAGTTCCTCGATGGCAAGGCCAGCATGACCGATGGCGGTGCGGATACCGCGATGAACACCATCGGGCTCAGACTTCAGGGCTACATCTGGCTGGAGAAGGGCCAGCATCTCCTCAACGTGCGTTCGGACGACGGCTTCCTGCTCAAGCTCGGCGGCGACGAGCTTTCGAGCTTTGCCGGCAATCGCGGTTTCACCGGCACGAGCAAGACGATCACCATCGAGAAGTCCGGCCTCTATGCTGTCGATCTCTATTACTTCGACAACACCGGGGCCGAAGGCCTGCGGCTCGAACTTGATGGCGATCCGGTCAGTGCGGACCGGCTCTACGCCTCGATCGACGACTACAAGGCGGCGCTTGCGGCCAATGGGGCGATGCCGGCGAACGGGCTGCCCTATGCCTATGACGGGCCAGTGGGAACGACGGGTACGGGGCTCGACAAGCTGATCCAGATGATCGGCGAGGATGTTGGTCTCAGGAACAATATCTCCGCAACGCAGATCCGCGAGGGGGCTGCGGCGGCCGACAAGCTCAATCACATCATCATCGATGCCATCAACGCCACCCGCGCTATGGATGACGGGCACGTGACCGTGGCGGAGACCTACGACCTGTCGGAGTGGATCCGTGCGAATGCCAAGTCGGCCTTCACAGCCGCGCATGGCAACGACGAGAACATGATTGAGACTGGCTTCCACCTGGTCCAGGGGGATCACGGCGCTAGCTACCTGCTGGGCGAAAGCGCGATCGATACCGTGATGGACGGCATCTACCACATCGGCTTCGACACCAAGTGGGACCGTTTCGTCAACGAAGACGGCAATGCCAACGCCCGGGTCGAAACGGTGACCTACTGGCTCAACGAATTGCTCGGCACGACGCCGCTACCCGCGCCCGGGCCGGGCACGGCGCCGCTGGTGGGCAGTGCAGCGCAGCCAAATGTCACGGTCAATTCGGGTCTGAACGTCAAGCTGGCTGCCGAAGCCATTTCGCTCACACTGGGCGGCAATGCCGTGAACGGTGCCGGCAATGCCAAGGACAACACGATCAAGGGCAACGCCCAGTCGAACATGCTCGAAGGTGGTTCGGGCAACGATATGCTCATCGGCAATGACGGAAACGATACGCTGATCGGCGGCGCGGGTACCGACACGATGGCAGGTGGCCTTGGCGATGACACCTACTTCCTCGACACTACCGGAGATGTCGTCAAGGAATCCTCTGATGCGAGGGGTGGACACGATACCATCCATCTCGGCGGCACGGCGTTCACTTCGTATGTTCTGGGCTCGTTCGTCGAGGATCTGATGATCGACACGGTCGTAGCGATGAAGGCGACCGGCAACGTCCTCGACAACACGATCCGCGGCGGGTCAGCCGCGGATATCATCCTTGGTGGTGATGGCAACGACACTCTTTATGGTGCGAGCGGCGCGGATACGCTCAATGGCGGCACCGGCAACGATCTGCTCGACGGGGGCATCGGCGCCGATGTGATGACAGGCGGAGTCGGCAACGACACATTCGTGGTCGACAATGTGGGCGACAAGGTGATCGAGCTGGCGGGGCAGGGTTACGATACCATCCGTGCGCAGTTCAACATCACGCTGGGTGACAATATCGAGTGTCTCGAGCTGATCGGCGCGGCCACGCGCGGCACCGGCAATGGTCTTGCCAACACGATCAAGGGCAATGGCTCCAACAACGTGATCGACGGCAAGGGCGGCGCGGACACCATGTTCGGGCAGGGCGGCGATGACACCTACTTTGTCGACAACGTGGGCGACAGGGCGATCGAATCGGCCAATGCCGGCAAGGACACCGTCATGGCCAGCGTCAGCTTCACGCTGGGCGAGAATGTCGACCAGCTGGTGCTCACGGGAAGCGGCGCGATCAACGGAACTGGCAATACGGGGGCCAACTACATTGGCGGCAATGATGCTGCCAACACGCTGAACGGCGCAGCAGGCAATGATATCCTGCGCGGTAATGGCGGGGCGGATAGCCTCGTTGGCGGAGCGGGCAGCGACATGTTGACCGGTGGTGCCGGGGCAGACCGGTTCGTCTTTGCCAGCATCGCGGAATCGACCGTCGATGTGAAAGGCCGGGACCAGATCCTCGATTTTTCGCATGCCGAGGGTGACCGGATCGACCTTTCGAAGATCGATGCCAACAGCAGCGATGCGGGCGAGGGCGCGTTCAAGCTTGTCACTGCGTTCGACGGTTACCACGGCGCGCTCACGATCACCGCGAAGGGTGGCGATTGGTTGGTTCAGGGCGACCTGAACGGCGACAATTTGGCGGATTTTTCGATCCTGGTGACAAGCGCCACCGCGCTGGTCGCCGCCGATTTCGTGATGTGAGGGGGCACGCCAGACGAGGCGTTCGGCTGGCCCTCGCGGCTTGTGTGGAGCCGGACGCCTGCTAGTCTGGCGCTGAATGGCGCACATACTTCTTGGATGGGAACTGGGCGGAAACAGCGGCCATGTCCGGCGTCTGGCGGGCCTTGCGCGCCGCTTGCTGGCGCAAGGTCATACCCTGACCCTGGCCGTTCAGCGCCCCGATGCGCTGCGGGTGGCGCGCGATCTCGAGGGCCGCGTGGCAATCCGGCAGGCGCCGGTCTGGCCGGGGCTGTGGCGCCACGGCGGCGCGCAGCCCGCCGGCTCGCCCGCAAGCTTTGGCGATGTGCTGGGTAATCTGGGCCTCACCGATTCGGGTGTGGCGGAGTATCTGCTGCGCGCGTGGGATGGGCTGCTCGCCGATGCCGGGCCTGCACTTGTCGTAGGCGATTTCGCGCCTTTGCTGCTTCTGGCCGCACGCGGCCGGATCCCGCGTGTGGCGGTGGGCACGGGCTTCACCGTCCCGCCGGCGGACGGCCCCTCCTTCCCCGCCTTTGTCCCTGGCACCGCGCCGCGCTTCGACGAGGCGCAGCTTCTTGCGGTCGCCGAGCGGGCGCTGGAGCACCTGCGCTGGCCGGCGCTGGAACGCTTGCCGGCGCTGATGGGTGCCGAAGCCGCGCTGCCGGGGGTGTTCGATCTGCTCGATCCCTATCAGGGTCGTCGCAGCGAGCCACTGCTGCCGCCGTTCCTTTCCCGTGATCCGGGGCTGGCCGGGGAAGGCGATGCGGTCTTTGCCTATCTGCCGGGCCTTTCTACCGGCAGCGTGGCGGCCGAGGCGCTGCTCGCTGCCGCGCGCGCGGGGCTCAAGGTCGGGCTTCACGCGCCCGGCATGGCCGATGCCGATGCAGCGGCACTGGCCGGGGGAGGCGTCGGCCTTCTGGCACAGCCGCTGCCGATGGACGCCATTACCCGCCAAGCGCGCGTGCTGGTCTGTGCGGGTGGGCAAGGCATGGTCTCCGCGGCGCTGGCGGCAGGGCTGCCGCTGGTGGTCGCACCCGGCAGCATCGAGCAGGAACTCACGATAGCGGCGTTGGCGCGGGCAGGACTTGGGCGAGAGCTTCGGGACGCGAGCGATGTTGTCGATGCCGCGCAGGATCGGTCCGCTGCGGCGCGCGCGCTTGCGGCGCGCAGCCATTCCGTGGTGACTGCGGGCGCCTATGAAGATGCCGCGCTGCGCGCGATCGGGCAACTGCTGACCTGATCGGACCAGTTCACGGTTGCGCGACGGACAGAAACTGCGAAACACTTGCGTAGTTCTGAGAGTATCTCGAAGTAATCATGCGGGGCAGATGATGGCAATTGATGCAATTCTCCTGAACGGCAGCGCGGGTGACGGGGAAACCATCAATGTCACCGTGTCCGAAGCCATCGAAAGCGGATTTGCCCTGGGCCGTTTGCAAGCCACAGCTGCGTCGGGTGCGAAGTCGTTCTCGTTCGAGCTGGTCGATGATGCCGGCGGCGCGGTGTTCATCGAGAAGAGCCAGCTGCGCCTGACCGAGGGTGCGCGGCTCGACTTCGATCAGGGGCAGAGCTTCACTGTTGCAGTCAAGGCTACGGCGCCCGGAGGGGAAACCTTCACCCGAACCTTCGTCATCGGGCTCAGCGATGATGGCGTGAACGTGGTGCGCGGCACGGGGGGAGTCGATGATCTCACCCTGCCGGGCGATGGCTTCGCAGTGCCCGGCGCCGGGGACGATATGGTGCGCGGCGATGGCACGGTCGTGTTTTCCGGGGCGCGCTCCGATTACGATATCACGGTGGTGGGAACCGGCAGCGACGGTTATGGCGGTGGTCCGGCCAATTTCGAGGTCACGGTTCACGATCTGCGCGATGGCGGGCCGGATGGCACCGATCTGGTCATTACCCGCGCGGTCCTTCCTGCCAGCTTCCGCTTCGCCGATGGCGACTGGAGCCTGAGCCAGCTGCAGTCGAACGGTTCGAGCGGGCTCGAACTCAATGGCCGTCACCTCGAGATCGACGCCTATGTCAACGAGCTGGCGGCGGTGGGGACGTCGCTCGGCCAGATCTCGATGCGCGGCTTGCCGGCCGACCAGTTGCCCATGATCAGCAGCGTCGAGGTTCAGGGTCGGCGTGAGAACGGGCAGCTCGATTCTCTGAGCGGGGACAGACTGCCCCTGACTGTCGATGGCGCAGGCAAGCTGGTCGTCGCCGGAGAGCTCGATTTCGAACTCTACGAAGAATATGTCGTGCGCGTCTCCTACTCCGACGGCAGCGGCGGCGGGTTGGTAAGCGACGTGCTGCGCGTTGTCACCCAGGACGGCAACGAACAACCGGTGCTCGCGTCAGCGCCCGGTGCCAGCGGGGCGATCACCGTGGCCGAGCATTCGGCCCGGGATGGGCGAGTCCTGCTGGGCAATATCATTGTCGGCGATCCCGATGCGGCGGCGCCCATCCTGCGCTATACGCTGTCTGGCGCGGATGCCGGGCTGTTCGAGGTGATCGGCAACCAGTTGTTCCTGCGCAAGGGTGCCGTGCTTGATTTCGAGGGGCACCGCGACCTCGATGTGAAGCTGCTGGTGACCGATACAGCCAGCGGTCAGGCCGCGCCGACGCCGACGGTGCTCGATATCAATGTCGTGCTTGGCACGCTGCGCGGCACGGTGGCCGGGGACCGACTGGGCGGCAGTGCAGGAATCGACCGGATCGAAGGGCGCGGCGGTGCGGATCTCGTGCAGGCGGGCGATGGAGCGGACACTGTCAACGGCGGCTTCGGCAATGATCGGCTGCAAGGGCAGGGCGGCAATGACAAGCTGACCGGCGGGGCTGGCAACGACCGGCTGGAAGGCGGTGACGGCAACGACACGCTGACCGGTGACGGCGCCTCGACCTCCGCGGCGAGCAGGCTTTCCTGGCGGGAGGCAGCAACCCTTGGCAACGAGATCGGCACCAGCTTTGCTGCCACTGCGGGGGAAGCCGATGTCACCGTTGCGGTGACGCGCGGCCCCGGCTTCGTCAAGGCAAGCGTTTCCCCCGATCTGCAGTTCGTTGCAGCTGGCGATGGTATCGTTGCGACGCGCTCCTCGCTCAAAGTGGAAGGGCTTGACCAGTCACCGGCGGCCACGCTCGATATCCGGCTCGATGGTGGCACGGGCGCCACCGCGCGCGATCTGGCCTTTCGCATCAACGACATCGACACCGGCGGGCACATCGACGTGTTGACCGTGCGGGCCTTTGCGAAAGACGGCAGCGAGGTGCCGGTCACGCTGACAGCGGCGGGCAACGAGACCGTCGCAGGCAACAAGATTACCGCCGGGGAAGGGGGCGATCTCCAGTCCGATCCGGGCGGCTCGGTCCTCGTCACCGTGGCTGGTCCGGTCGATCGCATCTCGATACTCTACGAGAACGGCGGCGCGACCGATCAGGCGATCTGGATCACCGATCTGGTCTTCACCACCGAAACGCTGAGCAGTGCCGCGAACGATACGCTCGATGGAGGCGCCGGGAACGATACGCTGAACGGCAATGGCGGTAACGATATCCTGCTTGGCGGTCTGGGTGCAGACATCCTGCTCGGCGGGGATGGCAACGACAGGTTGACCGGAGGCGCCGGGAAGGACCGGCTAACCGGCGGGCTGGGCG
The DNA here is from genome assembly GCF_027489515.1 of Novosphingobium sp. GTDB lineage: Bacteria > Pseudomonadota > Alphaproteobacteria > Sphingomonadales > Sphingomonadaceae > Novosphingobium. The sequence continues at coordinate 332 of NZ_JAIXZS010000092.1, read as the reverse complement.
CGGACAGGTTCTTCTTCGACACTGCGCCTGCTGCCGCCAATCTCGATACGATCAGCGACTTCACCCACCGGATCGACGATATCGTGCTGGCAAAGTCGGTCTTCTCCGCAATCGGGGCGAAGCTCGACGCGGGTGAATTCCTGGCCTCGGCCACCGCGACCAAGGCGCAGGATGCGGACGACTGCATCATCTACAACACCGCCACCGGGACGCTCTAGAGCGGTTTTCGATCAATCTGGATCATATCCGCATGAACTGAAGTAGTTGGCGCATTCATCTGGCTGGAAGATGTCGACGAGCCTTCCGATAAGGTCCCACAGGCCATTTACGGT
>NZ_JAIXZS010000101.1 GCF_027489515.1 Novosphingobium sp. | reverse complement strand
TGACCAATTATTTTAGGGGGTTCTATGGCGCAGGCGCCCGGCAAGAGGCCACTATCGCCGCATCTCGAAATCTGGCGCTGGGGTCCGGCCATGCTGGTCTCGATCCTGCACCGCATCACCGGCAATGGCCTTGCTTTCGCCGGCCTCGGCCTGCTGCTGTGGTGGGTCGGCGCGCTGGCTGGCGGCCCGGAGAGCTATCAGACGTTCCTCGACTGGGTCTGGCTTGCTCCGGCGGGCGGTTTCCAGAGTGCGACGGCGCTGCTCGGCAAGGTCTTGCTGGTTGGCCTCACCTGGGCGTTCTTCCAGCACATGGCTACCGGCATCCGCCACTTTGTGCTCGATATCGGCGCGGGCTATGAACTCGAAGCGAATGCGCGCTGGTCTTCGCTGACCATCCTGTTTTCGGTTGCCGCCACCAGCGTCTTCTGGGCCTTCGTGCTGCTGCACTGATCCTTCCCACCCGATCCTGCGATCCATACCCTTTCAAGGACATCTCATGGGTAACGGTACATCCATCGGCCGCGTGCGCGGCCTCGGCTCCAGCCACCACGGCACGCACCACTTCCTGTCGTCGCGGCTGACGGCGGTCGGCAATCTGGTGCTGATCCCGTTCCTGATGGTCAGCCTCGCTCTCATGCCCTCGCATGACTACGCGACTGTCCATGCCTGGGCGGCCAAGCCGCTGCCAGCGACTGCGCTGATCCTGATCATGATCAACACCTTCCAGCACGCGCGCCTCGGCGTGCAGGTCATGCTGGAAGACTACATCCACGAAGAGGGCGGCAAGATCGCGGCCTGGCTTCTCGTCAACATCGTGCCGTTCGCGGGCGCTGCCTTCGGTATCGTCTCGGTCGTCCGCATCGCTCTCGGGGGCGCTTGAGCCATGGCTTCCAATCCTGCCTACAAAATCATCGACCACACCTACGACACTGTCGTCGTCGGTGCCGGCGGTTCGGGCCTGCGCGCCACGATGGGTTCGGCCCAGGCCGGTCTGCGCACCGCCTGCATCACCAAGGTCTTCCCGACGCGCTCGCACACCGTAGCGGCGCAGGGCGGCATTGCCGCGAGCCTCGGCAACAATAGCCCGGACCACTGGACCTGGCACATGTACGATACCGTCAAGGGATCTGACTGGCTCGGCGATCAGGACGCAATCGAGTACATGGTTCGTGAGGCGCCGGCTGCGGTCTACGAACTGGAGCACGCTGGCGTGCCGTTCAGCCGCAATGCCGAAGGCACGATCTACCAGCGCCCATTCGGCGGCCACATGCAGAACATGGGCGAAGGCCCGCCCGTCCAGCGCACTTGCGCGGCGGCAGACCGCACCGGTCATGCCATGCTCCACGCGCTCTATCAGCAGAGCCTGAAGTACGATGCGGACTTCTTCATCGAATACTTCGCGATCGACCTCATCATGGAGCCCGGCGCAAACGGCGTGCCCGAATGCCGCGGCGTCATCGCCATGTGCATGGACGATGGCTCGATCCACCGCTTCCGCAGCCATGCCGTGGTGCTGGCTACGGGCGGCTACGGTCGCTGCTATTTCACAGCGACTTCGGCGCACACCTGCACCGGTGACGGCGGCGGCATGGTGCTGCGCGCAGGGCTCCCGCTGCAGGACATGGAGTTCGTCCAGTTCCACCCGACCGGCATCTACGGCGCGGGCGTGCTCATCACTGAGGGCGCGCGCGGCGAGGGCGGTTACCTCACGAACTCCGAAGGCGAGCGCTTCATGGAGCGCTATGCACCGTCCGCCAAGGACCTTGCCAGCCGCGACGTTGTCAGCCGATCGATGGCGCTGGAGATCCGCGAAGGCCGCGGCGTCGGCCCGCACAAGGACCACATCTACCTTCACCTCGATCACATTGATGCAAAGGTGCTGGCCGAACGCCTGCCTGGCATCACCGAGAGCGGCAAGATCTTCGCGGGCGTTGATCTCACCCGCCAGCCGCTCCCGGTTGTGCCGACGGTGCACTACAACATGGGCGGCATCCCCTGTAACTACCACGGCGAAGTCGTGACGATCGGACCGGACGGCAATCCGGAAACCGTCGTCCCCGGTCTCTTCGCGGTGGGTGAGGCGGCCTGCGTTTCGGTCCACGGTGCGAACCGCCTTGGCTCGAACTCACTGATCGACCTTGTCGTGTTCGGCCGCGCCACTGGTCTCCGCCTCAAGCAAATCATCAAGCCCGGCTCGGCGCACAAGGCCCTGCCGAAGGACAGCGCCGACATGGCGCTCACCCGCATCGACACGTTCCGCCACGCCAATGGCGGCTCGCCCACGGCACAGGTGCGCATCGAGATGCAGCGCACGATGTCGGCGCATGCCGCGGTGTTCCGCACCGACGAGCTGATGTCCGAAGGCAAGACCAAGCTCGCCGCGACGTACGAGCGCATGGCGGACGTCAAGGTTTCGGACCGCTCGCTGATCTGGAACTCCGATCTCATCGAGACGCTCGAGCTCGACAACCTGATCGCGCAGGCTTCGGTGACCATGCATTCGGCCTCGAACCGCAAGGAAAGCCGCGGCGCCCATGCGCACGAGGACTTCCCCGATCGCAACGATGGTGAATGGATGAAGCACACCGTCAGCTGGTTCGATGGCTGGGGTGGCAAGGGCGGCGGCGTGAAGCTCGATTACCGCCCGGTGCACGAATATACGCTCACCGACGACGTCGAGTACATCAAGCCGAAGAAGCGCGTGTACTGAGCGTGCCCGCTTTTCGCGGACTGGGGCTTTTGATGGCCGGGTTTGCCTTCATGGCAGGCCCGGCCATTGCCATTCCGCCGCCACAGGCCACCGCCTATCCCGATCCCTTGCAAGCGGGCTGGAAGGGCAGGAAGGTCTGCGCGGTGCTCAAGGACAATGAGCGCATGCGCGTCTTGCGCTGCACATTTCCGCCGGGATGGGGGCATGAGCGCCACCGCCATGCGCCGCATTGGGGATATATCCTCAGGGGCTCGACGATGCGTATCACCACCGCCAGCGGCACTGTCGTGCGCAAGCTCAAGGCGGGTGACAGCTGGTGGAGCGACGGGTTCGATTGGCACGAGGGGCTGAATATTGGCAAGACCACCGGAGTCTATCTGATCGTCGAGCCCAAACCCTGACGGGATGAAACCCGCTGTTCGTCAGGTTCCTGTCAGTCGTTTGACGAAGCGCAGCGGACGCGGATGCATGGGCAGGGCAGAGCTGGGGTAGTGATCAAAAAAATCCCGGAAGGATCTGCCCGATGCCTTTTCGCAAATGGACCGCGCTGACAGCAGGCGCTGCGCTGCTGATGATAGGCGGCATGGCCGCCGCACAAGCCTCGGCAGAGAGCAACGTCAGCCCGCCGCAACCGCCTGCGCCCCCCGCGCCTCCTGCTCCCCCTGCGCCTCCCGCTCCCCCCGCAGCACCGACGCCGCCGGACGCTCCCTTTGTGGACCGCGCTGAGATCGACCGCGAGGTTGCCGAAGGTATGGCGGAAGCGCGTGCGGGCATGGCCGAGGCCCGCGAAAGCATCGCGGAGGCGCGCATGGAAATCGCTGAAGCGCGCAAAGAGATCCTGCGCGAGAGGAACATGCCTCCCGCTGCCCGTGCGCAGGCGCTCGCCGCGCTGGACAAGGCAGAGCGGGACGTGGCCAACGCGTTGCCGCGCGAGCGCGACTGACAGCTTAGCGGTGCCGGCGCGCCTTGGTGCGCTTGCGTGGGCTTGCCTTCGTCTCTGGCGGGGGAGGTGCACTGCTGCTTGCCCCGGCCGCCTCGATTGCAGCCGCCTGAATCGCAGCTGCCTGCGCCGCGGTCGCCGCGCGGGCCGGATAACGGCATCCCCGTGCCTGACCATAGCCCTTGAGGAAGGCGCGCCGGCTTGCACCGGCGTAGAGCGCCACCTGCCATTGCCGCTCCCGGCCAGCCGCGCCTGTCACTTCGCGGATCACGCCGCCAAAGGGGATGAACGAGCCGATCACCGATTTGGCCACCTGGCCCATGGTATTGCCGCGCTTCTCGTCGCGCGTCTTGTCGATCGCGACATCGATATCGGGCCCGAGGACCTGATCGAGCTGGACCACCTCGGCGCCGATCGCTCGGCAGGTGCGCAGCCCGGCAAGATTGTAGGTATCCTCGCGCGCGGCGATCAGGATCGGCGGAATATCCTCCTTGCGGAGGTTGAGATTGTCTAGCGGCGTCGCCACGACGTCGCCGGCCGTCACATTCTGAGGCGCGACGACGGTTTGCGCCGCGGCCGGCGTTGCAGCCGCCCCGCACAGGAGAGCGATGGCAAGTTGGCAATGCTTCATGGATTTTCCCCGGTTCGCCATGATAATGGCTGAGCCGCTATTGGGTTCCCGGCGATGTCCCTGTGCTGAACGTGTCGCAGGCGTCCTCGTTGCCAGTTTCCAGGCCCTTGCGCAGCCACGCCATGCGCTGAGCGCTGCTGCCGTGGGTGAAGGCGGCTTCTACTGGCGTTCGTCCGGCCGAAGCCATGAGCGCATCATCGCCGATCTGGTGCGCGGCGGTGAGCCCTTCCTCGATATCGCCCGGCTCGATCTTGTCCTTGTTGCGCGCGGCCCAGACGCCTGCATAGCAATCGGCCTGCAGCTCGAGCTTGACCGAGAGCCGGTTGGCCATCGGCGGATTGCGACGCTGCGCTTCGTTGACCTGATCCGAGGTACCGACAAGGTTCTGCACGTGGTGGCCATATTCGTGCGCCATCACGTAAGCCCGCGCAAAATCGCCGCCGGCCTGCATCTGCCGCTCCATCTCGTTGTAGAAATCGGTGTCGATGTAGATGCCCTGGTCCGCCGGACAGTAGAACGGGCCCATCGCGCTCTGCGCCGCACCGCAGCCCGATTGCCCATCGCGCGAATAGAACACCAGCTTGGGCGCGGTGAAGGCGATGCCGGCCTTCTGGAACAGCGGCTCCCACGTCTTGTTGAGTGAGGCAAGTGCATTGCAGCTCTCGCGGCTGAAGGCGTTGACTGTGCAACTTTCTGCAAGGCTGCCCGGCTTTCCGGGCAGGGCCTGAGGGGGTGCCGAGCCTTGCATGTTCTGCAGTGCGCCCAGCGTTTGCAACGGATTGATCCCGAACACCAGCGCGCCGACAAGCGCGATGATCAGGCTGCCGCAGCCGATCTTGCCGCCCGGCCCGCGGAACCCGCCGCCGCCGCGCTGGTCCTCGACATTGATCGAACTGTCGAAATCATCGAGCCGCATCGCCTAGTCTCCTGTTCCTCACACCCGATTGCCCGCAAGGTGGGCTGATCCGCAAGCGGGAAACCGCAGCAGGGCCGGTTGCAGAGGAAACTTGCGCAGGTCCCGCGGTTTTGCCAGCAAGAGCGTGACGTTAGGCCGTTCGGGGATAGCGATGAGTCGTTGTGGGTGAGCCGATTGCCATGATCAACTCTACCCATGTCCACATCCGGCATTGGCGGCTCAGGCGATTGGCCGCGCTAGGCCTCGCGGCGCTTGCGCTCTGGCCGCTTTCCACCCACGCTGCCGCCCCCACCAAGCGCCAGCTGCAGCAGATCGAGGCGCAGCTGCGCCAGCACGTGACCACGCTTGCGAGCGAGGAGTATGGTGGCCGCGAGCCCGGTACGCCGGGCGAGACGCTCACCTTGCGCTATCTCGCGCGGCAGTGGTTCGATATCGGGCTGGAATCAGGAACCAATGATCCCGGCAATTCGTGGTTTGCGCCCGTCGAGCTGGTCGAGCGCGAGCCGCAGGGATCGCGCGCGCAGTTCTTTCATGGCAAGCGCCGAGTGCCGGTGGCGGAGGGCGGCGCGTTCGTCGTCACCTCAGGCCTGCGCAGCCTGATCGAGAATGCGCCGCTCGTCTATGTCGGCGGGAACCTTGGCGGGGAAGGCGCCCGCATCGAATTGGCGGGGCGCGTTGCAGTGATCCTCGACAGCGAAGCCCCGCCGCCCGAGCCGGCGAAGCCGGGCGTGATCGGCGCTGCTCCGCGTCCGGTCGACCGCGCTGGCAAACTCCTCGAAAGCGGCGCTGCTGCTGTGCTGACGGTGCTTGATGGCGAACGCTCGCTTGAAGACGTCATGGCTCGCCGCCGCCGTGCAGGATATGCGCTTTCGGGCGAACGCCTTGGCGGCGATATCGAGGTGTTCCTCTCGGCCGAAACCGCGCGGCAGGTGCTGGCTGCCTCGGGAGCGCCTGATCTGGCCAGCCTTCATGCGGCGGGTGCCGCGCCCGGCTTCAGCGCAAAGGCACTCGGCATTGCGGGATCGTTCGAAGCGACCAACCGCGAGACGCGGATCAAGACGCACAACCTGATCGGCAAGCTCGAAGGGCGCAGGCCGGGCACAGGCGCGGTCGTACTGATGGCGCACTGGGACCACTTCGGCAAATGCGCGGCGCCGCCCGCCGAGAAGCAGATCTGCCCCGGCGCGGTGGATAATGCCTCAGGTCTTGCCGTGATCACCGAAGTCGCGCGGCAGCTTTCCGCCGGCAAGCCGCTGGACCGCGATGTCTATCTCGTTGCGACCACGGGCGAGGAACTCGGCCTGCTGGGCGCGCAGGCCTTCGCCGAGAACCCGCCGCTGCCGCTGGGGAGTGTGGTCGCAGCGTTCAACGTGGACAGCACCGGGCTTGTCCCGGCCGGTCTGCCGGTCAGCGTGGTGGGGCAGGGGATGACGCCGCTCGATGCCGGGATCGCCAAGGTGCTCAAGACGATGAAGCGCAAGCTCGCGTCCGGCGATGGCGCCAATGCCTTTGCGAGGCGGCAGGACAGTTGGGCGCTGATACAGCACGATGTCCCCTCGGTCATGGTCAGCACCAGCTATTCGGACCCAGTGCGGCTCGAGGCCTTCATGGACAATGTCTATCACCGCCCAGCCGACGAAGCGGCGCGTGTGGTCTATGGCGGGATGGTCGACGACGTGCTCATCCAGGCTGAACTGGTGCGCTTTTTCGCCGATACCAAGGCTTGGCCGGGCGGCGGGTCGGCCGCCGGTGCAAAGTAGGGTGCAGGGCTAGCCTAAACCGCCCGGCTTGATTACATGGGCCGCCACGAATCTCCCCTAACGGCAAGTGGCGCACCCCATGGATATCCCTCTCGGCCTTACCTTCGACGACGTCCTTTTGCGCCCCGGTGCATCGGACATGGTGCCGACGCAGGCCGATACCCGCACGCGCCTCACTAGCTCGATCACGCTCAACATCCCGGTGATTTCCGCCGCGATGGATACCGTGACCGAAGCGGACATGGCGATTGTTATGGCGCAGCTCGGCGGGATCGGCGTGCTTCACCGCAACCTCACGGTCGAGCAGCAGGCTGCCGCCGTCCGCGCGGTCAAGCGCTTCGAAAGCGGCATGGTGGTGAACCCTATCACGGTCACCCCGGATGCGACGCTGGGCGATGCGCAGGCGATCATGCGCGCCAACAAGATCAGCGGCATTCCGGTGGTCGAAGCGAGCGGCAAGCTCGTCGGCATTCTGACCAACCGCGATGTGCGCTTTGCTGACAATCCTGCGCAGCCGGTGCACGAACTGATGACGCACGAGAATCTCGCCACGGTGAAGCTCGGCACCACCGGCGACGAGGCGCGCCGCCTGCTGCACCAGCGCCGGATCGAGAAGCTGCTGGTTGTCGACGATGCCTTCCGCTGCATCGGTCTCATAACCGTCAAGGATATCGAAAAGGCCGTCACCTATCCCGACGCCACCAAGGACGCTGCCGGGCGCCTGCGCGTCGCCGCTGCCACCACGGTCGGCGAAAAGGGCCTCGAGCGCACCCGCGCCCTGGTCGAGGCCGAATGCGATGTCATCATCATCGATACCGCGCACGGCCACAATCGCGATGTGGCCCGTGCGGTCGAAGCGGTGAAGGCAATGTCGAACACGGTGCAGGTCATTGCCGGCAACGTGGCGACAGCAGAGGCGACCCGCGCGCTGATCGATGCGGGTGCGGACGGCGTGAAGATCGGCATCGGGCCGGGCTCGATCTGCACCACGCGCATTGTCGCTGGTGTCGGCGTGCCGCAGCTTACGGCCGTGATGGAATGCGCTGCCGAGGCGGCCAAGTCTGGCGTGCCGGTGATTGCCGATGGCGGCCTGCGCACCTCGGGCGATGCGGCCAAGGCGCTGGCGGCGGGCGCGAGCACGATCATGGTCGGCTCGATGCTGGCGGGCACGGAAGAGGCTCCCGGCGAGACGTTTCTCTATCAGGGCCGTGCCTACAAGTCGTATCGCGGCATGGGCTCGGTCGGCGCGATGGCGCGCGGTTCGGCCGACCGCTATTTCCAGCAGGATATCAAGGATTCGATGAAGCTGGTGCCCGAAGGCATCGAAGGCCAGGTGCCCTACAAGGGCCCGGCCAAGGACGTCGTTCACCAGCTCGTCGGCGGCATCAAGGCGGCGATGGGCTATACCGGCAGCCCGACGCTCGATGCGCTGCGCGAGAACGCGAGGTTCGTGCGCATCACCAATGCGGGCCTGCGTGAAAGCCATGTCCACGACGTGGCGATCACCCGCGAGGCGCCGAATTATCCCTCGCGCTGAGGTCAAGCCATGACCCCCGCAGCGCGGGTGCAATCGGCGATCGAAGTGCTCGACGCGGTGATCGCTGCCGTGCGGCGCGAAGGTGCTTCGGCTGAGCGTGTAGCGTCGGAATGGCTGAGAGCGCGGCGCTTCATCGGCTCCAAGGACCGCCGCGCGATCCGCGATCTGGCGTGGAATGCGATCCGCCGGTGCGGTGAAGTGCCAGAGACCGGCCGCGCCGCCATGCTCGCGCTGGCGAAGGACGATCCGGTGCTTACCGCGCTGTTTGATGGCTCTCATTATGGCCCCGCCGCAATCCGTGCGGACGAGCCGGTTGCGGCAGCGGGGCTCGCCCCCGCATGGCTCGAAGAGCGGCTCGCCGCGTCCGGCGTCACGTGTGAACAAGGTGCAGCCCTGCTGGACCGCGCCCCGCTCGATCTGCGCGCCAACCGGCTCAAGACGACACGCGACCGGTTGATGGCCGGACTTCCCGTGCCCGCAACCACGACACAGGCACCCGACGCGCTTCGCCTGCCCGGTGGCACCCCGGTGGAGACCTGGCCGGCCTTCGCCGAGGGGCTGTTCGAGGTGCAGGATACCGGCAGCCAACTGACCTGCAGCGCGCTTGACGTTTCTCCGGGCGAGGCTGTTGTCGATCTCTGCGCCGGAGCCGGGGGCAAAACGCTCGCGCTGGCCGCCGCGCTGCAAGGGGAAGGTCATCTCCTCGCCTGCGACATCGACCGCACCCGTCTTTCGCGCCTTGGCCCGCGCGCTCACCGGGCGGGCGCCGAGGTGGAGACGCGGCTGCTCGATCCCGGTCGGGAGGCGGTGGCACTTGCTGACTGGCAGGGCCGTGCTGACGCCGTCATGGTCGATGCGCCGTGCTCGGGCACCGGCACCTGGCGTCGCGGCCCAGAGGCGCGCTGGCGGCTTACTCCGCAGAGCCTTGTCCGCTACGCCCGGATGCAGGCCGAAGTGCTGCGGATCGGGGCGGAACTGGTGCGCCCCGGCGGGCGGCTGACTTACGTTGTCTGCTCGCTGCTCGATGAAGAGGGGCCGGATGTGGTGACAGCGTTCCTCGGACGCAACGCCGGATGGCAGGCGGCCGAACAGCAGGTCGGTGCCGGAACTCCGCGCGGGGCGGGCCTGAGGCTTACCCCTTGGGACGATTCGACGGACGGGTTTTTCTTCGCAACACTTCACCGGCTATGATAGGCAATGAGATCATGGACGCCGGGGGACCACGCGCGCCGCATGGCCGGCTCTGGGAGTTGTTGATGCGTTACATGCCTTTGGGGCTTGCCTTGTCTCTTCTCGTGGCTGTCACGGGAAGCGCCGGAACTGCCGGTGTCTCGCTGCCTTCAGACCCCCGCGCGAAGGCACTTATCGAAACCGGACGCGAACTTCTGGGCCGCGGCGAGGTTGAAGCCGCGACGGACAGCTTTGAAGCCGCGCTTGCGGTCGATCCGGGCAATCCGGCGACATTCCTCGCCCTCGGCGATGCGGCCCGCGCCGCCGGCATGCAGGGCAAGGCGATCCACTATTATCGCGAGGCGCTTGAGCGCGATCCCAACAACCTCGCCGCGCTTTCGGGCGAAGGCGGGGCGATGGCCGAGAAGGGTGCGCTCGAAAAAGCCAAGGGCAACCTCGCGCGGCTGGAAGGCTTGTGCGGGCGCAACTGCCCCGAAGCGCAGAGCCTTGCCTCTGTCATTGCAAAGGGTCCGATCGCGCGGGTTGTATCCGCCGATGCGGTGAAACCCGACCCGCAGGTTGAGGACAACTGAGGCGGAGAGCCTGACGTTCGCCTGCGCGGGACTGACAAGAGATATTTGCGATCCGCGCAGCGCTCTCCGGATCAGATCAGCGCGCGGAATTCCTCGACGACCTGCCGATAAACCCGTTTCTTGAAGGGGACGATGAGGTCCGGCAGATGCTCGGGCTCGACCCAGCGCCAGGCGAGGAATTCGGGGTGCGAATGCGCATCGAGCCGAATCTGCTCGTCCTCGCCATTGAAGCGCACCAGCAGCCAGCGTTGCCGCTGGCCCCGGTAGCGCCCGCCCCACAGCTTGCCGATCAGGTTGTCCGGCAGGTCGTAGAGATACTCTTCCCGGCTTTCGGCCAGGATCGTGACGAGGTCTCCCGTCACCCCCGTCTCTTCCTCCAGTTCGCGAAGTGCGGCAGGGTGAAAATCCTCGCCATCGTCGATCCCGCCTTGCGGCATCTGCCAGGCATCCCCTTCCTTGCTGTCGATACGCTGGCCGACAAAGACCCGGCCTTCCGCATTGACGAGCATGACCCCCACGCAGGGGCGGTAGGGGAGCCCGGCAGGATCCTTGCTCATCAGGCGCGGCCCAGCAGCAGACGGACCGCGGCAAAGATGCGCTGCATGTCTCCGTTGGCGCTTGGGAAGGCCTTGCGCAGCTGCGCGAAGGCGTGGGTCGTGCCCTTCATCTCCAGGAAGACAACTTCGGCGCCCGCACGGATCAGCTCGGCGCCGTAGACCCGCCCGCTGTCGCGGATCGGATCGAGGCTGGCGGTCACAAGCACGGTCGGCGGCGTATCGGCATGGTTGCCATAGATCGGATAGGCGCGCGGGTGGCCCAGTTCGGCCTTATAGGCCTCGGAGAACCAGGCCATAGTCTCGGCGGTCAGCACGAAACCGTCGGCAAACTGCTGGAAGGAGGCGTGATCGGGCTTGTCGTCGCTCAGCGGATAGATCGGCACTTGCAGGACGATCGGCACAGCGGCGGGCTCTGCCGCCAGCGCCTGCGTGACCACGATGGTCAAGTTGCCGCCGGCGGAGTCGCCCATCGGGATGAGGCCGGTGATCGAACGGCCCAGCGCCTCGGGGCTCGTCGCCACCCAGCGCGAAGCGGCCTCGCAATCATCGGGCGCGGCGGGGAAGGGGTGTTCGGGCGCAAGGCGGTAGTGCACAGCGATCACCGGCAGATCGAGTTCGGCCGCGATTTCGGTGCACAGCGAATGGTGGCTGTCGAGATCGCCGATCACGAAGCCGCCACCGTGGAAGAACATGACAGCCGGCCCAGGCTCGCGCGATTCGCGTGCATCATAGAAGCGCAGCGGAATCTCGCCCGCAGGCCCCGGGCACGAGAGGTCCTTGATCACCGCCAGCTCGCGCGGCTCGGCCTCGGCCAGCACACCCATCTGCACATAGCTCGCCCGTGCACCTTCCGGGCCCATTTCCGCCATCGTGGGGCCGGGGACCGATGCCATGAAATCGAGGAAGGCCCGGACATCGGGCCGGACGTAAGGCGAAATGGCGGTATCTGACATAGGTTTCCTCTTCCTCGCGCGGCGCTGGCTTGCCGGAGTCGGTGGGCCGCGTTGTTGACAGTACTGTTATTTGCGAGCTTGACGGCCATGGGCAACCGGATTCATGAGCGAGTGCAAGATTTGCGGTGCATCAGTTTTTCTTCTTTGCGCACCGCTAGATGAGAGCATAGGCGCCGCAGGACGAAGCAAGGCGCGCAAGAGGACGTGAGGGCCAGATCTGGGCCCATTGCGGATAGCAGAGGATCATATGGCGACAGTTCTTGAGAGCGAACCCGAAGGCCACACCGGCGGGAGCGATCTTGCTCCTGCGCCCGAAGCGGTCGTGGTGCGTTTCGCGGGCGACTCGGGCGATGGCATGCAGCTCACCGGCGGCCAGTTCACGCTCTCGACCGCACTGGCAGGCAACGACCTCGCCACGTTCCCCGACTTCCCTGCCGAAATCCGCGCGCCGCAGGGCACGTTGTTCGGCGTCTCGGCATTCCAGATCAACTTCGGCTCGACCGAGATCGACACCGCGGGCGATGCGCCCGATGTGCTGGTGGCGATGAACCCGGCAGCGCTCAAGACCAATGTCGGCGCCCTGAAGCCGGGTGGCTTGATCATCGCCGACACCGGCGAGTTCAACAAGCGCAACCTCGAGAAGGCGAAGTACGATGTCAGCCCGCTCGAGGATGGCAGCCTCGAGAAGTGGCAGGTGCTCGCCTTCGACATCTCGGCGCTGACGCTGGAAGCGGTGAAGCCGTTTGGCCTCGGCAACAAGGAGGCGCTGCGCTGCAAGAACATGTGGACGCTGGGCCTTGCGTTGTGGATGTTCGACCGGGACCGACAGCCGCTCATCGATTGGCTCAAGGGCAAGTTCGCGAAGGCGCCTGTGCTGGCCGATGCCAACATCGCCGCGCTCAACGCTGGCCACGCTTACGGTGAGACGGCGGAGCTTTCCGGCCCGCTCAAGCAGTACCACCTGGCTCCTGCCGCCAGCGAGCCGGGCCTCTATCGCACGGTGACGGGCGCCGAGGCAGTCTCCTATGGTCTGGTTGCGGGTGCGCAGCTGGCGGGTCTCGACCTGTTCTTCGGCGGCTATCCGATTACCCCGGCCTCCGCGATCCTCCACAATCTCGCCCGCCTAAAAGAATTCGGCGTCACCACGTTCCAGGCTGAGGACGAGATCGCCGCGATCGCCGCCGCGATCGGCGCCTCGTTCGGCGGTCAGCTCGGCGTGACGTCGTCCTCCGGCCCCGGCATCGCGCTGAAGGGCGAGGCGATGGGCCTTGCGATCATGACCGAGCTGCCGCTCGTCATCGTCAACTCGCAGCGCGGCGGGCCTTCGACGGGTTTGCCGACCAAGACCGAGCAGTCCGACCTCTATCAGGCGGTCTATGGCCGCAATGGTGACGCGCCGATGCCGGTCGTTGCCGCGCGCAGCCCTTCGGATGCCTTTGAGTGCGCCATCGAGGCTTGCCGCCTTGCGGTGCAGTACATGACCCCGGTGATGCTGCTGACCGATGGCTATATCGCCAATGCCGCCGAGCCGTGGAAAGTGCCGGATCCCGCCAGCTTCGCGCCGTTCCCGGTGACGTTCCTAGAAGAGCCCAATGGCCCCGATGGCAAGGTGCTGCCCTATGCGCGCGATGCCAAGGGCGCGCGGCCCTGGATCAAGCCCGGCACGCCCGGCTTGATGCACCGCATCGGCGGGATCGAGAAGAACCCAGGCACGGGCAATATCGACTATGCGCCCGCCAGCCATCAGGCGATGACCAACGCGCGCAAGGACAAGATCGACGGCATCGCCGCAGGCATCCCGGTGCAGGACGTCACATTGGGCGAAGCGGGCGGCAAGCTCGCGCTCGTCGGCTGGGGCTCGACCTATGGTCCGATCCATCAGGCCGTGCGCCGTGCGCGCCGCAAGGGTCTTGATGTCAGCCACATCCACGTGCGCCACGTCTGGCCGCTGCCGGAGAACCTCGGCGAGCTGCTCAAGAGCTATGAGAAGGTACTGGTGCCGGAGATGAACACCGGCCAGTTCAAGACGGTGCTGCGCGACCAGTATCTGGTCGATGCCAAGCCGCTCAACAAGACGAGCGGGCAGCCGTTCACCATTGCCGAAATCGAAGCGGCGATTGCCGCGGCGCTGGCCTGAGGGAAGCGGAACCATGAACGAGATGACCAAGATCGCTGTCCAGACCAGCCTCAAGGACTGGGAAACCGATCAGGAAGTCCGCTGGTGCCCGGGCTGCGGAGACTATGCAATCCTGAAAGCGGTGCAGCGCACACTGCCGGAGATCGGCGCCGATCCGGCCAAGACCGTGTTCGTCTCGGGCATTGGCTGCTCGAGCCGGTTCCCCTATTACGTCGAAAGCTACGGCTTTCACACGATCCACGGCCGCGCCCCGGCCTTTGTGACCGGCCTCAAGCTCGCCAATCCCGAGCTCGACGTCTGGCTGGTGACGGGTGACGGGGACGGCATGTCGATCGGCGGCAACCATACGATGCACGTGCTGCGCCGCAATCTGAACACGCAGATCCTGTTGTTCAACAACGAGATCTACGGCCTTACCAAGGGCCAGTATTCGCCCACCAGCCGCCTCGGCACCGTCTCGCCCACCACGCCGCTTGGTTCGGTGGATCGTCCGGCAAGCCCTTGCGCCTTTGCGCTCGGCGCAGGTGGGCGCTTCATTGCGCGGGCCTATGATGTGTCCAAGGAACTGCCTTCGGTGCTCAAGGCGGCTCACGCGCATCAGGGTGCGGCCTTCGTCGAGATCTTTCAGAACTGCATCGTCTACAACAAGGACGTTTTTGCCGACTTTACCGAGAAGGCGAACGCCGCGACGGGCCAGCTCTGGCTGACCGACGGCGAGCCGATGCTGTTCAACAAGGGCACCCAGGGCATCGCGCTCGATGTCGAGACGCTCAGCCTCAAGGTCGTCGCTGTTGTGGATGGCGATTGGCAGGCCGCCGGCGTGCGCGTCCACGACGTGAAGAACCGCGCCATGGCGCACCTCCTCGTCGAGATGCCCTTCGGCCCGTTCCCGATGGCGCTGGGCGTTATCTACGATGATCCCCGCCCGACGTTCGAGGCCGCCGTCATCGAGGAGCGCACCCGCGCCGCGGCCGGCAAGACCGCGAACCTCGCCAAGCTGCTGAGCAAGGGGCAGACCTGGACCGTGGAGTGAACGCTGCCCTTCGGGGGCAGTGGCAATCAGGCGGCGCGGTGCGTTAGGGGGGTGGGATGACTGCTGCTCCCTCCATTGTCTGGCTGCGCCGCGACCTTCGCCTAACCGATCAGGCCGCCTTTGCTGCCGCTGGTGCGGCGGGGCCGGTTATACCGGTTTACGTGCTCGATGACGAGACGCCGAAGCATCGCCGCATGGGCGCTGCTTCGCGCTGGTGGCTGCATCACAGCCTTGCCAGCCTTGACGCTGATTTGCGGTTGAGAGGCTCGCGGCTGATCCTGCGGCGCGGACGCTGTGACCTGGTGTTGGCCGACATCGCGCGCGAGACAGGGGCGAGCACCGTTCACTGCCTGCGCCATTACGAGCCGTGGTGGCGCAATGCCGAGCGGGCGGTGGGCGAGGTGCTCACGCTCCAGCGCCATGACGGCAACTATCTCGCGCCGCCGGGCTCGGTGACAACGGGGAGCGGCCAGCCCTACAAGATCTACACGCCGTTTTGGCGGGCGCTCGAGGCCCGGATGCCGCCCGCATCGCCGCAAGCGGCGCCGAGCCGCATTCCGGCGCCGGACGTCTGGCCAAGCTCGGATACGCTCGCCGACATGAACCTGCTGCCCACCAAGCCCGACTGGGCAGGCGGCATGCGCGCCGAGTGGACTCCGGGCGAGGCAGGGGCGACCGCACGGCTCGAAGCGTTCCAGCCGCGCGCCCGCGCCTATGCCGAGCGGCGCAACTTGCCGTCCGTCCCGGGTACCTCGCGCCTGTCTCCGCATCTCCATTTCGGCGAGATCTCGCCGGCAACGGTATGGCATGCGGCCATGGATCGCGGCGGCTCGGTCGGCACGTTCCTTGGCGAACTGGGCTGGCGCGATTATGCGCAGAACGTCATCTTCCAGTTGCCCGACTACGCCGGGAAGCCCGCGCGTGAGCCGTTCGGGAGCTTCCCCTGGCGCGAGGACCCGGAAGGCCTCAAGGCCTGGCAGCAGGGTCGCACCGGCTATCCCATCGTCGATGCCGGCATGCGCGAGCTCTGGGCGACGGGATGGATGCATAACCGCGTGCGGATGATCGCGGCGAGCTTCCTGATCAAGCACCTCCTCATCGACTGGCGCGAGGGTGAGCGCTGGTTCTGGGATACCCTCGTCGATGCGGACTACGGCTCGAACGCGGTGAACTGGCAATGGAGCGCGGGCACGGGCGTGGATTCCAACATGTTCGTGCGGATCATGGCCCCGCTCACCCAGAGCCCCAAGTTCGATGCGGCGAATTATATCCGCCAGTGGGTGCCCGAACTTGCGCATCTGGATGACACCCGTATCCACGATCCTGATGTCCGCCCGCGGGCCTATCCGCCGCGCATTGTCGGCCATGCCGAAGCGCGGGCGCGGGCGCTGGCGGCCTATGCCGAGTGGAACGACCGCAGCTGAATTGGGACAAGTGACGTCATCCCGTTGCCCTTGGGCGCGGTTGGCTTCATACCGCCCCACATGAATGCGCATATGCCCGGACGGGGCGGGCATCTTCTTGAGGGCGGCAAGCCCCTTGCCGGGGGCGGAGGCATGCTCACGCGCCTCTTTGCGGGGCCGATCGATCGCATCCTGGAAAGGATCGATGCAGGCCTTCGTGAAGGCTCGCTTCTCGCGCATTTCCCTGGCGGGATGACCCGGCTGCTTGGCGGGCGGTGTGAGGGGCCAGCCGCCGAAGTCACCGTTTACGATTGGCGCGCGGTGCTACGGCTCGTCACCGGCGGTTCGGTCGGCTGCTATCAGGGCTATGAGGCGCAGGAGTGGGATAGCCCCGATCCGGTGCAGCTCTTCACACTTTTCGTGCGCAACGCCGCCGCGCTCGGCGATACGGCGCGCGCCAAGGGCCTGTGGCGGCTCGCCGCACGCCTGCTCCATGCTTTGCGCCGAAACAGCCGCAGCCGCGCCGCGAGCAACATCGCCGCACACTATGATCTCGGCAACGATTTCTATGCGCTGTGGCTCGATCCGACGATGAACTACTCATCGGCGCTGTGGGATGGCATTTCCTCTGCCGCCAGCCTCGAGGAAGCGCAGCGCAACAAGATCGATCGCATGGCTGATCGTCTGGAGCTGCCGCCGGGCGGCCATGTGCTCGAGATCGGTTGTGGCTGGGGCTTTGCCGCCCGCCGCATCGCCGAGCGCCATGGCGCAAAGGTCACGGCAATCAGCTTGTCCGAACCGCAATTGGCCTGGGCCCGCGCGCAGGTGGCGACCGATCCGCTGCCCGGCCTCGAGTACCGCCGGCAGGACTACCGCGACGTCACTGGTGAATTCGATGCGGTGATCAGCACCGAAATGGTTGAGGCGGTCGGCCGCGAATGGTGGCCTGTCTATCTCGATCGCATCGCGCAGGTGCTGAAGCCGGGCGGCCGGGCGGCGCTTCAGTGCATCGCCATTCACGACGACTTGTTCCCCGCCTATGCTCGCAGTGCGGACTTCATCCAGACCTACATCTTCCCCGGCGGCATGCTGCTCAGCGTCAGCGAGTTTCGGCGTCTCGCCGAGGGGCGCGGTCTCGTCTGGAAAGATCAAGTGGACTTCGGCTTAGACTACGCGCGCACCCTGAGCATATGGCGCGAGGCGTTCGATGCGGCGGTGGAAACTGGGCGCCTTCCGGCCGGCTTTGATGCCCGTTTCGTGCGGCTGTGGCGCTTCTATCTGATGTATTGCGAGGCGGGATTTGCCGGGGGTGGCATCACGGTCAGTCAGGTCACTCTCCTCAAGCAAGCTTGAGGTTTGTTGAAAAACTTTAAGAAAAATTTTACCATTTGACGACGTCAGGACGTCAGGCAACCGGGCGGTAGACGCCGTCGCCGCGATAGCGCAGCAGGATGTTGTCGTAGACAATTGGGCTCAGAAGATTGGCGAAGGCGCAGCCAACCTGGCCGCGCAGCCACCAGACGACCTCGGCCTGCTGCGATTCCAGACCTGGCAGCGTGAGCCAGCAGATCGTGCCGACATGCATGCGGTTGAGCGCGGTGGCGGAGAAGCCGCCGAGCGACAGATCATGCACCACTGTGTGGAAACTTTTTGATCCCGAAGCGCGCAAGCTGGCCGGAATGTTGACCTTGCTGCGCGGCGCGCAACGGTCTTCCTGGGTCGCCTGAAAATAGGCCTCGTTCGCATAAGGATCCCAGTCCTTGTCCATGGCGATTGTCCTGAGCCGAGTCGCGCTTCCCCGCTGGGAAGTCATGAGCGGACTATCGCCAGACGCGCTTAACCGTTTGTTAGGACCTGTGGTTCCCGGGGCTGGTTAACCGAAACGCGGCTGGGGCTGGCAAACGATTCACCAACAAGGCGCACGATGAAATCACCCACGACTTCGGGCGCCTTCACGCTGGCCGGATCTTCACCTGGATAGGCCTTGGCGCGCATCGCGGTGCGGGTCGCGCCTGGATCGAGGATTGCAACTCGGATCGCCGAGAGCTTGCGCACTTCTTGCGCATAGGCATCAAGCAGGTTCTCGAACGCCGCCTTGGTCGCGCCATAGGCGCCCCAGTAAGCGCGCGGTGCGGAGCCGACGCTGGAGGTCACGCCGATCACGCGGGCATCGTGGCTCTTCTTGAGCATCGGATCGAAGCCCGCGATCAGCGACTGTGTGGCAAGCACGTTGAGCGTCATCGCGCGGCTGAGATCCTTGGGCTCGATCTGCCAGACCGGGGTAAGCGTCGGTAGCACCGCCGCGTTGATCACCAGAATGTCGAGCGCTTCCCAGCGCCGGCCGATCGCGGCGGCAAGGCGGGCAATGCCATCTGGTTCTGCCAGATCGACCGGTGCAATGGTCGCACTGCCGCCGGTTTCGTAGATCGCCTGCTCGACGGCTTCGAGGTCTTTGC
The DNA here is from genome assembly GCF_027489515.1 of Novosphingobium sp. GTDB lineage: Bacteria > Pseudomonadota > Alphaproteobacteria > Sphingomonadales > Sphingomonadaceae > Novosphingobium. The sequence goes on along the minus strand of NZ_JAIXZS010000101.1, from coordinate 87,449 downwards.
CGGCCCGGGCAGTGAGGATGACATGCGCGCCAGCGGCGGCAAGCGCCTTGGCCGTCGCGGCACCAATCCCACGGCTTGCGCCTGTGACGAGCGCGAGCTGCCCCGAAAGCGGTCCCTCGATGCTCATGCCACCTTCCCCACGGGAAGCGGCAACTGATCTGCTCCATCACGCCCGACAAGGTCGGTCAGCCGCGTCGGATACTCGCCGCTGAAGCAGGCATCGCAATACTGCGGGCAGGCCTTGTTGCGCGAAGCTTCGCCGACGGCGCGGTAGAGCCCGTCGATCGAGACGAAGGCGAGGCTGTCGGCGTGGATGAACTTCGCCATGGCTTCAACGTCCATGCGCGCGGCCAGCAACTTCGAGCGTTCGGGCGTATCGACGCCGTAGAAGCACGAATGCTCGGTCGGCGGGCTCGCCACGCGGAAATGCACTTCGCTGGCGCCGGCATCGCGCATCATCTGCACGATCTTCATCGAGGTGGTTCCGCGCACGATCGAATCGTCGATCAGCACGATGCGCTTGCCCGCCACCAGCGCGCGGTTGGCGTTGTGCTTGCGCTTCACATCGGCATGGCGCGCGCCATCCGAAGGCTGGATGAAGGTGCGGCCGACATAGTGAGAGCGGATGATGCCGAGCTCGAAAGGAATGCCGGACTGGTTCGCAAAACCGAGCGCGGCAGGAACGCCGCTATCCGGAACCGGAATCACGAGATCGGCATCGACCGCCGATTCCCGCGCTAGCTCCGCGCCGATGGCCTTGCGCACTTCATAGACCGAGCGGCCGCCCATCAGCGAATCCGGGCGGCTGAAATAGACGTGTTCGAAAATGCAGGGGCGGGGGCTCGGATGACCGAAGGGACGATGGCAGCGCACCGCGCCATCGTGGTCAACCTGGATCATCTCGCCCGGCTCGACTTCGCGCACGAAGTCCGCGCCGATCACGTCAAGCGCCACGGTCTCGCTCGCGAAGACCACCGCATCGCCCAGCTTGCCCATGACCAGCGGGCGGATGCCGAGCGGATCACGGCAGGCGATCATGCCTTCGTTGGTGAGGCAGATCAGCGAATAGGCGCCCTCGACCAACCGCAGCGCATCGATGAACCGGTCAAGCAGCGTGGGATAGCGGCTCGTTGCGACGAGGTGAATGATCACCTCGGTGTCCGAGGTCGACTGGAAGATCGCGCCCTTGGCGACGAGGTCGCGCTTTAGCGTCATCGCGTTGGAGATGTTGCCATTGTGAGCGATCGCGAAGCCGCCGGTGGCGAGATCGGCAAAGAGCGGTTGCACATTGCGCAGTCCCGAGCCGCCGGTCGTCGAATAGCGCACATGGCCCGCCGCCATCGTGCCGGGCAGTTCAGCAATCGCCTGACCGCTGGAAAAGTTCTGCGCGACGTGGCCAAGCCCGCGGCGCGAGTAGAACTCCTGCCCGTCGAAGCTGGTGATGCCGACAGCTTCCTGTCCGCGGTGCTGCAAGGCATGGAGACCAAGCGCGGCAATGGCTGCCGCGTCACGCGCACCCAACACGCCGAAAATGCCGCATTCCTCGCGGAGTTTGTCGCCGTTCTCGTCGAAAAAAGGATGGGCCGCGCCGCAAAGGGGATCGGTGTGGTTCATGGGCGTTCCGGATTCTGCGCTGCGGCGCCCGTACCGACGCCTTCCGCGGGCCATGTGGCGAGCTTTGGGGCGTAACGCAAGTGTCTCCAAACCGCTATTGCGCCCTGTGCACACGGTTGCCACGCCGTGCGCTTGCGCCTAGATGGCCGCACTCATGCTGAAGCGAGCCCGCACTTGATCCTCTCGCCCTTTGAATGGACGATCGCCAAGCGCTACATGCTGCCGGGCCGGGGCGAAGCGTTCATTGCCATGGTGGCTGGCATCAGCCTCGTTGCGGTTATGCTCGGCGTCGCCGCGCTGGTCATCGTCATGAGCGTGATGAACGGCTTCCGCGCCGAGCTTCTCGACAAGATTGTCGGCCTCAACGGTCATGCGATCATCCAGGCCTATGGCGGGCGGCTCGATGACTGGCAGGATATCCTGAAGCGCGTGGAAGCAACGCCGGGCGTCACGCGCGCGAGCCCACTGATCGAGCAGCCGCTGCTTGCCACGTTCAACGGCCGGGTTGAGGCGATCCTCGTGCGCGGCAATACCGGGGCCGATCTCAAGCGCCTCTCTGCCAAGCGCCTCGTCGGCAATTTTGCCGATTTGCGCCCCGGCTCGACCAATGTCGCAATCGGCTCGCGCCTTGCCGAAAGCCTGGGTGCACAGCTTGGCGACACGATCACGATCATCAATCCGCAAGGCCGCTCCACCCCCTTCGGCACCGTGCCGCGCCAGATCGGCTACCGCGTCGCCGCGATCTTCGAGATCGGGGTTTACGATTACGACAACGCCTACGTTGTCATGCCGATCGCGGATGCGCAGACGCTGCTGCTGACGGGCAACACCATCGGCATGATCGAGGTGACCACCACCAACGCCGATACCGCCGCGCAGACCCTCGCGCCGATCAAGCAGGCGCTCCTCGGCCGCGCGCAAGTGACCGACTGGAAGACGATCAACGCCAGCCTGTTCGAGGCGCTGGCGGTCGAGCGGGTCGCGATGTTCGTCGTGCTCTCGATCATCGTGTTGGTGGCGGTGTTCAATATTCTCTCTTCACTGATCATGCTGGTGCGCGCCAAGACGCGCGATATCGCGATCCTGAGGACAATGGGCGCGACGCGGCAAAGCCTGCTGAAGGTGTTCGTGACGATCGGCTTCATTATCGGCGCGCTGGGGACGGCGGTGGGCCTCGGGCTTGGCCTCGTGTTCCTCTACTTCCGCCAGAGCGTGGTGAACGGCGTCCAGTACCTGACTGGCCAGCCGCTCTGGGACCCGCAGATCCGCTTCCTCACCGAACTGCCCAGCCGCAGCGATCCGGTCGAGATCGCTGTCATCTGTGTCATGGCGCTTGTGCTCAGCTTCCTTGCGACGCTCTATCCGGCGCTGACAGCAGCGAGCACTGATCCTGTGCAGGTGCTGCGGTATGAGTGAGCCCTTCGTGCGCCTTGCCAATCTGCGCCGCAGCTTCAGCCAGGGCGACGAGACAATCGAGGTCCTGCGCGGTATCGATCTCGCCATCCGGCCCGGTGAGATCGTCGCGCTGCTCGGCCCATCAGGTTCGGGCAAATCGACCATGTTGCAGGCTGTCGGCCTCCTTGAGGGTGGCTTTACCGGAAAGATCGAGATCGCCGGCATCGAAGCCAGCGCGCTTTCGGCCGATGCGCGGACCGCGCTGCGCCGCGATCACTTGGGCTTCGTCTACCAGTTCCACCATCTGCTGCCCGATTTCAACGCGACCGAGAACGTCGTCCTGCCCCAGCTGATCGCGGGCAAGGGCGCTGGCGAGGCGAAGATCCGGGCCGAGGAGCTGCTCACCGCGCTCGGCCTCGGCCACCGCCTTACGCACCGGCCGAGCCAGCTTTCGGGCGGCGAGCAACAGCGCGTCGCCGTGGCCCGCGCGCTCGCCAATCGCCCCGGCCTCGTGCTGGCGGACGAGCCCACCGGCAACCTCGACGAGGCGACCGCCGACAAGGTGCTTGCGGAATTCCTCAAGCTGGTACGCGGGGAGGGCAGCTCCGCGCTCGTCGCCACGCACAACGAGCGGCTTGCGCTGCGCATGGACCGCGTGGTCCGCCTGCACGAAGGGCTGCTGGCCTAACGCTCCCCGCTTGATCCGCGCGCGGCCCCGTGCCAGCCTGCGGCCAAAGCACATGAGGGGAGCCCATCGCATGACCAGCCCGCAGACCATTGCCGATTTCACCGTGAAGATGCCCGGCGGCAAGGATCTCAGCCTCGCCGACAAGGCCGGCAAGGTCCTCCTCGTCGTCAACACGGCGTCCAAGTGCGGCTTCACACCGCAATACGACGGCCTTGAAGCGCTGTGGAAGAAGTATGGCGAGCGCGGTTTCGAAGTGCTGGCGTTTCCCTGCAACCAGTTCGGCGGGCAGGAACCGGGCACGGCGGACGAAATCGAGAGCTTCTGCAAGGTCAACTTCGGGGTGAGCTTTCCGCTCATGGCTAAGATCGAAGTCAACGGCGACGGCGCCGATCCGCTCTACTCCTGGCTCAAGGCCGAAGCGCCGGGCGTGCTGGGCACCAAGGGCATCAAGTGGAACTTCACCAAGTTCCTGATCGGCCGGGATGGCAAGGTGGTGCGCCGCTATGCGCCCACGGACAAGCCGGAGAAGCTGGCGGCGGATATTGAAGCCTTGCTTTGATGGAGCGAGGGCTGATTTGCCTGCCAGGTAGCCTTGGGCTTCGGCGCCCGGTTTCTCTCACACTTGCTCGGTTAGCTTCAGGGATGGCGGCGATCCTATCGCTGTCTCTGTCGTATCCGGCTTTTGCTTGCGCTGTGTATATCCCGCTTGACGGTCAGGCTGCTAAAAGCGTTGACGTCATTGCGCTCGCTCGTGTCGAAAGGTTTCGACTTGTCCGCGGGGAATACAGTGCGCGCCTCGACCTGAAGGTCGAGAGGCTGATGAAGGGGCAAGTCCCCGAGAAGTTGTCGGTGAAATGGTTTCCCTCTCTGTCCGGGCTACCCGCGCGCGTGCCTTCAGGACGTTATCTGATAGGTCTTCAGCGGGCCAGCACCATGCCTCCCCCACGCCGCGGCCCCAACGGCACTGTCCTGCTGGTGCTGGGTGTTGCTTACCTTAACGTCCTCCAGCACCCTTGTTCGAATGCGTTTCTGTTCAAGGAGGACAGTGCGGATTTCAGGTATATGTGGAAATTACTGGGCTTCAAATAGGGCGGGCGTTTGCGCGGAAAGCAATTCCAGAGACCGCGCGGGCAAAAGATCGGAGAATTGTGGTGCAGGCCAATCCCAGGTGGATAATGCCCTCCCGAACTCTCGCAGAATCGCCCCCCACACCCTAGCTTCCCCCCATGCCCCATGCCCCCTTCATCCCGCTGCGCATCTTCTCCTCCTACACGATGCTCGACGGCGCGATCGATCCCAAGGCGATTGCCAAGACGGCCGCCGAACGCGGCTTTCCGGCGGCGGCGATCACCGATCGCAACGGGCTTTACGGCAGCGTCGCCTTTGCCAAGGCCTGCCTCGACATGGGCGTGCAGCCGGTCATCGGCACCATGCTCGCGGTCGCCCGTCCCGCGCGGGAGGGGGCGGCGAACACCGGGTTCGGCGCCAGCGCACCAACCATCGACTGGCTCGCGCTCTATGCGCAGGATGCGAAGGGGTATGACAATCTCTGCCACCTCGTCAGCCAGGCGCACCTCGCGCGCCCGCTGGAACTCGCGCCGCATGTACCGCTGGCCGAACTCGCGGGTCATACTGACGGCTTGCTGTGCCTGACGGCGGCGGGGGAGGGGGCGCTCACTCGCCTTCTTGCTGATGGCCAGCACACAGCCGCCGAGGCTTACCTCACTGAGATCGAAGCGCTCTTCCCGCAGCGCCTCTACATCGAGATCGCCCGCCGCAATGATCCGGTGGAAATGGCCGCCGAAGACGCGCTGATCGATCTCGCCTACGCCCGCGATCTCCCGCTCGTCGCCACCAATCCTGCCTGCTTTGCCGAGCGCGCGTTCTACGATGCGCACGATGCCATGCTGTGCATCGCCAGCTCCACTCACGTCGATTCCGCCGATCGCCCGCGTTCCTCGAAGGAATGGTGGATCAAGCCAGCGCCGATGATGGAGGAGATTTTCGCTGATCTCCCCGAAGCGCTCGCCAACACGCTCGTCGTGGCGCAGCGCACCGCGTTCAAGCCGCCCAAGCGCAATCCCATTCTTCCCAGCCTCGCCGGTGACAAGGAAGGCGAGGCGCGGATGATGGCCGAGGATTCGCGGCATGGCCTCGTCGCGCGGATGAAGCCCTATTACGCCGAAGCGCTGTGGGACGAGCTCGTCGAAGCGCTCACCGCGCCCGTCGAGGAGATCGACGGCAGGCCCTTCACGCTGCTCAAGGCCGAGGGCCACTGGGACGAAGTGCGCGCCTACCGCGAACGCCTTGAGTTCGAGATCGGCATCATCAACCGCATGGGCTTCGGCGGCTACTTCCTGATCGTGGCCGACTTCATCAAGTGGGCCAAGGAACAGGGCATTCCGGTGGGGCCGGGGCGCGGGTCCGGCGCGGGCAGCCTTGTGGCGTGGGCGCTCACCATCACCGATCTTGATCCGATCAAACTTGGGCTCCTGTTTGAGCGCTTCCTCAATCCGGAACGCGTCTCGATGCCCGACTTCGATATCGACTTTTGCGAAACCCGCCGCGGCGAGGTGATCCGCTACGTCCAGCGCAAGTATGGCGACGATCACGTCGCGCAGATCATCACTTTCGGCAAGCTCAAGGCCCGCGCCGTGCTGCGCGATACGGGTCGCATCCTCCAGATGAGCTACGGGCAGGTCGACCGCCTGTGCAAGATGGTGCCCAACCACCCGACCGACCCCTGGCCGCTGCCCCGCGCGCTCAACGGCATTGCCGACCTCAAGCGCGAATACGACCGCGATCCGGAAGTGCGCCGCCTGATCGACCTTGCGATGCAGCTGGAAGGCCTGCCGCGCAACAGCTCGACCCACGCGGCGGGCGTGGTGATCGGCGACCGCCCGCTTGCGCAGCTCGTCCCGCTCTACCGCGATCCGCGTTCGGACATGCCGGTTACGCAGTTCGACATGAAGTTCGTCGAGGAAGCGGGCCTCGTGAAGTTCGACTTCCTCGGCCTCAAGACGCTCTCGGTCTTGCGCAAGGCCGTCGATCTGATGGCAAAGCGAGGCATCCAGATCGATCTCGACCGGCTCGCCTGGGACGATGCCCAAGTCTACAAGCTTCTGCAGTCGGGCGATACCGTCGGCGTGTTCCAGCTGGAATCGGAGGGCATGCGCCGCACCCTCGCGGCGGTGAAGCCCACCAATTTCGGCGACATCATCGCGCTCGTCTCGCTCTACCGGCCGGGCCCGATGGATAACATTCCGCTCTTCGGCCGCCGCAAGAACGGGCTGGAGGAGATCGAATACCCGCACGAGAAGCTCTCGGTGATCCTCGCCGAGACCTACGGGATCTTCGTCTATCAGGAACAGGTCATGCAGGCCGCGCAGATCCTAGCGGGCTATTCGCTGGGCGATGCCGACCTGCTCCGCCGCGCGATGGGCAAGAAGGTTCAGGCCGAAATGGACGCGCAGCGCCAACGCTTTGTCGATGGCTGCAAGGAAGTTTCCGGGATCGATGCCAAGAAGGCCAACGAGCTGTTCGACTTGATCGACAAGTTTGCGGGCTACGGCTTCAACAAGTCCCACGCCGCCGCCTACGCACTGCTGGCCTACCAGACCGCTTGGCTCAAGACGCATTACCCGCACGAATTCTACGCCGCCTCGATGTGCTTCGACATGCACCAGTCGGAAAAGCTGGCAGTCTTCGTCGACGACATGCGCCGCTCCGGCATTGCGCTCCACGGGCCGGACATCAACCGCTCCGAGGCCGAGTTCACCGTCGAGCGCACCGAGGACGGCTATGCCGTGCGTTACGCGCTCGCGGGCCTGCGCAATGTCGGTGAGAAGGCCATGGATGCCATTGTCGCCGAACGCGAGGCGAACGGGCCCTACACAAGCCTCGACGACCTGTTCCGCCGCTTGCCCGCCGGCGCAATGAACCGGCGCGGACTGGAAGCACTTGCGGCGGGCGGTGCGTTCGATGCGCTTGAGCCCAACCGCGCACAGATCGTTGCCAATGCCGAACTGCTGATGGCCGTCGCTGACGAGGCTGCCCGCTCGCGCACCTCAGGGCAAGCAGGGCTGTTCGGTGCGGAGGATCACGCTGTCCCCGCAACGCGCCTATCCGAAACCGCGCCATGGTCGCGGGCTGACCAGATGGCAGCCGAGCGCGACACCTTCGGGTTCTACTTCGCCGCGCATCCCGTCACCGAATATCGCGCAGTTGCCTCGGCCAATGGCGCGCGGACCTATGGCAGCTTGATGAGCGGAGACGGCGATGCGAGCAGCGGACGCAGCGGCGCAGTGATGGCGGCGCTGGTCGAGAACGTGAACCGGCGCAAGACGAAGAAGGGCAACGACTTCATCGCCGCCGATTTTTCCGACAGCAGCGGGCAGTTTTCCGCCTCCTGCTTCGAGGAAAGCCTCGTCGAGCCTTTCCAGCAATGGGCGCGTGAGGGCACTTGCGTGCTGCTTAACGTGGAACTCGACCGGCCCAATCCGGACGAGCCGCCGCGCATCACAGTGCGCGGGGCACGTCCGCTCGCCTCGGTTAGCAGTGCCGCGCGAATGCTGCTGAAGCTTGACGTGACGAAGCCCGAGGCCATGTCCGAACTCGCGCTGCTCCTCCCGCGTGCGCAAGGGGCACGCGGTGAAGTGATTGCCCGCCTGCGCACGGGGTCTGGCCGCGAACCGGTCATGCGGCTCGGCAATGATTTCTCACTTGATTCGGATGTCATCGAGCGATTGATTCCGGTGGAAGGGCTTGCCAATGTGGCCCTCACCGCGCGGGCCGACCGGCACTTGCGGCTCGTCGAATAGAACAACGAACAGGGGAGTAGGGGATGCAGCTGGGCGCCATGCAGGATTGGTCCCTGCGCGTGACGCGTTTCATCGATCATGCTGCGCGTGAGCACGGCGGTCGCGAGATCGTTTCGCGCTGGGCCGATGGCAGCGAGACACGCACGACCTGGGCCGGCATCCGCCACGATGCGATGCGCATGGCGCAGAAGCTTGCGAAGCTTGGCGTCAAGCCGGGCGACCGCGTTGCTACCCTTGCCATGAACCACCACCGCCACCTCGTCACCTGGTATGGTGCAGTCGGCGTTGGCGGCGTGCTGCACACGATCAACCCGCGCCTATTCGATGATCAGCTCGATTACATCGCCAACCACGCAGAAGACCGCGTCATGCTGTTCGATGCCGCCTTTGCGCCGATTGTCGAGCGGATGAAGCCGCGCTGGAAGACCATCGAGCACTACATCTGCTTCGACAGCAGTGGTCCGGCCGAGCATTTCGAGGACTGGATTGCGAGCGAGGACGGCGCAGGCGAATGGGTGGACGGCGACGAGCGTGACCCTTGCATGCTCTGCTACACCAGCGGCACCACCGGCAATCCCAAGGGCGTGCTCTACGAACACCGCTCCACCGTGCTCCACGCGATGACCGCTATGACGCCGCAAGTCTTCGGCATGGATTGCCGCACGGTCGCGCTTCCCATCGTGCCGATGTTCCATGCCGCGAGCTGGGGCCTCCCCTGGGCCGGCGCGGCGGCGGGCGCCAAGTTCGTCTACAGCGCGGTGAACGAAGCGGCGGTGCTCTGCGAGCTGATGGAGCGGGAGAAGGTGACAACCTCGGCGGGTGTGCCGACCGTCTGGCTCAGCCTGCTCCAGTATATCGATGCGCACGGCAAGGACATTCCCGCGCACCTCGGCACCGTGGTCTGCGGCGGCTCGGCCATGCCGCGTGCGATGATCGAGCGCTTCATGAAGAAAGGTCTGCGCGTCGCCCACGCCTGGGGGATGACTGAAACCTCGCCGATCGGCACTACCGGCACCGAGACCTCGAACTGGGACGACCTCTCGTTTGACGAGCAGGTCACGATCAAGGCGATGCAGGGCCGGGTTCCGTTCGGGGTCGAGCTGCGCTGCGTCGATCTGGGCGACTACAACAAGGTCCTGCCGCGCGATGGCAAGACCTCGGGCGCGCTGCAAGTGCGAGGGCCCTGGGTCGTTGGGCGCTACTTCAAGGCCGAGCAGCCCGCGACCGATGCCGAGAACTGGTTCGATACTGGCGACGTCGCGGTGATCCACCCCGATGGCACCTTGCAGCTGACCGACCGCACCAAGGACGTGATCAAGTCTGGCGGCGAATGGATCAGCTCGGTCGAGCTAGAGAACGCCGCGATCGGTTATCCCGGCGTAGCTGAGGCTGCCGCCATCGGCGTCTATCATCCGCGCTGGGACGAGCGCCCGCTGCTTGTCGTGGTCAAGAAGCCGAACGCCGATGTCTGCCCCGATGGCCTGCGCGACTATCTTGGCACTCATGTCGCCAAGTGGTGGCTGCCCGATGCCGTGGTCTTCGTCGACGAGATTCCGCACACCGGCACCGGCAAGATCAGCAAGAAAGACCTGCGGGATCAGTTCCGCGACTGGCAATGGAGCGCCTGAGATGGCCGAAGCCTATATCGATCCAAGCCGGGAAAACTTTGACAGGTTCAAGGCGCTGCCGCGCGATACGCCCATCCACATGCTCAATCTGGTGCGCTTCCGCGAAAAAGCCGCTTATCCCGAAGGCCATCCCCTCGCGGATAAGGGTCTGACCGGTGCAGACGCTTACCACGAGTACATGCGAACCATCCAGCCGGTGCTGGAACGAGCTGGCGGCCATATCGTCTGGGCCGGGGCGTTTGAGGCGATGGTGACCGGGCCCGCGGAATGGGAATGGGACGAAACCTTCGTCATGGCCTATCCGGATGCCGCAAGTTTCATGGGCATGGTCAAGGATCCGGACTATGCTCCGGTGGTCGTCCACCGGCATGCTGCCGTCGCCACATCGCGGCTCGTGCGGTTTGCCCCAAGGGAAAGCCTCGCCTGATGATCATCGCCACCACCGAGAATGTCGCAGGCCGTGAAGTGACCGAATGCCTTGGGCAGGTTTTCGGCGTGGTGGTGCGCAGCCGCGGGCTGGGGGGCAATATCGTTGCCGGACTGCGTTCGATCGTCGGCGGCGAGATCAAGGAATACTCGGCGCTGGTCGAAGACACGCGGCGCCACGCTATCGATCGGCTGGTGATGAACGCCACGCTGATGGGGGCCGACGCGGTTGTCATGATGCGCTTCGATTCCGGCTCGATCGGCCAGACGATGAACGAGGTCGTTGCATATGGCACGGCGGTCAAGCTGAAGCCCCAAGGGTGAAGCCGTGACATCCAACGGCCGGATCGCCGCGTTGGGCCTGGCCGCCGCGCTCGCAATCGGCAGTGTGGTCGTGTTCGGCCTCGACCGAGGCAGCGGCAGTCCGGTTCCCTTTTTCATCGGTTTGCAAGCCTTGCTGATCGTGATCGGTACTGTGTTCGAAGCGCGCTATCGCGGGCGGAAATCCTCTGTAGGGGCCCGTTGGCAGCGAACTGGCGAGCGTGAAATCGATCACGAAACAAGCACAGTCCTCGAGGTCTGGTACGATCCGGTCACCGGCGAGCGCCGCTATGTGCCAGCGGGACAATTGCCGGGTTAGAACAGGGCTAACTGCCCGTCGCGGCTTGGCGGGCGGAACTGGCTGCTATCCAGCAGCGGCTTGCTCTGCGGGATGCCAGCCCGCTTCAGCCCTAGCCGGAAGCGGCTGCGCACGAGATCAGCCCAAACCCCACTCGGCTTCATCCGACTGAAGAACTGCGCGTCGTTGTCCTTGCCGCCGCGCACCGATTGCACGATGGCCATGACCTTCGACGCGCGATCCGGGAAATGCACCGCCAGCCATTCCCGAAAAAGCGGCGCCACCTCGTGCGGCAGGCGTAGCATGATCCAACTGGCCGATTGAGCACCGCGCACACCGGCTTCGGCGAGGATCTGCTCAATAAAACTGTCGGTGATGGCCGGTATGATCGGCGAGACCGAGACATTGGCATGAATGCCAGCCTTGGCCAGCGCCTCGATCGCCGCAAGCCGCTTCGCCGGTGCCGAAGCGCGCGGTTCGAGCCGGCCGGAGAGGCGGGGATCGAGGCTCGTGACCGAGATCGAGACTGCCGTCAGCCCCCGCTGCGCAAGCTCGGCAAGCAGGTAGAGATCATCCAGAACCCGCGCCGACTTGGTGGTGATCGTGACCGGATGGCCCGTTTCGAGGCAGAGCTCCAGCACGGCGCGGGTGATGCGGTAGCGCCCCTCGATCGGCTGATAGGGATCGGTGTTGGTGCCCAACGCCAGCGGCTTGGGCGTATAGCCTCGCGCTGCAAAGGTCTTGCGCAGGATTTCCGCAGCGCCGGGCTTGGCGAACAGCTTTGTTTCAAAGTCGAGCCCGGGTGAAAGGTCGTGCCAGGCGTGCGTGGGCCGCGCGTAGCAATAGACGCAGCCATGTTCGCAGCCGCGATAGGGATTGAGCGAACGATCAAACGGAATATCGGGCGAGGTGTTGAATGAGAGCACCGATTTCGGGAACTCTTCAATCACCGTGGTGCGCAGCTTGGGGCCGGGTCCGTCGATCAGGTTCGCTTCATCAAGCCAGTCGCCATCCGCCTCGCGCAACGCGAGGCCGAAGCGCGTCGGCACCCGCGCCGATTGCGCGCCGCGTCCGTGAACTCGGGAATCGGGTGCTGGCATGATAGGAACATAATGCGAACAGAAATGGGATGCCAGCCCCATTGCGCGATCACCACGCACGAGGCAACAGGCCTCGTGCGTGGCACCGATGGTCTCAGCGCAGCATGGTCTTGTCGAGCGTGCCGAGGTCGAATCGCTGGTTCCCGTTCTCCAGCACCATCGGCGCGCCTTGCTGGAGGGCAGCAAACGCCGCTGGCGTGAGGATGAACCGGGCTGCCTTCATCCCCTGCGTCGGCACCGAAACCGCCTGGCCAAGCCGGAATCTTTCGTCGCCGATCCGCAGCGTCAGCAGCGCGCCGCCGATCACGAGGGGCTGCGGGACATTGATTGCCACGGTGATCACCTCGCGCGGCGAAGGCCAAACGGGGGGGGCAGCCATCTTCGCGCTGCTGATCGCCTGGCTGGCGGTGACCACGGCGCGCCGTTCGCGCAGGATCCGCGTGACCTGCCCGCCGCTGAGCAGTTTGGGCGCCGCCATGCGCGCGACAGGGGCTGTCCTCTGTTGCTGTGGCGGCGAAGCCGAAGTTTCAGGAGCGAGGAACGGACCCGGGATCGGACCGCCGCCATCATCGTTTGCCGCAAACGCCCGGGTGAAGCGGACATTGCCGAGATAGATCGTACCGATTGCCGCCCGGTTGAACGTCAGCCGGGCTCCGCGCACGCGGCTGCCGCGAGGCAGACCGAAATCCGCGAGCGGAATGCGCACCGTCTCCAGCACCGGGTGGCCATTGCCTTGCGGAAAGTCGACCGGATTGCTGTCACCGGGCAGAATCGAGCCGGCCACCCGCTTCGTGCCGATGATGATCGGGCCGTAGCCGAGGCCTACGGGCGCGAGCGGACGAGCATAGCGCGAGAGCCGCACTGGTTGGCTGAAAAAGCCGTCCGGCGAGGCAATCGCAATGCTGAAATCAGTGGTGCCTGAGGGGTTGAGCGCCGGGTCCGCTTCGCATCCGAAGCCACCGTTTTCCGCGAAGTTCTTGCAGGCGAGTCCGATGCGGAACTCGAGCGTGTCATATCCATCGATCGACAGGCCTGTGCCCGGCGCCGTGGCATTGGCCTGATAGAACGGCATAGCGCCCTTGAGCACGGTCGTATCCCAGCCCACGACACCGAACTGCGCAGTTGGCTCATGCTCGGGAATCGCGCTCTGCGCGAAGTACTTGAGCGCGCCGCTCTCGTTGCCGCGGCCGGTTTCGCCGCTGCCGAGCGGACGGTTGAAGTCGTCGAGCACGATGCTCCCTGCCCGGGCGACATTGTCCGTATAGGTCCGGCGGAAACGCGTAACCCGTGCCAGTTTGCCGGGCATGCGGTAGGCGGGGTTGAACAGGTTTCCGAACACGGCCGCCGGACTGCCACCCAAGTGCGCGCGGAAGAACGCGGTCACCGGATAGAGCGCGGTCACCCGCTGCGGTTCGGAGCCGGCGGCATTGGGGTCGAACACCACTGGCTGATCGGGATCGGTGCTGTAGCAATCCTGAGAATCCGATTGCTGCCATTCGGTGTTGTAGAAATTGTGATTGGTGCCCTCGACCGTAAACATCGACTTGGGCGCCGGCGCCTTTTCGGTGCGGGCCGTGATCATGCGGTCGAATACGCGCTGCCCCTGCAGGTCTGAGACATCGCCGTCGCAGGTCGGCAGCAGCACATTCCACGCGACGCCTTCGGCATCGAGCACGCGGTTCGTCTGCCCATCAACCGGTGCGAGCTCGAACAAGGCGCGGAACCGGGGCTTGTTGCGGAACTGGCTCGGCCAGATGCTGCCGAGGTCGCGGTACTGGTTTAGCGCTGCGCGTATCCCTTCGCCGCCGCGCGAATGGCCGAACAGCCCGATCTGGCTGAAATCGAGCTTGCCGCGCAAGTTGAAGCCGAGGATCTTTTCGCTGCTGTTCGAGGTGTTCCAGCGGTCGAGCTGGACCAGATGGCGCAGGATGAGCCGCCCGCGCCTGAGGTTCAGGCCGAAGTCCTCGTCATCGCCCCAAGCCGCGTTGACGCCGCGATTGGCGTTGATCGAGACGACGAAATAGCCCCACGAGGCGAGCCGTTCGGCGAGGTAGGCATACCCTTCGTGGTTGGGCACAACGATGTAGCCCTCCGGGCAGCGGCCGGTATCGGTATAGGTCGAATCGTCGTCAATCCGCCCGGGCACCGCCGGGTCGATCCGCCCGCAGGTAGAATGATTGCCATGGAGCATGACGATGATCGGGCGTGTGCCCGCTGCATCGGCCGGGCGCCAGATCCGTGCCCAGAGTTCGGTCACCGTGAACGGCGCCACCAGCACGTCGCGCCGGGCGGGCAGCTTGTATTCGGCGGTGGCCACAACATAGGGGCCGCGGCCGGTGGGATCTGGTGCAACTTGTGCCAATGCCGGCGCGCTCGTCAGGCCAAGGCTGATAATGATGATAAAAAGGCGCACAAGGCGCTGCGTCGTCCGCTGCATCGGTCCCCCCGAATGGAATGCACCGGAATCAGCCGGTCGCAGCCAAGGAACATCCCGTCTGCACATGAACGGTGAATGTACGGTGGCGCTGCGGGGCGAAAAGCTACTTCTCGAGCAGGCGGGGCATCAGTTCCACGAAATTGCAGGGGCGGTTGCGGCTGTCGAGCTGTTCGGCAAGGATACCATCCCAGCCGTCTTTCACCGCGCCGTTCGAGCCGGGCAGGGCAAAAATGTAGGTGCCCCGCGCCACCACAGCGCAGGCGCGCGACTGGATCGTGCTGGTACCGATGGTTTTGAAGCTGATCAAGCGGAACAGCTCGCCAAAGCCCGGAATGTCGCGCGTCTTGACCCGGTCGAGCGCTTCGGGCGTCACGTCGCGACCGGTGAGGCCGGTGCCGCCGGTGATCACCACGGCATCGACGTTGCGGTCGTCGATCCAGTTGTTGAGCCGACTGGCGATGCGCCCCGCATCGTCCTTCTCGATCGCGCGGGCGGCGAGATGATGACCCGCGCCCTTGACTCGTTCTGCCAGAATATCGCCCGAGGTATCATCTTCCGGTCCGCGCGTGTCCGAAACGGTGAGTAGCGCGATGTTGATCGGCTTGAAGGTGCGCGCGGTATCAATTGCCACGGGATGCCATCCTCACGCTTTCCGCGCCGGTCAGGCCCGGGAACTTCGGCCACATGCCCTGCGCAAGGCCGATACGGCTTTCCGACGGGCCGCCAGCCTGGCGCTCGTACATCCAGTAATTCCGCATGACGATCGAAACGTAGCCGCGCGTTTCCCAATAGGGGATCGATTCCATCCAAAGCAGCGGATCGCCGTTGTCGCGGATCTCGCTGTTCCAGCGCGCGATCGGCATGGGTCCGGCGTTATAGGCGGCGATCACCTTCGGCAGCAGGCCGCCGGTCGCGCCCGAATCCTTGAGTTGGACGAGATAGCCCTGACCGAACGCCATGTTGACGTCCGGCAGATCGAGCTGCTTCTCGCGGCCCGCCATCGCCGGCTCGTTGCGCGTCAGGCCGCGCGCGGTGCCGGGGAGGACCTGCATCAGTCCACGAGCGCCCGCCGGGCTGACGACTGCGGTGCGGAAGTTTGATTCCTGCAGCGAATGGGCAAACAGCAGCGCCGGATCGACCTTCCAGCCGGTTGCCGGCACCCAGCGCGGCGCCGGGAAGCGTGCGGCGGCATCGGGCCGGGCACCTGAAGGCGCATTGTAGGCCATCCACAGCTGCGTCGCAGGCAGGCCGAGATCGCGCGCAAGCCGCGAGAGGGGGGCATAGAGCGAGGGATCGCCGATCCGTGCCTGATGGCGCAGAAGTTCGTCGGCAAGGCCGTCCTCGCCGATCTCGGCCAGTTCCACCGCCAGGCGGACGTTGCTCACCTGCCGAAGCTGCTGCCAGTCGTCAGAGGTGAAGTCGGGCGCCGAGACGACGCTGGTTTCCTTGAGCCCGAGCGCTTCGCTCGCGATCATGCCATAGAGCGTGTCGCGCAGGCGGGCCGCGCTGCGGAGCGCGCCTGCAACCTTTTCCGGCGCACGGCAGCGCATCCAGGCACGGCCGGCCCAGTAGCTGGCGGCTGCATTCAACTCATCGTTCTGCGCGGCGCTGGCAGCCTGCTCGAAGCTTGCCGCTGCGTTCTGGCAATCGCCCAGGCGCCAGGCGGCAAGCCCGGCCGTCCATAGCGCTTCGGCGACCCACGGGCCATTCGCGCCTTGCAGCGCGCCGAGCGATACGTTGCGCGCGTTGGCGTCGTCATTCTCGATGTAAAAGGCCCAGCCCACGCGCTGGTGCCATTCGGCGCGCGCTTCGGCTGAAAGGCTTGCCTCGATCCCATCGAGGAGCACACGCGCGCCCAGCGGATCGTCGTTCTTGATGCGGTCCTGAATCGCCAGCGCCACGCTGTCGGGCATCGTGCCGTCGGCCACCGGGCGCGGCTTGATGCGCTTGGGCAGGCCAGGCAGTGAAACCATCGGCTGCGCGCTGGGGAGGGCAGGCAGTTCGGTCGCGCCGCGCTTCAGCGCCAGACGGCCAAGCTGTTCGGCCCACGGCAGTTCGGGCGCGGCCGCGATCACCTGCGTCAGCGGTGCAAGTTCGGCTCGGGGGGAACTGGCCGCAAGAAAATACTGCGCGCGGGCAACCGCGTGGAGCGGCCCATCGGCGCGTTGGGCAAGCAAGGTCTGCACCGTGGTCCAGTCCTCGCGCTCGATCGCGCCGAACATCTGCTTGTAATAGGTGCGGTCTTCCTGGCTGAGCAGCGAAGGCACCGCAGTGCGATCGGCACGGGAGCGGAAATACTCGGCAGCGGCGCTATTGGCAGCCGCTGGCGCGGCAGTGCCGAGGCCAAGCACAGCGGCCATACCAAGCAGAGCGGCGCGGCTGATTTTCACGAACGATTGGCCCCGCACGTACATCCCACTTTGGTTCTCATCCCGTTTCTGCCTGTCAGTCGTTTTGGTCATTCGGAGCCAACCGTTGCGGCCGCCCCATCCAACCAGCGCTGCCAGACCCCTGCTTTCCAGCCCGGTTTTGTCAGCAGGGTTTCGAGGTCGTACTCGAAACCTGCAGGAACACTGCCATTCTCATGGTTAAGTGTGCGTAAATGGTGAGCATTATGCGCCAAGTCGTGCCCCAATAGCGCCGAGATGTCGCTTCGCCCGAACACCAGCATCCGCTGGGGCCGGACGAGCGAAACATGTCGTTTGAGCACCGCGCCGAGCCCGGCAGTGCCGAGGCCGGCCCAATCGGGCAGGGCGATTCGCGCCGGCAAGGCGGACGCACGGTAGACCGTTGCCGGATCAAGCCCCATCGCACACAGCATGGCATCAAGGAGCTTGCCTGTGCGCCCCGAGAGCAGGACCTCGCCATCGTCCTCGCCCGGCATCGGCACCAGAACCATCAACGGCGCACTTTGCGGACCATGGGGTAGCAGGCGCTTCGCCCCGCGCGGTGCGAGTGATGGCTCGGAGAGCCACCAGGGTGAGAAATCATCCAATTTTTCGGGCCATGCACTGCGATCTTCAGCAATTGCTGGAATGGCGGTCGGCTGCACGGTGACGCGCAGTGGCTTCGGTTCGACGGGCGGCAATGCGGGCGCCGCCTTGCCAGCGGGGGCGGGGGGCCCGGCGGCAAGCCAGTCCTGCGGTGCGTCGACAAAGGCTATGTCGACTCCCGCCTCAGCCCACCAGCCAAGTGCGGCTTCGAGCGCTCCACCCAGAGAGTGGCCCAGCGACCTGTCATTTGTGTCTAGCGGTCCCATTACCAAGCGGTCTTGACCTTGCTTGCCGCAGCTTTCAAGGCAAGCACGTGGAATATGGGGCATGACGTGCCCGAACCGGGGTCGGAGCGAGAGAGAATGAGCGAACGGGAATCGATGCCGTATGACGTCGTGATTGTCGGCGGCGGGCCAGCGGGCTTGGCTGCAGCGATCCGCCTCAAGCAGGTCAATTCCGAGATATCGGTCTGTATCCTCGAAAAAGGCTCGGAAATCGGCGCGCACATCCTCTCGGGCGCGGTCGTCGATCCCAAGGCGCTCGACGAACTCCTGCCCGAATGGCGAGATCAGGGGTGCCCAATGGCCGAGACCCCGGTCACCGACAACTGGCACTGGGTGCTGACCCGCAGCGGCAAGACCGCGCTCCCGCACCTCATGATGCCGCCGTTCCTGTCGAACCATGGCAACTACACGGGAAGCCTCGGCAACCTCTGTCGCTGGCTCGCCGAACAGGCGGCCGAGCTTGGCGTCGAGATTTTTCCGGGCTTCCCTGCTGCCGAAATCCTTTACGACGACAAGGGCGCCGTTCGGGGCGTCGCGACTGGCGACATGGGCATCGCCAAGGATGGCAGCAAGAAGCCCGACTATCAGCCTGGCATGGAGCTTCTTGCGAAATACACACTGTTTGCAGAGGGTGCGCGCGGACACCTCACAAAGCAGTTGAAGGCCAAATACGACCTTGAGCGCGACTGCCAGCCGCAGGTCTACGGCATCGGCATCAAGGAACTTTGGGACATCGATCCTGAAAAGCACGTGCCTGGCCGTGTCATTCATACGCAGGGCTGGCCGCTTTCGGAAAGCAACACCTGGGGTGGCGGCTTCCTCTACCACCAGGCGAACAATCAAGTCGCACTCGGTTTCGTGACCGCGCTCGATTACGCGAACCCCTACGTCTATCCTTACGAGGAATTCCAGCGCTGGAAGCAGCATCCCGCCATCCGGGAAATCCTCGAGGGTGGCCGCCGCGTCTCTTACGGCGCGCGAGCGATCAACGAAGGTGGCTGGCAGTCTGTGCCGCGCCTGGCCTTCCCCGGCGGCGCACTGATCGGCTGCTCGGCGGGCTTCGTCAACGTACCGCGCATCAAGGGCAGCCACACCGCGATGAAGAGCGGGATGCTCGCCGCCGAAGCGATTGCCGCCGCCATGGCGAACGGTCGGGAGCAGGATGAACTCGGCGAATACGACAGCGCCGTGCGCGAAAGCTGGATCGCGAAGGAACTCAAGCTCGTCCAGAACGCCCAGCCGCTGGTCGCCAAGTTCGGCGGCTCGCTCGGTACGGCACTTGCAGGGGCGGACATGTGGGCGCGCGTGCTCAAGATCAATCCGATCGGCGCGATGAAGCACCACAAGGACAGCGAACACACGATGCGTGCCGATCTGTTCAAGCCGATCGAATATCCCAAGCCCGATGGCGTGATCAGCTTCGACCGCCTGACCTCGGTTTCGTTCTCCTACACCAACCATGAGGAGGACCAGCCGTGCCACCTCGTGCTCAAGGACCCGACCGTTCCGACGCGGATCAACCTGCCGCTCTATGCCGGTCCCGAAGCGCGTTTCTGCCCGGCAGGCGTCTATGAGTTCCTGACCGGCGAAGACGGCAACCCGCGCCTCCAGATCAACGCCCAGAACTGCGTCCACTGCAAGACCTGCGATATCAAGGACACGACGCAGAACATCGAATGGGTGACGCCCGAAGGCGGCGGCGGCCCGAACTACCCGAACATGTGATGGATCAGCCCGCCCTGACCGGGCGGGCGGCCACGATGCGCGAAACCGCCTACGCCAAGATCAACCTTGCGCTGCACATCCGGCGGCAGCGCGAGGATGGCTATCATGAGCTTGAGACGCTGTTCGCCTTCATCGATGCGGGTGACGAGATGGCTGCGGAACCGGCGGACGCGGACTGCCTCCATGTCATGGGTGAATTCGCAACCGGACTTTCCGATCCCTTTGGAAATATCGTCGCCAAAGCTTTGAATTCATTGCCTCATGGCAAGGACTGGGCGGTGACGCTCGAGAAGCGACTCCCCGTTGCGGCAGGCCTTGGCGGCGGTTCGGCGGATGCTGGCGCGGTGTTCCGCATGGTCGAGCGCGCGCATGGTCTGCCGGATGATTGGCATGAACGCGCCGCCAAGCTCGGTGCCGATGTTCCCGCCTGCGTCCTCAGCGAGGCCTGTATCGGACGGGGGACAGGAACCGAACTGGAACCTGTCGTCAACGATCTCGCCGGAACAGCTGTCCTTCTCGTCAATCCGCGCATCCCGCTTGCCACTGGCCCGGTGTTCAAGGGCTGGGATGGGATTGATAGAGGCCCCATGCCGTCAGGCGATTTGCGCACCATTGCGCGCGAGGGCCGCAACGATCTTGAGCCAAGTGCCATCCAGCTTGTTCCTCAGATTGCTGACGTCATCGCCGCTTTGCAGGCCAGCGGTGCTTGGCTTGCCCGCATGTCTGGTTCCGGTGCGACCTGCTTTGCGCTGTACGACACTGGCGAGGCCCGCGATGCTGCCGCCGACGCTTTGCCGCCCGCATGGTGGCGCCTTGCGGGAAATCTCAGATGAGCGAAGCCTCCCAGATCCTCGGCACCCCGCGCTTCGGCGGCATTCTCGTCGTATCCGATCATGCCTCCAATCGTGTACCCGAAGATATCGACCTCGGGATCGATCCTGCATTGCTGGAACAGCACATCGCCGTCGATATCGGCGTCGCCGGTGTCGCCGCCCAGATGGCGCAGCGCCCCGGCATCGCTGCGTTCCTTGGCGGTGTCAGCCGCCTTGTCTGCGATTTCAACCGCGACGAGCACGGCCCCACGGTCTGCCCGATCGCCAGCGACGGCCGTGCCATTCCCGGCAATGCGCTGGACCACGCCGGCCACGAAGCCCGCCTCGCGCGCTTCTACCGGCCCTACCACGAAGCCCTCGCGCGGTTGCTCGATGCAGCGCCGCCAGCGCTGATCCTCTCGCTCCACAGCTTCACGCCGCAACTCACCAGCGATCCATCGCAGCAGCGCCCGTGGCAGGTCGGCGTGCTCTACAACGAGGATGATCGCGCCGCGCGCCTCGCGATCCCGCTGCTCGAGGCCGAGGGCCTCGTCGTCGGCGATCAGGAACCCTATTCCGGCCGCCTGCTCAACGCGACGATGAACCGGCATGCCGAGGCAGAAGGCCGGCCGTACTTCGGCGTTGAAGTGCGACAGGACCAGATCGCGGATCCGGAGAACCATGCGCTCTGGGCCGAACGCCTGTCCCGCATTGCTAACCAGGTGGCCATCGCGTTCAGCGCCTGAGGGCCGTGGGTGGGATGGTTGCGGAGATTACTTTCGACCCGAAAGCGCACTTGCGCTAGGTGCGCAGCATTATCGCCGCTTGGGCGAGCGCCAGACTTTGCAAGAGAGAATGCCAATGCCGGTCTATCGTTCCAGAACCACCACCCATGGTCGCAACATGGCGGGCGCGCGCGGCCTGTGGCGCGCAACGGGCATGAAGGACAGCGATTTCGGCAAGCCGATCATCGCCGTCGTCAACAGCTTCACCCAGTTTGTGCCCGGCCACGTCCATCTCAAGGACCTCGGCCAACTCGTGGCGCGCGAGATCGAGGCGGCAGGTGGTGTCGCCAAGGAATTCAATACGATCGCGGTCGACGACGGCATCGCCATGGGCCACGACGGGATGCTCTATTCGCTCCCCAGCCGCGATCTCATCGCCGACAGCGTGGAATACATGGTCAACGCGCACTGCGCCGATGCGATGGTCTGCATCTCGAATTGCGACAAGATCACGCCGGGCATGCTCATGGCCGCGATGCGCATCAACATCCCTGCGGTGTTCGTCTCGGGCGGGCCGATGGAAGCGGGCAAGGTGCTGCTGAAGGGCAAGGAAGTCGCGCTCGACCTCGTTGATGCGATGGTTGCGGCTGCGGACGAGAAGTACACCGACGAGGAAGTCGAGACGATCGAGCGTTCCGCATGCCCGACCTGCGGCTCGTGCTCGGGCATGTTCACCGCGAACTCGATGAACTGTCTCACCGAAGCGCTGGGCCTCTCGCTCCCTGGCAACGGCTCGGTACTCGCCACTCACGCCGACCGCGAGCGCTTGTTCCGCGAGGCCGGCCGCCGCGCCGTCGCGCTGTGCCACCGCTATTACGAGGAGAACGACGAGAGCGTCCTTCCGCGCCAGATTGCCAGCTTCCGCGCCTTCGAGAACGCGATGAGCCTCGATATCGCGATGGGCGGCTCGACCAATACCGTGCTGCATCTTCTCGCCGCCGCCCATGAAGCGGGTGTCGATTTTACAATGGCGGATATCGACCGCCTGTCGCGCCGCGTACCCTGCCTTTCCAAGGTCGCGCCCGCCAAGTCCGACGTCCACATGGAAGATGTCCACCGTGCCGGCGGAATCATGGCAATTCTCGGCCAGCTTGAGCGTGCCGGCCTCCTCCACACCGATCTGCCCACCGTGCACAGTGCGACCATGGGCGAGGCCATTGCCAAGTGGGATATCTCGCGCAGCAACGACCCTGAAGTCCACGAATTCTTCAAGGCGGCGCCCGGCGGCGTGCCCACGCAAATCGCCTTCAGCCAGTCGCGCCGCTGGAAGGAGCTCGATCTCGACCGCGAGACCGGCGTGATCCGCTCGGCCGAACACGCCTTCAGCCAGGACGGCGGGCTTGCTGTGCTGTTCGGCAATCTCGCCAGAGACGGCTGCATCGTAAAGACCGCCGGGGTTGACGAGAAGATTCTGAAGTTCAGTGGCCCGGCCAAGGTCTATGAAAGCCAGGACGCTGCCGTCACCGCAATCCTCACCGGGCAAGTCGAGGCGGGCGACGTTGTCCTCATCCGCTACGAAGGTCCGCGCGGCGGGCCGGGCATGCAGGAAATGCTCTATCCAACCAGCTACCTCAAATCGAAGGGCCTCGGCGCGGCCTGTGCGCTGGTCACCGACGGACGCTTCTCGGGCGGTACTTCGGGCCTCTCGATTGGTCACTGCTCACCCGAGGCGGCAGAGGGCGGCACGATCGGCCTCGTCGAGACCGGCGATCGCATCGAAATCGACATTCCTGCCCGCTCGATCAATCTCATGGTCGATGACGCCACGCTCGCCGAGCGCCGCAAGGCCGCCGAGGCACGCGGATGGCAGCCGGTGAAGCCGCGCCCACGCAAGGTCAGCCTTGCGCTGCAGGCTTATGCGCTGATGACGACCAGTGCTGCGCGCGGCGGTGTTCGCGATCTTTCCGGCATTGTCCGCACAAGCGGCACGCAGGATGCCGGCTGACTTAGCCCAAGTCCTCGATGTTGCCGCGATGCGCGGTGCCGAAGCGGCGCTCATCGACGGCGGCACCCCTGCGCAGGCCCTGATGGAAGTGGCCGGCCGCGCGCTCGGCGAATGGGCGCGGCGGCTTGGGTGCGGGCGATCGGTCACCGTGCTCTGCGGTCCCGGCAATAATGGCGGGGACGGTTACGTTGCGGCGCGGCACCTGATGGAGCACGGTGTCTCCGTGAACGTGATCGCCGCGCGCGCGCCGACTACACCCGAGGCCATGACGGCATGTTCGCTCTACAAGGGCGAAGTACACGGCCCGGGCTTCTTGCCGCGCGGGGATGTGCTGCTGGATTGCCTGTTCGGCAGCGGCCTTTCACGGCCCTTGCCGGACGACCTGTTCGCGCTGCTGACAGGCCTTGCCGAAAGCCATTCCTTGCGCATCGCTGCAGATCTTCCCAGCGGGATCGAGGCCGATAGCGGCGCAGTGCTCAATCCCGGCCTTCCAGCGTTTGACGTCACCGTTGCACTGGGTGCGTGGAAGCACGCGCATTTTGCGATGCCCGCTGCGCCGCTGATGGGCGCGCTGCGGCTTGTCGATATCGGCGTGGCAGCGGTGCCGGGCGCGGCGAGAGTGCTCGGCAAGCCATCTATCACGCCGCCCGCGGCTGATGCTCACAAATATCGACGGGGCCTGCTGGCCGTGGTCGCCGGGGCCATGCCCGGCGCGGCCTTGCTTTGCGCCGAAGCCGCGCAGCGCTCCGGTGCGGGCTATGTGAAGCTGCTGGCCCCCACGCGGCCTGAGGGCGTCCCGCCATCGCTGGTCTGTGACGTCACAGGACTTGGCGCTCTTGGCGATCCGAGGCTTGCGGCAATCCTCGTTGGCCCCGGGCTGGGCCGGGACGCCGAGGCTGCTGCGCGCCTCACCGCCGCGCTGGCCGCGGATCGCCCGGTCGTGATTGACGCCGATGCGCTCGTGCTGTTGCGTCCGGACAGCCCAGGCACCGCCCCGCGCGTCCTGACGCCGCATGAGGGCGAAATGGCAGCGCTGGAAACCGCCTTCGGCCTGCCCGGCAAGGGCACCCGCCGCGCCCGTGCGGCGGCTCTGGCGCAAGCTGCGCAGGCCATTGTCCTCCTCAAGGGTGCCGACAGTCTGATCGCCAGCCCCGGCGGTGCGGTAACGGTTTCGCCACGCCCTTCGGCCTGGCTATCTGTTGCCGGCAGCGGCGACGTGCTTGCCGGGATCATCGCCAGCCGCCTTGCCGTCCATGGCGACGCGTTCCTTGCCGCGCAGGAAGGCCTCTGGATCCATGGCGAGGCCGCGCGGCACTGCGGACCTGCATTTACCGCCGGAGACCTTGCGGCTGCTACGGGTTATGCCCTAAGCGCCGCGCTCTCATGACGAACCCCGGCCTTATCATCCGCGTTGCCGCCAAAGGCGAAGGCCAGACCGTCGATGGACGTTACGTTGCGCTCGCTGCGCCGGGTGACGTTCTGGAGGCAGACGGCAGGCTGACCCACGGGCCGGACCATGCCGCGCCGTCATGCCGCCACTTTCCGGCTTGCGGCGGCTGCCAGCTCCAGCATCTCTCGGAAGCCGCGCTGGCAGCCTATGTCGGCGGCCGGGTCGAAGGCGCTGCACGAGGGCAGGGGCTTGATCCGGGCGAGGTCGCGCCGGCACACCTTTCACCACCCGCCACGCGCCGCCGTGCCACGCTGCACGCCCAGGCCATCGGCAAGCGGGTCGTCATCGGCTTTCGCGAGGCTGGCTCGCACAAGATCGTGGATCTTAGGGAATGCCCGGTCCTTGCGCCCGAACTGGCCGCGCTTGTCGGGCCTCTGCGGCGCCTGCTCGAGGCGCGCAGCGAACGTAGCCTCGCCGCCGATGTCGCTCTGACACTGGCCGACCAGGGACCGACTGTCGATATGGCCGGAATCAGGATGGAAGGCCTGGCCCAGACCGAGGCTCTACTCGATTTCGCGCGCGACAACGGCATTGCCCGGCTGACGCTAAACCAGGGTGATGGGCCGGA
Source organism: Novosphingobium sp. (assembly GCF_027489515.1). Classification (GTDB taxonomy): domain Bacteria; phylum Pseudomonadota; class Alphaproteobacteria; order Sphingomonadales; family Sphingomonadaceae; genus Novosphingobium. The sequence continues at coordinate 62,160 of NZ_JAIXZS010000101.1, read as the reverse complement.
AGCGGTGTGGGAACCCGATCCGGTTACGGTAACGCTTGGCGGTGTGCCGGTTGGCCTGCCGCCGGGGGCGTTTCTGCAAGCGACACGCGATGGCGAGAACGCCCTCGTCGCCGCGGCGCAAGGCTGGCTAGAAGGCGCCGCCACGGTTGCCGATCTCTTCTCCGGTCTCGGAACGTTTGCCTTTGCATTGGCAGGGCCGGGGACCAAGGTCCTTGCGGTCGAGGCTGCGCGTGATGCGCATATGGCCTGCCAATCCGCTGCCCGGATGCACGGCAGGCCGGTCCACGCGCTCCACCGCGACCTGTTCCGCAATCCGCTGCAAAAGGCCGAGCTTGATCGCTTTGCCGCAGTCCTGCTCGATCCACCCCGCGCCGGCGCGCGCGAACAGGTCCTGCAACTCGCCACCTCGGTCGTCCCGCGGATCGTCTATGTCAGCTGCAATCCAGCAAGCTGGGCCAAAGATGCCGTGACGTTGATCGAAGGCGGCTACCGGCTCGCCGGGCTCGTGCCGGTGGGCCAGTTCCGCTGGTCCACCCACGTCGAACTGGCGAGCCTGTTCGTCAGGCCGTGAATACCGCCATCGCGGCGTGCAGGATCAGGGCCATCAGCGCGACGCTGGAAAGCGTAAAGAGGGCAAAGCGCGGCGCGACCTTGTTCACGGTTGACTGGAAGATCGAGTGCACCACGCGCAGGGCAACATAGGCCCACGCGATCATCAGATTCACACCGTCGCCCTGACCGATCAGCGCGAGGACCAGCGCCACAGCATAGAAAACCGTAGGAGCTTCATGCAGGTGGTTGTAATTATGGGCTTTCCACTGGATGTTCGGCGCAAGCAATGCTTCCAGTTTGGCGCCAGTCCAGCCTATATCGGCATTCGGATCATCCGACTTGGGCAGCGCCGTTATCGCAGGAATGCGGGTGGCATACATCCACACCCACATCATCATCGTCCACGCCGCCAGCGCTACCACCGGCTTCAGGATTTCCATTCCCGTCATCGCTAACACCCCCGATTATTGTTAAGATCAAGGTGAACAGCGACAATTCGATTGTCAAATGCAACCGATCAATTGTCCGCGATCACCCGCGCAAAGGCCGCTGGATCAACGTTCCCGCCCGATAGGATGACTGCCGTGCGCCCGTCCGCCGGCACCTTGCCCGCCAGAACGGCTGCCAGCGCTGCCGCACCGCCCGGCTCGACCACCAGACGCAGCTTGGCAAAGGCATAGGCCTGCGCCGCGCGCACCTCGGCCTCGCTCACGGCCTGCCCTTGCATGCCGTGTGACGTCATGACGGCAAAGTTGATCGGGAACGTTGTCAGCGCCTGCAGCGCATCACATGCCGTTGTTGGCGGATTGGCGCCGACGGTCACAATCGCGCCGCCTGCCAGGCTGCGCCGAACATCGTCCCAACCCTCCGGTTCAACCGGTACGACCTCCGCCTCCGGGCAGGCAAGCGCCAGGCCTGAAGCAAGGCCGCCGCCAGCGCAGGGCGTCACGATCCGCGTTGGCCCGCCGCCCGCGAAGCATTCCATCTGGCTGGCCAGTTCGATCCCGGCGCTGCCCTGTCCCTCGATCACCCAAGGATCGCCATAGGCATGGACGAGGACTGACCCGCGCTCGGCGCAGATCTCTGCCGCTATGGCGTCGCGCGACTGGGTCATCCGCTCATAAGGCACCACTTCGGCGCCAAGCCGCCGCGTCTCGTTCAGCTTCACCGCTGGCGCGTCGGACGGCATCACGATGGTGGCGGCAATGCCCAGCCGCCGTGCGGCCCAGGCGACGCCTTGCGCATGGTTGCCGCTCGAGACCGCTACTACGCCGCGTGTACGCTCGTCCTCGCTCAGATCGGTCAGACGGTGCCACGCGCCGCGGATCTTGAACGCGCCCACCGGCTGCAGGCATTCCGCCTTGCACCAGACCGTTGCGCCGTCCGGCAATTCCAGCGGCAGCAGCGGGGTTCGCGGCACCAGCGCGGCGATCTTGTCGGCAGCGCGGAGCACGCCCTCGCGGGTTGGTAGACGGGCCTCGGGGGCAGGGGTGATTTCGGGACTTGGGTTTGTCATGCCCATACCCTAAAGGCGCTGCTTTCGATGCGCCAGCGCGGGAGCGCGCGCAGACTGGTTTTGGAGTGTCCTGATGGCCAAAGTCCTCGTTATCGGCGCAGGCGGCGTCGGCTCGGTTGCCGTTCACAAGATGGCGATGAACCCCGACATCTTCTCTGAGGTCGCGCTTGCCAGCCGCACGCTTGCAAAGTGCGACGCCATTGCTGCCTCGGTGAAGGAGCGCACGGGCCGCAATGTCGCGACCTATCAGCTCGATGCCGATGATGTTGCCGCGACGACCGCGCTGCTGAACGAGCTGCGCCCCGCGCTCGTCGTCAATCTTGCGCTGCCCTATCAGGACCTCAACATCATGGAGGCCTGCCTCGCCGCCGGGGTCAACTATATGGACACCGCGAACTACGAGCCGATCGACGAGGCCAAGTTCGAATACAAGTGGCAGTGGGCCTATCAGGAGCGCTTCAAGGCCGCCGGCCTTACCGCGCTGCTCGGCTCGGGCTTCGATCCGGGCGTGACCAGCGTCTTTGCGACTTGGCTCAAGAAGCACAAGCTCGATACGATCCGCACGCTCGACATCCTCGATTGCAATGGCGGCGATCACGGCCAGCCCTTCGCCACCAACTTCAACCCGGAAATCAACATCCGAGAAGTGACCGCCCCTGCGCGGCGCTGGGAGAAGGGCGAATGGGTCGAAACGCCAGCGCTCACCATCCGCCAGACCTTCGACTTCGAAGGCGTCGGCCCCAAGAACATGTACCTCATGTACCATGAGGAGCTCGAAAGCCTCGCGCATCACCTGCCCGAGATCGAGCGCATCCGCTTCTGGATGACCTTCGGCGATGCCTATATTACGCACCTCACCGTGCTTCAGAACGTCGGCATGACGCGGATCGATCCGGTTATGTACGAGGGCAAGGAGATTGTCCCCCTTCAGTTCCTCAAGGCCGTGCTGCCCGAGCCAGCCAGCCTCGGTGCGCTGACCAAGGGCAAGACCAACATCGGCGATATCGCAACCGGCCTCAAGGACGGTGTGCAGAAGACCTTCTACATCTACAACATCTGCGATCACGAAGAGGCCTATGCCGAAACTGGCAATCAGGCGATCAGCTACACCACCGGCGTCCCTGCCATGATCGGCGCGGCGATGCTTGTCACCGGCACCTGGGGCGGTGCGGGCGTGTTCAACATCGAACAGTTCGATCCCGATCCCTACATGGACATGCTGAACAAGCACGGCCTGCCCTGGCAGGTGAAGGAGCTTGAAGGGCCGCTGGAGTTCTAATTTGCTGCCCACATCGTTTTGGCTGCCGCCGCTGCTGCTGGTTGGCTCCAACATCGTGATGAACATTGCCTGGTACGCGCACCTCAAGGCGCCGCACCGGGCGCTGTGGATCGCGGTTCTATCGAGTTGGGCGCTGGCGCTGTTCGAATACATGCTAGCAGTTCCAGCCAACCGGATCGGCGCGGAGCGCTATTCGCTGGCGCAGTTGAAGACGATGCAGGAGGCGATCACCCTCGTCACCTTCATTGGTGTTGCCTATGTCCTGTTCGGTGTGCGGCCCAATTGGTCGCAGGCTGCAGGCTTCGTGTTGATAGTAGCCGGCGCGGCGCTCGTATTTCGCTCGCCGCTCGGGTGAAGGAACAGGACCGATGGAAACCAGAGCCGGCGATCCGGGCGCTTTTGCCCATTTCGACCTCAGCCGCGTGGATAGCCCTGCTTTCGTGGTCGATGCCGCGCGCCTCAGGCAAAACCTGAGCATCCTTGCGGATGTGCGTGATCGGGCAGGGATCAAGGTCCTTGCTGCGCTCAAGGCGTTTTCGATGTGGCGGGTTGCGCCGCTGATCGGCGAATACCTCGACGGCGTCTGCACCTCCGGTCTGTGGGAAGCCCGCCTCGCCGCCGATTACTTCGCGGGCGAGATCGCGACCTACTGTGCGGCCTACAAGGCGGAGGACCTGCCCGAAATCCTCCAGCATTCGGACCACGTGATCTTCAATTCGCCCGGTCAGCACGCACGTTTTGCCGGTGAGATCGCTGCTGCGCGCGCGGCGGGTGAACCCTTCGATATCGGTTTGCGGATCAATCCTTTGCACGCCGAAGGTGAAGTTCCGCGCTATGATCCCTGTGCGCCGCATTCGCGCCTCGGCTTCCCGGTCGACCAGCTGCGCCCCGAGCATCTTGAAGGCGTCTCCGGCCTCCACTTCCACACGCTGTGCGAGCAGGACTTCGAGCCGCTGCAGCGCACCTGGGCTGCGTTGAAGCCCCGACTTGAACCGTACTTCGGCCAGCTCACCTGGCTCAACTTCGGCGGCGGCCACCACATCACTCGCGCCGATTATCAGCGCGACGAGCTTATCGCATTCCTTCAAGGGGTTAAGGCCGAAACCGGCTGCGAGATCTATCTTGAACCGGGCGAAGCCGTCGCGCTTGACGCCGGCATTCTCGTCGGCACCGTGCTCGATACGCACTGGAACGGGATGCAGCTTGGCATCACGGACATTTCGGCGACCTGCCACATGCCCGATGTGATCGAGGCGCCCTATCGGCCAGCTATGCTCGGCGAATTGCCGATCGATGAGTATGAGGACGGGGAAGGGGATGCTCCTGTCCGCCTCGGCGGCCCCTCCTGCCTCGCCGGTGACGTCATCGGCGATTACCGCAAGCCCGGCCTTGTTGAGCCGGGCGCACGCTTCGCTTTTCTTGATCAGGCGCATTACTCGATGGTCAAGACCACGACGTTCAACGGCGTGCCGCTCCCCTCGATCTGGCTGTGGGACAGCGAGACCGATGCGCTCGAATGCGTGAAGCGTTTTTCGTGGGAGGACTTCCGCACCCGCCTTTCCTGAGGCATCGTCTACGCCACGATAACAGAAGGCGGAGTACGAGGATGGCGGGCGAAGTGCTTGATGGCGTGACGAGCGACCCGGTGCGCATGGGCTGGATGGTCGGCGCACCCCCGCCGCCGGAAAAGCGCATCCTCGCTGCCCGCGCGGACCACATGCGCTTTCCGATGATCCGCTGGTCCTATTCCAACATGCGCAGCTTTTGCCCGACTGCGCGTGTCGCTGCGAGCGGAGAGGGTACGCCGTTTCCCCGCGCGCTGCGTGACGATCTGGGCGCGGTGCGCTTCACGCCGCTCGGTGCCGATACCGAAACCACGTTTGACGAGTCGTTGCTTGCCGCCTTCACCGATGGAATCCTCGTGCTCCATAAGGGCCAAATGGTGTTTGAACGCTGGTTCGGCGTCACCGACCCCGAGACCCGCCACATCGCCTTCTCTGTCACCAAGAGCTTCGTCGGCACACTGGTGCAGATGCTGGTCGGGGAAGGGCGCATCGACCTTGCCGCACGGGTGGACAGTGTGATCCCAGAGCTTGCTGCGAGCGGCTTCGGCAGCGCGACGATCGGTCAGGTCCTCCACATGACCACAGCGCTCGATTTCTCCGAGGAATACGGCAATCCGAACTCTGGCATCGGGGCTTACAGCGCCGCGCTCGGCCTCACTCCGCGCCCCGCGAGCTACACCGGGCCGCACAATCTGTGGGACTATCTCACCACCGTCCGCGGCAAAGGCTCGCATGGCGAAGGGTTCGTTTATCGGACCCCCAACACCGATGTGCTCGCCTGGATCATCACGCGCGTTACCGGAAAACCGTTCACCGAAGTCCTGTCCGAGTGCCTGTGGCAGCCGCTCGGCATGCTCGGCGATGCGGACCTCATCGTCGACGAGGCCGGCGCGCCTTTCGCGGGCGGCGGGCTCAACCTGCGCCTGGAGGACCTCGCCCGGTTCGGCGAAGCGCTGCGCCTCGGCGGTCTCGGTGTGATCCCTTCGGCAGATGTCGAGCGCATTCGGGAGGGCGGCGATCCAGAGCGCTTCCATAAGGAAGGCTATCCACTGCTCTCAGGGTGGAGCTATGGCAGCCAGTGGTGGCATGCCCATGACAATCACGGCTGCTTCAGTGCGCGCGGTATTCATGGACAGACGCTGTGGATCGATCCCGTGGCCGAAATGGTTGTCGCGCGATTCGCCTCGCATCCTACGGCTGCCAACGGCGCGAACGATCCGCACTCGCTCCCCGCATGGCGCGCATTGGCGCAAGCCTTGATGTTGTAAGGATTTCTGCGCCCAAGCGCGGCTCTGGTGAAAATTGTTTCATGTTTGTGACATCAACGTGAGGTGCCCATTTTTTCACTTGATGTTCAGGGCCGGGGGGCTATTTACCCCTTCGCTGCCCCATGGGGACTTCCAAACCGCAAGGCAGCTTTGTCTCAATTTTCCGTTTGGGGGTCCCTTGAGTTGCACATCCATCCTGACGCATTGGCTGTAGCGGGCGCCTTCGCGCCTGACCAACCCGCCATTCTCAATCGTCCGCACGCTGCGGCGCGCGCGGCCCGTTTCTTCGTCGAGAAGTTTCCGGGGCGCTCGCTCTATGCGGTGAAAGCCAACCCGTCGCCGGAGCTCCTCCGCGTGTTGTGGGATGCCGGGATCACGCATTATGACGTGGCCTCGATCGCTGAAGTGCGCATGGCGCGCGCGGCAGTGCCCGATGCCACGCTTTGCTTCATGCACCCGGTCAAGACGCCCAGCGCGATCGTGGAAGGCTACCGCGATCACGGCGTGCGCGTGTTCAGTCTCGATTCGCTCGAGGAACTGGAAAAGGTTCGCATTGCCACGACCGAGGCCAACGGCGGCGTGCTGCCCGAGGACCTGACGCTTTGTGTGCGTCTTCGCGTCTCGTCGGAGGGGTCCGAGCTCAGCCTTGCATCGAAGTTCGGCTGCGATCTCACAGGCGCGGCGGAACTTTTGCAGGCGACGCGCCAGGTCGCCGATTCGCTCGGCGTCTGCTTCCATGTCGGCAGTCAGTCGATGAGCCCGCACGCCTATGTTCAGGCGCTTGAGCGCGTCCGCGCGGCGATCGTCGATGCGTCGGTCACGGTCGACATCATTGATGTCGGCGGCGGCTTCCCGTCGATCTATCCGGGCATGGAACCGCCCCCGCTGGAGGATTACTTCGGCGTGATCGACCGCACCTATGAATCGCTGCCGGTGTCCTACTCGGCCGAACTGTGGTGCGAGCCGGGCCGTGCGCTCTGCGCCGAATACAACTCGATGATCGTGCGCGTCGAACGTCGCCGCGGAACCGAGCTTTTCATCAATGACGGCGCCTATGGTGCGCTGTTCGATGCCGCGCATGTGGGCTGGCGCTTCCCCGTCCGGTTGCTGCGCGAAAGCGCGGCGAACGAGGACGGTGAGACCGAGCAGGCGGACTTCAGCTTCTGGGGCCCGACCTGCGACGACATGGACCACATGGAAGGGCCGTTCGCACTTCCGGCGGACATCAAGGCGGGCGATTTCATAGAAATCGGCATGCTCGGGGCCTATGGCGCGGCGATGAAGACCGCGTTCAACGGTTTTGGCGCGACCGAAGTCTACGAGGTCGCGGACGAGCCGATGGCCAGCCAGTACCGTGGTGACCGCCGCGATCCGCGCGTTTCGGACAACGTGGTCTCGCTGCGCTGAGATAAAAGCACCGGCGTGAAGTCCGGGTCGCACGAGAAAGGCCTCGCAAGGAATTGCGGGGCCTTTCCTTTTGCCCTGAGACCTCGCGGATGAAAGTTAGGACTTGAATGCTAACCTGTTGCCAAAAAACGACATAACTTAACGATTTTGGCACCTTGCCCACTTTGGCAGGAACAAGAATGGGCGGTTTCGCGTAAGTTCCGGCAACAATTTCTTACGATCGGAGTCCTCACCATGTTTGCCAGACGCTTGCTCGGTTCAACCTGCGTTGCCGCGATCCTCTGCGGTGCTGCATTCGGCGGCTCAGTTGCCCATGCGCAGGACGTGCAGGCCACTCCGGCGCCGGCCGCTGATGCGCCGGCGGCCGCAGGTGCCGACGATATCGTCGTTACCGGTTCGCGCATCCGCCGCCCGTCCACGGACAACGCCCAGCCGACCGCCGTGATCGACGAACGTCTGATCGAGAACCGCGGTTACACGAGCGTAAGCGATGCCATCAACCAACTCCCCGGCTTCGGCATTGCCGACAGTTCGGCGATTGGCGATCAGGGCAATGGCTTCGGTGTCGGCCAGGCCTTCGTCAACCTCTACGATCTCGGTTCGCAGCGCACGCTGACCCTCGTGAACGGTCGCCGTTTCGTCGGTGCCAATCCGGCCTCGATCTTCTCGCAGGCCGGTGGTGGTTCGCAGGTCGATCTCAACACGATCCCGACCAAGCTGATCCAGCGCGTCGACGTCGTTTCGATCGGCGGCGCGCCGATCTATGGCGCCGATGCCATCGCCGGCACGGTCAACATCGTGCTGAAGCGCAATTTCGAAGGCATCGACCTCGATGCGCAGGCCGGTATCAGCCAGCAGGGCGACCTTGCCAACCAGCGCGTCCGCGGGCTGTTCGGTAAGAACTTCGCCGACGGGCGCGGCAATATCACCCTCAACGTCGAATATGCCCACGACGACGGCCTGCTGGGCAATCAGCGCGACGTGATCCGCCAGCAGTATGGCTTCATTTCGCCGCTCGACCCGGATTCGCCGTATCAGCAAGTCCTCATCCGCGATCAGCGCACTTTCCTCGGTGTGCCGGGCGGAAATCCCTACTTCATCGATCGCGGAACGATCGGCCCGTCGCGCAGTGTCGTCGATGCAGCGGGGAATTACCTGCGCTTCGGCCGCGATGGCAATCTCGTGCCGTTCAACACCGGTACGCCGACGACCGATCCCACAACCTTCCTCGGCGGCGATTCGCTCAACTTCGCGAACATCACCAACCTTCGGGTCCGCAGTGACCGGTTCAATGCGACGGGTCTGTTCAACTATGAACTGACCGACGGGATCCGTGCCTTTGCGGAAGGCTGGTACTCGCGCAACACCGCGACGAACCTTGCCGGCCAGCCGGTTTACAACACCGCGTTCTTCCGCTCGGCGGCGCCAGGTGCCTTCGACGTCAACGGCAACTTCATCATCAAGTTGAACAACCCGTTTCTGACCTCGCAGGCGCGCGAGATCATCCGCCAGAACCTGATCGATAACGGCCGGCCGGCAACCGACAACGACGTGTTCTATCTGGGTCGCGCCAATACCGATCTGGTCAGCGGCGTTGCCAGCCTCAAGCAGGATCTCTTCCGTGTGGTCGGCGGCCTGACGGGCGATTTCAACGCGTTCGGGAATAAGTTTACCTGGGAAGTCTCGGGCAACTACGGCCGCACCACCAGCGTGTCGTCGACCCCGACATTGGTCGAGCCCAACTTGCGCCGCGCGCTGAATGTCGGGCGCGACGCGAGCGGCAATATTGTCTGCCTGCCGTTCAATCCCGATCCGGCCGATCCCACCGCGCCGCCCAACACGCCTGCCTACGCCGGCACGATCTCGCAGACCTGCGCGCCGCTCAACCTGTTCGGCGAAGGCGCACCGAGCCAGGCCGCACGCGACTACGTCACCACGATTGCCAAGACCCGCGCGATCACGACACAGCGCGATTTCCTGGCCACTGTGACCGGCTCGCTGTTCGACCTCCCCGGCGGCAAGCTCGGTGTCTCGCTCGGTTACGAAAACCGCCGCGAGTATTCGAAGTTTGATCCTGACGCGTTCTATCGGCAGGCGCTCGGCCGTTCGATCCCGATCCTCGGGCTTTCGGGCAGCTACACCACCAACGAAGTCTTCGGCGAAATCCGCGCTCCGCTGGTGGGGCCGAGCCAGGATATCCCGCTGGTGAACGAACTCGAGGTGAATGCAGCCGGGCGCTACGTCCACAACTCGATCAACGGCGGTGCCTTCACCTGGACGGCAGGCGGGCGGTGGTCGGTGATTCCAGGCTTCGCGGTGCGCGGCAACTACACCCGTGCGATCCGGGCGCCTGCGGTCACCGAGCTGTTCGTCGCCAACCAGCCAGCGTTCGACGGTGGCTACGATCCCTGCGACCAGCAGAACCTGACCAGCGGCCCGAACCCGGCCGTGCGGCAGAAGAACTGCGCGGCCGCCGGCCTGCCAGCTGATTTCAGCTCGCTGATCAACTCGGTCACTGTGCCGATCAACGTCATCGGCAACCGCGGCCTGCGCAACGAAACCGCCAAGTCGTGGACCATCGGTGCTGTCGTCGAGCCGCGCTTCCTGCGTGGGTTCTCGCTCGCAGCCGATTATGTCAGCGTCGATCTTGCTGATACGATCGTGTCGTCTTCGGCGCAGGACGTGCTTCAGGGTTGTTACGATGCCGCCAACTATCCCAACAACTACTACTGCGGCCTGATCAAGCGCGACACCACCCCGGGTGAGAACTTCGGCCAGGTGCTGACGCTCGACGAGCCCTACATCAACCAGGGCGGCCGCACCTTCCGCGCGGTCGAAGCGACGCTCGGCTACCGCACCCAGCTCGGCAAGCTCGGCCGGCTTTCGATCGATGCCACCTACCAGCACATCATCAAGGCCTACACGGTGATCAGCGCCGAGGTCGGCCCTTCGCAGAACCGCGGCGGGATCGGCAACAACGTGGACCGGGCCAATGTCAGCGCCACGCTCGAAAGCGGACCGATCACGTGGTTCAACCAGGTGCTCTATATCGGTCCGGCCGTGTTCGACCCGTCAGAAGCGCCGGGTACCCGCGATGTGATGGGGATCGGCAGCTATATCACCTGGAACACCGGCGTCGTGTTCCGGGTGAAGGAGAACTTCGATTTCCGGATCAACGTCAACAACGTGACGAACCGGGGCATTCCCTATCCGGCTTCGGGCAATGGCTCGCAGAACCTTTACAACGATGGCCTGATCGGGCGGTCGTTCCTGGTGGGCGCCGGCGTCCACTTCTGACGGCCATGAAAAAGGCGGCGTTCCCTGCGTAGGGAGCGCCGCCTTTTTGCTGTCTGGTGCAGCGCCCTCAGGCGGCCTTGCGCATATCCAGTTCGAGCCGCTGCCAGATTTCGACCAGCGCGTTCGTGAGCTCGATCATCATCGGTTCGGTGTGGGCCGGGCCGGGGGTGAAGCGCAGGCGTTCGGTGCCGCGCGGCACGGTCGGATAATTGATTGGCTGCACGTAGACGCCGTACTCGGCCAGCAGGATATCGCTGACCTTCTTGGCGCGCACCGGATCGCCCACCATCAGCGGCACGATGTGGGTGGTCGAAGGCATCACCGGAAGGCCCGCATCGGCAAACGCCTTCTTGAGGAAAGCCGCCGCCGCCTGCTGGCCTTCGCGCTCGACGCTCGAGGCCTTGAGGTGCCGCACCGCCGCCAGCACGCCAGCGGCGAGCACAGGCGAGAGCGAGGTGGTGAAGATGAAGCCGGGTGCATAGCTCCGGATCACGTCGATGATCCGCGAGTCCGCTGCGATGTAGCCGCCCATCACCCCGAACGCCTTGCCTAGCGTGCCTTCGATGATGTCGATGCGGTGCGCCGCCTCGTCGCGTTCCGAAATTCCCCCGCCACGCGCGCCGTACATGCCCACGGCATGGACTTCATCGATGTAGGTGAGGGCGTTGTACTTTTCGGCCAGGTCGCAGATCGCGTGGATCGGGGCAACGTCGCCGTCCATCGAATAAACGCTCTCGAACGCGATCAGCTTGGGCAGTGCCGGATCGCATTCAGCGAGCAGTTCTTCGAGGTGGTCCACGTCGTTGTGCCGGAACACACGCTTTTCCGCGCCTGAATTGCGGATGCCGGCAATCATGCTCGCATGGTTGAGCTCGTCCGAGAAGATTACGCAGCCGGGTAGGATCTTGGCGAGCGTCGATAGAGTCGCATCGTTCGAGACATAGCCACTGGTGAACAAGAGCGCGCCTTCCTTGCCGTGGAGATCGGCGAGTTCGGCCTCGAGGTCGACGTGATAGTGCGTATTGCCGCCGATATTGCGGGTGCCGCCGGAGCCTGCGCCGACATCGTGCAGAGCATCCTCCATGGCACCGATGACCTTGGGGTGCTGGCCCATCGCAAGATAGTCGTTCGAGCACCAGACGGTGATCGGTTTGGGGCCATTGTGCCCGGCAAAACACCGCGCGTTGGGATAGGCGCCCTTGTTGCGGAGAATATCGATAAAGACGCGGTAACGGCCTTCGGTATGCAGACGCTCGATCGCGGAATCGAAAACCTGATCGTAATTCACCCGCGGCTCCCTATGAACCAGTTGTCACGCACATGGACGCACCGCACGCCCAGCCTGTATCGACGGGGCACTAGGCCCCCTTCCGGTGCGGCAACCTCCGGAAGGCGAGCGGCGCTTTACGCCGCTTGTACCGCCATTGCCAGCGGCTTTTGGGTCATATCCTGTTCCGCGGGGCCGCCCTATCGGGCGAGCTTGCCTTCCGGCGGCACCAGTTCGCTGGCGGGCGCAGAGGTAAAGCGCGGTCCCATTACCGGGTCCGATAACCAGCTATAGTCGTGGCCGTAGATGATCTTGAGGCCGGGCTGGCTTTTCTGGAGGCGGACAAGTCCCTTGATCCAGCCCAGCGTAGCGGTGCGATCCTCGTTGCCTTGCCATTCGGCGGAATAACGCGATCGGGGGCGTTGCCATTCCACGTTGCGCCGCATCGGCGCGGTATCCCCGGCCCAGAGGAACTCGCGGCCATCCTGCAGCCGCACATAGATCATCTGGCTTCCGCCAAGATGCCCCGGGGTGCGCACGGCGGCGATGCCGGGGGCAATCGCGGCATAGCCGTCGGGGGGTATCAGCGCGCGCGGCACCGAACTGAGCGATTTCGTGAGCACCGGGGCAAGTGCTCTCACTGCATCGACCTGCTGCGGATTGCCAATCACCTTTTCGGCAATGTCGGGGCTGGTCGGAAGCATGGCAATCAGCCCGCCAACGTGATCGATCTCCTCGCTTGTGAAGATGATCCGCCGTGCCGCCTGGAGCCAGCTGTCGGCCGTCGCCTGGATGGCCGGGTGGAAGTCGCCAAACCCGCTCGCCGTGGCTTGATCCCGCGTCAGGCCCGAATTGATGATCGTGTCGCCGCCCGGTGTGATCAGGCGCCAGACGAAAACGCCGGTCCGTTCGCTCCGCAATCCGCCCCCGGCGACAAGGATCGTACCGGGCACAGTGTCGGTCGCCACGGCGGCAAATTCAATGGCGACGGGCAGGGCACCAGCTTCGCTCGATGCCAGTGCGCGCAGGCGGGCAATGTCGATGTCGCGGGGGGAAACCGAGGTAGGACCCGGATCCATGAGGAACCAGTAATAAGGCACCGCAAAGATCGCGATGAGCAGCAAGGCAATCCGGGTGAACATGGCTCAGTGCGATACCTTCGATCCGGTCAGAACACCAGCCGCCGGGAGATGCCAAAGCGCGAGAGCGCGGGCATTAACCTCTCGTCGTCCGGATCATCGCGCGTGAAGAGAGCAACATCGCCCTCCGCACCGTGTGCCCAAGCCTGTCCTTCGGTGAGGAACGCGATCCGGCGCGCGATCCCGTCCGAGCCATCGACAAAGCGCACGCCCGGGCCGAATGCTTCGGCCAGTTCCGCTTCCAGCAGCGGGAAATGCGTACAGGCGAGCACCACGGTATCGATGCGTTCACCGTCCGGCATCGCTCTCAGCGCCGCTGCTGCACGCGCGAATGCCCCCGTGTCGACCGGTTCGCCGCGTAGCTTGGCTTCGGCCGCGGCGACCAGTTCCGGGGCGCCGTGGCGCAGCAGGCGCTTGTCGGCGGCGAACTCGGCCTCGAGCCGGTCTACATAGCCCTGCCGGATCGTCGCTTCGGTGCCGAGCAGGCCGATCACCCCGGTGCGTGTCATCGCCGCAGCGGGCTTGATCGCGGGGACGGTGCCGACAATCGGCACTTCGAGCACTTCTCGCACCGAGGCGAGCGCGATCGTGCTGGCGGTATTGCAGGCAATGCAGACAAGCCGTGGGCGATAGCGCTCGGTCAGTCGGCCCAGCAGGCCTGAAACCCGCGCTGCGATCTGCGCCTCGGTTTTGGTGCCATAGGGCAGGCCGGCATTGTCGGAAACGTACATGACCGGCGCCTCGGGCAGGACATGCCGCACCTTTCCGAGCACGGAAAGCCCCCCGACCCCCGAATCGAACAAGAGCAGCGGGGCGGCCGGATCGATCGAAGAAGAGTGCGCCGTCATCGGAAGCCCTTCTATCGGGAACGGCGGCAAAAAGGAAAGCCAAGCCTCTCCCCTTTGTGCGCGGCCGAGGTTAAGACCATGCCATGAGTGCAGCCACCCTCTCCGTTACTGCCGTGGTCATTGCGGCCTACCTGCTTGGCTCGGTTCCCTTCGGCCTCGTGCTCACTCGCCTGTCCGGCGCAGGTGATCTGCGCAGCATCGGCTCCGGCAATATCGGTGCCACAAATGTCCTGCGCACCGGGCGCAAAGGGCTTGCTGCGGCGACCTTGCTGCTTGATCTCGCCAAAGGCGCTGCCGCCGTTCTCCTCGCCCGCGCCTTTGCCCCCGGTACGGAGGCTCTGGCTGCCTTCATGGCTGTCATCGGCCACTGCTTTCCGGTATGGCTGCGCTTCAACGGCGGCAAGGGCGTTGCGACCACAATGGGCGTCGCGCTCGCGCTCGCGTGGCCGATTGGCATTGCGTATGCGGTGGTCTGGCTTGGCGTCCTTGTAGCCACGCGGATATCCTCGCTCGGCGGACTCAGTGCCGTGCTCGCTGCGCCCATCGCCGCGCTGCTCACCGGAAACGCCGCCTATGCGCCGGTGCTTGCGGCGCTCGCGCTGCTCGTCATCTGGCTCCACCGGGCCAACATCGCCCGCCTGCGCGCAGGAACCGAGCCCCGGATCGGCGGGAAGGGGTGAATGTGGCCGCGCCCGGACTGACAGACGGCGCCATCTTCGCGCGCATCCGCCTGCTGCGCTCGCCAGGTATAGGCCCGGTCAGCTATTTCCAGCTCCTGCGCCGCTTCGGTGATGCCGCTGCTGCGCTTGAAGCGTTGCCGGATCTCGCGGCAAGGGGCGGGGCGCGCTATCGACCCGTTCCGCTGGAGCGCGTGGAGGCGGAGATCGCCCGCCTCCACGCAGCCGGCGGCCAGTACCTGTTCCACGATTCCCCAGCCTATCCCCGCCTCCTCGCCGCGCTCGATACGCCGCCGCCGGTGCTCACCTGGCGCGGCGATCTGGCGCTGCTGGAGCAGGGCGCCGTCTCGCTTGTCGGCGCGCGCAACGCCTCTGCAGGGGCGTGCCGCCTGGCGCGCGACTATGGTGCTGCCCTCGCCGCGCGGGGTTACGCCGTCGTATCGGGCCTTGCGCGGGGGATCGATGCGGCTGCCCACCGCGGCGCGCTGGCTGCGATGGACCGCGGCGGCGGCACCATCGGCGTCATCGCCAGCGGGATTGACGTCACGTATCCGCCCGAACACGCCGAGCTGCAGGAAGCGGTCGCGCAGCGCGGCCTGCTCCTCGCGGAGATGCCCCCGGGCACTGAACCGCTCGCTCGCCACTTCCCCTTCCGCAACCGCATCATCGCTGGGCTGGCTGCTGGCACCGTTGTAGTCGAGGCTGCGCCGCGCTCGGGTTCGCTGATCACCGCGCGCCTTGCAGCCGAGGCGGGACGCGAGGTCATGGCCGTCCCCGGTTCCCCGCTCGACAGCCGCTCGCGCGGGTGCAACGAACTGATCCGCGACGGCGCCATCCTCGTCCAGTCGGCCGATGATATCTCCGAATTGCTCGAACGCTTCGATGGGCCGCAGCGCTTGAAGCTGCGTGAACCGGTATGGACCGGGATGGACTCCGACGGGCCTGATTGTGCGCCGCTCGCCGCAACCGATGAAGGCTCGGTGGACATCGCCCATCTGCTGTCTGCGGCGCCTGTCGCAACCGACGAACTGATCCGCCAGAGCGGTGCCAGTGCCGGCGCGGTACAAATGGCGCTCATTGAGCTCGAACTCGCCGGGCGCCTCATGCGCCATGCTGGTGGCCGCGTCTCGCTGGCTTGAACCGCAATCCGGCGCTCCGCCCGGGAGCAATCGTTTGGCAACAATTGACGCTACCGATTTTTACCTATTATGATCCGTTCCGGACCTCACCGGGGGGTGAGGCAAAGGGGGACAGGATGATGAAAAGCCGCAATTCCATTGCCTTGGCGCTTACGCTCACGGCGCTGACGCTGCCCGGTCTTGCCTTTGCAGGTGACGCCGCTCCGGTTAAAGTTTCCGGCAAGGAGGCCGTCAAGGGTGCCACGCGCGTTGCCGTTGCAGCTTTCAACGTCGGTTTCATTTTCGAATCGACCGACCAGACCAAGGCCACCGGCGGCCTGATGGGCGCGTTTGGGGGCACCACCAAGGCCAAGTCCTCGCTTGTCGGCGTCACCCCCGAGATGATGCAGAAGATCGCCGATGCCGCTTATGCGGATTTCATTGCCAAGCTGGCCGCAGCAGGCCTTTCGGTCAGCGATCCGGCCGCCGTCTTCGCCGCGCCCGAGATGGCGAAGCCCCACGGGCAGGCTTCGCCGCTCGACATTTCGATCGCGCTCGAAAAGAAGAGCAAGGGCAAGGCGACCTACGTGAAGCCCGCGGTGCTGCCCACGCTGATCATGGTTGCGGGTGATTTCCAGGGTAGCGGCCTTTCGAGCATGGGCCTATCAATGGATGCAGGCCAGGCAGGTTATGCGCTGTCGCAGTATGCCAAGGCTGCCGGTGCTCCGGTAATCGACGTCACCTACCTGATCGATTTCTCCGACCAGAAGCGCCCCGGCGCCTTCAGCTTCGGCGGATTAGAGGTCAATGCCAATCTCTCGGTCGTGCCGGGCTACAGCCGAATGACCGTGTTCGGTGCCAACGGCAAGACGACGACGGTAACGTTGAACCAGCCCGTTTCGGTTGATGGCGATTTCATCGACAAGCACGATGCCTCAAGCGCCACTGCCAAGACCACGCAGGCGGCCGCCAATGTCGCCGGCGGGCTCATGGCAGCGATGGGCCATGGCGGCATGATGTTCGGCAAGACCCGCAAGTTCGAGTTCGATGCAAAGCCCGGGAACTACGAGGACGGCGCCGCCAAGGCTGCAGGCCTCGCCAACGATGTGCTGATCGGGCAGATTAACGCCTTGAAGTGAAAGCTGCCGTTCCGGACTGGACTTTCCTGAAAAGCTGCCCAGAAGGCAGCGCTTGACGCGGGGGGCGAACGGTCTCCACCCTCGCGCGTACGTGAACACGCAGGAAAGCCCGTTCGAACCCATGCAGCTTGTCATCGTCGAATCCCCGGCCAAGGCCAAGACCATCGAGAAGTATCTCGGTCCCGGCTTCAAGGTCCTCGCGTCCTACGGCCACGTCCGCGATCTCCCCGTGAAGGACGGTTCGGTGCGCCCGGACGAGGACTTCGCGATGGACTGGGAGCTCTATGGCGACAAGGCGGCGCGGGTGAAGGCGATCGTCGATTCGGCCAAGGCGGCCGATCGCCTGATCCTCGCGACCGACCCTGACCGCGAGGGCGAGGCAATCTCGTGGCACGTGCGCGAGCTGCTCGCCAAGCGCAAGGCGCTGCCCAAGGAGGTTGAGCGCGTTACGTTCAACGCGATCACCAAGGCCACTGTCACCGAGGCGATGAAGCACCCGCGCGAGCTCGATCAGGATCTGATCGACGCCTATCTCGCCCGCCGCGCGCTCGACTACCTGTTCGGCTTTACCCTTTCGCCCGTTCTGTGGCGGAAGCTTCCTGGCGCCAAGTCCGCTGGCCGCGTCCAGTCGGTCGCGCTCCGCCTCATCGTCGAGCGCGAGCGTGAGATCGAGACCTTCAAGGCGCAGGAGTACTGGTCGGTCGTCGCCATGCTGGAGCAGGGCGGCACGACGTTCAAGGCGCGTCTGGTCCGGTTCGAGGGCGAGAAGCTGGAGCGTCTCTCGTTAGGTAACGAAGGGATCGCCCAGCGCGCGAAAGCCACGGTCGAGGCGGCCACCTTCCGCGTCGAGGACGTCGACACCCGGCCCACCCGCCGCAATCCTTATCCGCCGTTCACTACCTCCACGCTCCAGCAGGAAGCCGCGCGCAAGCTCGGTTTCTCGGCCAGCCACACCATGCGCGTTGCGCAGACGCTCTACGAGGCTGGCGCGATCACCTACATGCGCACCGATGGCGTGCAGATGGACCCCAGCGCGATACAGGCGGCGCGCGCCGCGATCAGTTCGCGCTATTCGGGGCACTACCTCCCCGAAAAGCCGCGCATCTACGAAACCAAGGCCAAGAACGCGCAGGAAGCGCACGAGGCGATCCGCCCGACCGATTTCAGCCATGATCGATACGGTAACGGCGACGAGGCGCGGCTCTACGACCTGATCTACAAGCGTGCGATGGCGAGCCAGATGGCTTCGGCCCTGATCGAGCGCACCACGGTCACCTTGCGCGAAGGCACGGGCAAGCACGAACTGCGCGCCACCGGGCAAGTCGTGAAGTTCCCCGGCTTCCTTGCAGTCTACGAGGAAGGGCGTGATCAGAAAGCGGACGGGCCCGACGATGGTGAGGACGAAAGCAGCCTGCTCCCGGTGATGAATGCCGGCGACATGCCCGCCAAGCGCGGTGTGGAGGCCAGCCAGCATTTTACCCAGCCGCCGCCGCGGTATTCGGAAGCGAGCCTCGTCAAGCGGCTCGAGGAACTCGGAATCGGCCGTCCGTCAACCTATGCGGCGACGCTGCAGGTGCTCAAGGACCGCAATTACGTCCGCACCGAGAAGAACCGTTTCTTCGCCGAGGAAAGCGGCCGCTTGCTGACTGCCTTCCTCGAACGCTTTTTCGAGCGTTACGTTGCGTACCAGTTCACGGCCGGCATGGAAGATGAGCTCGATGACGTCTCGGGCGGTCGCGCTGCGTGGAAGGCCGTGCTCGAAGCCTTCTGGCGTGATTTCAAGCCCAAGTCCGACGAGGTCATGGAGAAGAAGCCGAGCGAAGTGACCGCCGAGCTCGACACCTTCCTCGAGGACTATCTCTTCCCCAAACGCGAAGACGGCTCAGATCCGCGCCTCTGCCCCAAGTGCCAGGCCGGACGCCTTTCACTACGCGGTGGGCGCTACGGCGCATTCGTGGCCTGCTCGAACTACCCCGAGTGCAAGTTCACCCGCAAGTTTGCCCAGGGCGGCGGCGAGGGTGAGGGCGGTGAGGGCGAAGATGCCGGGCTCGGCAAGGACCCCGTTACCGGCCTGGATGTCACCCGGCGCACGGGCCGTTTCGGCCCCTACATTCAGCTTGGCGACGGCAAGGATGCCAAGCGCGCATCGATCCCCAAGGATATTCCCGAGCTCGATCTGGAATGGGCGCTGAAGCTCCTCTCACTCCCGCGCGAGATTGGCGCACACCCGGAAACGGGCAAGATGATCACTGCAAGTATAGGGCGTTACGGCCCATACCTCGCACATGATGGCAAATATGGTCGGCTTAAGTCGACGTCTGAAGTGTTCGAGACGGGCATGAACGCGGCGGTCGTCAAGCTTGCCGAAGCGGCCGCCGGTGCAGGTGCGCGCGGAAGCCGCGCGCCGGTCGAGCCAATCAACACGTTCGGTGCGCATCCGACCTCTGGCGGCGAGATGAAACTGCTGGCCGGGCGCTACGGCGCCTATGTCACCGACGGCACGACAAACGCCACGCTGCCAACGGACGTGAAGCCCGAGGACCTCACCCTCGAGCAGGCAATCGCCCTCATCGACGCGCGCGCCGCTGCCGCGCCGGCCAAGGGCAAGAAGAAGAAGGCAGCGCCCAAGAAGGCCGCAGCCAAAGCTCCGGCAAAGAAGCCCGCCGCGAAGAAGGCCCCCGCCAAGAAGGCTGCGAAGTAGGCTCTTAGGCCCTCTCCCCTTGGGGGAGAGGGCTTGGGGGGAAGGGGCTACCCGACCTATCGTCTCGTAACGCCCCTCAATTCGGCGTGGCGAACCAGATCGTGTGCTTCGGCCCCTTGCCGCCCACGCGCGCGGCCACGCGCATTTGGTCGACGGTAAAGCCGTTCTTTTCCAGCCGCCGGGTGAAGGCCGGGTCTGGCCCTGCCGACCAGACCGCCAGCACGCCGCCAGGTGTCAGCGCTCGCCGTGCGGCGCGCAGGCCCGAGGAACTGTAGAGCGCGCCGTTGCCTTCGCGCACCACCCCATCCGGCCCGTTGTCAACATCGAGCAGGATCGCATCGTAATCGCCCTGCGCGCCGTCGATCACGCTGCCGACATCGCCCATGATCAGGCGCACGCGGCGGTCGTCAAGGCATCCGGCGGCCAAGTCCGCCATTGGCCCGCGCGCCCAGTCGATAATCTCGGGCACCAGTTCCGCCACTACCAGTTCCGCTTTCGGCCCCAGCACCTCCAGCGCAGCGCGCAGGGTGAAGCCCATGCCATATCCACCAATCAGCAGGGTTGGGGCAGGGCGGCCCTTCAGGCGCTTGATCGTCTCCGTGGCGAGCGCGATCTCCGATCCGCTCATCCGGCTGCTCATCAGCTCATTGTGGCCCATCACGATCATGAAATCGCGGTCATGGCGGTAGAGCCTGAGTTCGGTGCCACCCGGCACTTGTGCCGTGCCGAGCAGTTCGCGCTGTATCATTGCAGTGTCCTTCCAGGGCGCCTCAGCGCAGGCTTTGCGCCACGGTATCCAGCTCTTCCTGCGGCACGATGATCGCGCCGCTCCTCGGGCTGTCGAGATCGAGGATCGTTACGTACGCCGCCGCGAGCAGCGCAAAGAACAAGACCGAGCTGATCCCACTGCGCCAATCCGCGCGGCCAGTCGTAAAGCCCAGCAGCGCGGTGCAGGCGCAGCAGTAGAGCGCCAGCAGTGCCAGAACCTCGGTCGGCAGGCGGGCCGAGCGGGCAGCATGGCGCTCGGTCGTGATGTCGCACATCGCGTTATAGGCCGAGACCAGCACTGGTCCGCGCGTATCCGGCGGCATCGAGCGCAGTGCAGCAAACAGGGCATCACCAAAGGTCCCGCATTCGCGTGCGCTCGCCGCGTGTGCCGCTTGCCACGCATCGTCGAGGGCATTGCGGCCCACCGCTGCGCGCGTCTTTGCGTAATGCGCCAACTCACTCGCCAGGGGCGCGCGTTGGCGGTCTTCCAGCAGCGCCAGCCGCGTCGCCATGGTTCCGATGGCATTGGCTTCCTCGATCACCAGCAGGCGCCGTGTCTCGTAACGGCCGATAGCGAGGCTGAAGGCAAAGGCCATGAGCAGCGCGAGCAGCCCGAACGCGCCTGAGAGCACGTAGCTTTCACCGGCTGTCTCGGTTCCGGTTCCCGCCCGTCTGTGCAGCGCCACACCCAGCCGCCAAAGCGCGGTCATGGCCAGAAGCAGGCCCAGCCCGGGCAGTACAAGTGCAAACGAAGCCCCCATCGCCGCCTCCCCTACTTCACCCAGTCAAGCCCGATTTCCTCATAGATTTCCTTGGCCTCGGCCCAGCCTTCCTCAACCTTCACGTGGAGGAACAAGTGAACCTTGGTACCGAGGAGGTCAGCCAGCTCCTTGCGCGCTGCCTCGCCGATGGCCTTCAGCTTCGATCCGCCCTTGCCGAGTACGATCGCCTTCTGGCTGTCGCGCGCAATTACGATCTGCTGGTGTATCTCGATCGAGCCGTCGCGCCGCGTCGCGTAGCTCTCGGGCCGCACTGCGCTGTCATAGGGCAGTTCGTCATGTAGCTGGCGGTAGAGCTGTTCGCGGGTAATCTCGGTGGCAAGCAGGCGTTCGCTGGCATCCGAAACCTGATCCTCGGGATAGTGCCAAGCGCCTTCCGGCATGCGCTCTGCCAGCTTCAGCTTGAGCTCGGCCACGCCGTCACCGGTCAGCGCCGATACGAAGAAAACTTCGTCAAACCCGCCCTGCGGCGCGAGGTCCGCCGCCATCTCGAGCAGCGGCTCCTTGGCAATCGCATCGACCTTGTTGAGGACGAGGATCTTTCGCTCGGTCCGGTCTTTCAGGCTTTCGAGGATCGGCTCCAGATAGTCACGCTTCTTCTTGCGTCCGTCGACCACCAGCAGGATCGCATCCGCGCCTTCCGCGCCTTCCCACGCGGCATGGACCATCGCGCGATCAAGCCGGCGCTTGGGCTCGAACAGGCCCGGCGTATCGGCAAGAATGATCTGCACCCGTTCGCCGTCCGGCAGATCCTGCAGCGCGATCCCCATCAGCCGCGCGCGCGTCGTCTGCGCTTTGGCCGAAACGATCGCGACCTTCTGCCCGACGAGCGCATTGACCAGCGTCGATTTGCCCGCGTTCGGCGCGCCGATCACTGCCACCAGTCCACAATGTTCTGTCATTTGCTCATTACCCATAGCGCGCCATGAAGGCCGCAGCCGCGCCGCGCTCGGCTTCCTGCTTGCTTGATCCTGTCGCTTGCTCGGCGCCCACGCCAGGCACTTCGACTTGCACGGTGAATACCGCCGCATGGTCCGGCCCGGTACGCTCCAGCAGCGTGTACACCGGAGGCTTACGGCGATTGCCGGCCGCCCATTCCTGCAATGCCGCCTTCGGGTGCTTTCGCTGCCCCGCGCCGCCCGCCATGGCTGGCTCCCAGGCGCGGCGGACGAACTGCTTCGCAGCCTCGAACCCGCGTTCGACGAACAGCGCGCCGATGAGTGCTTCCATCACGTCGCCCAGCACATTGTCGCTCTGCCCCGCGCCATCGCCGCGCGCCTGCTTGCCGAGCCGGATATAGGGCACGACGCCCAGCTTGCGCGCCACCTCGGCGCACGTCTCGCGGCTGACCAGCACGTTCAAACGCTGCGAGAGCTTGCCTTCCGCCGCCTCGCTCTGCTCGTGCAGCCATTCCGCGATGGCGAGGCCGAGCACGCGGTCCCCCAGAAACTCGAGCCGCTGATAATCGCGCGCCTCGCCCATCGAGCCGTGGGTCAGCGCCTCGTGCCACAAGTCCGGCCGGCCAGGGGCCGACCCCGTCAGCGCGGCTATAAAGCCGGCGGTCTCGTCCGTCAGGGCCGCGCTCAGAACGTACCCCCAATCCGGTTCGCCCGAAGCGCGGTGAACCATGTCCAGGGCAGGAACCAGTTGGCGCTGCCGTCGGTCGACCACATCACGATCGTGGCACGGCCGATCAGGTTGTCCTGCGGCACGAGCCCGATCCCGCCGCCCTCGACCGCCGGGAAGCGGCTGTCCATCGAGTTGTCGCGGTTGTCACCCATCAGGAAGACGTGGCCCGCCGGCACAATCACCGGCGGCGTATCGTCCTGCGGGCGGTAGCCCAGGTCGAGCACGTTGTACTGCTTGCCACCCGGCAGCGTCTCGCGGAACTGAGGATAGTGGCAGCTCGGGCTGCCGTCCTTCTCCACCGCTTCGAACTCGGGCGCGATGCAGCTGGTATTGGCCGAAACCTTGATCACGAAATCGGCGACCTTGGCCTTTGGCACTGCCACGCCGTTGAGGTGGAGCTGCCCGCCGATCATCTGCACGGTATCGCCCGGAAGCCCGATCACGCGCTTGATGTAGTCGACGTCATTGCCCGGCGGCGCCTTGAAGATCACCACATCGCCGCGCGCGGGCTGGCCAGCCATGATCCGGTTCGGCAGCAGGGGCAGGCTGAACGGTAGCGAATACGACGAGAAGCCATAGGGCCACTTTGCCGCGAGCAGGTAATCGCCGTTCTCCAGCCGGGGCAGCATCGATTCCGACGGGATGTTGAACGGCGAGAAGACGAAGCTGCGGAAGAACGCGACGATCAGCACCAGCTTGATCACGAAGACCGGGAAGCTGTCTTCCTTGCGGTCCTTCTTTGTCTTTGCGGGTGCGGCGGGCGCGTCTTGCGCCACCGGCGCCTCGGTCGCCGTGCTCTGGGGAGCGTTTTCGGAGGGTTCTGTCATCGCAGCGGTCATGTGGAGGGGCCTCGCATCCGTCAAGCGCAGACTGCACCGATAGGGCCATGCAGACGAATTTTGCAGCCGCACCGGTCGGCCATCCCTTGCGCTTGGTCGAATGGCCGGGGTACTTCCGCCCACGACCGAGTGCACAGCCCGAGGAGACGACACGATGGCCGCCACCGAAACCGCCCCGCTGTGGACTGAGCTTGAAGCCCTGCCGCGCCCCACACTGACCGAGCTCTTTGCCGATCCCGCGCGTCTCGATCGTTACGCAACGGTGCTTGATCTCCCCGGCGGTCCGATTCGCTTCGATTGGTCGAAGACGCACCTTTCACCCGAGGTCGACGCCGTGCTCGGCGGGATCGCCGATATGGTCGATCTGACCAGTAGCCGCGCGGCGCTGTTTGCCGGCGCACTGATCAACAACACTGAAGGCCGGGCAGCCACCCACATGGCCGAGCGCGGTGTCGGCAATCCCGCCGCGGCCGAGGAAGCCGAACGCTTCCACGACCGGATGCAGGCGCTTGTCGAGGCGATCCACGAAGGCCTGCTGGGCGAGGTGAAGAGCCTCATCCACATCGGCATCGGTGGCTCCGCACTTGGCCCCGCGCTCGCCATCGATGCGCTTGCGCGCGAGGATGCCAAGGTCGCCGTGCATGTCGTCTCCAACGTCGATGGAGCCGCGCTCGCCGCAGCCACCGCGCAGTGCGACCCTGCCACCACACTGATCGCGGTCGCCTCCAAGACCTTCACCACCACCGAAACGCTGATGAACGCCGTCAGCGCGCTCGACTGGCTCCGCGAGGGCGGGGTGGAAGACCCCTATGGCCGCGTCGTGGCGCTCACCGCCGCGCCGGACAAGGCGGTGGCGTGGGGAGTCGATGAAACGCGCGTGCTCCCCTTCGCAGAGACCGTAGGCGGGCGTTATTCGTTGTGGTCTTCGATCGGTTTTCCCATTGCGCTCGCGCTGGGCTGGGAGGGCTTTGCCGCTTTCCTCGCCGGTGCCGCCGCGATCGACCGTCACTTCCTCGAAGCGCCCGCAACCGAGAACGTGGTGATCCGTGCCGCCTTTGCGGATCTCTATTATACGCAGGCGCGCCAATGCAGCAGCCGCGCGGTCTTTGCCTATGATGAACGCCTGCGCCTGCTGCCGAGCTACCTCCAGCAGCTCGAGATGGAATCGAACGGCAAGCGCGTTACGGCACAGGGCGAACCGCTCACCCGTCCCAGCGCCCCCGTCACGTGGGGCGGGGTCGGCACCGACGCCCAGCACGCTGTGTTCCAGCTGCTCCATCAGGGCACGCACCTGATCCCTGTTGATTTCCTCGCGGTCGGCGTCCCCGGCCACGATTTCGACCCGGTCCACCATCGCACCCTGCTTGCCAACTGCTTCGCGCAGGGCGCAGCGCTGATGGCCGGCAAAGCAGGCGCAGACGACCTGGCGCGCGACTATCCGGGCGACCGCCCCTCGGCCACGATCCTGTGCGACGAACTGGGCGCCGCCACATTGGGCAGCCTGATCGCCTTCCACGAGCACCGCACCTTCGTCTCGGCAATGATGCTCGGGATCAACCCGTTCGACCAGTTTGGCGTTGAACTCGGCAAGGCCATCGCCAAGTCGATCGAGGCAGGCGATGCCACCTTCGATGCATCGACCACGGCGCTGCTCGCAGCGGCGGGTATCGATCAATGAGCCGCCCTGCGCTGGCTCTCCTGCTGGCGCTTGTACCGGTTGCGGCTTTCGCCGATCCGCTCGTGGTGCGCGGTGACCGGCTCTATGTGGCCGCCAGTATCGAGGGCCATCCGGTCGAGGCTCTGCTCGATTCCGCCGCTGAACTCTCGTTCGCCGACCGCGCCCGCGTGGCCGAGTGGAAGCTGGGCGCTGCCGATGCCGTCACCGCCCGCGGCTCGGGCGGCGAGCAGGATGCCGGCCTTATCCGTAACGTTACGGTGAGCGCGTTTGGTGTCACTCTCTCCGGGACGACGATCGGGGTCACTGACTTGTCGGAAGTCGGCGCGCGGCTGCTCGGCCGCCGTCTGGATGCGATCATCGGCCACGATGTCTTTGGCGAGGCGCGCCTTGCCATCGATATCGAGGGCGGCACGATCACCCGGCAGTCGCGCAGCGAGCCGGTTGCGGGCGCAGAATTGCCGGTCAGCAGCCACGACGGGATCGATTCCATCCCGGTGCAAATCGCGGGTCGGACTGTGCAGGCCGATTTCGACCTAGGCAATGGCAGCGGCCCGCTGATCAGCAAGGCACTGGTTGCCTCGCTCGGGCTTCACCCTGTCGGTGTGGAGCCCGGCGGCGGCATCGGCGGCGCAATCGCGGCCGAAGTCTACTTCCTGCCTGAACTCGAGATCGCCGGCGTGCGCTTTCCCCGTCTGCGCGCGCGGCTCGATCCGCACGACAACGCCGGGCCGCTAAACATCGGCGTGGGGGTGCTGCGCCGCTTCGTGATCGTCACCGATCTCGGCGAGCGCAAGGTCTGGCTTGCGCCGCGCCCCCGGTCCTGACGGCGCGATCAGGGGTTCGCTGTCGCATCCGCGGTGGGTGTGGTCGTTTGATTGAAACGAACCGCGCCGGTGATCCAGACCATCGACAGCAGCCCAATGGCCAGCAAGGTGCCGATCACCACCATCTTGACGAGGCTCCGGTCCTTGTCGCCGCCGCTGACTTCCTGGGTGTCGATATGCACCTCTTCGCCTTCGTGCTGCATGGCTGAACTTCCCGGCGCGACCGGAATGGCCGCATGGCGCAATAACGCGCCGGGGACTGTGGTAGTTCCGCGTCCATGCGCCGCAGGCAGCAAAATGATGGCAGATGAGCATTGTCGCTCAGCCCCCCGATACCCCATATGGGCGCACGCAGCAGGAGCCAGCGCATGACCGACACGCAGTACGATTATGATCTCTTTGTCATCGGTGCCGGCTCCGGCGGCGTCCGCGCCAGCCGCGTGGCCGCGAGCCACGGCGCCCGCGTTGCGGTGGCCGAGGAGTATCGCGTCGGCGGCACCTGCGTGATCCGCGGCTGCGTCCCGAAGAAGCTGCTCGTCTACGGATCGCACTTTGCCGAGGAACTGCAGGACGCGGCCAACTATGGCTGGACGGTCGAGAAGACAACGTTCGACTGGCCGACCCTGCGCGATGCCGTGTTGCGGGACGTCGACCGGCTCAATGCGGCCTACACCTCCACGCTCGAAACCCATAAGGTCGAGCGCTTCCTTGAGCGCGCGGTCATCACTGGGCCGCATTCGGTGCGGCTCGCTTCAGGGCGCGAGATCACGGCGAAGCACATTCTCGTGGCTACCGGCGCCTGGCCGGTCATGCCAGAGTTCGAGGGTTCCGAGCATTGCATCACCTCGAACGAGGTGTTCCATCTCGAAAAGTTTCCCCGCCGCGTCGTGATATCGGGTGCTGGCTACATTGCGATGGAATTTGCCGGCATTTTCAACGCGCTTGGGAGTAACGTAACGGTGGTCAACCGTTCCGAGGCGATCCTGCGCACTTACGACGAGGCGCTGCGCGACCGGTTGCTGCAGATCACCATGGCGCGCGGCATCCAGTACCGCTTCAATTGCCCGTTCGAGAAGGTGGTCAAGCGCGAGGATGGCCTGCTCGAAGTCTGGCTCAAGGGGCAGATCGACCCGATCCTAGCCGATCAGGTCCTCGTCGCCACAGGCCGTCGCCCCAAGACGGACGGCCTCGGACTTGAAACCGCTGGCGTCAAACTGGGTGAAAACGGCGAAATCCTCGTCGACGAGCGGGCGCAGACCAGCTGCCCCAGTATCTACGCGGTGGGTGACGTAACGGACCGTGTCCAGCTCACCCCCGTTGCCATCCGTGAGGGCCAGGCCTTTGCCGACCGCGTGTTCGGCGGCAAGGACGTTACGATCGATTACAGCTGCATCCCGAGCGCCGTGTTTTCGCAGCCGCCGCTGGCCGGTGTCGGGCCGACCGAGGGGCAGGCGCGCAACAAGTACGGTTCGATCAAGGTCTATTCGTCGGACTTCCGCCCGATGAAGAACATCTTCGCCCACCGACCCGAGCGCGGGCTCTACAAGATGATCGTCGATGCGGCGACCGACCGGGTGCTCGCGATCCACATGATAGGTCCTGAAGCACCGGAGATCCTGCAAGCCGCGGCCATCGCGGTGAAAGCAGGGCTGACCAAGGCCGATTTCGACGCGACAGTAGCGCTGCATCCTTCGATGGCCGAGGAACTCGTGCTGATGAAGTAAAGGTTGCAACTTGCAACCTTGTGGTTAGTCTCCCTCGAAACAGTCCGGGGAGCAACGCGTGAACCTTCAAGGCAAGACCATTCTGCTGACCGGCGGGACCGATGGCATCGGTCTGCGTCTTGCGAGACAGCTGCGCGACAAAGGTGCCATCCTCATCGTTACGGGACGGACCCCCGCGCGCATTGCCGCGGCGCAGGCGGAAGGCTTTGAAGTGATTGCTGCCGATCTTGCCGGGCCGGCAGGTGTGGACGTGGTCATCGCCGGTCTCGCCGGCCGTCCGATCGACGTGCTCGTCAACAATGCCGGCATGAGCGCCGCGCACGACTTCCGCGAGGCTCCGCCGGTCGAAGTGGATGACGAGCGCACGCTCTGGCTCAACATTCATGCCCCGATCCGCCTGATCGGGCGCCTGATGGATACCTTGCGCGCCCGTCCCGAGGCGATGATCGTCAACGTCACGTCCGGTCTCGCCATCGCGCCCAACGCTGGTTCCCCGCTCTACTGCGCCACCAAGGCCGCGCTGCGCAGCTACACCATGGCGCTGCGCGCACAGCTCAAGGGCACCGGGGTCCACGTGCTCGAGGCGATGCCCCCGCTGGTCGATACCGCGATGACCGCCGGGCGCGGCAACAACAAGCTCAGCCCGGAGGAATGCGCCCGCCAGATCATCGCCGCGATGGAAAGCGGCAAGGATGAAGCCAATGTCGGCATGGTGAAGGTGCTCCGCGCGGTCTACTCGCTTTCGCCGGCGCTGGCCCGATCCATCATGCTCCGCTTCTGAAGGAAACAGCCATGAGCAAGACAGTCCTCGTCTCCGGCGGCAGCGGCTACATCGCCGGCTTCATCATCAAGCAGTTGTTGGCCGAAGGCTGGACCGTCCACACCACGGTGCGGAGCTTGAAACGCGAGCCGGAGCTGCGCCCGCTGCTGGGCGGAACGCCCGAAAATCTGACGTTTTTCGCAGCCGATCTTACCGCCGATGCAGGCTGGGCTGAGGCCATGGCTGGTTGCACCCACGTGCTCCACGTCGCCTCGCCCTTCAGCAGCAAGCCGCCGCGCAATCCCGACGATCTCATCATCCCGGCGCGCGAGGGCACTGTGCGCACGCTGCGCATCGCCAAGGCGGCGGGCGTACAGCGCTTCGTCCAGACCTCTTCGGTTGCGGCCATTGCCTATGGCCACGGCAAGGGCCACCACCACTTTACCGAGGCGGACTGGACCAACATCCACAGCCGCGATGCCTATGCCTACGTCAAATCCAAGACCGTTGCCGAGCGCGCCGCGCGCGAGTGGATGGCGAAAGAGGGCGCCGGCATGGAATTCCTCTCGATCAACCCCGCCGCCGTGCTTGGTCCCGTCTGGAGCCACGATTTCTCCGCCTCGATCGAGATGGTCAATCAGCTCCTTTCAGGCGCGCTACCCGGCTGCCCCGATCTCGGCTTCGGTATCGTTGATGTGCGTGACCTCGCCGATCTCCACGTCCGCGTACTGACTGAGCCGGGCCTCGACGGCGAACGCTTCATCGCGTCCGGTCCGTTCCTCAAGATGATCGAGGTCGCGCAGATTCTCCGCGCCGGCATGCCGCTCGAAGCGCGCAGGGTTCCCTCCCGGCGCCTTCCCGATTGGCTCGTCCGCTTTGCCGCAACGTTCAATCCGCTCATCCGCCAAGTCGTTGGCGAACTTGGCAATGTGCGCGACGCCAGCGCTGCCCACGCCTTCGAACGGCTTGGCTGGAAGACCCGGCCGGCGGAGGAATCCATCATCGACTGCGCGAAAAGCCTGATCGAACGCGGTATCGTTAAAGTCTGAGGATGTGAGGGGGCTGGCCCCTCAGATCCCCGCAAACCACTGATAGCCGCGGTGATCTTCCCAGTAGCCGCCCTTGCCGCCGTGAATGCCATCGAGCGAGGCGACCGCTTCCACGCGCATGACGTACTTCGCCTGCTTGTAGCCCAGCTGCCGTTCGACCCTCAGGCGCAGGGGCGCGCCGTGGCCAACCGTCAGCGGTGCGCCGTTCATATGCGTTGCCAGGATCGTCTGTGGGTGGAAGCCATCGATCATGTCGATGCTCTCGTAATAGGGAATGCCGCCGGTGCTGTCGGCGCAGTGGAACACCACATACTTCGCGTTACCCGACATGCCCGCGCGCTTCAGGATCAGGCCGAGCGGCACGCCCGACCATTCGCCGATCGCGCTCCAGCCTTCCACACAGTCATGCCGTGTGATCTGCGTGCGTCGGGGCGCTGCCATCATCTGCGTCAGGCTTATCCGCAACGGGTGCGCGACCATCCCGTCCACTGTCAGCCCCCAGTCGGCGAAGTTGTTCGCCGCAAGGGCGTTGTATTCCGCTGTCCCCGGGTTCTGGTTGCCGTTCTGGCGGAACACAGGTGACATCTCGGCCCGGCTGAACTCCTGCGCCAGTGCGTTGCGGTCCGTTACGAGACGCTGCGCACCATGCGTCGTCTTCTCACCGAGGCTTAGCAGCGATTTCGCCGTGGGCGAGGCGTTGATCTGATCGCAGCCTGCCAGCAGGAGCCCGGCGCCGCCCAGCAGGGCATTGCGCCGTGTGACCAGTGAGGAAGGGGCAGGGGCGGGCATGATCAGCCCAGATGTGGATTGCTTGTTCATTTCGAACGTTCCTTCGCCAGGCGTTCTTGGGGCAGACGGTACCAGCCCGTGATGATCGAGCGCAGCTCGTTGAACGGTCCTGCCAGCACCACCGCCAGCAGATGAACCACGATGAACAGCGCGAACCCTGCCGCGCAGAGGAAGTGGATCGAGCGCGCCGAAGGCCGCCCGCCAAACAGTTCTGCCAGCCACGGAAAAGCCGCATTGAGGGTAGGCGACATAGTGCAGCCGGTCAGGATCACCACCGGGATCAACACGAAAAGCACACCCAGATAGGCGATCTTCTGCAGTGGATTGTAGGCCCGCGCCGCCTCGCCAGTGGGGAAGCGCAGCCGCGCGTGTTCCTTGATGTCGTGCCACAAGTGCGTAAGGCTGCGTTCTTCAGGTTTTAGCGCAAGATCGCGCCGCAAATGTCCGGAAACAATGTTGTATGCCATGAACAGCGTGGCGCTGATCAGTAGCACCCAGGCAAATGCGAAGTGCCATTGGCGCGCATCGGCAAGGCTGTAGGTCGAGGGTATCGTGACCAGCGGCGGGAAGGCATAGGGCACCCCTTGCGCATAGCCGAGGAATCCCGTCGTCGCGATTTCGAACCCGCCGATCTGCACGAACCCGCTCGTGCCGCGGTGGCTGATCACCAACCAGGGATGATCGAGGTTCGCACCGTAGACGCCCCAATAGAGCCGGGGGTGGGCATTGAAGATCATCATTCCGCTCATCAGCATCACGAAGATGCTGAGCGCATTGATCCAGTGCCATAGCCGCACCGGCAGTTTCGTTCGGTAGATCAGCGGCGACGCGTCTGCGTCCGCTTGTCCTCCCGCGCCAGCAACCTCGTTGTCAGCAAATTGTGTTGCCATGTTTCCGCTCCCGCCAAGCCGCGCGCACGTCATGAGCGTGCCCTCCCGGAGTGGGAGAGCAGGCGCCGCACAGACCGGTTCGCGCCAGCTTTGCAAAACGTTACAGCACGCGGAAAAAATCGCGTCAGGCTTCGTACCACCCGACGTCCTGGGTTGCTACCTCGCCAAATCGGGCACCTTTGGTGATCGCTTGCCAGATGATTGGCCACGACGTGCCGATCATGCTCACGAACGGCCAGGGATCGCGCCAATCCCAGCTGACATCGCGTGTGGTAACGAGGCTCCTGAGCGCCGGGATAAACCCTCTACGCCGCAGCATGGCAGCCTGCGTCTCGGTCAGGCAGGCGTAGAATTGCTGCAAAGTCCGGTAGGGCCGCACCCGGACCGGCCCGACCCAGCCCGGTTCGAGTACCGCCCGGGCGATGTCGTTCGGCTCCCAGAAGTGCACGCCGCTCGTTGCGCGCGGATTGCATTCGATGGCATGGGGCACGCCCGCCGCATCGACTATGAAGTCGAACGAGATGAAACCGCTCCAGCCCGTCTCCGCGACAAACCGTTCTACCCACGCCGCGATCGTCGGCACCTCCACTCGCTCGAACGCCACCGCAACCGAGCCTGACATCACCGCTCCGCGATAGACCATCGTCGCCACCACGCGGCCGCACTGCGCAACCGTGCAAGTGCTGTGCTCCGCTCCCTCGACAAAGCGCTGCACCACCGCCGGCGCCGCCGCATCGGCCACTGGCAGTGGTTCGCCGCCAAGCAAGATGCTGACCCCGTTGCCCGAACAGGAATGGACCGGTTTGACCACCACCGGGCCGGAGCGTGCGAGCGCCTCGCCCTCCGCGCTTCCGAGCGGTGCGCTCTCCGGCACCGCCAGCCCAAGCTCTGCCGCCTTGCGCACGAAGCTCGCCTTGTCATGCAGCGCGAGCACCTCGTTCGGCGGCATGGTGAACAGCCCGACGCCTTCTGGCAGCATGCCTGCGAGATGCGCCACGTGCATCGTCTCTTCCGAGACAGGCACCACCAGATCCACACCCTCGTGCACCACGATTTCGCGCAGCGCAGCGAGATAGGCTGCCTTGCCCTTGATGGGCGCAGGCACCTTGAACTCGCGCGCCACGTGCCGCGATGCCCCCGCCAGCGTCCAGCCGTAAGGCTCTGCCACCAGCACGCGGCACCCCGCCTTTGCAAACCCCCGCGCCAGATCGAGCGCCTTGGGCAACCGGCCTAGCGTCAGCAGCACTGTCGTCATGACGTCACGCTTTTGTTACCCGCACCATGATCTGCTTGCCCGGCCGTGTGGTCAGCCGCGCCGCTGGACGCACCGCCGCTGCCTGTTCGATGTGGAAATCGAACCGGCGGAAGAGCCGCGCAATCAGCAGCACCGCTTCGGTGAGCGCAAACGCCGCTCCCGCACAAACGCGCGGTCCCTGGCCGAAGGGAATATAGGCCCCCGCCGTCAGTTCGCCTTCCCGCGCGGGCAAGAAGCGATCGGGATCGAACACGTCGGGCTCCTTCCAGAACCGCCTGTGCCGATGCAGCACCCAAGGCGCGACCATCACCAGCGCCCCGCGTTTGACGCGGCGCCCGGCAATCGTCGTCGCCTCGTTCGCCACGCGCGGCAGGAAGGTGATCGGCGGATAGAGCCGCAGCGTTTCGCGAAACACGTTGCGGACGGTGGGGAGGTGCTTGGTCTCCTCGAATCCGATCGGCCCGTCCTCACCCGCCACCTCGCGAATCTCCTGGCGCACGCGAGCGACAAGCTCCGGCTGCATTGCCAGCAGGTAGAACGCCCAGGTCAGCGCGCTTGCGCTCGTCTCATGCCCCGCAAGGAACAGCACGCCCAGCTGGTCGATCAACTCCTCGCGGGTGAAAGCCGTACGGGTGAAATCGTCACGCGCTGCAATGACGGCCGCCGCGATGTCGTCGAAATGTTCGCCATTGGGCCCGAGATGCGTATCGAGCAGATCGCCAAGGTGCTTCCTGATGCGCTGGCAGGCCTCCAGCACGAAGTCCTTTTGCGGAACCGCAGTCCACGCCGGGTCCATGATCAGGCGCCGGATTTCGACTTGCGCCACGCTGTGTTCGAACACGGTAAAGGCATCGAACACATCATGCGCCGCTCCGGTTTCCAGCCCCGTGCTGAACACGGTTCGGCAGATGATGTCCGCTGTCAGGTGGCTCATCGTCAGGTCGAGCGAAAACGCCGCGCTGTCCGCCGCGCGCGCCGCAAGCAACTCTTCGCAGGCCTCGGCGCCCTCCTGCATGGCGGGAAAGGCGCGGTTCACGCGCATCATCGTGAAGGCGGGATCGATCATCCGGCGCTGGCGCTGCCAGACCTCGCCCGAGGAGACGAAGATCGAATCGCCGATCAGCGGGGCGAGCGCGTCGACCATGAGGTCGCTCTTGGGAAAGATGCCCTCGGGATCGGAGAGCACCCGTCGAACTTCATCAGGCCGGTTGACGATCAGAATCGAGCGCCGCGAATAGCCGAGCGGCCCAACATCGCAGCGATAGGCGCTTGCCGGGAGCAGGCTGAGCAGATCGCCGTCGCCCCGCAGCGCCACGCGCAGCAGCGCGGGAATCGCGCCCAGCGAACTCGGGCGCGGCGGGCGATAGCGGACAGGGCTGACAGTCTGGCTCACGAGGCTCCCCACATGGTCTCCATGTGTCATCTTATGTTTACACCGGCCCTGTCCAGTGGAATAGTCGCAGGAACGAGAGCCGGGGGATGCGATGGAACTGCTGTTGTTCCGGTGCCTGATTGCCGCGCATATCGCCGCCGGGGCGACCGGCGCCATTGCGTTCTGGATTCCGGTCGTCGGCCGCAAGGGCGATGTGAACCACCGCAAGTGGGGCCGAGTGTTCACCAAGGCGATCCTCATCACCGGCTGCCTTGCCCTGGCGATGAGCCTCTTGACGCTCTACGATCCGATGACGGTCCATCCGCACCTTGTCGGCCGGTTCGATGCCGATTTCGTGCGCGGGATCTTCGGCGTGATGATGCTCCACAACGCGATCCTCACGCTCAACCTCGCGTGGTATGGCTGGCTCTGCGTCAAGAACCGCCGCAATGTCGCGGCGAACCGCACCCCGCTCAACGTGGCACTGCAGGTTCTGGTGATGATCGCCGCCGTAATCTGCGCTTGGGACGGGGCGCGCATCAATCAGCCTCTGATGATGCTCATTTCGGTCGTTGGCATGGCGACAGGGATCACAAATCTCGTGTTCCTCTACGCGCGCAATCCTTCGCCGGTGATGTGGCTCAAGGAACATGTGAAGGCGCTCGTGGGCGCGGGCATCTCGGTTTACACCGCCTTCCTTGCATTCGGTTCGGTGCGGCTGTTCCCGGCGCTCGCGCTGCATCCCGCGATGTGGTCGGTACCTCTCGTCACCGGTCTCATCATCCTCATCTATCACCGTATCCGCATCGATCAGAAGGCGGGGATCAGCATCGTTCCGCAACTGCGCCGCCGCGCCGCGGCGGCGGACTGACGTGGCGCGCAAGGTTGTCGTTGTCGGCGCTGGCATGGGCGGCCTTGCTGCCGCAGCAGACCTCGCGCGGCAGGGGCTCGATGTCACTGTGGTCGAGCGCGCCGGCAGGGTCGGTGGCAAGATGCGCCGGGTCGAGAGCGGCGGCCTCCACATCGATGCGGGCCCGACCGTCTTCACCATGCGCTGGATCTTTGATGGCCTGTTCGGCGATGCGGGTGAGCGGCTCGAGGATCACCTCGGCCTGATCACGGCGGAGACGCTTGCGCGGCATGCATGGCAGCAGGGCGGAAATCTCGACCTCTTCGCCGATGTGAACCGTTCGGTGGATGCGATCGGCGATTTCGCCGGAGCCGCCGAAGCCCGGGCCTACCGCGATTTCTGCGCCCGAAGCGCCGATATCTATAAGACGCTGGCGGCCTCGTTCATCGCCGCCGAGCGCCCCTCTATCACAGGCCTTGTCGCCCGGCTCGGCCCTTTCGGCATCCCTGCGCTGATGCGCACGGTGCCGATGCGCACCTTGTGGGGTGCGCTGGGAGATCACTTCAAGGACCCGCGCCTGCGCCAGTTGTTCGGGCGCTATTCCACCTATGTCGGCTCCTCGCCCTGGGCCGCGCCCGCCACCTTGATGCTGATTGCCCATGTCGAGCAGCAGGGCGTCTGGCTGGTGCGTGGCGGCATCCACGAAGTGGCCCGCGCCATCGCCGACCTTGCCGAGCGCCACGGCGCCGCTTTCCGCTTTGGCGCCCATATGGAGCGCATCGTGATCGAGCAGGGCCGCGTGGCCGGAGTGGAACTTGCTGGTGGCGAACGGCTGCCTGCCGATGCCGTCGTTTTCAACGGCGATGTGTCTGCGCTCACCGACGAAGTCCGCCCGGTGCCCGCCACGGCGCCGCTCAAGCGCTCGCTCTCCGCCGTGACCTGGTGCCTCGCCGCGCGCACCTCGGGCTTCGCTCTTGCGCACCACAACGTGTTCTTTGCACCCGACTATGCCAGTGAGTTCGAGGCGATCTTTTGCGACCGCCGGATCACGGGGACGCCAACCGTATATCTCTGCGCGCAGGATCGGGGGGAGGGGAATGACCACCCTGCGGGTGCGCCCGAGCGCCTGCTTGCACTGATCAACGCGCCGGCTGACGGCGACAAGGGGCCGCTCCCCGATGCCGAGCTTGCCGATCTCGCGCGCCGCAGCGTCGGCCTCATGCGCGATTGCGGCCTTGATATCGAGGGGGTGGACGAGCCCGTCGTAACCGATCCTTCCGGCTTCAACGCGCTATTTCCCGCCAGCGGCGGTGCGCTCTATGGGCGCGCCAATCATGGCATGATGGGCAGCTTCGCGCGTGCCGGTGCGCGCGGGAAAGTTCCGGGGCTCTATCTCGCCGGTGGCAGCGTCCATCCCGGCCCCGGCATTCCGATGGCCACGATGTCTGGCCGCATCGCGGCCGCGCGCCTTGTTGCCGATCTCGCCGGCGACAAGCGCACCGTCATGCTTCCTGCTGACATGCCCCCGTTTGGTTGACCAAGGCTTTGAGCCTTGTGCGCGACCACTCGGGACGCGGTCCAGTATCGGGCCGCCAAATGGCCTGAAGCCCAGCGCGCAGGACGTGCGCGATCTTTTCCCCGCGCGAGGTGAACACGCGCGCATCCCACACGCGCGGGCCGCCCGCCGCCACCTTGCGCGCGATTGCGCCATAGATGCCAGCCGCCGAAAGGATCGCCCAGCGCTGGCGATAGCCGAGCTTTGCTGCGCCCACCCGGGCCGAAGCCTCGTAATCCGCGGCCAGCGTTGCCAACCGCTGCGCCACATTGACCAGCGCCTTGCGGTAGCACGGGCGCAATTGCTCGCCGGGCGGAATGTCCGCCTCCGCAAGCCATTCGGCCGGTAGATAGCAGCGCCCGCCGCGGTCGTCCTCCGCCACATCGCGCGCAATATTGCCGAGTTGGAAGGCAAGGCCTAGATCGCAGGCGCGGTCTAGCGTGTCGTCATCATCGGGCGCCACGCCCATGACCACGGCCATCATCACGCCCACCGCACCGGCGACATGAAAGCAGTAGCGCAGCAGGTCCGCTTCGCAGCGCGGCGTCCAGTCCTGCGCATCCAGTGCAAAGCCATCGATCACGTCCTCGGCCATTGCCCGCGTCAGCCCGCATTCACGCGCGACGACACCCAGAGCGTCGAAGTTGGGGTTTGCGGTGGGAAGCCCCGCCATCGCAAGGTCGGTCAGCCGCCGGATCGTCGCGAGCCGCTCTGCGGCGTTGCCCCCCGGCGTCGTGCCAAGTTCGCCGCCGAGTTCCTGCTCGTCGGCAATGTCGTCGCAGGCGCGGCACCAGGCATAAAGCAACCAGACCCGCTCACGCGTCGTCCGGTCAAACAGCATCGAGGCTGCCGCAAAGCTCTTCGATCCCCGCGCAATCGTTTCGCGGGCATGGGCAACAAGGGCAGCGCGGTCCGGTGTCGGCGGCGCTGCGTCTGGATCAGTCACGCCGCCTCACAGATCCTTGGCGGACATCTGGATGATCGGTTTGTGCGGCACATGCGCCGCCATCCGCGCCAACAGGACATCGAGCGCATGTTCGGCCAGAATGATCCCGCCATGCACTGGCCGGATGAAGCCGACCTCGATCATGTGTGTCTGGAAAGCGAGCAGCTTGTCGTAGAACCCGAAGGCGTTGAGCAGGCCCACCGGCTTGCTGTGATAGCCCAGCTGAGCCCAACTCACCGCTTCCCACAGCTCGTCCATCGTGCCGACCCCGCCGGGCAGCGTTAGGAAACCGTCGGACAGGTCGGTGAAGGCCTGTTTGCGTTCGTGCATGGTCTCGACGATCGTCAGGCTCGTGCAATCGGGATTGGCGACTTCGGCTTCGGCCAGCGCGCGCGGAATCACCCCGATCACTTCGCCGCCCGCCTCGAGAGCGCCCGCCGCGACCGCGCCCATGAGGCCCAGCCGCCCGCCGCCATAGACCAAACCGATCCCGCGTTTGGCAAGCTCCGCGCCGACCTCGCGCGCGAGCGCGACATAGCGCGGGTCTGCCGGCGATGCCGAACCGCAATAGACTGCCAGACGTTTCACTGCACTCTCACGCTTTCAGCAGATCCTCGATCATCAGTCCCGCCGTCGCCTTCGCGCTGCCGACCACGCCGGGGATGCCCGCGCCCGGATGGGTGCCAGCACCAACCAGATAGAAGTTCTTGATCGCGTCGTCACGGTTGTGCGCACGGAAATACGCAGATTGCGTGAGCAGCGGCTCGAGGCTGAACGCGCTGCCCTGGTGCGCGGAAAGATCGATCGAGAAGTCCTTGGGCGTGTAGGAGAATTTCGTCACGATCCGGCTGTGGATGTCCGGAATCAGGCGGCGACCAACCTCGTCGAGCACGCGCTTCTCAAATTGTGGCCCGATTTCGTCCCAGTCGATCGGCAGCTTGCCCATGTTGGCCACCGGCACCAACGCATAGAACGTGCTCATTCCCGGGGGCGCCATGCTCGGATCGGTGACCGAGGGGTGGTGCAGATAAATCGAGAAGTCTTCGGGCAGCACACCGTGCTTGTAGATGTCGTCGAGCAGGCCCTTGTAGCGCGGCCCGAACAGGATCATGTGGTGCGCGATGCCCGGCCAAGTGCCTTCGACGCCGAAGTGGACGACGAAGAGGCTGGGTGAAAACTTCTTCTTCTTCAGCGACTTTGCCCGTCGCTGCGCATGGCCGTTGTCCGGCATGAGGTCTGCGTAGGAATGGACGATATCGCCGTTGGAGGCGACCGCGTCCACGCTCTCGCGCCAGCCGCTCTTGGTCTCGACCGCTGTCACCCGATCGCCCAGCGAATGGATGTGCACCACAGGGTCGCCCAGCCGCACTACGCCGCCGAGGCGTTCGAAGTGCTTGACCATCCCCGCGATCAGCTTGTTGGTGCCGCCCTTGGCCCACCACACGCCGCCATCCTTCTCCAGCTTGTGAATGAGGGCATACATCGCGCTCGCCGTCATCGGATTGCCGCCCACCAGCAGCGAGTGGAAGCTGAACGCCTCGCGCAGCTTCTCGTTCTCGATATAGCTCGAAACGATCGAATAGACCGACCGCCACGCCTGATAGCGGATCAGCGGCGGCGCCGACTTGATCATCGAGGCGAAATCGAGGAACGGCACCGAGCCGAGCTTGACGTAACCTTCCTCGAACACACCGGCCGAGAACTTCAGGAAGTCCGCATAGCCGGCCACGTCGCGCGGATTGAGCTTGGCGATCTCCGCATTCAGCACCGCCTCGTCGTTGGTGTAGTCGAAGTTGGTCCCGTCGGCCCAGTTCAGCCGGTAGAACGGCTTGACCGGCACGAGTTCGACGTCCTCGGCAATGTCATGGCCCGAAAGCGCCCAGAGTTCCTTGAGGCAGGGCGGATCGGTGACCACCGTCGGCCCCGCATCAAAGGTAAAACCGTCGCGCTCCCAGTAGTAGGCACGCCCACCCGGCTTGTCGCGTGCCTCGATCACGGTAGTCTGGATCCCTGCCGACTGCAGGCGAATTGCCAGCGCCAGTCCGCCGAAACCGGCCCCGATGACGGCTACTTTCTTCATGATGAAACTCTAAACTCCTGAAAACTTGAGCGGGGCCGGCTGTCTGCCGAGGCCCGTGATGGTGCCGAGCGCCCGAGGGATCGGAATGGGCGGAATGCCCGCCAGAATGCGAAACTTGTCGTACGAGGTTGATCGCCCCGAGTAGAACCGTTCGATGAGCTCAGGCTTCATCGTGTAGAAACGCTCCAGAATACGAAGGCGTTCCTGCGGATAGGCTCCACCGAAAAGCAACGCAGAAAGCATGCGGTAATAGCTCTGGTTTTCCCAGTGCCCTTTAGCCCACTTGGCGGAGAACGCCTTAAGAGCAGCACCATCGAGCGCATCATGATGCGCTAGCGCGAGTGCAAAGCGCACCGCATCGGGAACCGAATAGCTGGTCAACGAATGGAAAAGCCCCGCGCGCGATCCGGCTCGCGCAGTATCCTCGCCGCCATCGCGCCAGAATCCCGCAAAATCGCCGCCTGCCACCACGGGGAGCACGCCATGCTCCTCGCTGATCAGCGCCTCGACCTCCCAGCCGTGCGCGGCGACATAGGCGTCGATCCGCTGTTCCAGCAGCGGCCGGTCGAGCACGCTGCTGTCGGAATAATACGTGTCCTCGAGGAAGATCACGTCGGGCGCGAAGGGCAGGGTGTACATGAAGCGATAGCCGTCGATCTGTTCGACCGTCGCATCCATCACGATCGGCCGTTCAAGGCCGTGCGGCGCCTTCAGCCTGAACTTGCGGCCGACGAACTTCTGCCAGCCGCCGGTGAAGTGCGATGCATCGCGCAGGCCGCGCGTGTCGATCACACCGCCGGCCTCGACCAGTGTCCCGTCACCCAGCATGACTTCGGTTTCGCTGCAGCTCTTGACCGCCTGCGCCGTCAGGATCGCGTCCGCAGGCAGCGCAGCGCGCAGGGCTGCATCGAACTTGCTGGAGGTCATCGCGCTGTAGCGCGTCTTGAGGTGGCGGCTGTGGCGCGGGAAATGGACATTGTAGTCGGGCCAGCTCGCCTCGATCATCGGCGCGAGCAGTTCGGTGGCCTCGTGATCTGTGTCGGTGGCAAAGAACGACCAGACATGATTGCCGCCAAGGCAATCACCCTGCTCCACGATGAGGAGCGACAGATCGGGGCGGTACCGGGCCAGCGCAAGCGCAATCAGCCCGCCTGCCAGCCCGCCGCCAAGGATCGCGATATCGCAGCGCCGTGCATTCATCATCCACGGGGATAGGCGTTGGACCCGGTGCGCGCAACCTACGCCGGGCCTGCCCGTTCGTGAACATGGGGGAAAGCCGCAGCGCCGACTCCTGGCAATTGCAGGAAGTTGGGGAGGGGGCTCCGGGGATGGCCGTGAAGGATGCCATCCCCGGAGGTTTTCGCAAAGGGCTGCGGGGGGAAGCCCTTCTCCCAGGGATTGTCCCGGCGGCCCGTCTGAACATGTTGCGTTCGGGACGGCCGTGGCAACGAACAAGTCATGCCATGCGGTGTCTGGCGCGCGGCAGTCCAAGGCATGAACTTTTTGCAATGTTTTGATTTCGCGGCGCGAAGCACTGCAAGAATCCTGTTGCCTTTTGACGCGGATCAAGGCCTCCTTGCACATACAAGGTGAACACCACCACGGTGGTCCAGCCGTCTTCCACATGGCCCGCGCGTGCCGCGCAGGCGCGGGGCTGGTGAAGGACCTGTTGAGAGGAGAGCGAGATGGCAGATGAGGCCAAGCAGCACGTTGATGTCCTGATCGTCGGCGCAGGCATTTCCGGCATCGGTTCGGCCAAGCATCTTCAGGACCAGTGCCCGGGCAAGACCTATGTCATCCTCGAGAGCAAGGCCACGTTCGGCGGCACCTGGGAAACGCACAAGTATCCCGGCATCCGCTCCGATTCAGACCTCTACACCTTCGGCTACCGTTTCAAGCCGTGGGTCGGCGCACCGATTGCCACGGCGGACGAAATCCTGCGCTACATGGGCGAAGTGATCGCCGACAACCAGATCGACCGCCACATTCGCTATGGCCACACGATTACGTCGTGCAGCTGGTCGAACGCGGACAACCTGTGGACCGTCAATGCCCGCCGCAACGATGGCACCGAGCTCGTTTTCACCGCAGGCTTCCTGTGGATGTGCCAGGGCTACTACGACCACAAGACGCCCTATATCCCCGATTGGGCGGGCATGGCCGATTACAAGGGCCACTTTGTCCACGCCCAGCTGTGGGACCCCAAGACCGACGTTGCAGGCAAGCGCGTGCTCGTAATCGGCTCGGGCGCCACCGCTGCCACCATCGTGCCTGCGCTTTGCGATGCCGGTGCCAAGGTGACCATGCTGCAACGCTCGCCGACGTGGTTCTATTGCGCGCCCAACGTCAGCGAACTCGCTGACCGCCTGCGCACCATCGGCATCGACGAGGAGACCGTCCACCGCGTCGTGCGGCAGGACTATATCTACAATTTCTACGAGATGGACCGCCGCAGCCGCGAGGAGCCCGAGGCCATGGCCGAGGACTTGCGCGCACTGATCCGCGGCTATGTGGGTGAGGACTTCAACTTC
The DNA here is from genome assembly GCF_027489515.1 of Novosphingobium sp. Classification (GTDB taxonomy): domain Bacteria; phylum Pseudomonadota; class Alphaproteobacteria; order Sphingomonadales; family Sphingomonadaceae; genus Novosphingobium. The sequence goes on along the minus strand of NZ_JAIXZS010000101.1, from coordinate 20,069 downwards.
GAGCCGCACTTTACGCCGCGGTACCGCCCCTGGCAGCAGCGCCTCGCCCAGCTTCCCGATGGCGACATGTTCAAGCACGTCGTCGCTGGCAATGCGGAAGTGATCACCGACACGATCGAGACGTTCACGGCAACGGGTGTGCGCACCGCGTCGGGGCAGGAGATCGAGGCCGATATCGTGGTTGCCTGCACCGGCTTCCGGCTCTCGGTTCTGGGCGAGATTCCCTTCAGCGTCGATGGCAAGGCGGTCGATTGGGCCGATACCATCAATTACCGCGGCATGATGTTCACCGGCGTGCCCAATCTTGTCTGGGTCTTCGGCTACTTCCGCGCCTCGTGGACCCTGCGGGTCGACATCGTCGGAGATTTCGTCTGCAAGCTCCTGAATCACATGGATTCGGAAGGGCGAAGCAAGGTCGAGGTCGCGCTACGGCCAGAGGATGCCGACATGAAGATCCTGCCGTGGATCGATGCCGACAATTTCAACCCGACCTACCTGATGCGCGATCTGGACCGGATGCCGAAGCGTGGCGACAAGCCCGAATGGCAGCACAATCAGGACTATTGGAGCGAAAAGGACCAGATCCCCTTCATCGATCCTGCCGGCAGCGAGTTCGTCTACGACGGCCAGCGCGTGGAAGCAGCGGCACTCGAAGCCGCCGAATAAGGCTGCCTTGATGCCCCCTCCTCTTCAGAGGAGGGGGGTCGGGGTGGTGGGACCAGTACCCTTATGCGGCCTTCCTGCGCCCCATCCCCTGTGCAATCTCCTTCTTGAGATCGCGCACATAGGCATCGAAATCGAGTTGAATCGTGTGGCGGCGCGCGGCGTAGTAGTGCCCGGTGTGGTACTCTTCGTCGGCCTTGATGATCCGGTGCATCTCGCCGAGCGGGGGAGGGGTGTACTCTCCGGCCAGATAGGCCCCGATCAGTTTCGATTGCTGCTCGGCAAAGTTCACCAGGGTTGGCAGCGGCTGACCGAGCCCGGCATAGAACAGGTCCGGCACTTCGGGCTTCATGATCCGCTTGAACAGTGGCGGAGGCCGGTTGTCGGCATCGGCACAAAGCGCGGGATCGTCGAAGAAGGGGAAGCGGATGTCGTAGCCCGTCGCCCAGACGATCACGTCGATCTGCTCTCGGCTGCCATCCTTGAACACCACCCCATCGCCATCAAGCCGCTCGATGGCGCCCTTCATCGACACGTCGCCCGAGCCCGCGCGCAGCAGGAACTCACCCGAGACCGTGGCGTGCGAGTCGAACGGGCCGATTTCGGGCTCGGGCAGGCCGTAGTCGCTCATCTTGCCGACCAGGCTCTTGATCATGCGCGTGCCGAGCGCAGTGCGCACCTTGCGCGGCATCCAGGCAGGGGCCGGGTTCTTGTCGATCGGCTGGCCCTTGTAATACTTCGGCAGCACCCAGACCCCGCGCCGTGTCGAAACAAACAGCTTCTGCGCGATCGGGCGCTGCGAGAGCTCCGAAGCAATATCCATCGCCGAATTGCCCATGCCGACCACCAGCACGCGCTTGCCCACGCAGTTCACCGGTTCGAACGCGCTGCGGAACGAATGGCTGTGGAGCTGCTCGCCATCGAAGTGGCCGGGATATTCGGGAATGCGCGCTGCCCAGTGATGCCCGTTCGCCACCACCAGCGCTTCATATTCGCGCGTCTCGCCGCTCGAGAGACGCACAGCCCAGCCGCCGCCCGCCTTCCTCGTCGCCTTCTCGACTTTCGTGTTGAACGTGATGTTCTCGCGCAGGCCGAAGTGCGCGGCATAGTCGCGGAAGTATTGGAGGAGCTGCGAATGGTGGGGGAAGTCCGGCCAGTCCGCCGGCACCGGATAGTCCTCGAAGGCCAGCCGCCATTTCGAGGTATCGATATGCAGGCTCTGATAACAGGCCGATAAGCCGTTGGGATTGTTGTAGTACCAATTCCCGCCGATATCGTCTGAGGCGTCGAACTCCTCGTAGCTGATCCCGTAATCCTTCAGCCGCTTGGCGACGGTGATCCCCGAGCAGCCCGCTCCGATGATGCAGACGCGTGCGCTGTTGGTGGGCATTCAGTCCTGCTCCAGCTGCACGGGCATGGCATTGAAGCCATGAAGGAACGGGCTCGCCAGCCGCTCCGGTGCCCCGACCGGCACCACGCGCAAGCGCCGCGTCACGATCTCGTCGATCACCGCCGCAATTTGTACCTCGGCCAGCCGCGCGCCCACGCAGCGGTGGATGCCGTGGCCAAAGCCGATGTGTCGCCGCGCATTCTCACGCGTCACATCGAAGCGCTCGGCATTCGGGAACACGCTCTCGTCGCGGTTCCCCGAGATATACCACATCACGATCTTCTCACCCTCGCGGATCAGTTGCCCGCCCACTTCCACGTCGCGCGTTGCGGTGCGGCGCATGTGGGTCACTGGCGTCTGCCAGCGGATAATTTCCTGCGCGGCATTGGCTGAAAGCGTTGGATCGGCGCGCAGCTTTGCGAGTTCTTCCGGATAGAGATTTAGCGCCTCGACCAACCCGGCGATCGAATTGCGCGTGGTGTCGTTCCCCGCCACAATCAGCAGCGCGATGTTGGCAAGCCGTTCCAGCGCGGGCAGGTTCCCCATCGCCTCGGAATGGACCATGCGGCTCAGCAGATCATCCGTGGGCGGCATACCCTTGCGCGCATCGAGTTCGCGATCGAAGCGCGCGAGCATCTCGCCCATCTGTTTCATCCATTCGGCGCGGTATTCCGGCGTCAGATTGTCCGCCGAAACCCCGCTGCCATAGTCCGACCAGCGCTTCAGATCGCGCCATTCCTCGAAGGGAAAGTCGAACAGGCTGCACAACATGCCCAGCGTCTGCGGGATAGCCAACTGCTCGACCCAGTCAAACGTCTCGCCCACCGGCAGCGCGTCGAACAGCATCTTCGCCCGTTCGCGCACTTGCGCTTCGAGCTTGATCATCTGCCCCGGGCTGAACGCGGGCGCGATGACCTTGCGCTGCGCGGTGTGGATGGGCGGATCCTGCGCAATGAAATTCGGAAATTCGCTCTCGTTGATCGATTCCGCGATCGTGATGTTGCCCCGCTTCCACGAGGAGGAGAATACCTCCGGCATCAGCTCGATTTCCTGGATCGTCTCGTGCGTCACCGCCGACCAGTACGGCCCGAATGGACTTTCGGGACGCCAGCTCACCGGCATCTCGCGCCGCAGGAATGCAAATGGCTCGCGCCACGTATCCTCGGTGTAGAGCGCATCGGCGCTCACGTCATAAGGGTTGATTGCCCGTTCGCGGGTGAGGGTCTGGCTCGCCATGTCCTGCTCCGATGCGCCCGCTCGGCTTTCGGCGGGCCTTTCTCGCCGAGTATGTTTAAGCGCCCGCTTAAAGTCCAGCCCCAATGGTGGGTGGACGGCGCCGATCCGGCGCACTAGAACATCGTCATTCCCCGGGGAGCCGCGGGGCCGGAGCGATGGTTCGCGAAGGCTTGCAACAAGGGCTGAGAGGTGGGCTTCGCACCCCACGACCCGTCGAACCTGAACCCGTTAGCACGGGCGGAGGGAGCGGTCTGTGCGAACCCAGCACCCGCTATCCATCCGCCTCAAGGAGCGCATGAGATGGCCGATATCAACTCCCGCCTCGAAAATGGCCCGCAGGCCACGCCGATCGGCGTCACCACCGGACCGATCCGCGGCAGCCGCAAGATCCATGTCGAAAGCCCGCGCTTCCCTGGGCTGACCGTCGCCATGCGCGAGATTTCGCTCGAGCCAAGCGCAGGCGAGCCCCCCTTGCGCGTTTACGACACCTCCGGCCCCTACACCGATAGCAATGCAAGCATCGACATCGCCAACGGTCTGCCCCAGCTGCGCCGCGAGTGGATCATGGGCCGCGGCGATGTCGAGGAATACACCGCCCGCGAAGTGAAGCCCGAAGACAACGGCCAGCTCGGCCCGGACCGCTCAGGCGGCGTCCCCGGCTTCCCCAATGTCGTGCAGAAGCCGCTGCGCGCCAAGGCGGGCGCCAATGTCACCCAAATGCACTATGCCCGCCAGGGCATCATCACGCAGGAAATGGAATACGTCGCGGTCCGCGAGAACCTCGGCCGCCGGCAGCTGAAGGAAGCTCTCGCGCGCGATGGGCAGGATTGGGGCGCGAGCATCCCCGATTACGTCACCGCCGAATTCGTGCGCGACGAAGTTGCCCGGGGCCGCGCGATCATCCCCAGCAACATCAACCACCCTGAATCCGAGCCGATGGCCATCGGCCGCAACTTCCTCGTCAAGATCAACGCGAACATCGGCAACTCCGCCGTAGCGTCGGACGTCGCGCAGGAAGTCGAAAAGATGGTCTGGTCGGTCCGCTGGGGCGCCGATACCGTGATGGACCTCTCCACGGGCCGCAACATCCATGACACCCGCGAATGGATTCTGCGCAACAGCCCGGTTCCGATCGGCACTGTGCCGATCTACCAGGCGCTCGAAAAGGTCGGCGGCATTGCCGAGGACCTCACCTGGGAGATCTTCCGCGATACCTTGATCGAGCAGGCCGAGCAGGGCGTCGACTACTTCACGATCCACGCCGGCGTGCGCCTGCCTTTTATCCCGCTTACCGCCAAGCGCGTGACCGGCATCGTCAGCCGCGGCGGTTCGATCATGGCCAAGTGGTGCCTCGCGCATCACAAGGAATCGTTCCTTTACGAGCACTTTGACGAGATCACCGAGATCATGAAGGCCTACGACATCGCCTATTCGCTGGGCGATGGCCTGCGTCCCGGCTCGGTCGCGGACGCGAATGACGAAGCCCAGTTTGCCGAACTCTACACCCTTGGCGAGCTGACCAAGCGTGCGTGGGAGCAGGATGTCCAGGTGATGATCGAAGGCCCCGGTCACGTGCCGATGCACAAGATCAAGGAGAACATGGACAAGCAGCTCGCCGCCTGCGGCGAAGCGCCGTTCTATACACTCGGGCCCCTCGTGACCGACATCGCGCCCGGCTATGATCACATCACCAGCGGCATCGGTGCCGCGATGATCGGGTGGTTCGGCACCGCGATGCTCTGCTACGTCACGCCCAAGGAGCACCTCGGCCTGCCCGACCGCGATGACGTCAAGGTCGGCGTCGTCACTTACAAGCTCGCCGCCCACGCTGCCGATCTCGCCAAGGGCCACCCCGCGGCGAAGCTGCGCGACGATGCCCTGAGCCGTGCCCGCTTCGAATTCCGCTGGCGCGACCAGTTCAACCTGTCGCTCGATCCGGACACCGCCGAGCAGTACCACGACCAGACGCTCCCGGCGGAAGGCGCCAAGACGGCACACTTCTGTTCGATGTGCGGCCCCAAGTTCTGCTCGATGAAGATCACGCAGGAAGTGCGTGATTTCGCCGCCAAGCAGAATGCCGAGATCGCAACGTTTGTGGCGAACGAGGCCGATGCGGAGGCCGGGATGGCTGAAATGAGCGAGAAGTACCGCGAGGCGGGCAGCGAACTCTACCTGCCTGCTGCGGAGTAAGACCCGGACCCTCCCCATTTTGGCATTGCGAAGATGGGGAGGGTGACCGCCTGCGCAGCGGGTGGTGGAGAGGGTAATCCCAAGTCTTGCAATCGCGATTCCGGCGCGTCACCCATTGGCTCACCACAACCAAGGGGAACAATCGGAAATGACCGACGCGAAAGCCATGATCCAGACGATGATCGCACTTGCCTCCGCCTCGCTCGGCCTTGTCGCCGCGCTGGCCTGGAACGAGGCGATCAAGGCAACGCTCTCGCTTCTGGGCATGGGTGACAGCCTTGCCGGGCTCTACAGCTATGCCATCGTCGCCACGGTACTTGCGGTCACTGTCCTCACGATCCTCGGCCGGATCAGTTCCCGCATCGGTGCAGAGGCCGTAATCCAGCGCGAGGCTGAGGGGTGAGCTGGCGGGGCTAGCTTCGCTTCAGCCGAACAAGCGCTGCATCCAGCGCAGACAGAAACCGCGAGCGATCGGCTTTCGAGAATGGAGCCGGTCCGCCGACTACATCGCCGCTCGCGCGCAGGTCCGCCATGATCGCGCGGGTGGCGATCTGGCTGCCAATGGAATTGCCGGTGAAGGGCTTGCCGGTGGGGGCAAGCACTTGCGCCCCGGCTTTCAGGCAGCGGTCCGCCAACAGGATATCAGCGGTCACCACCACACAGCTGGCGCTGGCTTCCCCCGCGATCCAGTCGTCTGCGGCATCGAAGCCGTCGCTCACCACCACGCGCCGCACCAACGGATGCACGGGCACGCGGAAGGGCGAATTGCTTACAACGACAACGGCGAGTTCGTGCCGCCACGCGACCTTGTAGATCTCGTCCTTGACCGGGCATGCATCGCCATCGACCAGGATCCTGATGGGAGGAGGGACTTCGCTCATCGCGGCCCCCTTGCCACAGCAGGACTACCGGCGACAGGGTCGAGTTTTCAGGTGCTGCGCTTGATGTTGTCGAGCCCGGCGACAACACCCGGCTTCTGGCTGGGGTTTGAAGCGTTCTGCTTCTTGGGGCCTTCCGCCTTGGGCTTGCGCACTTCGCGGTTCGACTTCTTCTGGCTTTTGGCCATGCTTGCTCTCCGTCCGGACGGGATGGCCGGTGAGCAGCCCTAGGCCCTTGGCGAGCCGAAGGCCAGCAATCCTCGTCCGGCGTCGCAAGCAGGTACGAATAAGCCCCCGCCGAACGCCGCACAAGCGCTCTTCGGGGGCTCTGTCGTTCAGGGCTGCGGGCCGCGGCCCGAAGGGATCAGTTCGAGGCGACCTGGATACCCAGCGCGCGGGCTTCGGCCTGCGTGAACTCGACCGGCTGGCTGTTGAAGGTGCCGGTAACATAGCGGCCGCGTACGTGAAGTTCGAACGGGGCCTTGCCGTTGAAGGCGGTGCCACGGATCACGCGTTCGCCACCGACGACTTGCGCGGTGTAGGTGTAGGTGACACCTTCGTGCGTGAACTTGGCAGCGGTCTCGTCCGCATGGGCAAGCGCCGGAGCAGCGATCAGGGCAGCAGCGGCAGCGATCTGGAAAGACTTGAGAAACATGGCAATATCTCCTTTGAATCCGGAAGAAATTGCCTTCGAGCACCCCATTTTTCTTGTTGAGCTCGATATGGTGCAGCGCACAACGACCCGCAAATGTAATGAACGCCGCTCAAGTTGCAAAACGCGCAACTGGCTGGTGCTCGCTGGCTTTGGCGCTCTAGCGGCCTGCGCGCCCAAGGCGGTTGCACCCGTGCCTGCGCCCGTTGTCGTCGGGGGCTGGCAGGCCGCCGATCCGCAAGGCGAGGATATCCAGGCGGCCGCGCGCTATGCTGCCGGACTGGTGCGCGCTGGCTATGGCGGCACAGCCGAAGTCACCTCGGCCGAGACCCAGGTAGTTGCCGGCACAAACGTCCGAATGGTGCTGCGGCTCGCCGATGGTTCGCACTGGAAGGCGACTGTCTGGCACCGGCTCGATGGCAGCTTTGCCCTGACCGAAGCCGAGCCGCTGCCCTGAGTGTCAGCGCTTCCTGACGAATTCGGCGCGCAGGACGAGGCCCTTGATCCCGTCGAAACGGCAGTCGATCTCTTGGGCGTCGCCGGTGAGGCGGATCGACTTGATCAGGGTCCCGCGCTTAAGCGTCTGCCCTGCGCCCTTGACCTCGAGGTCCTTGATCAGGGTAACCTGGTCACCATCGGCAAGGAGGTTTCCCACAGCATCGCGCACCTCGACCGTGCCCTCCGCCGCGCGCTTGGCGGCGAGTTCGGAAGCCGGCAGCCACTCCCCGCTGTCCTCGTCGTAGACGTAGTCTTCATCGCTCATGGCTTGCCCCTTGCCCGAAAGGGCAGGACCTGTCCAACCCATAGGGCCAGCCAGACCAGCACCGGTTGCAGGAACATGCGCGGGACATGATACCCAAGCCCCAGCCCATGATCGGGCCGCGCCATGTCGCGGATGAAGTGAACGATGTTCGCCGGGAACACGCAGACCGCATAGGCGGCAAGGCCCCAGCCAGCCACCCGGCGCAGCGCGGGGGACCATGGCTGCAGCAAGCCCGCCGCGCCCGCCAGTTCGGCCACGCCGGTCAGTGCGATCACAAGCTCGGGCTGCGGCACCCAGTCCGGCATGATGCCGAGGAACGGCCTGGGGACAAGCAGGTGCAGCACTCCGGCCAGCGCATAGAGTAGCGCCAGAACCCAGCGCGTCAGGGTGCGAGCGATGCTCAGTCCCTCAGCAGTTCGTTGATCCCGGTCTTGCTCCGGGTCTGCGCATCGACCGTCTTCACGATCACGGCGCAGTAGAGCGAAGGACCGGGCGTGCCATCGGGCAGCGGCTTGCCCGGCATCGCGCCGGGGACGACCACTGCGTAGGGCGGGACGCGGCCCATGTGGACTTCACCGGTGGCGCGATCGACGATCTTGGTCGAGGCGCCGAGATACACGCCCATCGACAGCACCGCGCCTTCGCCGACGATCACGCCTTCGGCCACTTCGGAGCGCGCGCCGATGAAGGCGCCGTCCTCGATGATGACCGGGCCGGCCTGCAGCGGCTCGAGCACGCCGCCGATCCCGGCGCCGCCCGAAATATGCACGTTCTTGCCGATCTGCGCGCAGGAGCCGACCGTAGCCCAGGTATCGACCATCGTCCCTTCATCAACATGGGCGCCAATGTTCACGAAGCTCGGCATCAGCACCACGCCCTTAGCGATGTGCGCACCGCGCCGCGCAACCGCACCGGGAACCACGCGAAAACCTGCCTCGCGAAAGCGGTTCTCACCCCAGCCGGCAAACTTTGATGGCACCTTGTCATAAGCTGGCGCACCGCCAGCACCTTGTTCGATCACCGCGTTGTCATTGATGCGGAAGGACAGCAGCACGGCCTTCTTGAGCCACTGGTTGACGGTCCATTCGCCGTCCACTTTCTCAGCTACGCGAACCTTGCCCGCATCGAGCAGTTCGAGCGCGGCTTCGACCACTTCGCGCACAGCCGTGCTTGCCGGCGTGACACTGGCGCGGTCTTCCCACGCGGCTTCGATGGCGGCCTGCAGGTCTGCGGTCATGGTGAGGGCTCCCGGAAAAACTGCGCGGGGCCTAACGGAGCGCGGCGCTGCCTGCAAGCTCTGCGCAAACCAATTCGAGCCACTGCGGCAGATCGTCGATCGCGAGATCGATGGCGGCATCATCCTTCGCGCGGTCGCCCCATTCGCTGGCGCAGTCGAGCCAGACCGTCTGCATGCCCAGCGCCTTGGCCGGCGGGAGGTTGCGCGCCGAATCCTCGACGAACACCGCGCGGTCGGGATCGAAGCCGAACGCCTCGATCAGACCGTGGTAGGCCGATGGCTCGGGCTTGGGCTTGTAGTCCATCGCGATCACGTCCCACATGCCCTCGAAGCAACCCTCAAGGCCGAGTGCGGCCAGCACACGTTCGGCATAAGGGCGGTCGCCATTGGTGAAGATCAATCGCCGGCCCGGCAGCGCGTTGATCAGATCCGCCAGGCGCGGCGCCTCGGCCAGCACGGACATGTCGACATCGTGCACGAAGTCGAGGAACTCGCGCGGCTCGATGGCGTGGTAGTGCATCAGGCCCGCGAGCGTCGTGCCGTGATCGTGGAAATACATCTTTTGAACCCGCCTTGCTTCGGTGGCATCGCAGCCGAGCAGGTTGGCGATGAAGAGGCCCATGCGCTGATCGATCTGGCCGAACAGCCCGCAAGCCGGAGGATAAAGCGTGTAATCGAGATCGAAGATCCAGCAATCAACGCGGGTTGGGTCAAACGACACTTCAGCTCCCAGTTGGTGCGGGCACAAGCTTGCGCAGGCGGCCGCCTCGGCCATCCTCCAGCACATAGAGCGCACCGTCCGGTCCTTCTTCCACCTCGCGGATGCGATTGCCAAGCCCAATGCGCTCGATCTCTTCGCCGCGTTCGCCGCTGGTGGCAACCCGCACCAATCCCCCGCTGACCATTCCGGCGCAGATTGCATGGCCTTTCCAGCCCGGGAAGAGAGTGCCCTTGTAGAAAATGAGATCGCCGGGTGCGATTACCGGGTTCCAGCTGATCGCAGGCGCCTCCAGATCGGGCCGCGTCACATGGCGCGGGATGGGTGTGCCATCATAGTTGTCACCATTGGAAACCAGCGGCCAGCCATAGTTCTTGCCCGGTTTCACGAAATTGAGCTCGTCGCCGCCCTTTGGCCCATGCTCCAGATCCCAGAGTTGGCCGCTGGCATCAAACGTGAGCCCCAGTACATTGCGATGGCCATAGGACCAGATCTGCGGTCCGGCGCCCGGCTTGTCGGCAAAGGGATTGCCTTGAGCGGGTGTGCCGTCGAGGTTGAGGCGGACGATCTTGCCGAGGCTGACCTTGAGGCTTTGCGCCGGGGTGAAGCGCTGGCGCTCGCCCGAACTGACGAACAGGTACTGCCCATCGGGCGAGAAGGCGATGCGGTGCGAGAAATGGCCCTGGCCTTCGACCTTGGGGGCCTGCCGCCAGATGATCCTCAGGCCCCTGAGCCGCGGCGGAGCGCCGGACGGAAACTCCAGCTTTGCCCGCCCGACAACCGCTCCGCTCGTGCCATTGCGTCCGGCCTCGACCCAGCTGAGATAGATGATCTTGCTTGTCCGGTAATCGGGTGCCGGTACGACATCGCCGAAGCCGCCCTGTCCGCCATAGACGACGGGTGGCACACCCGACACTTCGCGGATTCTGGCACCGTGCCGCCAGACCTTGAGCTTGCCCGCCTTTTCGGTGATGAGAGCGGTTGCACTGCCGGGCAGAAAGGCCATCGCCCAAGGTTCGTCGAAGGCGGCTTCATCGGTCACCGTGACCAGCGTCAGTTGCGGCTTCGGGCTCGTGACAATGACGTTGTCGCCAGCACTGGCAGGGCTCGAACAGCCGGCCATGCCGAGCGCGGCGAGAGCTAATGCGGAAAGGACAGGTCTCTTCATGGTAGGCAGAATGCCAGCGAACGGTTCCGCTGTCAGCGGCGGTTCGGCGCCTGCCGGAAACGCTCTGGCCCGGCTGCCGGGCCTTGTCGTCGGGGTGGACGAGGCGGGCCGTGGCCCGCTTGCCGGACCGGTGGTGGCGGCGGCCGTCGTGTTGGGCGCTCAGGTGCCTGAGGGCCTTGCTGATTCCAAGGTACTGAGTGCAGCACGCCGTGCGCGTCTGGAGCCGTCCATCCGGCAGAGCTGCAACTGGGCGCTCGGGATCGCCGACGTGGCGGAGATCGACCAGCTCAACATCTTTGCCGCCACGATGCTCGCGATGACCCGCGCCGTCGCTGCACTCGCCTTGCAGATCGACGAGGTCGGGATTGGCACGGTGCTGGTCGATGGCAACATGACGCCGGCCGGTCGCTGCGCCGACTGGATCTGGCCCGCGCGCGCCATCGTCAGGGGGGATGCCAGCGAGCCTTGCATTTCCGCGGCCTCGATCCTCGCCAAGGAGCACCGGGATCGGCTGATGCGCGCAGCAGCGGCGGAGTTCCCGCACTATGGCTGGGAGCGCAATGCCGGCTATGGCACAGCAGAGCATCTCGCGGCGCTGCGCCGCCATGGCGCATGCCCGCATCATCGGCGAAGCTTTGCCCCGGTCGCCGCGGTCATCGGCTTAGGAGCGGTAGAAACTTTTTTACGGTGAATCCCTGCTGTCACACCTACCAGATATGGCGTGCACCGGAATCGCCGGACTCCACATATAGACACGGACTCGTTCCGTTCTCCCTCCCCAAGGAGGTGCGACTCGCCGAAATTTGGCGAGTCGCGGCTTGACGGCGAGTCTCTGATGATTCACCAGTCCCGACGCAGCAGCAGGGGACAAGCGGCAATGGTGGCTCTGGCAAAGGAACTTCTGGCGAAGGGGACGGCGCGCGCGCTGCGCAGCAATGCGGCTGCAGCAGTGACGAAACTGGCGCTCCCGCTCGGCCAGATCCTGCGGGGCGATTGCATCGAGCGGATGCGTGAGCTGCCTTCCGGCTCGATCGATCTGATCTTCGCCGATCCGCCCTACAACCTGCAATTGGGCGGCGATCTCGCGCGGCCCGATGGCAGCCATGTCGATGCGGTGACCGACGACTGGGACAAATTCGACAGTTTCGAGCGCTACGACACCTTCACCCGTGAATGGCTGACCGAAGCGCGCCGTCTTCTGAAGCCCGATGGGGCGATCTGGGTGATCGGCTCGTATCACAACATCTTCCGCGTCGGCGCGCTGCTGCAGGATCTCGGCTTCTGGATCCTCAACGACATCGTCTGGCGCAAGGCCAACCCGATGCCCAATTTCAAGGGCACGCGCTTCACCAACGCGCATGAAACGCTGATCTGGGCCTCGCGCAGCGAGAAGGCGAAGTACACCTTCAACTACCGCGCAATGAAGACGCTGAATGACGAACTCCAGATGCGCTCCGACTGGGTCCTGCCGATTTGTGGCGGCCCCGAGCGCATTCGCAAGGGGGGCGTGAAGGCGCACCCGACGCAGAAGCCCGAAGCGCTGCTTTACCGCGTTATGCTCGCGACCACCAATCCGGGCGATGTCGTGCTTGATCCCTTCTTCGGCACTGGCACAACTGGCGCGGTGGCGCGCCGTCTCGGCCGCGAATGGATCGGCTGCGAGCGCGAGGAAGCCTACATCGCCGTCGCCGAGGAGCGCATTGCCGCCGCGCTTCCGCTCGATGAAAGCGCGCTCACCACGATGATGAGCAAACGCAGTGCGCCGCGCGTCGCATTTGGCCAGCTGGTCGAAAGCGGCATGATCGCACCGGGTGCAGAGATTTTCGATCGCAAGCGCCGCTGGAGTGCGAGCGTGCGTGCAGATGGCTCCATCCTGTCGGGCACCGCTTCGGGCTCGATTCACGGTGTGGGCTCGGCAGTGCAGGGTGCGCCGGCCTGCAACGGCTGGACATTCTGGCACATCGAGCACGAAGGCGAGGTGAAGCCGCTCGATGCGCTGCGTCAGCTCTATCTGCTGGCGGTGGAAGACTGAGATGCTCCCGCTGCTGGGCCTGATGCCTGATCCGCTCGTGCTGCGCTGCCATATGCGCTGGACCAAGGTCATGGTGCTGCGCGCAGCAATGCGGCTCGCCGCGCGCCGTCTAGGGCGCTAGAACCCGCTCATGGCGCAGAAGCTCTACATCCGTCCGATTGCCCTTGCCGAAAGCCCGCAGAGCGAGGAGGGCGGCACGATCCGCCTTGGTGGCGGGCTGGTCCATGCCTCCCGCTTCGCAATCATTGTCCGGGATGGCGACAAGGTTGTATCCCGCCGCCGCTTTGGTGCCGAGGCGGCAAGCGACGCTTTTGCCGCACTTCCCGATGCGTTGGCCGCCGAGGCCCACGCCCAGTGGAGCAACCTCAAGGCCCAGCACGGACCGCTAGCCTGCGGTGCCCGTATAATCCGGCTCGACCAGCCGCAGGTCATGGGCATTCTCAATGTCACGCCGGACAGTTTCTCCGATGGCGGCAAATTCCTCGACAAGCCTGAAGCCGCACTCGAACATGCTGCCGCCATGCTGGAAGCGGGCGCGGCGATCATCGACGTCGGCGGGGAATCCACCCGGCCTGGCGCACCCGCCGTCTGGGAAGGCGATGAGGTCAAGCGCGTCGTCCCCGTCATAGCCAAGCTGTCCGCCAGCGGCGCGGCCATTTCCATCGACAGCCGCCGCTCGACGGTGATTTCTGAAGCGCTCGCAGCGGGCGCGCATATCGTCAACGATGTTTCCGGACTCCGCCATGATCCGCGCTCGATGGAAGTCGTTGCGGCAAGCGGCGCGCCGGTTGTCCTCATGCATGCGCCCGGAGGGGAGAAGGACCTCCACGCCGACGGCCACTATGCCGATGTAGTCCTCGATGTCTTCGATGCCCTGCGCGAACGTCGCGATGCGGCTGTGGCCGGCGGGATCGCGCGCGAGAAGATCTTGCTTGATCCGGGTATCGGCTTTGGCAAGTCGCTTGCCGAGAATCTGGCGCTGATCAATGCGTTGCCGCTGTTCCATGCACTCGGACAGCCGCTACTCCTCGGCGCGAGCCGCAAGCGGATGATCGGTGCGCTTTCTGGCGAAGCACCCGCACACCAGCGGCTCGGCGGCTCGCTGCTACTGGCGGCAAAAGGCTTCGAGGCGGGCGCGCAGATGGTGCGCGTCCACGATGTGGCGGAAACGGTGCAAGCGCTGCGCGTCTGGCGCGGCCTGCGCGATGCGGCCTTGACCGACTTCAGCCAGCTCGAGGCTTGAGAGACGGGGCTCCCAGCTCTTCGTTATGCTCTCCGATGCGCGGCGTCGGCTTCACTTCAAAACTTCCGACCGAGAACGACACCGGACTGCGCATCTTGAGATACGTCCCTTCGGTGGGGTGTGTGCGCTGCTGAAAGAAATCCACCGCCTTGAGGTGCGGGTCTTCGGTGATGTCATCGAGATCGCGCACCGGCATGCAAGGAATCTGGTGCTCGGCCATCCTTGCTGCCCATTCCGCCATAGTGAGCTTGGGCGTGCGTTTGGCCATCTCCTCATAAAACGCACCGATGTTGCGCATGCGTGAGGGAAAGTCGATGAAGCGCGGGTCTTCGGCCAGTTCCGGCGCTTCCAGCAGCGCAATCACCGTATCGATGGCATCGAGTGTATAGGGCACGATCACCACATAGCCGTCTTTGGCCGGGAAGGGCTGACGGAACGGATCGAGCTGGCGGGGATAACCTGCCGGTTCCTTTGGCGGGACAAGCGCCAGCCCGTAGAGATGCTCCTGCATCATGAAATGGGTGAAGCTCTCGAACATCGGTACTTCGACGAACTGACCCTCGCCGAAGCGCAGCTTGTGAATGATCGCGGCCATGACCGCCCAGGTTCCATGCAATCCGGAAACCTTGTCGGCGACCAGCGAGGGCAGGAAGCGCGGGACCGGATTGCCGTCGACCCGGCTGAGCAAGTTGGTCGTGCCGGTCGCCGCCTGGATCACGTCGTCATAGGCCTGCAGATCGCCATAAGGCCCGCCCGAGCCAAAGCCAGTGCAGTGCACATAGATGATGTCGGGCTTGATCGCCCTGACCGCTTCGTAGCCGAAGCCCAACCGCTCGATCGCCTTGCCGCGCACGTTGTGGATGAAGACGTCCGCCTCTGCCAACTGCGCGTTGAGGGCGGCCTTGCCTTCCGCGCTTTTGAGGTCGATCGCCAGGCTGCGCTTGCCCTTGTTGAGGTTGAGTGTGCAAGGCCCCATTCCGGGTGTTGCGGCGGGTTTTCCGGCATGGCGGAACATGTCGCCTGCGGGCACCTCGACCTTGATCACATCGGCGCCAAGGTCGGCCAGCGTTTCGGTGGCGTAGGGCCCGAACACCACGCTGGTCAGATCGACGATGCGAATGCCTTCGAGCAGCTTCTGCCCTGCCATTGTGTGCTCTCCTCGCGGCGGCCCGGTCGATGCCGGGCTTTGGTTGGTGCGCCTCGCTCCTCAGAGCGAGAATCCCCCATCGCTTACCAGTACTGCGCCCGTCGTGGAGGCTGCCATATTGGAGAGGAGGAAGCCGATCTGGCTCGCGATTTCATCGGCGGTGGCAAACCGGCCGAGCGGCGAACCCTGCTTGGCCAGCGCCGCGAGCGCCGCTTCGCGGCTGCCGAGCCGCTCGATCTCCTGGCGGATGAAGTCGACCTTGTCCCAGATCGGCGTGTCCACTCCGCCCGGTGCGATGGCGTTGACGCGAATGCCATGGGGCGCGCCTTCATTGGCGGCGATGCGCGCCATCTGCGCAATCGCTGCCTTGGAGGCACCGTAGTCGATCGGGGCTTTCCCGCTGATGCCGGAGACCGACCCCGTCAGCACGATCGAACCTGCGCGCGGGCCTTCGCCCAAGGGCCGCATCATGTTGCGCATGGCGCAGCGCAGAGCGAGGAACGCGCCGTCGAGATTGACCGACATGGTGTTGCGCCACTCAGTGATATCGATATCGACGATGGGTTTGCCGGGGCCGGGAATGCCGGCATTGATCACGGCATGATCGAGGCGCCCGATCTCGCGCGAGAGAAGGTTCCACAGTGCCGGATCGGCGACACTGCCGCCGAAGGGGCGTACCTTGCAGGAAACGCCCAAGGCATCGAGGCCGGGCCGGTCGATATCGACGAGTACAAGCTCGGCCGCGCCGTGCGCATCTAGCCACCGCGCTGTGGCCGCGCCGATGCCCGACGCGGCGCCGGTGATGAGGATGGTTCTGCCCGAAAAGTCGAAATCGCCTGCCATGCGGGCAGGCTAACCCCCAAGGCGCGTCCGCATCAAGCGACGTTGTCGATCCCGAGCTCTGAAAGTTTGCGATAAAGCGTCGAGCGTCCGATCCCGAGCCGCCGCGCGACTTCGGTCATGCGGCCGCGGTAGTGCCCGATCGCAAGGCGGATGACATCGGCCTCGATCTCTTCGAGCGGGCGCAGATTGCCGTCCGGCGAATAGAGCATCACGCCTGCGCCTTCGGTGCCCGAAGTGGCCGCACGCGGCGCTTCGCCGACCATGCTCGAGAGGTTGGGGAAATCCTGCGCGGTCAGCGCCTCGCCGTCGCAAAACACCGCGGCGCGGAAGAGCGTTGCCTGGAGCTGGCGCACGTTGCCGGGCCAGTCATAAGCTGCAAGCAGCGCGAGTGCGCCGTCGGTGATGCCAAGCGGGCGCAAGCCCGGCTGTTCGCCGATGCGCGTGAGGAAGTGGCGGGCAAGTGCGGGAATGTCGCCGGCGCGTTCGCGCAGCGCGGGGAGGTGTACGTGAACCCCGCTCAGCGCCTCGAGCAGGCTGGGATCGAACAGCTGCGCCTCGACCAGATCATCAAGCGCGGCATTGCTGCAGACGATGACCCGCACATCGAGCCGGAAACTGTGCCGCGCGCCGATGGGCTGGATATCGCCGCGCTGGAGGAACTGGGCGAGGCGGGCCTGCGCGGCGAGGCACAGGCGATCGATCTCGTCGATCACGAGCGTGCCGCCATCGGCATGCTGGAGCGCGCCAACATGGCGCTCGAAGGCGCCGGGGAAGGCGCCCTTTTCATGGCCGAACAGTACGGATTCGATCTGGTTGGCGGGGATGCCGCCGGCGTTGACGATGCGCAATGGCGCCTTGGCGCGGGGGCTGGCGGCATGCATCGCGCGCACCAGCATCTCCTTGCCGGTGCCACTTTCACCTTCGATCAGCACAGTGTTCTGCGTGCGCGCGGCCTTCGCCGCCACGGCAAGCGCCGCGCGGAAACCGGGGGCGGCACCGATCATCGAATCGAAATCGAGTGTGCCGGTGAACTTCTCGGTGAGCGGCTGCAGCTCGTCGGGCGATTCTTCGCGCCGCGTCGCCGTGCGCAGCGCCTGAAGCAGCCGATCGGGCGCGACGGGCTTGATGAGGTAGTCCGAAGCGCCTGCGCGCATCGCCTCCACGGCGAGTAGCGGCGAGGCGCTGGTAGTGATCATCAGGATGGGAAGCGCGGGCCGGCGGGCCTTCAGTTCGGCAATCAGCGCGCAAGCGCTGTCACCCGGAACCCATTGATCCAGAATGATTGCATCGAGCTGCATGCCTTGGCGCGTGCCGAGCGTGGCAATCGCCGTCTCGGAATCGCGGGCAAAGATCGTGCGCCAACCCTCACGCGCGGCAAGCGCCGAGATAAGGCGGCACTGCGCTGGTTCGTCGTCAATCAGCATGAGCAGGCGATCAGTGGGCTCTGCCATGGCTTCCCCGGTCCTTTTGCATAGTGCCGGGGTCTAGCCCATTTGGGTAAAGACCAGATTAAGTGCGATCACACCGGTTCCGCTTGAGCCGGAAGAACGCCGCCGCTAGAGGATGCGGTCAATCGATCGTTTAAGACGCAATGAGGAAGGGTTTGTCATGGGCGCCAGCAACAATGCCGGGAACAACATGAAGGCAGCGACGGCCACGTACGAGGGCTTCGTCGGGATGATCAAGGTCGCCACCCCGGTGATCGCGGTTATCGTGCTTTTCGTCATGTATCTCATCGCCTGATCCGCGGATGGGGGCGACAACAACGATCGCGGTCCTGCGTGAGCGGGCCAGCGGAGAGCACCGCGTTGCAGCAACGCCAGAGACGGTGAAGAAGTTCATCGGCCTCGGCGCGGCTGTGCGCGTGGAGTCTGGGGCAGGGGCCACCGCCTCGATCAGCGACGAGGCCTTTGCGGCTGCCGGCGCAGAAATCGTGGGTGAAGGCGCGGCAGCGGGTGCGGATATCGTGCTCGGCGTGCAGGGTCCTGAGGCTGATCTGCTTGCCGGGGCCAAGCCCGGCGCGTGGATCGTCGCCTCGCTCGATCCGTTCGGCCAGCGTGCCCGGGTCGATGCCTATGCGGCAGGCGGCTTTGAAGCGCTGGCGATGGAGTTCATGCCGCGCATCACGCGCGCGCAATCGATGGACATCCTCTCCTCGCAATCTAACCTCGCCGGTTACAAGGCGGTGATCGTTGCTGCGGATCTTTACGGCCGCGCCTTCCCGATGATGATGACCGCAGCCGGTACCGTCTCGGCTGCGAAGGTTTTCGTCATGGGCGTTGGCGTCGCCGGCCTTCAGGCGATCGCCACCGCGCGCCGCCTCGGCGGTCAGGTCTCGGCGACCGACGTGCGCTCGGCTACCAAGGAACAGATCCAGTCGCTCGGCGCCAAGCCCATCTTCGTCGAGAACGTGGCCGGGATCGAGGGCGAGGGCGCAGGCGGCTATGCCACCGAGATGAGCCCGGAATACCAGGCTGCGCAGGCCGAACTGGTTTCCAGCCACATCGCCAAGCAGGACATCGTGATCACCACCGCGCTGATCCCGGGCCGTCCCGCACCACGCCTCATCACCGATGCGCAGATCGCGACGATGAAGCCCGGCTCGGTGATCTTCGATCTCGCGGTTTCGGCAGGCGGCAACGTGGAAGGTTCGGTTGCGGATCAGGTCGTGGAGAAGCACGGCGTGAAGATCGTCGGCTATTCGAACACGGCCACGCATCTTGCGGCCGACGCCTCGGCGTTGTTCAGCCGCAACCTGTTCAATTTCCTGTCTGCGTTCTGGGACAAGGAGCAGGGCAAACCGGTCCTTGATGAGGAGATCGGCAACGCCATCCGCCTCACGCAGGGCGGCAAGGTCGTCAACGAACGACTGCTCGGGTGAGGGGGCTTTAGAACATGGACTTCATTTCAATCCTGAGCATTTTCGTCATGGCCTGCTTCGTGGGCTATTACGTCGTATGGTCGGTCACGCCTGCGCTGCACACGCCGCTAATGGCGGTGACCAACGCGATTTCCTCGGTCATCGTCGTGGGCGCGCTGGTTGCTGGTGCGGCTGAGGGTTCGGTCATCTCGAAATGGCTGGGCCTTGGCGCGGTAGTGCTGGCATCGGTCAACATCTTCGGCGGCTTCGCGGTTACCGAGCGCATGCTGGCGATGTACAAGAAGAAGGAGAAGAAGTGATGGAGCACATCACCACTCCTCCCTGGGCGATGCTCGCCTATCTCGCGGCAGGCGTCCTCTTCATCATGGCGCTGCGCGGGCTCTCCAGCCCTGCCACCAGCCGCGCGGGCAACCGCTACGGCATCGTCGGCATGACCATCGCGATGGTTACCACGCTGGCGACGCATGGCCTTGCCAGCCTGCCTGAGATCGCTGGCGCAATTGCGGTCGGTGGCGGCCTAGGCTTCGTCACGGCGCGGCGGATCAAGATGACCGACATGCCGCAGCTCGTGGCGGCCTTCCACTCTCTGGTCGGTCTCGCGGCGGTGCTCGTCGGCCTTGCCGCTTACCTCAACCCGATCGCGTTCGGCATTGCCGGGCCGGACGGCGTGATCGAGGTGCAGAGCCGGATCGAGATGGGTCTCGGCATCGCCATCGGTGCGATCACCTTCTCGGGCTCGGTCATTGCGTTCCTCAAGCTCAATGGCAACATGAGCGGTGCGCCGATCATGCTGCCCGCGCGCCACGCGATCAACCTCGGCACGCTGCTCGCGATCCTCGGTCTGGTCGGCTATTTCACGCAGGATCAGGCCCCGTGGGTGATCTTCGTGATCACGGCGCTCAGCTTCGCCATCGGCTTCCTGCTGATCATCCCGATCGGCGGCGCGGACATGCCGGTGGTCGTCTCGATGCTCAACTCGTACTCGGGCTGGGCCGCGGCGGCGATGGGCTTCACGCTCCACAACACCG
>NZ_JAIXZS010000047.1 GCF_027489515.1 Novosphingobium sp. | reverse complement strand
TCGAGCTCGCGCCAGATGCGGTAGCCCTTGGGGTGCCAGAACACGCTGCCGTGGGCTTCCTGCTGGAGGTGGAACAAGTCCATCTCCTGCCCCAGCTTGCGGTGATCGCGCTTGGCGGCTTCTTCCAGCCGCGTGAGGTGCGCATCGAGCTGCTTCTTGTTGAGCCAGCCGGTGCCATAGACGCGGCTGAGCATGGCGTTCGCCTGATCGCCGCGCCAGTATGCGCCGGAAACGCGCGTCAGCTTGAACGCCTGCGGATCGAGCTTGCCGGTGGAGGCAAGGTGCGGGCCGCGGCACATGTCGAGCCAGTCATCGCCCGACCAGTAGACCGTCAGTTCCTCGTTCTCGGGCAGTTCGGCGGCCCATTCGGCCTTGAAGCTCTCGCCTTGCTGCTTCCAGCGGCTGATCAGCTGCTCGCGGCTCCAGACCTCGCGGCGGAGCGGTTTGTCCGCCGCGATGATCTTGCGCATCGCTTCCTCGATCGCCGGCAGGTCGTCCTCGGTGAAGGCGCGGTCTTTCGGCGCGAAGTCATAGTAGAAGCCGTCGTCCGTGCTCGGGCCAAAGGTGATCTGCGTGCCGGGAAACAGCGCCTGCACCGCCTCGGCTAGCACGTGGGCATAGTCGTGGCGTACGAGTTCGAGCGCATCTGCTTCATCGCGCGCGGTGACGAGCGCGAGCGCGGCGTCGCCTTCGAAGGGGCGGGTGATGTCGAAAAGTTCACCATCCACGCGCGCGCCGATCGCGGCTTTGGCAAGACCCGGGCCGATCGCGGCGGCAATGTCTGCCGGGGTGGTGCCGGGCGCGACTTCGCGCACGGAACCGTCGGGCAGGGTGATCTTGAACATTTCGGACATGGACGCTCTCGCTGATAATCAGGGGCGCTTTGGCAGAAACGGGCGCGCGCCGGAAGGGGGCAGAAACCGGGCGCCATGCGGCAATGGCGATTGTCAGCGTTTGACCTCTGGGCTGGCGCTGGCACAAGGGCGGCATGATCGAGCACTTCACGCTGCCTTCGGGCGAACGCATGGCCTATCGTTTCCAGCCAGGTACAGGCCCCACAATCGTTTTCCTGCCCGGCTACATGTCGGACATGAGCGGCGGCAAGGCGCAGGCGGTGATCGCGCATGCGGAGGCGCGCGGGCGGGCCTGCCTGCTGCTCGATTACACCGGCCTCGGCCAGAGCGAGGGCACCTTTGCCGCGAAGTCACTGCCGTTGTGGCGGGATGAGGTCATCGCGCTGCTGGATGGCCTCGGCATCGAACGCGTCATACTCGTGGGTTCGAGCATGGGCGGCTGGCTCATGCTTATGCTCGCCGAGGCTCTGGGCGACCGGGTCGCCGCGCTCGTCGGCCTCGCGCCCGCGCCCGATTTCACCGAATGGGGCTTCGATGCAGCGCAGAAGGCCGTTTTTGCGCGCGGCGAGACGGTCTTCGAGGAGAACATCTATGGCCCGGAGCCGACGCCGACCTACGCAAAGTTCTGGGCGGCGGGGATGGAATGCCTGCTGCTCGCGCGCGGTGTCGCCTTCGATGGTCCGGTGCGGCTGATCCACGGGCAGGCGGATCGCGATGTGCCGTGGGATATCTCGCTGAAGCTCGCGGCGGCGCTGCGTTCAGCCGATGTGCAGGTCCATCTGATCAAGGACGGGGACCACCGCCTCTCGCGCCGGTCGGATATCGCCGTGCTGCTTGGCCAGCTGGACGCGCTCGGCGAGGCCTGAAGGAACCCCGATGCTTGTTCTGATTCCCGCCCTGATGGCCGCGCAGGCGCCGCTTCCCGCAGACGTCTGGCATCAGATCGGCCCCAACCCGCGGCCCTTCGAAGCCGCGCCGCTGCCGATCCCGCGGCGCAAGCGTGCAACCGAGGTGCCACCGCCGATGCCGGGGGCGACACCGCCCGCAACGCAGACCGGTATCCCCGCAACTCCGGTGCAGAACTCCGCGCCGCGCATGACGCGCTACACGCTATGCCTTGCGGCGGGCGAAAAGGACCCGGCCGCCGGCATTGCCGCCGCGCGCGCCTGGCTGGCCGAAGCTGCCAAGGCGGATACGCCCAACACCGCCCACGGCGCCGCCGCGCAGTGCCTTGGCCAGTTGCTGCTGCAGCAGGGCGATTCCACCGGTGCGGAGGCGGCCTTCATCGAGAGCGCCGGACAGGTGCCCGCCACCGATCCGGCGGCGGCTGCCGCGCTGCAGGTCATGGCCGGCAATGCCGCACTCGCGGGCGGGCGGGCCGAAACCGCGCTCGGCTGTTATGACAAGGCGCTGGCGCCGCCGCCGGCCGCCGCACCCAGCGCCGAGGACAATGCGGTGCGTGGCGCGGTCCAGATCGGCCGGGCCCGCGCACTTGTCGCGCTGGGGCGCCTGCCCGAGGCGAGCGGTGCCTTGCAGGAAGCCCACCGGCTGGCGCCCAACGATCCCGAAGGATGGCTGCTATCTGCCACGTTGGCGCGGCGCGGCAAGGATCTGGAGCGGGCGCAGCGCGATATCGAAGTCGCCGCGAGCCTTGCCGGACATGGCGATCCGCTGGGCGCCCCGATCGGGCTCGAAGCCGGGGTGATCGCCATGCTTTCGGGCCGCGAGGACGCTGCGCGCAAGTCGTGGGAATCGGTCGTCGCGCTGGCGCCGGGCAGCACCGAGGCGGTGACGGCCAAGGGTTATCTTGACCAGATCGGACCAGCGCCTACATCGGGTTCAGCAGCACCGGCAGCCCCTGGCGCTCCTCCACCGGAGACTTCGCGATGAGTCTGGATCGAGATCGTTTAGCTGGCCTCAAGCTCTCCGTCCTTGATCTTGTCCCCGTGCGTGAAGGCGGCACCGTGGGCGAGGCGCTCAGCGAAGCCGCCGCGCTGGCGCGGACGGCGGAAGATCTGGGATACAACCGCTTCTGGGTGGCGGAACACCACGGCATGGAAGGCATCGCCGGCGCGGCGGTCTCGGTCGTGCTCGCGCATATCGGCAATGCCACGAGCCGCATCCGGCTTGGCGCCGGCGGGATCATGCTGCCCAACCACAATCCGCTGGTGATCGCCGAGCAGTTCGGCGCGCTCGATGCGCTGTTTCCGGGGCGGATCGACCTGGGTCTCGGCCGCGCGCCGGGCGCGGACCAGCGCATCCTGCGCGCGCTCCACAAGGATATTCATCAGGCAGCGGAAAGCTTCCCCAACGACGTGGTCGAAATCCAGCTGCATTTTGCCGGCGATCCGCGCTTGCCGCTGCAGGCGACGCCGGGCCTCGGGGCCAATCCTGAAATGTGGATCCTCGGCTCCAGCCTGTTTGGCGCGCAGCTCGCGGCGATGCTGGGGCTGCCCTATGCCTTTGCCTCGCATTTCGCCCCCGATCACCTCGATGCGGCGCTCAAGCTCTACCGCGAGCGGTTCCAGCCCTCCGAGCGGCTGGCCGAACCTTACGTGATGGCTGCGATCAACGTGATCGCCGCCGATACCGACGAGGAAGCCGTGCTGCTCGCCTCCTCGATGGACCAGTCCTTCGTGCGGCTGCGCACCGGCTCGCCGGGCAAGCTGCCACCCCCGGTGCCGGGCTACCGCGAGAGCCTGCACCCCGCCTCGCTCGCCATGCTCGATCATATGCGGCAGGTCAGTGCGATAGGCAGCGTGAAGACCGTGCGCGAGCGGCTCGCCGCTTTCCGGGCAAGGACCGGCGCCGACGAACTGATCGTTTCCGGCTCGACCTTCGATCCGGCCCTGCGGCATCGCAGCCTCGCGCTCACGATGGAAGCCTTGAACGCCGAAGTCGCGGTTGGCGCATAATGGCCTATCCGGCTTAAATCTTAAGGCTCCTCCCGCTTGCCTCTGCGCCGATGCCGGAGTAGGCTACGCATGATTAGTTCATGAGTGTGACATAAAATTACGCACTCATAACGACAAGAAGGCGCGCCTCCGCAGGGCTTCGTTCCGGCGGGGTGACAGCGCCGGGATGCAGGAGCGACCATGGCTACCAAGACCGCCGACCCCGGCGCCGATGCGATTCTGTCGCAGGCGCTTGCTTCCCGTTTTGCAGCGTCCCTGCTGCCCGCGGAGGCGGCAGAGTTCGAGGCGGAGCGGCTGGCCGGCGCGGCGCGCTTCACGCTGGGTGCCGCTGCAAAGCGCACCGGTTCCGAACCGGCCATCGCCATCGAAAGCATCGGCGGACAGGCAGGTGCGGCGGGTGGTGCGCGCTACTTGCGCATTGCAGTGATCAACGATGACATGCCCTTCCTCGTCGATTCGATCGCGGCGACGATCTCGGCGCAGGGTCTTGCGATAGATCGGCTGGTACACCCGGTGGTGGCCGTGCGGCGCGATCCCGAGGGCAACCTTATCGGCCTGCCCGATGGCGATGCGGTGGGTGAGCGCCGCGAATCGATGGTCTATCTCGAGACCGAGCGCGTCGACGCGCGCGAGCGGCGCGCGCTCGATGCCGCGCTGCGCGCCACCCTCGCCGATGTCCATGCTGCCGTCGCCGATTGGCCGCGCATGCAGGCCGCAATGCAGGAAGATGCGCGCACCCTGCCTGATCAGGAAGGCGCCGCGCTGCTGCGCTGGCTTGCGGACGGGATGCTGACCCAGCTCGGCCATGTGGTGCAGCACCGTGACGGTACGCATGGCGAAGCGCTCGGCATCTGCCGCGCCAGCGATGCGCCGCTGCTGGCGAAATCCAGTTATGACCGCGCGTTCAAATGGTTCGATCGGCTCGGCGAACGCGGCACCGAAGTTCCCCGCAGCCCCCTGATCGTCAAGGCCAACCGCATCGCACGGGTGCACCGCCGTGTGCCCCTTGATCTGTTTATCGTGCCGGTGCTCGAAGGCGGCAAGGTCGTCGCGCTTTCGGTTCACGCCGGCGTCTGGACCAGCGCCGCGCTCGCCGCCACGCCCGACCGCATCCCGCGCATGCGCAGCCAGCTCGATGCGCTGATGGCAAAGTTTGGCTTCGCGCCCAATGGCCATGCCGGCAAGGCGCTCGCCCATGCACTCACCGCGCTGCCGCACGATATCCTGATCAGCTTCGATGAAGCCGATCTCGAACGCGTGGCGACGACGATGATGACGTTGATCGACCGGCCGCGCCCCCGCCTCGCGCTCGTCGCCGCGCCGCTTGCGCGCCATCTGTTCGCGTTTGTCTGGTTGCCGCGCGATGTGCAGTCGACCGAGCTGCGCCACCGCGTGCAGGCCATGCTCGAAGCCTCGACTGACGCGCCGATCCTCGACTGGAGCCTTTCGGTCGAGGGCGGGACGCTGGCGCTGATGCGCTTCGTGATCGATATCCGCGATGGCGCGGCGCTGCCCGATGAAGCTGCGCTCGACATGGCACTGCAGACCATGGTGCGCGGCTGGGGCGCGGCGGTGGAAGCCGAGCTGGCCAAGGGCGAGGACCCGGCGCGCGCCGCCGCCATTGCGGTGCGCTATGCCGATGCCTTCCCGATCGGCTATCGCAGCGCCTACGGCCCGGCGGAAGCGGCGGGCGATATCCGCGTGCTGCGCGCCCTCACCCAGACCGGCGCCCCGCGCCGGGCGGTGCGGCTCCACCGTCTGCCGGGCGAGGAAGGCCTGCGCCTCAAGCTCTACCAGCGCGAGGGCGCGATCGTGCTTTCGGACGCGGTGCCGGTGCTCGAAAACTTCGGCTTCCGCGTGCTTGAGGAAGTGCCGACCGCGCTCGACAAGGGGCGGCTCGGCTTCATCCATGATTTCCTCGTCGCACTGCCCGAAGGGATTGAGGGCGAGGCGCTGCTGGCGCGCGCCGAAACCATTCAGGAATCGCTCGCGGCCGTGCTCAACGGCGGGGCCGAAGACGATCTGTTCAATCGCCTGATCGTCACCGCCGGGCTCACCGCGCGCGGGGCAAACTGGATGCGCGCCTGGTATCGCTATTTGCGCCAGGCCGGCATGACCTTCTCGATTGCCACGGCGGTCGAGGCGCTGCGCGCGGCGCCGACGGTGACGCGCGGGCTCATCGGCCTGTTCCTTGCCCGCCACGATCCGGACTTTGTCGAAGACCGCGCCGAGGCCGAAGCGCGCTTTGCCGAGCAGATCCGCACCGGGCTCGCCGGGGTGGCCGCTATCAACGACGACCGCCTGCTCCGCCAGTTCCGCGCACTCGCCGAGGCGATCCTGCGCACCAACGCGTTCAGCCCGGCGGCGGCCGAGGCACTCGCGTTCAAGATCGATTCGGCGCTGGTCCCGGGCTTGCCCCGGCCGGTGCCGTGGCGCGAGATCTTCGTCTACAGCCCCCGCGTTGAAGGTATTCACCTGCGCGCCGGGCCGGTGGCGCGCGGCGGCCTGCGCTGGTCCGACCGGCGCGACGATTTCCGCACCGAAGTGCTCGGTCTGATGAAGGCGCAGCGCGTGAAGAACGCGGTGATCGTGCCGACGGGCGCGAAGGGCGGGTTCTATCCCAAGCAGCTCCCCGATCCCGTCCGCGCGCGTGAAGCGTGGCTGGCCGAAGGCCGCGCGAGCTATGAAGTGTTCATCCGCACGCTGCTGTCCGTCACCGACAATATCGTGGACGGCAAGGTGGTCCATCCCGCGGGCGTGGTGATCCGCGACGGTGAGGATCCCTATTTCGTCGTCGCGGCGGACAAGGGCACCGCGACCTTCTCCGACATCGCCAACGCCATCGCCGAGGCCAAGGGCTTCTGGCTCGACGATGCCTTCGCGAGCGGCGGCTCCAAGGGCTATGACCACAAGGCCATGGGCATCACCGCGAAGGGCGCTTGGCTTTCGGTGCAGCGCCATTTCCGCGAACTCGGTGTCGATGTGCAGACCGAATCCATCACCGTCGCGGGCTGCGGTGACATGTCGGGCGACGTGTTCGGCAATGGCATGCTGCTGTCGAAGGCGCTCAAGGTCGTCGCCGCCTTCGATCACCGCCATGTGTTCCTCGATCCGACGCCCGATCCCGCGGCGAGCTGGGCCGAACGCGCACGCCTCTTCGCGCTGCCGCGTTCCAGCTGGGATGATTACGACAAGGCACTGATCTCGAAGGGCGGCGGCGTGTTCCCGCGCACGATGAAGCAGATTCCGCTGACCGACGAGATCCGCGCGCTGCTCGGCATCGAGGCAGCTGAGCTCGATCCCGAATCGCTGATCACCGCGATCCTCAAGGCGCCGGTCGACCTCCTCTGGTTCGGGGGCATCGGCACCTATGTGAAGGCTTCGGCTGAAAACAACGTTGCGGTGGGCGATCCCGCCAACGATGCCTTGCGCATCAACGGGGCGGACGTGCGGGCGCGCGTGATCGGCGAAGGTGCCAATCTCGGCACCACGCAGGCCGGGCGCATCGAGTATTCGCTGGTCGGCGCGACAGGTCTCGGCGGCCGGATCAACACAGACTTCATCGACAACTCGGCGGGCGTCGATTGCTCGGACAACGAAGTCAACATCAAGATCGCGCTCGCCTCGGCCAAGCGCGCCGGGCGGCTCGATGAGCCTGGCCGCGTCGCGCTGCTTACCGCGATGACTGATGACGTTGCGCATCTTGTCCTGGAGGACAACCGGCTCCAGGCCCTCGCGCTCTCGATCGCCGAGCGTGGCGGGCCAGGCGCGGCCCCGGCCTATGCGCGGCTGGTCGATGTGCTGGAGGAAGGCGGCGACCTTGATCGCAAGACCGAGGGTCTCGCCAGCAGCGAAGACATGCTGCGCCGCGCGGCAGGCGGGCACGGCTTCACCCGGCCCGAACTCGCGGTGCTGCTGTCCAGCGCCAAACTGGTGCTTCAGCGCGCGCTGGAAGAAAGCCCGGTGGTCGATGATCCGGTGCTCGAAGCCGATCTCTTTGCCGCATTCCCGCCGCAGATGCGGGAGACTTTTGCCGAGGATATCCGTCATCACCGCCTGCGCCGCGAACTGATCGCGACCAAGCTCGCCAACCGCATCGTCAACGATCTCGGTCCGGTGCATCCCTTTGAACTCGTCGAGGAGGAAGGTGTCAGCCTCGCGCAGGTCGCGGCCGCGTTCGTAGCAGCGGCGAAACTGCTCGATCTCAAGGGCATCTGGGCACTGCTCGACGGGCCGGATGGCGATGCCATGCCCGAACAGGTGCGGCTCTCGCTCTATGCCCGCGTTGCCGAAGTGCTGCGTGGCCACATCGCCGATGTCCTGCGCGCCGGGCGCGGCTCGCTTGAGCCGGGCAAGCTGATCGACCAGCTGGCGCCCGGTGTCTCGCAGCTGGCGGCCTCGACCGGCGAATTGCTGCAGGGCGAGGCCAAGGTGCAGGCGCGGCGGCTGCTCGCGGAACTCACTGATCTTGGTGTGCCGCCTCAGGTTGCCGAGCGCATTGCGCATCTCGTCGATATGGACGGGGCCATCGGCCTTGCCCACCTTGCCGCCACGCGCGCGATCGATCCGGCGGCGCTGACGGCGGCGTTCTCCGCACTCGGCGCGGCCCTTGGGCTCGATTGGGCGCAGCAGGCTGCCAGCCGGATGAGCCCGTCCGATCCGTGGGAGCGCCTGCTCGTCGCGGGCCTCGCGCGCGATTTCCAGCAGATGCGGCTCGATTTCCTCGCCCGCTCTGCCGGGCAGGATGCGGGCGCGGCGGTGGCGCAGTGGCTGGAGGCGCATGCTATCCCGGTGCGCAATTTCCGCGCGCTGACGGGCCGGGCACAGGGGGCAGGCGGCGTCGCGCCGGCCATGCTGGCGCAGCTGGCGAGCCAGGCGCGGACGCTCCTGGCCCGCTGATCTTCTGGGCCGGGGCGGACAATCTCGCTCCGGCCAGTTGACGCGGCTCGTAATTTCGCCAAATCCGCGCGCACGAACAGGAGTGCGCAGCATGAGCGAGACGGATCTGACAGCCGATGTAGTCATTGTCGGTGCGGGCCATGGCGGCGCGCAGGCGGCGATTGCGCTGCGGCAGAACGGCTTTGCCGGCACGATCCTCGTCGTCGGGCGCGAGCCGGAGCTCCCCTACGAGCGTCCGCCGCTCTCCAAGGAATACCTCGCGCGCGACAAGACCTTTGATCGCATCATGATCCGTCCCGAGGCGTTCTGGGCGGACAAGGCCGTCACCATGCTGCTCGGCACCGAAGTGACGGCGATCGATGCCGCAGCGCATGTGGCGACGCTGAGCGATGGGCGCGCACTCGCCTATGGCCATCTGATCTGGGCCGCAGGCGGCGATCCGCGCAAGCTGACCTGTGCCGGGGCCGATCTTGCGGGCGTCCACGCCGTCCGCACGCGCGAGGACGTCGACCGGCTGATGGGCGAACTCGATGCCGGCGCGAAGCGCGCCGTGGTGATCGGTGGCGGCTACATCGGGCTCGAAGCGGCGGCGGTGCTCACCAAGCTCGATTGCCATGTCACCTTGCTTGAAGCCCTGCCCCGCGTTCTGGCGCGCGTGGCGGGCGAGGCGCTGTCCTCGTTCTATGAGGCCGACCACCGCGCCCACGATGTGGACTTGCGCACCGGCGTTTCGGTCGATTGCCTCGTGGGCGAGGGTGGCAAAGTCACCGGCGTGAAGCTCGCTGATGGCACCGTGCTCCCCGCCGATCTCGTCATTGTGGGCATCGGCATCATCCCCTGCGTCGAGCCGCTGCGCGCGGCGGGTGCGGAAGGCACGAACGGCGTGACGGTCGATGCGCAGTGCCGCACCTCGCTCCCCGATGTTTACGCGATTGGCGATTGCGCGGCCCATGCCAATGTTTTCGCCGATGGCGCGGTGATCCGCCTCGAATCGGTGCAGAATGCAAACGATATGGCGACCGTCGCGGCCAAGACGATCTGCGGCGTGGAGGCCACCTACCACGCGGTCCCGTGGTTCTGGTCGAACCAGTATGACCTCAAGCTTCAGACCGTCGGCCTCTCGACCGGGCATGACGCCGTCGTCACGCGCGGCGATCCCGCCACGCGCAGCTTCTCGGTGATCTACCTCAAGGCTGGCAAGGTCGTTGCGCTCGATTGCGTCAACATGGTCAAGGACTATGTGCAAGGCCGCAAGCTGGTCGAGACCGGCGCGGTGATCGCGCCGGAGCGGCTGGCGGATGCGGGCACCCCGCTCAAGGAACTGGCATAACTTCGACCAGCCGGTCGAGCGCCCAGCTGGCGGCATCGGCCACGGCGGGATCGGGATCGGCCAGCAGACGCTGCACTGGGGCCATCAGCGCCGCAGCGCCGCTGTTCCCAGCCGCATAGAGGCAGTTCCGCACGAATCGGTCACGCCCGATGCGCTTGATCGGCGAACCGGCGAAGAGCGCGCGGAAGGCGGCATCATCGAGCGCGAGCAATTCGGCCAGGCGCGGCGCGGCCAGTTCAGCGCGCGGCAGGAAGGCCTTGTTGGTCGCCGCGGTGCTGGCAAAGCTGTTCCACGGGCAGACGGCAAGGCAATCGTCACAGCCGTAGATGCGGTTGCCCAGCGCCGCGCGGAACTCCTCCGGGATTGGCCCTTTGTGCTCGATCGTGAGGTAGGAAATGCAGCGCCGCGCATCGAGCCGGTAGGGTGCGGGGAAGGCATCGGTGGGGCAGGCGCGCTGGCAGGCGGTGCACGAGCCGCAGCGGTCGGCATGCGGTGCATCGGGCTCCAGCGCCAGTGTCGTGTAGATCGCGCCGAGGAACAGCCAGGAACCGTGGGTGCGGCTGACGAGATTGGTGTGCTTGCCCTGCCAGCCGATCCCCGCTGCCTCGCCCAGCGGCTTTTCCATCACCGGCGCGGTATCCACGAAGACCTTGACCTCGGCTCCCGGCACTTCGGCCACGATCCAGCGTGCCAGCGCCTTCAGCGCGCGCTTCACCACGTCGTGATAATCGGCGCCTTGCGCATAGACCGAGATGCGCGCGCGGTCCGTGGCCTCCGCCAGCACTAGCGGATCGGCGGCAGGGGCATAGCTCATGCCGAGCGCGATCACGCTCTGCGCGGCGGGCCAGAGCGATTGCGGGCCGCGCCGGTGCTCTAGCCGGGTTTCCATCCACTCCATCGAGCCGTGGCGGCCCTCTGCGAGCCACTCTTCCAGCCGCGCGGCGCGCACAGGATCATCGGTGGCGGGCGCAATCCCGCAGGCCGCAAAGCCCAACCTGGCGGCCTCCTCCCTGATGCGTTCCGTCAGCATGGTTTCCGCGCCGTTAACCATACTTGCTGCGCCCCTCGTTTATTGCTTACGGTTAACGGCGGATCCCATGAAGATCGAACCCTTTGCCTCCTTTACCGGGACGCCCGTGCTGGACAACGTTCCTTCTCGAGAACTCGCCCCAGAGCTTGCCATCGAGGCGCGCGGCCTTGTGAAGCGCTTTGACGGCTTCACCGCGGTCGACGGCGTGGACATCTCGGTGCCGCGCGGCGCGATCTACGGCATTCTCGGCCCCAACGGCGCGGGCAAGACGACGACGCTGCGTATGCTGCTCGGCATTATAGATCCCGATTCGGGCTATCGCCGCGTGCTGGGCCATGAACGCCCGACTGAAGTCGCGCGGCGCATCGGCTATCTGCCCGAGGAACGCGGCCTCTATCCGGCGATGAAGGCGACCGAAGCCATCGCCTTCCTTGCCGCGCTGCGCGGTGTGCCGCTGAAGGAAGGTCGCCGCCGGGGGCGTGACCTCCTCGAACAGCACGGCCTCGGTTATGCCGCGGACCGCCAGATCCGCCAGCTCTCCAAGGGCATGGCGCAGCAGGTCCAGTTGCTCGGCACGCTGGTGCATGAACCCGATCTCGTCGTGTTTGACGAGCCGTTTTCCGGTCTCGACGCGCTCAACCAGGGCAAGCTTGAGCGGATGATCCGCAGCCTCGCCGAGCGCGGCACCACGGTGATCTTCTCCACCCACGTCATCGCCCACGCCGAGCGGCTGTGCGACCAGATCGCCATCATCGCGGGCGGCAAGGTGCCATTTGCAGGGCCGGTGGACGCCGCACGTGATCGCCTGCGTCCGCAAGTCCGCCTCGAAACCCGAGCGGCGGACGGCCCGTGGCGCGCCGCGCTGCCTGCCGATGCGCGCCACGAAGGCCGCTTCTTGTTCTTCACCTTGCCCGAAAGCGGTGTCGAGCCGCTGTTGCGCGCACTGATCGAAGGCAATGCCGGCATCCTCTCGCTTTCGATCGAGCGCCCCGGCTTGCACGATGCGTTCGTTTCGATCGCGGGCGAGGCCGCCGCGCGCGCGCTTGAGGAATCAGCGCAGGAAGCGGCCGAGAAGGCCGCAGAACAGACCGGATCAAAGAAGGGTCGCCGCTGATGCTCCGCAATCATTTTGCCGCCGCCTGGGTGATCATGCGCCGCGATTTCTGCGCGGTGATCTTCTCCAAGACGTTCATCTTCTTCCTGATCGGCCCGCTGTTCCCGGTGTTCATCGGCGCAATGGCGGCAGCGGTCGGCTCGCAGGTCTCGCGCGATATCGACAATCCGGTGATCGGGGTCGCCATGCCCGCGCATCAGGGCGATTCGCTGGTGGCCGCGCGCAATGGCCTTGCGCCGAAGATGGCGGGCTTCGTGCCGGAATATACCGTGCTCGCGCGGCTTGCGCCCGGTGAGACGTTCGATGCGCGCACCGTGCTCGCCAGCAAGGGGGTTAAAGGCGCGCCGCAGCTTGCCGCGGTGGTGACGGGCACGCTCGACAAGCCCGTGCTCACGGGGAGCTCCGAGCGTGTCGACCAGTGGCGCGGCCAGATCGCGCTGATTGCGGCAGAGGCCGGTGCACCGGGTCCGCGCACTTTCCCTGCAGTGACTGAAGACAAGATCGCCACCACCGCCGCCAAGCAGCACGTCGATCTTGCGGTCACCGCGCAGGCCGGCCAGGTGCTCCTGTTCCTCCTCACGATGCTGCTGGCGGGCATGGTGCTCTCCAACCTCGTCGAGGAAAAGGCCAACAAGATCATCGAAGTGCTCGCTGCTTCGATCCCGATGGACGCGCTGTTCCTGGGCAAGCTCTTCGCCATGCTCGCGGTCAGCCTCGTCGGCATCGCGGTGTGGGGCTCTGTTTATGGCCTGCTGATGCTCGGCGGAATGAAGTCGATCCCGCTGCTGGCGACGCCGGCCGTCGGCTGGCCGCTGTTCTGCGTGCTGGGATTCCTCTACTTCGCGATGGCCTATCTGCTGCTTGGTTCGCTGTTCCTCTCGATCGGCGGCATGGCGACCACCGTGCGCGAGGTGCAGACGCTCTCGATGCCGGTGACGATGATGCAGCTCATGGTGTTCTTCTTCGCCAGCTACGCGCTGGCCCGCCCGGGCACCTGGATCGAGACGGCGAGCTTTGTATTTCCGGTCAGCTCGCCTTTCGCGATGCTCGCGCAGGCCGCGCAATCGCCGGTGCTCTGGCCGCACCTCATCGCGCTTGTCTGGCAGGCTGTATGGGTCGGTGTGATCATCCGCGTGGGTGCACAGCTGTTCCGCCGCACGGTGATGAAATCGGGCCCGGCGCGGGGTCGCCGGGGCTGGCTGCGGCGTTCTCCCAAGGCTGCCTAAAGCTTATTGACATCCATGTAGGTTGCAAGGATAGTATTCACCGAATGACAGGGCGCCCTGCGTGCACGAGGCGTCCGCATCGGAAGGATAGCCATGGCAACCCAGCTTGCGCCCGAAGCCCCGTTCACCTACCGGACCGCCCCCACCGCGAACGAAGCGTTCGAGGAATGGCTTGCCGCCAATCCTCAGGCCCGGCCCCATCACACCCACAAGTGGGACGTCAGCCGTTCCGACATCTATGTCGAGGATCGCTGGGGGCCGATCTTCGCCGAAATGCGGCGCGAGGCGCCGATCAACAAGGTGACCGGCACGCCCTACGGCGACTACTGGAACATCGCGACGCACAAGGCGATCCAGCACGTCGAATCGCTGCCTGAGCTGTATTCGTCCTCGTGGGAGCACGGTGGCATCACCATCGGCGATCCGCCCGAGGATATCGATCCGGCCAAGCTTGCCGAACGGCAGCTGCCAATGTTCATCGCGATGGACCGGCCCGAGCACACCGGCCAGCGCCGTACGGTCGCCCCGGCGTTCACGCCCGCCGAGATCGCGCGGATGGAAGCCGAGATTCGCCAGCGCACCGGCGAGGTGCTCGACAGCCTGCCCTGGGGCGAGAAGTTTGATTGGGTCGACAAGGTCTCGATCGAGCTCACAACCGGCATGCTCGCGATCCTGTTTGGCTTCCCGTGGCAGGACCGCCGGCTCCTGACCTTCTGGTCCGACTGGGCGGGCGATGTCGAACTGACGCTGGCGCAGGACCTTGCCGATACGCGCTTTGGCATCCTGCAGGAAATGGCCCACTATTTCAGCCGTCTGTGGATGGAGAGGATGGGCAAGGCGCCGAGCCCGGATCTCATCTCGATGATGATCCATTCGCCCGCGATGTCGAAGATGAGCCCGCAGGAATTCATGGGCAATCTCGTGCTGTTGATCGTCGGCGGCAACGACACCACGCGCAACACGATGTCGGGCATCGTCCATGCGCTGGACCAATTCCCCGATCAGCGGGCGCTGCTTGAAGGCGATCCTTCGCTGATCCCCAACGCGGTGCAGGAATGCCTGCGCTTCGTGACGCCGCTGGCGCACATGCGCCGCACCTGCACGGCGGACAACGAGCTGTTCGGGCAGCAGATCAAGGCCGGCGACAAGGTCGTGATGTGGTACCTTTCAGGCAATCGCGACGAGACGGTCTTTGAAAACCCGGACAAGCTGATCGTCGATCGGCCGAATGCGCGGCGCCACCTTGCGTTTGGTTACGGCGTTCACCGCTGTGTGGGCGCACGCCTTGCCGAACTGCAGCTGCGTGTGTTGCTCGAGGAAATGCACGAGCGCGGGATGCGCGCGCGTGTCGCGGGCGATGTGACGCGCGTGCGCGCCAACTTCGTCCATGGCTTCCGCAAGATGGAAGTGGTCCTCGAAAAGCGCTGAACGGTTCCTATCCGATTCGGTCAGATACGGTTCAGGTAGCCGGGGGTAGGGAAGGGGTGTCCCGCCGGTGGGTTACCCCGCCCCCCTCCCCGGCCCACGGCGGGACGCTCCCCACCCGATTGGCCGCTTGATCCCGTCTTGCAGACGGGGGAAGTAACCGTATGTCCGCTCTTGCCGAACCGGTTCCCATGAAACCTTCGCGCCGCAATTTCCTCGCCTTTCTCACCGCCACCGCCGCGATGAGCGCTGCCGCATGCGGCGCGCCCGCTGCCGCGACGCGCAAGGGCACGTTCCCGCTCCGCCACACCGAAGCGGAATGGCGCAAGCTCCTCACCCCTGCGCAGTACTACATCCTGCGCGAGGAAGGCACCGAGCGGCCGTTCACCTCCGCTCTTCTCAAGGAGCACCGCAAGGGCACGTTCACCTGCGCGGCAGACGGCAATGCCGTGTTCGCGTCCTCGACCAAGTTCGACAGCGGCACCGGCTGGCCCAGCTTCTGGACACCGATCAAGGGCGGCGTGGGCACTTCGAGCGATACCTCCTTCGGCATGACCCGTACCGAAGTGCACTGCACGCGCTGCGGCGGCCATCTTGGGCACGTGTTCGACGATGGCCCGCCGCCCACCGGCAAGCGCTATTGCATCAATGGCGACGCGCTGAAATTCGTCCCAGCCTGAAGGCGCTACACATCGGCGGCGGCTTGTGGCACGGGCCGCGATGATGCGCGCGCTCAAGCTTGCCCTGCTGATCCTCGCGCTCATGCCGGCGGTATGGCTGCATGGCGATAGGCCTCCTGAGCCGTCCGATACGGACATCGGCCTTGTCGATCTCATGCCGGCGCTGCGCAGCGATCTTCCCGATACCGGTGCGCTGCGGCTGGAGGGCGCGTGGCGCATTACCGGTCGCGCCCGCGTGCTCGGCACATTGTCGGGGCTGGCGCAGACGCCGCGTGGGCTGCTGGCGGTGGGCGATCGCGGCGGCATCCTTCGGTTCGCATGGCCCGACCGGCCAGGCCCCTGGCACGCGGTCGCCGGCCGCCTCATCAACCTCGATTGGCGCAAGTACCGCTACCCGACAGATCCAGAGGCCGTCTTCATCGATCCGGGGAGCGGCGATCTCATTGTCGCCTTCGAGGACGCACCGATGCTCGAGCGCTTCAGCGCCGATCTCGCCCGTCGCAGCTCCATTCCGCTGCCCGTGCTGGCGGAATGGCCGGACAACAAGGGCGCCGAGGGCATGGCCCGGCTCGCTGACGGCCGCACCGTCGTGATCGGCGAGACGTATGGCCACTGGTTTGACCGTACGCGGCATCCGGGGCTGATCTGGTCTGGACTGCCCCGTCCCTTCGAGGCTCCGTTACGCTTCGAGCTTGTTCTGCCCGCCGGCTACCGGCCGAGCGAGCTCGCCCAAATGCCCGACGGGCGGCTGCTTGTGCTGGGGCGCCATTTCAGCCTTGCAGGCTTCCGGTCGGTGCTTGCGGTTTTCGCGCCGCAGGACATCCGCCCCGGCGCGGTCGTCACGCCACAGGTGGTCGCCCGGATCGACGATCCGCGCATCCGCGACAACTACGAGGGGATGACCGTGACGCGCGAGGGTGATGGCAGCCAGATGGTCTGGCTGATCTCCGACAGCAACGAAATGGTGCAGATGCAGCGAACGCTTGTGCTCAAGCTGCGGATCGGGCCGGAAGTCCGCTAGACCCCGGCCCGTTCGATTCCATTTGGCAAGCCACAAGCGGGAGGGCCCCGCCTGTCAGCCGGATCAGGCGGCGGTCGCCTTGACCAGCTCGCGCTTCACCTTGAGCGCGCGCGGGCTGAGCTTCGTGTCAGCAGCCTTGAGCAGCCAGTTGTCGAGACCGCCGTTGTGCTCCACCGAGCGCAGGCCGTGCGTCGAGACGCGGAACTTGAAGCTGCGGTCGAGCTTTTCCGACATGAGCGTGACGTTCTGCAGGTTGGGCAGGAACAGACGCTTGGTCTTGTTGTTGGCGTGGCTCACGTTGTGGCCGAC
>NZ_JAIXZS010000014.1 GCF_027489515.1 Novosphingobium sp. | reverse complement strand
CTCGACGGCTTCGGCAGCGAAAGCGAAGGCGCCCTGCCGCCGCTCACCGCCACCGGCGACGAACCGGCCAGCGACCGCAGCGTTGACAGCGCCGCTGCCACCGGCGACGGTCTGGGCGAGAGCACCGCTCCGGCACCCAAGGCCAAGACGCGCGCGAGCGTTGACGCCTGACCGGGACCAGCCCCCCCCGTGACCGGTGCCGCGACCCGCGCCGGTCACATCGGGAAGGCCCGTCCGCGCATTTGCAGCGGGCGGGCCTTTTCTTTTGCCCGCTGCTGTCGGGTTCCACGGAACCTCTGAAGGAACTCGGCCAACGAGAGGGAAGGGGGAGGTGCCGTTCAAGCAAAGGAGGCTTGAATGGCAAAAACAAACTGGACACTCGATCTTGGCGGCGCGCCTTCGAATGAGGACTGCGCGCAAATCGGCCACACCCCGAACTTCACCATCGTGAATACCGCCGAAGCCATGCTCTACAGGACTGCGCTGATCGCGGTAGCTGGGCCTCCGCCCGCCGGAATCACCCTTCGGATCAAGGCCAACGCCCATGATTTCGGAACCTACCGGACGGTCGAGGCGAGCGTCGACGCCGAACAGGACGATGGCAGCCATGCCAGCTATCTCGAGACACTCGAGACCGGCTTCGCCTTCTGGCATCAGGCCGGGTTTGCGCCGCCTGATTTCGGCAAGCTGACCGCCAGCGATCATCTTGCGGGTTTCGTCTCGGATGCCGTCGCAAGCGCGCTGCGGATCACACGGCCGACCAGCACCGGCGCATTCTTTCCGGAGTCCTCCGGGTCGATCCACCGGAACCTCACCGCGGCCTTTCCGGAAGCGGCGCAGCGCGCTTTTTGCGAAGGGAGCCTGCCATGCTGACTGATAGCGAGCGCTTCGCCTTCAGCGCCTGGCGGATCCATGCCTTCGCTTCGACGGGCAATGCCTACGACGCCGTGCAGACCGACGAGACTATCGCAGCCGGTGACACCCTGCTTGTTCTCGATGAACGGGTTGTCGGTGTCGCGATGACTTGGCCTTTTGCTATCACCGCAGAGCCGGGCAAGCTTCACGCGGTCTGTGAGCCTGGCGCTGGCGAAACCCTTGGTCACATTGAAAAGGCGCTCGCTGTTCCAGACGGGTCAATCGCGCGAGCCTGCCGCCTCGCACGGACTCTGGATTTTGCGATTGATGCGGGCCTCGTCCGGTTGTTGCCGGAGCTGCCGGCGGCAGAGGTGGACCGCTAGGCGGCGTGGACAACTTCAGCGTGGAGCAGGGTGACCGAAATTGGTGGTTAGCTGTCGCTCCGAGCGCAATAGATCACCGTCTGCGAGTGGGACAAAGCGGTCGCCAAAAGTTATCTCGCCAAACGGCGATTGTTGCCGAAAGCCGCCGCAGTCGTTCTCCTCCTCGTAAAAGCAGCGCGTATCAAACGGACCTTGAGTGAATTTTTGGCTTGGCTCTGCGAAGACCCGGATCAAGCGCAATTTCGGCTAGTCTGTTGCCATAAGTCCGGCACGGGCTAATGCTTCCCCCGATGCCGATATAGAGACCATTGAACAGTCACGTGTCAGAACCCGTCGAATTCAACCGCAGAGCCATAGTCGCGTGGCTAAGTATCGGGTTCGGCATGAGCAGCGTCTACGCTCTGGTCTTCCTGCTGACAGAGGCACACATCGGATGGCGCGATGCAAGTTTGTGGGCGGTCTGCAATGCCGGTCCGCACGTGATGATGGCCATCCCGCTTGTCGACCTGATTGCGCCACGGCTGGCAGCGCAGCGCCTTCCGGTTGCTCTTCTGTCTGGCGCCGTGACGGTGATGGCCTATGCCCTGTTGGCCTATGGCGCGGCAGTTTTTCTGCTCGCCCTATCGGGTGGAGTACGGACAGAAGGGATATTCGTCCGCTTCTTTTCGGGGCCCGCGCTGCCGTGGCAAATCTTCCAAGGATCGGCCTATGGAGCGGTCGCGCTGCTGGCCGGACTTTGGCTCGATGTGCGCCGCCGTCTCAGTGCAGCCGGATCTGTGGTGGCACCCGCTGAAACAAGGGCACAGCGCTGGCTGGTGAAGACCGCGGAAGGCATCGTCCCCATCGATCCGGCCGAGATCGTGCGGATCGAGGCCGCCGGCGAATATTCGCGGATCGTGCTGCCGACTGCGACCCTTCTCTCGCGGATTGGGATGGCGGCTTGCGAGGAGCGACTGGCGGGGCTCGCTTTCCTGCGTGTGCATCGCTCCCACATCGTTCGTTCCGACGCGATTGTCCGGGCCGAACCGGCCGGGAACGGGCGGCTGCAGGTTACACTCAGCAATGGCGACCAGCTGGTCAGCAGCCGCGAAGGGGCCCGACTGGTCCGGTCGGTCGCAATCTGATTGCGGAAAGCGTGTCGGTTCATCGGCATTCGGTGTCGATTGATTGCATTTTTTCCGCTTGCCTTGTCCGCCGCTCCATCTCCGGGCCATCGTCTGACGGAGATCCCCCTTGAGACTTGCACTTCTGTTTGCCGCGGCGCTTGTCAGTTCCAGCCCCCTTGCCATCGCCGCTGAGCCTTCGGCTGCAAGCGCGGTCGTCAGCAGCGTGCACATTGATGCGCGCGAAACCTATTTCCTTGGCGAGATCCCGCGGATTGTGATCGCTGGCCTCGAACCGGGAGAAGTGGTGCGTGTGCATCTCTTCCGGGTCGTCAATCGCTGGCTGCCGGATGGGAAAGGGGGTTGGCAAAACGAGCCAACGCCGATGCATGGCTGGGTCCAGATCCGGACCAATGCACAAGGGAAGATCGATCTTGCTACCGCAATCCCGGAGGAAGGAACGAGCAAGGCGGTCGGCCCCGTCACCCTGTTCTGGTCGGCGCGTCGGGCCAGTGATCCGCTGGTTACGGAGCAGGCCTTTGCGCGGCAGGGTGTGGCGCTCAAGGATGATGGGACGCATCAACTGCGTGTGACCCGAGGTCAGACAATCATCGCCGAACAGCGACTGCGCATCAATGTCGAACGGCCCGATGCGGCGATGACCCGGATAGAAATCCGCACGCCGCAGCTGAGCGGCTTCTTCGCCGCGCCCGCAGGTGCGCGCAATCTTCCGGTGATCCTTCATCTCCACGGTAGCGAAGGCGGCAGCACAGCAAAGGCGCGCGACATCGCGCAGCGCTATGCCGAAGCCGGATTCGCCACGCTCGCGATCAATTACTTCGCGTGGGATTACGAAGCGGGCGGGCTTTCGGTGCCCAATGCGCACCGCAACATCCCGGTCGAACTGCTCGATCGCGCGCGCCTCTGGCTGGCGGACCGCCCGGAAGCCGACACCGCGCGGATCGCGCTGGTGGGCAACAGCAAGGGCGGCGAATTCGCGATGGTGGGCGCAGCGACTTATCCCTGGGTCAAGGCCGCAGTCGGCTGCGTGCCGAGCGATGTTGTATGGGAGGGCTATGGCGCGGCATCCTGGGATGGCAGCACGGTTCGCTCGCTCCCGGAGCCCGGCACCTATTCGAGCTGGTCATACCAGGGGATACCGCTTGCCTATATTCCGACTTATGCCGACCGGCGCGATGGTTTTCTGGACAACACCGACCGCTACGACCGCGCCCGCGCCGAATTTTCGGACGCGGCGCGAGCCGCGCGCATCCCGATCGAGCGCACCGGGGCGGAGTTGTTCCTGATCGGCGGCGAGCGGGACCGGACCTGGCCGAGCGGGGCAATGACCCGCAGTCTCGTCAATGCGATGGATGCGGCCGGAAAGGGCGGGCAGGTGGAAGCCTTGGTGGCCCCGACAGCAGGGCATTTCCTGTGCGGTGACGGTCTCTATCCCCACCGTGCGTGGCAGGAAGACAACGCCTCAGCCTATGCGCCCGACATCGATGCGCAGGGTGCGGCGGAATTTGCAGCTCACGAAGCCAAGCTCGCCTTCCTGCGGCGGGTGTTGCGCTGAGCATTTGCGCAAGAAGTGTTTGGTCGCCGCGTTTGACTGCCGCGCTGCGGGCTGCGACGCGGGTGGTCGGCAAACACCCGAGGGAAGCGTGATCAAGAGCGGCACATATGGCGAACGATACGAAGCGCGCATCGCGCGGGCGATCGCCCATATCGAAGCCAATCCCGCCGAGCCGGTGACTCTGGAACGGCTCGCCGCCGTCGCGTGCCTTTCGCCCTTCCATTTCCACCGCGTGTTCCGCGCGCTGACCGGCGAAAGCCTGCGCAGCTTCGTTGAGCGCCGCAAGCTCGAACGTGCCATAGGCCTCGCCCGGCGCGGACAATCGTGGAAGGTCGCCTCTGCCGCCAGCGGCTTCGCCTCGGCGGTCAGCTTCGCCAGGGCCTTCAAGCGGGTCTACGGCGTGCCGCCCTCCGCCTTCGACCGCGAGGTATGGT
Organism: Novosphingobium sp.; assembly: GCF_027489515.1. Taxonomy (GTDB): domain Bacteria; phylum Pseudomonadota; class Alphaproteobacteria; order Sphingomonadales; family Sphingomonadaceae; genus Novosphingobium. The sequence continues at coordinate 6,947 of NZ_JAIXZS010000014.1, read as the reverse complement.
GGCGCGAGCGGCTCGACCGGGCCGAGGCCGAAGCGGTCTCGGAATTCTTCCTGCGCCCGGCACCCCCGCTCGATCCTGACTTCGTGGTAACGCTGAAGCCCCGCCCTGCCGCCCGGCTGGCGGTGGCGCGGGTGTGGGGCGGCTATCTTGCGCCGGACAAGCTGATCGCGGCCTACCAGCGGCTGCGCGCCTGGGCCGAGGAACAGGGACTCGAAACCAGCGGCGGAAACATCGTGGGCGCCTCGCGCGACGACCCTGACCTCACCCCGCTGTCGCGATGTCGCTATGATTTCATGATCGCGCTGCCCGATGGTCTCGATCCGCCGCCGCGCTTCGCCGTGGCGGAGCGGGACGCGGGCTTGTGGGCTGTCACGCATGTGAAGGGCGATCTGGCTGAGGTGGATCGGGCATGGTCGATGCTGTTCAAGAGCTGGCTTCCCGCGTCCGGGCTCGATCTGCGCGATGCCCCGGCCGAAGAGGCCTATCTGCAACTGCCCGAAGACATCGGCTGGGAGTCGTTCGATCTCGAATGCCGCGTGCCTGTCGCCTATCCGCCACAAGGAGATCATTATGCCTGATGCCAGATCCACGCTGCTTGCCGGGCTGCTTTCGGGCGGCGGAGCAATGGCCTGGACGATGTTCGAATTCGCGATGGGCTGGCACAATGAACAGCTCGATGTGGGGGCGAAGACAGGCTTCGTTGCGATCATCTTCCCGGTGATCGCCATCGTCTGGGCTCTGCGCAAGGCGCGGCAGGCCGCGGGTGGTGTTATCTCTTGGGGCAGCGCGCTAGCGACTGGCCTTGCTGTATCGGCCATCAGTGCCGCCATCGGCCTCACTTTCTTCGCGGCTTACTATACCCTCATCAATCCAAAGTTCTTGATGGCGATGCAAGCACGCGGGGCACCTATCGATGTGGCGTCCCAGCTGGTCGCGGTTGTTCTGGGCTCGTTCGTGGTGGGCATGGTCATCACCGCCATCACCACAATCGTTATGCGCAGGGGAGGGCAGAACCTATGAGCGACATATTTCTGGACATCTTCGCCCAACTGCGCGCCATCATGCTCGAAGCGGCCCCCGGCATGGCGATTGCCGAGGACAGCGCGGCCAATCTGACGCTGAAGACCCACTGGATCGAGGCGCGCACCGGGCAGCCGGCTTGGTTCGGGTGGATCGCGATCAAGAAGTCCTATGTGGCCTACCACATCATGCCGCTCTACACGCTCCCGGCGCTGGAAGCTGCGGTGCCCGTGGGGCTTGCGAAACGGCGGCAGGGAAAGACCTGCTTCAATGTCAAGAAAGCGGATGGAGCGGTGTTCGCGCAGCTGCGGGAGCTGACAGCGCTTGCGGCGCAGATGGAACCCGACCTGCGCGCCGCCATCGGAGCCTGAGCGGCAAGGGAGCGCTCAACAACCGATGGCATTGCCCGCCGCGCGAAACGCCTCGAGCGCGCGGGTTGCTTCAGCGGATGGTTCCGCGCCGACCTGTCCGCCCAGATGCCGCGCGAAGAACACTTCGGTTGCGCGGGTGATCGCCAGCGAGGTCTCCTCGTTGGCGAAGCTGTGGCCCTCGTTTCTGGCGAGAAGATAATCGACATCGATGCCGCGGGCACGCAGCGAGCAGACGATCCGGTCCGACTGGTCCTGCCGCACGCGCGGATCATTCGCGCCCTGGAAGATCAGCAGCGGAGCACGCATCGCTGCGGCATTGGTGAGCGGAGAGCGTTCGCGCATTTGTGCAGCATCCTCCGGGCGGTCAGGATTTCCGACGAACCGGTACCACGAACGCGGCAGGAAAGGCTGCCAGCTCGGCGGGAAGGCGCGGACGAGGGTCTCCAGATCGGCCGGTCCCGCAAAGTCCACCGCACAGCGATAGGCGAAGCCGCCTGCGCGCGAAATGCCGGTGAGCGCGGCAAAGCCGCCGTAGGATCCGCCCATGATGCACACCCGTGCGGGATCGGCCCAGCCCTTACGAACGGCATGCCGCACGGCATCGTCGACATCGTCAGACATGCGCCGTCCGAATTCGCCGACGCCGGCGTCGAACACCCGCTTGCCGAGCCCGGTCGATCCGCGGAAGTTGACCTGAATGACCGTGTATCCGCGATTGGCGTAGAACTGCGTTTCGCGTTCGAAGGTGGCGGTATCGCGGGTCCAGGGGCCGCCGTGGACCGCGACAATGGTCGGCCCGGCGCTGCGGCTCCCGAGCGGGCGGGTGACATAGCCGAGCAGCGGCAGCCCGTCGCGGGCGCGCAGCCTGAAGGGTTCGGTCGGCGCGAAGGCATAGGCGGCAAGTTCGGGGCGTGTGTCGGCAAAAACCGACGCCTTGCCCCCGCGCACCATAATGAAGCGCCCCGGACGGTGCCCCGCGTCGGTGTAGAAGACTGTGACCTGCCCGTCGGCCGACCGGGATTCGAGGCTCAGGCTGTCTTTCTGCGCGATCTGCCGGGCCTTGCCGACCGCTTCGGCAAACCCGGGTGCAAGCGGTGCGAGATCGCTTGCGATGCGCGTGCAGGCAGCGGCAATCGGCCCGGCGGCGTCCTGAAGGATATCGTCGAGATCGAACCGGCCGCAATCTCCGCCTTTGAGCCGCCGCAGCTTGCCATCCGCAAGGCCAATCAGCAGCGCACGTTCGACATCGCCGTCACGGTTACTCCGCACGATCACAGACCGCCCGTCGGCGTGAATGCCGAGGATCTTGAAGCGCTCTGCCGTAGGTGCGGTGTAGAGGCGAACGAATTCTCCGCCCCCCTGCATCCGCCCCCACAGCTCGAGCGACCCGTCCGGCGAGATCCGCCCGGCGGCGCGGATCTCGCCCGAGGCATCGGCAAAGAACTCGGTGTAGCCCGCATCATTGCGCAGAACTTCGCGCAGCGTCCCCGCTTCGGGGCCCAGGGCATAGACATCGGCATATTCGGGGTCGCGCCGGTTGATGGCGAGGAGCAGCGGGCCGGCTTGCCCGGCAGGCGTGCGGATAATCTCCGCGTTGGCTCCGGCAAACGGTGTCAGATCCTGCGCGCGATCGGGAGCATCGGGATCGATGCGGAAAAGGTGGTAACCTTCGTCTCCGCCGCTGTCTTGCAGCACCAGCAGCCAGCGCCCATCCGCCGACCAGCGCACATTGTCGATCGAGCGCTCGGGATTGCGCAGCACCAGCCGGCGCGGGCCACCAAGCGGGCCGACATGGACAGCGCCGCGGCCGTCGACGGTTTCGATCGTCGCCACCCGCGTGCCATCGGGCGATACCACCGCGGCGGAGATAGCGGGAGCCTTTGCCAGCACATCGAACGGGATCAGCGGGGCAGACGCGATCGGCGCGGCGGCGGCAAGCAGCAGGCCTGAGAACATCGTGGCGAACCTCCCTCGAAGCATCTATGCCTGCTTCTTAGGAAGCACGAAAGGCGCCCGTCTTGAACGAAACGGAAGAGCCTGCGCGGAATTGGAGCAGTCCGCTTGCCCCGGCGCTGCGCCCATGGATTGCCATGGCTATCCAGCGCCGCGCCTGCGCACCGCCGACGCGATATCGCATCTTTCCCAACATGAACTGCGAGATCTTCGTCAATTGCGGCGAACATTTCACCAACGCGCGTTGCGGTGATCCGCTGCGCCGACTGCCGCTGGCGAGCGTGTTCGGGCCCAGGACAGGGGCATATGATCATGCCACCAGCGCGCGTTCGGATTGGTTCCTGCTTCAGCTTACCCCGCTGGGTGTGCGCGATCTGCTTGGGTGTCCGCTCGCTGCGCTGGTCGGTGCCGACCATGATCTCGCCGCGGTTGCGCCCTCGGCCGCGGCGCTGGCCGAGCAAATCGCCGCCGCCCCGGATTTCGCCGCGAGGCTGCGCCTTGTCGAGGATTGGGCGATGGCGCGGCTCGACCCCGCATCGACAGGGAGCCGACCAGGCATATTGTCCCAAGCTCACGCGGCCATGCTGGCGCGCCCCGCGCTTTCGGTCGGTGCGATTGCGGCGCGTCTCGATATCGGCGCCCGGCAATTGCGCAGCATTGTGCGTGATGAATTCGGGATGAGCCCCAAGTCCCTGCTCGGACACGCCCGTTTCGAACACGCCTGGTCCACGCTTTTCCGCACCGGATCGATCAATCAGGCCAGCGCGCTCTTCGCCGATCAGGCGCATCTGACGCGCGCGTTCCAGCGCTATGGTCAACTCACGCCGAACCAGTACCGCCGTCTCAAGGCGAGCGGTGACCCGATCCGCAACGGGGTGGACCGCAGCATTGCCGACAGGCTGGGGATCGCGCTCGACTGAATGGCTGCCGCGTCAGCGCGGGACAAAGCCCATGATCGCCAGCATGTTGCCGTCAGGATCGGCAAATTGCTGTAGTCGCAGGAAGCCCGCCGGACTGGATTGCACCGTCTCCACGTCTCCCACCAGGGTGGCATCGCTCGCTTCGAGACGGGCACGCGCAGCAGTGAAATCGTCGACATGGAAATAGAGAATGCCTGTCGGCCGTTCGGGCGGCTTGCGCGTGCTGTCATGCGCCAGCATCAGCCGCGTGCCGGCGACGTCGAAAAACAGCATGTCGCCCGCTTCGAACAGAAGCGGCAGCCCGATCCGATCGCGATAGAAGGCGCGCGCTGCGTCGAGATCAGTGACCGTCAGTGCAACCTGCTCGAACCGTGCATTCGCGAGCACCGGCGCGGGCGTCTCCTGTGCTCCGGCAGAAATCGGGGTCGCTGCAAACGCCAGCAGGGCAATCCATTTCATCATCGACCGTCTCCTGTATTTGGTTCCACCACGCTCATCAGTCCGAGGCTTCCGCCATCGGGATCGGCAAAGAACGCCATCCATTCCTCGCGCCCGTCAGGGTGGACGTGGATGCGATGCGGCGCGCTCAGGATGACAACGCCCGCGGCCTTCAGCCGCTCGATTTCGGCCGAGATGTCGTCTACGCGGAAGTAGAGGATCGCATTCGTTCCCGCTTGTGCCGCGGAGAGATAGAGGCGCACCCCGCCGCAATCGAAGAATGCGGCGTTGGGGAAACGCATCACTTCGGCAAGGCCGACAACGTCACGGAACCAATCGGCGGTAGCATCGAGATCGCGCGCGGTCCGGGAGACTTGACCCAGCGACCAGGCGCCCCGATCGGAGCCCGGCATAGCGGCCGCCATGGCGCTGTCGGCCCGCACGCCCGGCCACTGCCGCAATTCGCTACGGGACTGCAGTCCAAGCTTGCCCAGCACATTGCTTACGTGGAATTTGACTGCATCGGCTGAGAGGCCGCAAAGCCGGGCAATCGCCGGGTTCGTCAATCCGTGCCTAACTCCTTCGACCACCCGCCATTCGGCCGGCGTTAAGATGTCGGCATGCGTGGGTCTGCCTCGTTTTGCCATAATGCTTGGCCTAGCGAATTGACGTAGGAATTACCCTACCCGACGGTACCTTGTCATCGCTGGCCGATGTTTTCCGCCGCGACGAAGTTTTGGCTTATGAAGGGTATCTCCCCGAACCGAACCGCTACAAAGCGCTGAATCAATGGCGGCCAACAACGACAAGTCGGATTGGCTGGTTTTGGTCAAAGATGACGTTCGAGGCGAGCTCGCTGAATGGCTTTCTTTGGGTCGCATGCTGCCGTTCGAATCTACCGACGCGCCCTAGCGCGGCAAGCGCCGCCCCAGAAATCTTGCTATTATGGTAATAATTGCTATTTTGAGGCCAGAGGAGATACCATCATGCCAGCGGCGGCGAATGAGCACCCCAGGGTTCCCCTGACCCGGTTTCACAACAACACCGGCGAGTTCCTCGATCTGGCAACCAAGCAGCCGGTCGTCCTGACCAGCCATGGCCGCGAACGGCATGTGATCGCAGATAGCGAATATTTCCGCCATCTCGAAGAGGCGGCACGCGGTGTGATCGCCGGCCACATGAATATCGAAGCTGTCGCTTCGTCCGACATGACCGAAGCCGATCGCAAGGCTTTCGCCAATGCACGGCCTTCGGCCAGCGAACTTGCCAATGACCGCTGGGAAGACTGACCGACCCGCCGCAGGCCATATCCTCCGATACGTCTATCTCTTCGAGGAAGAGCAGAGACGAGGCCGCGACGAAGGCGTCAAAGAACGCTTCGTTGTCGTCGTAGGTGTGGAAGGCTCGCGCTATCTGGTCGCCGCGATCACGACCAAGGGCGAGGGGCGCAAGAATGCCATCGCCATCCCCGATGAGATCGCACGCGCAGCCGGGCTCGTTCCGGGTAGCGCGATTGTCGTTTCGGAATTCAACCGGTTCACCTGGCCCGGGTTCGACATCAGACCCCTGATGAAGCAGCCCGGGTACATTGCCGGACGACTCCCACCGCGGTTCACGGCAAAGATCATCGATGCCATCGGAGCCTGGGGCGCCGCTGCCGTCGATCGCGATTGATTTCCGGAACGCCGAGGCAGCCTGCTCCTTGGAGCCTTGTCTGATCGTGCATCAACGTCAGGCCAGTCACGCCGGCGTTGTGGATTGGCGCCGGAGGTGGCCGAGGTCGGGTATTCCGGATCAGTGCCGCAGAGGGACCTCTCGCTCACCGGGATCGGCAAGGGCGGGCGAATTATCCCGTGATCATCATCGTCAATAACAAGCCGGTACGCGGCGAAGTTGATGTCCAGGCGTGCGATAAGCTCCTGTGCCAACAGCACGTCTGCCGACCAGTGCCCATGCCTCTTTGGTCGAGCTTAGGGCCAACCTGCAGAAATGCGAGCCGTGTTGCCCGGCAAGCCGGGCTGCCCGCACCACCTCGATTTCCGAGGTTCCCCGCGCGCGGAAGCGCGCGGTGTCCCAGCTCTCCCGCCGAGGCTCGACAAGGGCACCGGCGGACGAGCCGTCGGCACCAAGGAGGCTCTTGCAATGAACATCGTCAACCTCGTCGGCCGTCTCGCCAAGGATCCCGTTGCCCGCGACCGCAGCGACACCCGCATCACCGAACTGATCCTCGTGACCGAACGTCCGG
>NZ_JAIXZS010000111.1 GCF_027489515.1 Novosphingobium sp. | reverse complement strand
TAGGCGGCCAGCTTGATCCACGCCCGCACGAGCGGACCTGCCCGCGTTACCGTTGCCATCCGGTCGATGGCGAGGCTTTGACCGAAATCAACGCGGATCGGTGCGCCGTGGACCTTCACCCGGTCCCCCGGCTGCAGTTCGATATCACCGGCCAGGCGCACATGCGCGTGGAAGTGCTCCGGCGTCTGCTCGATCTCGATGCGGCAGGGTGTATCAAACTGGCTGGAAGCCATCAGGCCGCGCCTCCGGGCAGCAGCGCGGCAAAGGCGGCGCGGTTGTCCGGACCGAATGAGCCCAGTTCGATCGAGCGGCCAGTGCTCTTGTCATCGAGGCTCAGCGTGCCGTTCTTCCACAGCGTGAGCGTGAAGGGCGGGGCCATGCCGACGCCGCGGATATGCCGCTCACGCGCCATGCCGCGCATCACGCCGCGCACGAAGCCATTGCCCGGCACGCCGTCGACGAGGATGCGCACCGTCTCGCCGGTGGTCACATCGCGCACTACGACCGCCCCGTCACCGCGATCGGTGAAGGTCAGCTGGCGGACCAAGGTCGGGGCGATATGCGCTTCGCTGCGGGCCACGGCGGGGATCGCTTCACGGTTCAGCACGCCGACCTTGACCAGCGTAGTCAGCGCGAGTGCGGTTACCACAAGGACCAGCGCCGCAGTGAGGGCGCCCTTGGGCATCGTCTGTTCATGATCGTGAACCAGGCTCATGCTGCTGCCTCCCTTGCGCCCAATGCAGGCCGCGGTGCCTTTGCGGCGGGAGCCGCATCGCCGCGCTGCTGCACCGGAACGACCGCCGCAGTAGCCTTGGCGAGAATGCTGGCCGCTTCCGCTGCGTTGGGCAGTGCGCGCAGCATCGGCTGGGGCTTGGCAAGGCGGAACGGCCGCGCGTGCGGCCAGAGCATTGCGTAGCCGAGCATGCTCGGCCCATCGAGCGACAGCGAGATATCGCCGTAGCCCGCACCGAGAGTGCGCAGATCCGCGCCGCCCAGCTTGACCAGCGGCAGGTTGATGCACTTGCTGAGCGCGGCACCGACGCGAAGCACCACGCGGCGGTTGGTGATCGTGTAGACCGTGGTTCGCGCCACCAGCAGGGCAAAGCCATATACCAGGCCCATCGCCAGCACGCCGAAGCCCGCCGTCAGCAGTGCGCCCATGGGCGTGCCGCCCACGAGCGCCCAGCCAACGAGCAGCACGAAGTATCCGCCGATCCACCGCGCACCCAGTGCGCTACGGGCAAACACCCAAGCATCGGGCGCGCCCTGCCAGAGGACCGCCTCGCCCGGAGGCAGATCACCCGGCAGGCCGCGGATCGGCTCGATATCATGCTCTCTCACAGGATCGGCTCCTGACGGCCGGCGTTGGCATAGAGATAGCCGCCGCCGAAGTAGCCGATCACGCGCTCTTCCTCATAGCGGGTGATCTCGGCCGCGCTCGCGAGCTGCGGCACGGCGTCATAGTCGGCCGCGTTGATTGCATCGATGTTCACGCCGCCTGCGCCCACCGTCGCCATCGCCATCGGGGCGAGCACGGTCTTGCCGCTGGTCGTCTCGACCTGAAGGTAGCGAACCTGATGCTCGGCGCGGTCGATCCACAGGTCGGTCACGGTGCCGGCGACCTTGCCGTCAGCTGCCGTCACCTTCATCCCGCGCGGATCAGGACCGCCCTTCCACACCGAGATGTGGTCTTCGGTCGAGAGCGGCACGATGCGGGCGCGGCCATGCGCGTCCTGATCGGGCCACTTGGCGCGGTTGGCATAGGACGCCGGGCCGACACCATCGACGAGCGGATTGCCGGTCGGAACATAGGGCGCACCCGGGAAGTTCTCGAAGCGCTTCGCGGCTATGTCCACCGGCTCGCGGCCTTCGTTCGGCGGCAGCGGATAGGACACCGAGCCGCGATCGAACGGCAGGTGGAAGGTCTTGGGCAGCGCGGTTGAAAGCGGACCGCCCACGCTCTCGATGAAGCCGTTGATCTCGTCTTCGAGCGGATAACCCTCTCGGCGATCCTCGCGCCGCAGCCAGAAGACCAGAGCCAGGAAAAAGAGGAAAAACGCCCAGAGCGCGAGCTCTGCCACGTCAATCGAGCCAACTACATATGCCGTTTTCATCGCACGTTCCTTTCCCGGATCAGGGCCCCGGAGGCCGCAATTCCCACCACCAAAGTCAATCTCGGCACCACACTCATGTCGGAAACTCAGGTATCGCCATTTGCCCGCCGGGCAGATCGCCCGCGATCCCGATGCGCTTGCCAGCCAGGGGACCCAGCACGACGAGCGCGGCGATCAGCATCACGATCTCAAGGCTGTAGACCGTGGCATAGCCGGCCGCGCGCCCGCCCGGGCCGCTCGCCCAAGAGACGGTGTCGCGGATCACGCCGCCGACTGCGAGCGCGCTGCCCGCAGCCGTTGCCTGCACCGCACCCCACGCACCCAGCGCCACGCCTGAATCGACACGCCGCGCCAGTGCCATCGCGGCGATCAGCGTGCCCACCGAGAACAGTCCGATGCCGAAGCCGATCGAACCCGCGCCGATCGCGAGGAGGAACGGGGCATTGAGCGGCGCTGCCAGCAGCACCAGAATGAACGCGCAGATCCCGGCGACCATGCCGGCGCCGGCCAGCCGCAGAGGGTCGAAGCCCCGCTCCAGCACGCGCGTCGAAAGCGAGAAGCCCGCAATCGCGCCCATCGCCCAAGAGCCTGTCAGCATGGTGGTGGAGCCCACGGCCAGCCCAAGCAGCTCGGCGCCGTAGGGCTCGAGCAGCGCGTCCTGCATCGCAAATGCCGCAGCGCCGAGGCCGATCGCGCAGAGCAGGCGCATGGTATTGGGTTCGGCCACGAACTCGCGCCAGACGTCACCGAATTCCGGGGTTTCGCGGTCCTTGGCGGTCGCGCCGGGATTGCGGCCCTCCTGCTTCCACAGCGCGGTCAGGTTGAGCACCAGCGTGACGACTGCCGCGCCCTGGATCACCTGCACCAGCCGGGTCGGGCTGAAGGGTACCAGCAACCCGCCGATCACGAAGGCGGACACCATCATGCCCACGAGCAGCATCACATAAAGCAGCGCCACCGCGCGCGGGCGCTTGTCCTCGCGCGCAAGGTCGGTAGCGAGTGCAAGGCCAGCGGTCTGCGTAACGTGGAGCCCGGCGCCGGTCAGCAAGAACGCCAGCGCGCCGCCGCCGAGGCCGGTGTAGAAAGTGCGTTGCTCGCTCATCAGCAGCAGCGCGAAGGGCATGATGGCAAGGCCGCCCCACTGCATCAGCGTGCCGAACCAGATATAGGGCACCCGCCGCCAGCCGAGCACCGAGCGGTGCGTATCGGACTTGTGGCCGATCAGCGCGCGAAGCGGCGCAAACAGCAGCGGCATCGCGATGAGCAGCGAGACGAGCCAGGCCGGCGTGTGTAGTTCGACGATCATCACGCGGTTGAGCGTGCCGTTCAGAAGCACCGTCGCCATGCCGACGCTGACCTGGAACAGTGCGAGGCGCAGCAGGCGGGAGAGGGGCAGCTCGGCACTCGCGGCGTCGGCAAACGGCAGCCAGCTTACCGCTACGCGCGTCCACTGGCCCGCCATCCGCGAAAGGCGGGTCTCAGGGGCAGTTTCAGCGAGGGCGGGCGTGCCGGTCATGGTCAGTCGCGCACCAGTTCGAGAGCGTTGGAGATGTAGAAGCCGGTGCCGATCCGCTGGCTCCGGCCGACATGCCAGCCGGGGAGCGCCTCCTCGATCATCGCAACAAGGTCGGCATCACGCACGGGAACGATGGCAGGAGCGCGGTCGCTGCGCGGGAAAAGCAGGCCCATCGTGTGCATTGCACGCAGCATCGGAGTGGAGGGCGCGTGGGTGAACACGATCGAACCGTCACAGCGTTCGGCGAGCGAGACGAGCGTGGCGACGATGTCTTCGGGGCGGTAGTGGATCAACGAGTCCATCGCCACGACATGATCAAAGCGGCCATGCGCGGGATCGAGCATGTCGCCCACCCGCCAGTGGATGCGCCCATGGCCAAGGAACGAGGGGCAGCGTTCGCGCGCGATGGCGACAAGCCCGCCCGCGACATCGACGCCGACGACTTCGGCCCCGCGCCGCGCGGCCAGCACGCTGAGCGCGCCGGTGCCGCACCCGGCATCGAGCACGCGCATGCGGCGAAGATCATGGGGCAGCCAGCCCAGCAGCACGTCGCGCATCGCATCGCGGCCCGCACGCACGGTAGCGCGGATCCCGCTGACTTTCGTATCCGAAGTCAGGTCGATCCACGCTTTGCGCGCCGTGCTGTCGAAGTATGTCGTCAGCTTCTCGCGCTGGGCTTCGAAGCGCGAGCCATTGTGGCCAAAGCCGGAAGATGCGCGCGTTGCCATCATTCGTACCCCAGGAAATCGAAGATATCGCGGTCTTTCATGGCGGTCGCCTCAAGCGCAGGCGTGCCATTCCAGAGGATGCGGGCAAGATTGAGGTATTCCTCGCGCGCCGCGATCACGTCCGGGCTGTCGGGCATTTCGAACAAGGTGCACTTCTTCAGGCGCGAGCGGCGGATCGCATCGAGATCCTTGAAGTGGGCGAGCCGCTTGAGCCCGATGGCGCTGTTGAAGCGGTCGATCTCGTCGGTGCCTGCCGAACGATTGGCGACAACCCCTGCAAGGCGGACGTCATAGTTTTTCGACTTGGCGTTGATCGCGGCGACAATGCGGTTCATCGCGAAGATGCTGTCGAAATCGTTGGCGGCGACGACGATAGCGCGCTCGGCATGTTGCAGCGGCGCAGCGAACCCGCCACACACCACATCGCCGAGCACATCGAAGATCACGACGTCAGTATCTTCGAGCAAGTGGTGCTGCTTGAGCAGCTTGACCGTCTGCCCCACGACATAGCCGCCGCAGCCGGTGCCTGCAGGCGGGCCGCCGGCTTCGACGCACATCACCCCGTTGAAGCCTTCGAACATGTAGTCCTCGGGCCGCAGTTCCTCGGCGTGGAATTCCACGGTTTCCAACACGTCGATCACGGTCGGCATCAGCTTCTTGGTGAGCGTGAAGGTGGAATCGTGCTTGGGATCGCAGCCGATCTGCAGCACGCGGTGGCCCATCATCGAGAAGGCGGCGGAAAGGTTCGACGAGGTGGTCGACTTGCCGATGCCGCCCTTGCCGTAGACGGCAAAGACCTTGGCATTGCCGATGCGATCAGCGGGATCGAGCCGGACCTGCACGGACCCGTCGCCATCAGGCTTGCGGGTAGGGGGATCGAGTAGCGCCATGGGTAGGTTCCTTTATGCCGCGACGGCGACGACGCCCTCGGGGATGACGCCTTCCAGGCGGTCCTCGAGTTCGTCGCTGGCGGCGTGGAGGGCTGCGAGAGTGGCTTCATCGGGCGACCAGAACTTGCGGTCGACCGCTTCGAGAAGGCGGTTGGCAACGCGGGCCGAAGCGCGCGGATTGAGGGATGCCATGCGCTCGCGCATGGCTGCGTCGAGCACGTAGGTTTCGCTGATGCGCTGGTAGACCCAGGGATCGACTTCGCCGGTGGTGGCGGACCAGCCCATCGTGGTGGTGACATGGCCCTCGATCGCGCGGACGCCTTCGTAGCCGTGCCGCAGCAGGCTTTCGGTCCACACCGGATTGAGGATGCGAGTGCGCGTCTCGAGCGCGACCTGTTCCTGCAGGCTGCGAACCTTGCCGCTGCCTTGGGTCTGGTCGCCGATGTAGACTGGCGCGGTCTCGCCGCCCTTGGCCCGCGTCACCGCGCGGCTGATCCCGCCCAGCGCATCGACATACTGGTCGATCGAGGTGATGCCGAGTTCGACGCTTTCGAGGTTCTGGTAGGCGCAATCGACGGTCTTGAGTGCCGAGGCGAGGATCGCGGCCTGGCGGATCGGCACGCCCTTTACGCCGTAGGCATAGCCCTTCTGGCGTTCGAAGCTGTCGGCCAGCTCGTCGGGATCTGTCCAGGCGCCGTTGTCGATCATGAGATTGACGTTGGCGCCATAGGCACCCTGCGCGTTCGAGAAGACCCGCAGCGCCGCCGTTTCGAAGTCGCACTGGTGCTCGTTCTGGTGGGCGATGGCGTGGGCCCGCACGAAGTTCATTTCCAGCGGCTCTTCAGCCTGTGCGGCGAGCAGCGCGGCTTCCGCCAGCATGCGCGTCTGCAGCGGGAGCAGGTCGCGGAACACGCCCGAAAGCGTTGCGATCACGTCGATGCGGGGGCGGCCGAGTTCTTCGAGCGGGATCAGTTCGGCCCCGGCGAGACGGCTGTAGCTGTCGAAGCGGGGGCGGGCACCGATGAGCGCGAGGACCTGCGCAATCTGGGCGCCCTCGCTCTTGAGGTTGTCAGTGCCCCACAGCACCATGGCGACGGTCTCGGGCAAATGGCCGGCATCGGCCATGCTGCGTTCGAGCAGCTTTTTCGCCTGCTCCGCGCCGTCCTTCACTGCGAAGGCCGAAGGCAGGCGGAACGGGTCGAAGCCGTGGATGTTGCGCCCGGTCGGCAGGATTTCCGGTGCGCGCAGAACGTCCCCGCCTGAGACGGGGCGGATGAACCGGCCCGAAAGCGCGCGGACGATGCCGTCCAGTTCGTAATTGGTCGAGAGCGCGGTGTTGAGCGCGGCCATGTCCTTGAGCAGCGGCGTATCGAGCTTCAGTCGGCCATCGACCAGCAATTCGGCAGTCTGACCCGAAAGCGGCTCACCGCGCGCTTCGGCCGAAGCGCGCACCATGTCGATGCGTTCCTCGCGAGTCGCGGCCTGCCCTGCCACGTGCAGTCCTTGCGGGATCAGTTCGCGCTCGATCTCATAGAGCCGCGCCGCGAGCGCCGGCACGTCGGTGCCATCGAGGTCCAGCGCTTCGGCCTGTTCGGCGATCAGTTCGGCCAGCAGCGAAGCCTGCTCGTCGCCCGGGGGCAGCGAACGCCAGCGCTCGACCGAGGCCTTGAGGTCGGCGAGGCCTTTGTAGACGCCCGAGCGGGTGAGGGCGGGGGTGAGGTAGCTCACCAGCGTCGCACCCGAGCGGCGCTTGGCCAGCACGCCTTCCGAAGGGTTGTTGGCGGCATAGAGATAAATGTTCGGCAGATCGCCGATCATCCGGTCCGGCCAGCATTGTGCGGTGAGGCCGGTCTGCTTGCCGGGCATGAATTCGAGGCTGCCGTGTGTGCCGAAATGAAGCACGGCGTGGGCCTGGAAGTCCTCGCGCAGCCAGCGGTAGAACGCAGCAAAGGCGTGGCTCGGGGCAAAGCGGCCCTCGAACAGCAGCCGCATCGGATCGCCTTCGATACCGATGGCAGGCTGGATGCCGACGAAGACATTGCCGAACTGCGCACCAAGCACCTGAACCGCGCTGCCGTCAGACTGCAGCTTGCCGGGCGCCGGCCCCCACGAAGCCTCGATTTCCTTGAGCCAGGTTTCGCGCGACACGATGGTATCGGCCATGATCCGTGTGTGGACGTTGGCCTCGGTGCCATAGCGCGCCGAATTGCCGATCAGGATCGCCGAGCGCAGCGCATCGACGCTCTCCGGCACCTCGACCGAATAGCCTTCCGCCGCCAGCCGCACGAGCGTGGCATGGAGCGATTCGAACACGCTGAGGAACTGCGCGGTACCGGCCGCACCGGCATTGGGCGGGAAATTGAACAGGACGACGGCAATCCGCCGCTCGGCTGCTTCGGCGCGGGCGAGTTCGATCTGCTTGAGAACGCGGGCAGCCAGCGCCTCGGCGCGCTCGGCGCAGCTTTCCATCTGCCGCACGCCCGCAACGCCGGATCCGGCAAAAGTACAGCCGTTTGCGCAGCCGGTGCAGGCTTCGCCGCTGCCGTCCGAGCGGCCGCCGAAGACCATCGGCGAGATGGCGCCGTCAAGCTCGGGGATCGCGATCATCATCGTCGATTCGAGTGGCAGCAGCCCTTGCGGATTTGCGCCCCAGGCCTGAAGCGTCTGGAATTCAACCGGATGCGCGGCGATATAGGGCCGGTCGAGCTTGGTGAGGATCGCCTCGGCCGCCGCTGTGTCGTTGTAGGCCGGCCCGCCGACGAGGCTGAAGCCGGTGAGGTTCACCACCGCATCAACGATCGCCTTGCCGTCCTTCATGAACAGCGCCTCGATCGCCGGGCGGCCGTCGAGACCGCCGGCGAAGGCCGGGATCACGCTGAGGCCCCGGGCCTCCATCGCCGCGATCACGCCATCATAGTGGCGCGCGTCCTTGGCGAGCACATAGGAGCGCAGCATGAGCAGGCCGACCGTGCCGCGCTTGCCCGCAGTCGCGCTGACGGGCAGGGCAGCAGCACTCGCCGCCATGCGCGGGGTCATCGCCGGATGATAGACGCCGACCTCGGGATACTCGCGCGGCGCTTCGGCCCTCATCGCGCCGCGCAGGGCAGCGCGATCGCCCGAGGCATAACGGTCGATGAGCGCGCGGATCATGTCCACGACGTTGTCATCGCTGCCCGCGAGCCAGTATTGCAGGGTCAGGAAATAGGCGCGCACGTCCTGTGCGGTGCCGGGCACGTACTTCAGCAGCTTCGGCAGGCGGCGCAGCATGGCCATCTGCCCCTTGCCGGAGCTCGCGCCGGGCTTGCCCGATCCGCGCAGCTTCTTGAGCAGCGCCATCATGCCCGTCGCGGGCTTGTCCATGCGGTAGTCGCCCATGCGGGTGAGCTTGACCACTTCGCCCGCCGACATCAGGCCGACGATGGCATCGCAGCTGTCGCGCCGGGCTTCCAGCGCGGGCATCACCGCGCGGATATGATCCTCGAGGAACAGCATCGTGCATAGGATGATGTCCGCCCGGGCAATGTCCTCGCGGGCGGCGTCGAGCGAGCCGGCTTTCTCTTCCCAATCGGCAGCGGCGTGGAAACCGATCGTTACGCCTGTCCCTGAGCGGGCAAATTGCCCCTGCGCGCGCTGGAAGGCGCCCGAAAGGTGGTTGTCGAGCGTAATGACGACAACACGGACGGGCGTGTCCGGCGTAGCGGGGAGGGGGGCTTTACCGCGCATAGTGGGCTTTTGCCTCGTAGAGCGTGTCGAGCGTGATAGCCGCCAGGCCCATGTCATTCGCGTACTTCTCGGTATTGCGCTTGGCTTTGCCGCGCACGAAGAACGGAATCTTGCGCAGTTCGCGCTCGGCTTCGTCGGTCCAACCGGCCGAGCCGTCAGAAGCGGCGACGGGCGCAGCTTCTTCCCTGATCAGAATGTCGCCGGCGGGTGCCAGCATCGGTTCCGCTTTGGCATGCGCCGGCGCCGAACCGTGAAGGTGCGAGGGGCCCGCCGCGTCGCTGAACTCGAAGTCGTCGCGGAACATGGTGAGGAGGTGCTCTTCCAGCCCCATCACCAGCGGGTGGACCCAGGTGTCGAAGATCACGTTGGCGCCTTCGAAGCCCATCTGCGGGCTGAAGCGCGCGGGGAAATCCTGCACGTGGACCGGCGCGGAAATCACCGCGCAGGGAATGCCCAGCCGCTTGGCAATATGGCGCTCCATCTGCGTGCCGAGCACCAGTTCGGGCGCGGCGGCGGCGATGGCTTCCTCGACCGTCAGGTGATCGTCGGTGATCAGCGGCTCGAGGCCGTACTCCTTGGCGGCATTACGGATATCGCGCGCGAACTCGCGGTTGTAGCAGCCGATCCCGCAGACAGTGAAGCCGAGCTCTTCGTGCGCGATCCGCGCGGCGGCCACGGCGTGGGTCGCATCGCCGAACACGAACACACGCTTGCCGGTGAGATAGGTGGAATCGACCGAGCGGCTCCACCACGGCATGCGCGAGGAGGGATCATCCAGCGCCAGCGCCGGATCGACCCCGGCGAGCGCCGCCACTTCGCTGATGAAGGCGCGCGTCGCGCCCACGCCGATCGGCACGGTGCGGATCGCGGGCTGGGCAAAGGTCTTGTCGAGCCAGCGCGCTGCTTCGTCGCCGATTTCCGGATAGAGCACGATGTTGAAATCGGCGGCGCCGATCGTGCGGATATCGGCGGGCGAAGCCCCAAGCGGTGCGACGAGATGGACGTCGATGCCAAGCAGGTCGAGAATGCGGCTCACTTCGCGAACATCGTCGCGGTGGCGAAAGCCAAGGGCAGCGGGGCCAAGCAGGTTGACCAGCGGGCGGCGGCCTTCGCGCGGGGTCGGCCGCACCGAGGTGTCTGCCAGATGGCGCACGATCTGGTAGAAGGTCTCTGCCGCGCCCCAGTTTTCCTTGCGCTGATAGCTGGGCAGTTCCAGCGGGATCACCGGGCAGGGCAGGCCCATGTTGTCGGCAAGGCCTGCGGGATCGTCCTGGATCAGTTCAGCAGTACACGATGCGCCCACGAGCAGCGCTTCGGGCTTGAACCGCTCCACCGCATCGCGCGCAGCGTTCTGGAACAGGCTTGCGGTATCCTTGCCGAGATCGCGGGCCTGGAAGGTGGTGTAGGTCACGGGCGGGCGGGCGCTGCGGCGCTCGATCATCGTGAACAGCAGATCTGCGTAGGTATCGCCCTGCGGTGCGTGGAGGAGGTAGTGCACCCCGCGCATCGCCGTCGCGACCCGCATTGCGCCGACATGCGGCGGTCCTTCATAGGTCCAGACGGCGAGCTGCATGGGCCTATATCCTCATCACGTCGCGACGGCGCAGGGGCCGGGCGAACAGTTCGGCGAGGTCACCCGCCTGGTCGAAGCCGTGAACGGGCGAGAACACCAGTTCGATCGACCACTTGGTGGCGAGGCCCTCGGCCTCGAGCGGGTTGGCAAGGCCGAGGCCGCAGACGGTGAGGTCCGGGCGGTCGGCACGCACGCGGTCGAGCTGGCGTTCGACATCCTGCCCTTCGCTGATGCGGGTATTCTCGGGCAGGCGGGCAAGATCGGCGGCCAGGTGTGCGCGGTGGAGGTAGGGCGTGCCGACTTCGACCGGGATCATGCCCAGTTCGGTGGCGAGGAAGCGCGCCAGCGGGATCTCCAGCTGCGAGTCCGGGAGGAACGTGATGCGCTTGCCCTTTAGGGCAGGTATGTACCGCTCGAGCGCGCGCTTGGCCCTTTCCCGGCCCGGAGCGATCACGCGGTTCACGTGCATCTCGTCGATTCGGAACGCAGCCGCTGCAGCCGAAAGCCAGGCCGCGGTGCCTTCCGCGCCGAAGGGGAAGGGGGCATCGATGCGCACCGCGCCCCGGTCTTCCAGCGCGCGAGCGGTTTCACCGAGGAAAGGCTGCGCCAGGAGATAGCGGGTATTCGGTCCGATGGCGGGCAGCATCCCGGCGCGGCGCGAAGGCAACACGCCGACATTGGTAATGCCAAGTTCGGCGAACAAGCGCAGGAACTGGTCCTCGACGATATCGGGAAGCGCGCCCACCAGGAGCAGCGATTGCGAAGCATCCACCGCGGCAACCGGCATTTCCGGCACCAGCGCGGTCAGACAGGCGTCCTCGCCTTCGGTGAAAGTCGTCTCGATCCCGCTACCTGAATAGGCAAGAATGCGAACGCCTTCGCCCGTCTCGTTGCGCATATGCCGTGCGCCGATGCGCTGCGCGGCATTGCCGAGATCAAGCTTGATCACTTCCGAGGGGCAGGATCCCACCAGAAACAGCGTGCGGATTTCCGGACGGCGAGCCAGCAACCGGTCGACCACGCGGTCTAGCTCGGCGTGGCAATCGGCCATGCCGGCCAGATCGCGCTCCTCGATGATCGCGGTGGCAAAGCGCGGTTCGGCAAAGATCATAACGCCTGCCGCCGATTGGAGCAGGTGCGCACAGGTGCGCGATCCGACGACGAGGAAGAAAGCGTCCTGCATCTTGCGATGCAGCCAGACGATGCCGGTAAGACCGCAGAAAACTTCCCGCTGGCCGCGCTCGCGCAGCACTTCGAACTTGCCGTCGCGCGGCTTTTCGGCGGTGGCAATGGCTTGTGCGGGGCTCATGCGGCGGCTCCTGCAAGTGCTTGGGCCTGGAGCCGGGCTGCGCGCAGTTTCAGCACGAACTGCGCTGCGTTGATCACGTAGGTGAGGTAGGCTGCGAGCGCGACGGTAAGGCGGGTCTCGAGCGTGCCGAACTTGCCCAGCAGCATCACGAGGTAGGCCGTGTGCAGCGCGATGACGAGCATCGAGACGACGTCCTCCCAGAAGAACGCCGGGGCGAAGAGCCACTTGCCGAAAACGACCTTCTCCCAGATCGAACCTGTGACCATGATCGTGTAGAGCGTGAGCGTCTTCGCGATGACCGAAAGGTCGGCGGCAAAGGCGCCATCACCCGTCAGCAAGCAGCGCAGGACGAGGACGAGGCTGACAAGGAAGACCACGAACTGGAAGGGGGCGAGCAGGCCCTGGACCAGCGTCCACGGCGTCTGATCGCGCCGCAGCTTCTCTTCTGGCGTATAGAGCGGAAGGGCCTGGCGGACCGCCCCGCGAGCGGTCTGCCGGGGGTCCGATCCGGACCTGATCCCTTGCAGCGCAGGCGTACCACCGTTCGACATTCTTTGGCGTCCCATCCCTTTAAGTAACGAGGAGCTTACGACTCGTTTCAAGCCACTGTCAATAAAATTGGACGACAACTGAAATTGACAGAATTGGGTTTGCCAAGGTTTGGGATTGAGCGTAGGTCTTGGGGGAGGGACAGAGTCGGAGTGTCTTTAACCACTATCCCCACGCGGCCAGGAGCTGCGGCAGACGGGAGTGTCTGACATGGACTTGGCGGTTGGCAAAAGCGGGGCCACGGGTGGCCAGAGCTCTCGCAAGGGGGATCAATCCCCCACGCACGAAGAGCATTCGGGTGTCCCGGCGAGCAGCCGGCGCAAGAATGCCAATGCCGGAAGCGGCCGCAATGCCGGCACCCGCCGCCAGCGCCCCGGCTCCAACTCGGCTATCAGCACCCTAATCGAAGGCGAGATCATCCCCCAGCTGCTGGTGGCGCATCGCATGCGTCCGGGCCGCAGCGTCGGGCAGGGCGGCGGGCTGATCACTGCCGAAGATGTTGCTCACTTCTCGCCGTTGCCGCTCACACTTCAGGCCGATGAACTGCTCGTCCATGTGGAAGAGTATGTCGCCCGCGGGGTCGGCATCGATGCCATCTTCGTCGATCTCCTCGCCCCCGCCGCGCGCCGCCTCGGTGCGCTCTGGGAAGAGGATCTTTGCGATTTCCTCGATGTCACGATCGGCCTCTGGCGCCTGCAGGAAGTGATGCGCGAAATCGCGTGGGGCAGCCCGATCATCACCGGGCCGCTCAAGGCGCCCTGCCGTGCGCTGTTCTCGGCAATGCCGGGCGATCAGCACAGTTTCGGGGCCACGATGGTCCACGAAGTTTTCGTCCGTGCGGCGTGGGATAGCGAGGTTCTGGTCGCCCCGGACATGCGGCAGCTCGTGTCGAAGGTTGCCAACAAATCCTACGATCTCGTTGGCTTGACCGTATCCTGTGATGTTACTACCGAATCTCTGGCAAGAACCATCAAGGCGATCCGCAGCGTGTCCATGTGCCAAGACGTGAAGATTCTGGTAGGGGGACATGCAGTGAACGCCAATCCGGCACTGGCCGACGAGGCCGGCGCCGATGGTTCGGCGATTGATGCACCCGGAGCGCTTGCTCTCGCCAACCATCTGGTCGGCGCGGCCACGCACCGGACCGTGAATGCCGGCTAGGGCCGGTCATCTCCGTGGCTGAACCCGAGCGCGCCCTCGCGGACAAGACACCGTTCAACCGGTCGGAATCCGCATTCAACGACATCGTGCCGGCTGATGCCTTGCGCCTGGTGCTTGCTGCCGGCGACGTCACGCTCTCGCTCGATCCGGACGGCCGGATCCTCGATGTTGCCGCCAATCGGCAGGACTTCCCGGGCTGCGACAGCTGGATCGGCCAGCAATTCGATGCCACTGTCACTGTCGAAAGCCGCAGCAAGGTCAAGGACATGCTGCAGGTAGAGCCGGGTGAGGCGGGCAGCCGCTGGCGCCAGATCAATCACACCAGTCCTGCGGGCGATATCCCCGTCCGCTATCTGATGATCAGCCTTTCAGGCGGCAAGCGCCTGATCGCGGTCGGGCGCGACATGCGCGGGGCCGTGGTCCTCCAGCAGCGCCTGCTTCAGGCCCAGCAATCGCTCGAGCGCGATTACATGCGCCTCCGCCAGATCGAGACACGCTATCGCCTGCTTTTTGATCTTTCGTCGGAGCCGGTGCTGCTGGTCGAGGCGGACAGCCAGCGAATCCAGGAAGCGAACCCCGCTGCACACGCCCTGCTCGAAGCGCGTCCTGGCAGCCTTGTTGGCGCCAAGCTTTCCGGCCTCGTCGCGCGCAGCTCGCGCGATGCGCTGATTGCCTATCTCGGCGCAGTGCTGACAACCTCCGAAGTCTCGCCGCTAACGGTCGATCTCGAACGTGCCCGCCAGCAGCTCACCATTTCGGCGACCGGCTTCCGCCAACTCGGCGGGCGCTATCTCCTCGTCCGCCTCGGCAGCGCTATCGAGCGCACGACCGAAGGTGCGGCAACCTTGCTCGATATCGTCGAGCGGATGCCCGATGCCTTCGTCGTCGCCAATTCGGACATGCGGATCATCGCGGCCAACATCGCTTTCCTCGAACTCGCCCGCGCCGCCTCGCTCGATCAGATCCGTGGCCGCCCGCTTGGCGAGTTCGTCGGCCGGCCCGGCATCGATCTCGATCTCATCGAAGGCCAACTCACCAAGTATGGCCTTGCCCGCAATGTGAGCACAGTGGTGCGTGCTCGCGATTCCGAGTTGGAAGAACCGGTCGAGCTCTCCGCCGTCCGCACCTCGGGCGACAACCCGTGCTACGGCTTCGCGATTCGCGAGATCGGCCGCCGCCTGCGCGATCTGCCGCCTACGCCGCTCGATCTGCCGCGCTCGGTCGAACAACTGACCGAACTCGTCGGTCGTGCGTCGCTCAAGGAAATCGTGCGAGAGAGCACCGATCTTATCGAGCGCCTCTGCATCGAAGCAGCGCTCGCCTACACTTCGGACAACCGCGCCTCGGCGGCTGAGATCCTCGGCCTCAGCCGGCAGAGCCTCTACTCCAAGCTGCACCGTTACGGGCTCGGCAATCTGGTCGGCGAGAGCGAATAGCGCGACACGCGCAAGTGTAAGAATCAATTGACACTTAGGGGTGTCAACCATACCCTCCGAGGTATGACGCAGCCAGCCACTTCGGCCCCTTCGATGGCTCCCGCAACGCCCAAGGCCATTCGGCGTCCCGCGTTGCGCGACGTGCTTGAGCTTTTGAAGCCGATCACCTGGTTTCCGCCGATCTGGGCGTTCATGTGCGGCGTCGTTTCCTCCGGCCAGCCCGCTGCGGGCCACTGGGTCGCGATCCTTGCAGGAGGTCTCCTCGCCGGCCCGCTCGTCTGCGGCAACAGCCAGGCCATCAACGACTGGTTCGATCGCCACGTCGACGCCATCAATGAGCCCAACCGCCCGATCCCATCGGGCCGCATCCCGGGCCGCTGGGGCCTCTGGATCGCCTGCGCCGGCTCGCTGCTCTCCCTTGCGGTCGGCGCGGCACTCGGCATCTGGGTCATGGTCGCAACCGTCGTCGGCCTCGCCGCCGCGTGGGCTTACAGCGCGCCGCCGTTCCGCCTCAAGGCGAGTGGCTGGTGGGGCCCGGCGCTTGTGGGCCTCACCTATGAAGGCCTCAGCTGGTTCACCGGCGCTGCCGTGATGACCAGCACGCTGCCGGCCACGCCTGTCATCATCGTCCTTGTGCACTACAGCCTCGGTGCACACGGAATCATGACACTCAATGATTTCAAAGCCGTAGAAGGTGACAAGCAGACGGGCGTGCGTTCGCTTCCTGTCGTGCTCGGTGTGCGCAATGCTGCGCTGTTCGCTTGCGGGGTCATGGCGCTCGCGCAAGTGATCGCCGCGATTTACCTCGTGCAGCAAGGCCTAATGATCTCAGCGGGCATCGTTGCGCTGGTTCTCGCCGTGCAGTTTGCGCTGATGCCCAGGCTCATTGCTGACCCGGCTGGACGTGCGCCATGGTACGGCGGAACCGGCGTGACGCTCTATGTCCTTGGCATGCTGGCAGCAGCCGGCGGCCTTGGCGGCCACTGGTGATGGCCCGCGCGGGGACCCCCTCCGGTTTTGGTTGGCTTTCGATCGTGCGGCTCGGCCTTGTCCAGGCCTCCATCGGCGCGGTGGTCATGCTGGCGACCTCGCTGCTCAACCGAGTCATGGTCGTCGAATACGGCATGGCTGCTGCCGTCCCGGCCGGGCTCGTCGCGCTGCATTATGCTGTCCAGCTCGCGCGCCCCGTCTGGGGGCACGGTTCGGATCGCGGCCATGCCCGCACTCCGTGGATCATCGGCGGTGTCACGGTGCTCGGCTTTGGCGCCATGCTTGCCGTCTTTGCACTCCCGCTGGGTGAGGCGCAGCCGCTCGCGGCCAATGCCGTCCTGCTCTTTGGCTTCATCCTGATCGGTGCCGGTGTCGGTGCGGCGGGCACTTCGCTCCTTGCTCTCCTCGCCGCTGGGGTCGCGCCGCAGCGCCGCGCCGCCGCCGCCGCAGTCACCTGGATCATGATGGTGATGGGCATCGTCATTTCCGCAGGCACCGCCGGCGCGCTGCTCGAACCCTTCTCCTGGGGCCGGTTGGTCGAGGTCGCGGGCTCCATCGCGCTCGCCGCGCTAGTCATCACCGTGCTTGCCACCTTCCGGCTTGAGCGCGGCATGCAGGCGGCCACGCCTGAACCCGCAAGTGAGACCAACTTCGGAGACGCCCTGCGCGCGGTCTTCGCCGAAACCGCGGCGCGGCGCTTCACCGTCTTCGTCTTCCTCTCGATGCTGGCCTATTCGATGCAGGATCTCATTCTTGAGCCCTTCGCCGGGATTGTCTTCCGCATGAGCCCGGCGCAGTCGACCTCGCTCTCTGCAGTCCAGCACAGCGGCGTGCTCCTCGGCATGATCGTCGCCGGCATCGGCGGCAGCGCTTTTGCCGGCCGCGCCGCCGGAGAGCTTCGCGGCTGGATCGCCGCTGGCTGTGTCGGCTCGGCACTGGCGCTTGCTGGCCTTGCGATCGGCGCCGGGGTTGGTCCCGGCTGGCCGCTTGCTGCCAATATCGCCGTGCTCGGCTTTGCCAATGGGGTCTTCGCAGTGTCTGCGATCGGCGCGATGATGAGCCTCGCCAGCAGCGGCTCCGGCGCCGATACCGGCGTGCGTATGGGCGTCTGGGGCGCGGCGCAGGGCATCGCTTTCGGGCTCGGCGGGCTGGCCGGCGCGATTGGCGTCGATCTGGCGCGCCACGCGGAAAGCGACGGGCGCGCGTTCCAATCAATCTTTGCGATCGAGGCCGTGCTGTTCATGGCCGCGGCGGTGATGGCAGCGCGCATTGCAAGGCAAGACGCGGCAATCAATTTTCGGGAGGCGGAAGCATGAGCGGGATCGAATTCGACGTCGTGGTGGTTGGTGGCGGGCCTTCCGGGGCAACCGCTGCGGCGGATCTGGCGCGCATGGGCCATTCGGTCATGCTGCTCGACCGGGCCGGACGCATCAAACCCTGTGGCGGCGCGGTCCCCCCGCGCCTGATGGAAGAGTTTGCCATCCCCGATAGCCTCCTCGTTGCCCGCGCCCGCAGCGCGCGCATGGTCGCTCCGTCGGATCGCGCGGTCGATATGCCGGTGGGCGAGATCGGCTACGTCGGCATGGTCGATCGCGATGTGTTCGATGAATGGCTCAGGAACCGCGCCGCACTGACGGGGGCCGAACGCCGGACCGGCACGTTCGAGCGGATCGAGCGCGACGGGGCTGAAGGCGCTGTGGTCGTCTACCGCGAAAGCCGCGGCGGGGCTGAGCACCGCGTGCGCGCAAAACTGATCATCGGCGCCGATGGTGCCCGCTCGGGCGTCGCCCGCGATAGCCTGCCGGGCAGCGAGAACGTCAAATGCGTCTTCGCCTATCATGAAATCATCAAGTCGCCCCCGGCCAACGATCAGGGCTATGATCCTTCGCGCTGCGACGTGATCTATCAGGGCCGCGTCTCGCCCGATTTCTATGGCTGGGTCTTCCCGCACGGCGAAACCGCCAGCATCGGCGTCGGCAGCGCCAACAAGGGCTTCTCGCTGCGGGGCTCGGTTGCCACGATGCGGCAGGAAATGGGCCTTGCCCAATGCGAGACAGTGCGCAGCGAAGGTGCGCCCATTCCCTTGAAGCCCCTGAAGCGTTGGGACAATGGGCGCGATGTGCTCGTCTCGGGCGATGCTGCCGGCGTCGTCGCGCCTGCCTCGGGTGAGGGGATTTACTATGCGATGACCTGCGGCCGCCATGCCGCCAATGCCGCGCACCAGTTCCTCCTCACCGGCAAGCCGAGCGCACTCAGGGCTGCGCGACGCACCTTCCTCAAGGAGCATGGCCGTGTGTTCTGGATCCTCGGCATCATGCAGTACTTCTGGTATTCGAGCGACAAGCGCCGCGAACGCTTCGTGGCGATGTGCGCGGATCCCGATGTGCAGCGGCTGACCTGGCAGGCCTACATGAACAAGAAGCTGGTCCGCGCCGATCCGATGGCGCACGTGCGCATCTTCCTCAAGGATACCGCGCATCTCCTTGGCCTCAGGGCCGCGCACCCTTGAGCAGCCCGATGGGGAACCGGCCCTGGGGATTGCCGATTGCCATTGCCGCGATCGCGGCGATCGTCGTCGCCGGCGTTGGCGGCACGATGACCGATACGACTGGCTGGTACCAGAGCTTGCGCCTGCCGAGCTGGAACCCGCCGCCGCCCGCCTTCGGGATGATCTGGACCGTCGTCTTCACGCTGATCGCCGCCTCTGGCGTCAACGCCTGGCGCGCGGCGCCCGATAGCCGATCCGCCGATACGCTGATCGGCCTTTTCGCAATCAACGGCGCACTCAACGTGAGCTGGACCGTGCTGTTCTTCCAGCTGCGCCGGCCGGACTGGGCCTTTGTCGAGCTTTCGGTGCTGTGGGTCTCGATCATCGTGCTGATCTTTGCTTGCGGCCGCTTCTCGCGCAGCGCGGCGCTGCTCCTGCTGCCCTATCTCGCGTGGGTGACTACTGCCGGCGCGCTCAACTGGCAGGTGATCCAGCTCAACGGGCCGTTCTCCTGAAGGCGCGTCATGCCTGATCTTGCCGCCTTCTTCGCCAGCGGCCACGCCGCCGATCTGGTCCTCGCCGTGCTGGCGATCGAGGCCGTCATTCTGCTTCGCGCAGGCCGGCCCGCGATCGATGTTGCGCTGCTCCTGCTCCCCGGAGCCTGCATGATGCTGGGCCTGCGTGCTGCGCTGGTTGGCTCCAGCTGGCCATGGATTGCGCTACCGCTGGCGGCGTCGTTCCCGGTGCATCTAGCGGACGTGGTGCGGCGGGGGAGGTGGAAGTAGTCGAGCCCTACGTGCCAATCGGTGTCCAGCGCACCTCGAAAGCATCGTAGTTTTCATGCATGCGACGAAACTCAGGAACAGCCCGCAGCGCAATAGCCTCGTCCACCTGCAGCGCTTGTTTTACGACCGCATGAAGTTGCTCATAACGAGCCTGATCGAAAGCCAGCGCTGGATGCTGATCGCCTGGCCCGAGCTCGCCCTGCCGAAGCTTCGCAAGATATCGCTGCCAGATCGACCAGAGCTTCTCCGCTGCCGATAGTTGCTCCGGCGCGATCGGAGTCAGCAGGAACTCCGCCCCCCATTCATCCGCGCCATCATCCCATTCACATTGGTAGGCATGCGGCACTCCGCGATAACTGGCAACGCCATTGCGCGGTCCATCGAAGTAGTCGTTAACGGTATAGACCGTCTCCCATCCTTGGGGCGCTGTGTCACTCATGATCAAAGCATAAGGCAAACTTGGGCAACAGCCTAGCGGACTTGCTCGTCGAGCATAGGTGTCACTTTCTATTGTTAAGTCTGCTCCCTTGGACTTTCGAATCACTCGCACAAAAGAAAACCCCCGCGATCCATGGAGGATCGCAGGGGCCAGGTAATCCGCGCCGGTTGCGTGCGCGGGGGTGTTCGCTTGCCTGACCGGGGTCAGGGCATCTTGGTCGGCGCTGCAGCCGGAGCCGGAGCCGCCGCAGCGGTGACCATCGAACCGGTCGGCCGCAGGGCCGGGTAGTCCTTGACCATCGAGACACCGCCCAGAGGCTTGTTGATGCCGCGGTGGCAGGTCGTGCAGTTGACCTTCAGCGGATCGCCCTGGGGACCAAGGCGGTGCTTCGGGAACACGCTGGCCAGCGTGCCGATGTATTCACCGTTGATGTTGCGCACCATGCGATAGCCGTACCAGGCGCCGACGCGCTTGGGTGTGCTCCGGTTCCATGCCTGGAACGAGTCGGTGTTGTGGCAGAACGTGCAGTTCACGCCCAGCGCACTCGAGGTATGCATCATCAGGCTGTAGGTGCCTTCGGTTTCCATCGTGGTCGTCTTGTCGGCGGTCGCCGCATAGGCGGATGGATGGCTGTACTTCGACTGCACCCGGATGTTGCTGGAGTTTGCATCAAGCAGGTACTTGGCAAACGCCGCGTTGGGCAGCGAGGAATAGGCCGTACTGACCATCGGCGCATTCTGGCCGTGCTTGTTGCCGAGGATCGTGTCCGGATTGCCCTTGGCCGGCAGCGCCCAGTTTTCCGTCGGAACTGCCTGTCCGCGGTGGCAGGTGTAGCAGGTCACACCGGTCTGCTTCACGTGCTGCGTCCAGTTCGTGTTGATGTTCCGGGTCATCTGCAGCATCCGCCGAGCGACCTTCTTGGTGTAGATCTCGTCGGACGCCATGTTGGCCGGGTTGTGGCAATAGTTGCAGCCTTGCTCCGGTGCGATCCACTGCGTGATCGCGGCCATCGTGTAGCTGAACTCGTCCTCCGAGATGTCTCCCAGAACCTGCACGTTCTGGTAGGC